>NZ_JBEZDU010000003.1:0-705859 GCF_040648495.1 Nonomuraea sp. NPDC049129 | reverse complement strand
CGCCGGATCAGCGGAGTGGCGGGCAGGTCCGCCCCCAGGAAGTCACGCAGGATCTCCACCGCCAGTTGAGGGCGATCGGCGAACAGCTTGATGAGAGTGTCATGTCGGGGGGACGGCATGACACTCATTGTTACATCACGAGCACGTAAAGTGACGATCATTCGCCTCCTTTCGGCCCTCAGCCGGTGACCTGAGGTAGCACCTCTTCCCCGAGGCGACGGATGTTCTCCAGAGTGCGCTGATGGTCGCCGATTCCCTCGACCATGAGGATGAGGTGCTGGATTCCGGTGGCTTCCGAGGTGCGCAGGATCGACTCCACGCAGTGGGCCGGTGAGCCGACCGGGTGGACGCGGGTCAGGAAGTCTGCGTATGCCGAAATATCCCGTGATGGTGGTTCTCTGTGGTCCACCGGTACATAGCCGGCCAGGCCGGGCGTCAGCCAGCGCGGCAGGGACTCCTTCAGCTCGTTTCGGGCTTCGGCGGTGGAGTTCGCCACGTGGGCGACGGCAGCTGCCACGTGGGCTTGAGGCGTTCCCCCGTGAGAGGCGTACATGGCGATCATCGCGCTCTTCTGCCGATCGTCGATGTGCATGCCGAGCAGCATCGGGAGGCCGCGCTTCGCGGCCAGTGCCACGGTCGGCGGCGAGGTGCAGGCCAGGACCGGGCGCAGCCTGGCCGGCGGGACCAGCGGCACTTCACGGAAGCTGAAGAACTCCCCCGCCGCCGACACCCGCTCCCCGGAGAGCGCGGCGAGCAGTACGTCCAGCGACTCCTCGAAGCCCTGCTCGAAGCGCTCCAGCCCGGTGCCGAACACCTCCAGGTCCACCCACGGGCCGCCCCTCCCGACGCCCAGCGTGAAGCGGCCGTCCGACAGGTGGTGCAGCATGGCCGCCTGTTCGGCCAGGGCGATCGGATGCTGGGTGGACAGGACGCTCACGGCGGTGCCGAGGCCGATGCGGCTGGTCCTGCCGATCGCCACAGCCGCCAGGGTGGTGGCGGAGGGGCAGACGCCGTAGGACATGAAATGGTGCTCGGCGATCCAGGCATCGGCGAACCCGGCCTCCTCGGCCGCCACGATGAGGTCGAGGGCGTTCGCCAGCACCTGCTCTGATTTCTGGTCCGGAAATCGGGCCACGATCAGAAAAATCCCGATTCTCATCCCATCGATGATGGTTGATTCTTCGGGGTCGGAACACTGTTCAGGGCGACGAGTAGCTGCCATCGGTCTTCCAGGCCCCGGCCGGGCAGCCGGGTTCGTTGTGGCTGTGGTGGGGCTCGGGTACGGGCTGGAGCCGGATGGAAAGTGAATCGCGTCAGCGGGTGATATCCCATGACCGCCATCCGCTGACGAAAGGCTCCAGATGACAGCGGCACGAGTCGAAGGTTCGCCGGAGGAGTCGCTCGGCGACTTCCCTGGCATCTTCGACACCTACTTCGAGGAGATCTTCAGGTATGTCGCCCAACGCCTCGGCCCGGCCCAAGCCGAGGACGTGGTAGCGGAGACATTCCTGGCGGCGTTCCGTAAACGGGAGCGCTATGACTCCACCAGGGCCAGCGTCCGGACCTGGCTGTACGGCATCGCCACCAATCTCGTCGGCAAACAACGCCGATCCGAGGTCAGAGCGTTACGTGCCAGACAGCGGCACGGCCCCGGAGCCGACTTTCCCGGACCTGAGGAGCGTGTGACGGACCAGGTCAGCGCCCAAAGCCTGCGACCGGCTCTCGCCTCGGCCATCGCCTCACTCGGACAGGGTGAGCGGGACGTGCTGCTGCTCATGGCTTTGGCCGGATTGTCCCACCAGGAGATCGCCGTCGCGCTCGGCATCTCGTACGGCACGGTCGGATCTCGGTTGAGCCGTGCCAGGACCAAGCTTCGCGCCGCTCTGGGTGGCGCCAACCCCATGGAGGCATAGCGTGGACGAACTGACCCCGCAGGAGCTGACCTCGGTTCGCAGCCTGTACGACGATCTCCCCGCGGACCCGTTCGCCAAGGCCAGGGTCGAAACGAGGATGCGGGCACGTACCAGACGTCGGCTGCCGTGGAAGGCCGGCGTGGTGGGACTCACCGCCGCCGCCGCGCTGGCCGCCGCCATCGTGGTCGGCCCCGCCCTACGCACTGATGAGCAGCCCACGCGAACCGCGCTTTCCGGCCATTCGATCCTGCTGGCCGCCGCGACCAAGGCCAAGTCGGCTCCGACCGGCGAGTACTGGCACGTCAAGCGGCTGTACACGATCCGTCCTGACAAGCTGCACGGCAAGAACGGCAACACGTACCGACTGGAGAGTTCGCGGCTGGTCGAGCAGTGGGTTTCGGACGACGGGCGGGCCTGGACGGGCCTCAAGGAACTGCCCGCGCGCCCGCTTGACCAAGCAGCCTGGCGCCGTGACGGCGCTCCCACCGAGTGGAAGGTCGAGGACGGTCGCTTCTCCACATCGGAGGGCGAGAGCCGGCTCACGCCCGTAAAGGAGGGGGGACGGTTCCGGCTCGCCGGTGAGGACCTCACCCTTGAGCAGGTGAAGGCACTGCCCGCCGCCCCCGCTGCTTTGAAGGAGCGGGTGCTTCAGGCGATCAGGGCCGGTGTCGACGAAAAGAGCTTCGTCGACGACGGTCTGCCGATCACGTTGGCTTCGCTGCTGTACGAGTTGCCGGTTTCGCCGGACGTACGGGCGGCGGCCTATCGGGCGCTGGCCGACTTGCCGACGGTCACCGTCGAGGAGGGCGCCAAGGATCCGCGGGGCAGGGCGGGTGTCGCGGTCACGTTCCCGATCCAGCACGACAAGCCGACCCGGGGCCGGCTGATCGTCGATCCGAGCACGTCGATGGTGCTGTCCTACGAGGTCACGCACGCCTCGGGTATGGGGTCCAAGGCTGAGGTGGTGCTGGCCGCGGGCTGGACGGACGCGGAGCCGTCGCCTCCCACCGCCGAGTAAGCCGAGTAAGCCGAGTAGGGAGTCACCTGTCACGCGAGGGTCACTGGTTTCGCGAGTCGATGCGCGGGGGCGACCGACTCGCCGGACCGTCTGTGATTCCCACCCGCTGCACGCTACTAACCGAAGAGGCTCGCCTGCCCCTCACCCACCGCCGGGTCCCGGTGCCTCTTGAGGTGGCGCCAGCGGGGCAGATCGTCCAGGTACGACCACGACAGCCGATGATGCTCTGTAGGCCCCAGCCGGGCCAGCGCCTCCTGGTGCACCGGTGACGGATAACCGGCGTTGTCCGCGAACCCGTACTCCTCGCACCCGATCGTCCCCATGTACGCGTCACGCCGCACCTTGGCCAGAACCGAGGCCGCCGCCACCGAGATGCTGGCCGAGTCGCCCTTGACCTCCAGGCGTACCGGCCACGGAGCCCCGATGTAGTCGTGCGAGCCGTCGAGGATCAGCGCGTCGGGCCGCACGGGGAGGGCGGCCAGGGCGCGGCGGGCGGCGCGGCGCAGGGCCTCCGTCATGCCGAGCTCGTCGACCTCGGCGTGGGAGGCGTCACCGAAGCCGATGCCCACAGCCCAGGACTCCAGAGAAGCGGCCACGGTTCCGCGCTTGGCGGCGGACAGCTGCTTGGAGTCCGTCAGCCCGGCGGGCGGGTCCGACAAGTCGGTGATGACGGCGCACACCGTCACGGGACCGGCCCACGCGCCCCGGCCCACCTCGTCGAGGCCCGCGACCGTGGTCGTGCTGCGCTGGGAGAGCAGCAGGTGCTCAATGTCATAGGTGGGCGCCATGGGCACCAGACGTTATCGCTCCGCGAGCGATACCGGATCCAGATCGGCGGCGAGATAGCGCGCGGCGACGTGGATGGCCCGCAGCGTCACCGACACCGACGGCCGGTGGACGCTGGAGCCGCGCGCGACGGCCCGTACCTCGCGGCCCACCGGATTGCCGGGGAACTGGCGTACGGCGATGCCGCGCACGCCGGCGGCCAGCGCGAGCGCGGGCACGGCGGCGATCCCGATGCCCTTGGCGACCAGCGACAGGATCGTGCCCAGCCCTTCGAACTCCCACGGCGTCGGCCGGGTACCGCCCACGTCCACGAAGAGCCGGTCGACGGCGAGGCGCGACGGCTCCCCGTCCGGCGTGGCCATCCACGGCTCGTCACGCAGCTCGCGCAGGTCCAGGGGCACCTCGGGGTCGGCCAGCCGGTGCTTGCGCGGCACCACCAGCACCAGCGGGTCGTTCAGCAGCGGGAACGTCCGGAGGCTGTCGCTGTCGCCGACCCGGCCGTACCAGTCGTCGACGAGCGCGATGTCCACCTCGCCCGCCTGCACCTCCCGCATGCCCCGCCCCGACCGGCTCTGGCCGAGCCTGAGCGTCAGCTCGGTGTAGCGGCGCAGCGAGCGGGCCAGCGCGGGCGCGAACGCGACCGCCGCCGTGGGGAAGGCGGTCACCACCACTCGGCCGGACGGCGTGCCCGCGTGGGCCGAAAGGTCGGATTCGGCCTCTTCGACCATGGACAGAATGCGTTCGCCGTGGATCACCAGGCGGCGGCCCGCGTCGGTCAGCTCGGCGCTGCGCGCGGTCCGGTCGATCAGCGCGGTTCCGGTCTCACGTTCGAGGGCCGCCAGCTGCTGGGACACGGCGGAGGGACTGTACCCCAACGACTCGGCGGTCGCCGAGATGCTGCCCCGACGGGCAAATTCGCAGATCAGCACCAAGCGCCGCAATTCGAGCATCGGACTTCCTTCCGCCCACCCACAAAAAGCCTCGCTTGTGGTGATGCCTTCATCCAACCACGCTGGGAACGTGACAAACATGACGGTTACCCTCTCCGCCACTCTGGCGACCAACGAAGACATCGAGCGAAGACGGCGCGCCGGGGAACGGGTGCTGCACCTCGCGTTCGGTGAGGCCGGCCTGCCCGTCCACCCGGCGCTGCGCGACAAGCTGGTCGCCGCATCCGAGCGCAACGGCTACGGGCCGGTCGCGGGGGCGGCCGACCTACGGGACGCGGCGGCGGGCTACTGGACACGACGGGGGCTCCCCACCGACCCCGAACTGGTCGTCTGCGGCCCCGGCAGCAAGTCACTGCTGTACGGCGTGCTGCTGGCCATCGGCGGCGACATCGTCCTGCCCATGCCCAGCTGGGTCAGCTACGCGGCGCAGGCCGACCTCGTCGGCGCCCGTCCGATCATGGTCGCACCCCCGCAGGGACAGGGCGGCGTACCGGATCCGGAGCGGGTGACCTCGGCCGTGCTGCACGCTCGCGCCCAGGGCCGGACCGTCCGCTCGGTGCTCGTGACGCTGCCCGACAACCCCACCGGACGCCTCGCGCCGCCGCAGACCATCCAACGCCTGGTGGAGGTCGCCCGCGAGCTCGACCTGTACATCATCTCGGACGAGATCTACCGGGACCTGCTGCACGACCCCCTGCTTCCGTTCACCTCGCCCGCGGACCTGGCGCCCGAGCGCACGGTCGTCACCACCGGGCTCAGCAAGAGCCTGGCGCTGGGCGGCTGGCGGATCGGCGTGGCCAGGCTGCCCGACGAGGCGTACGACCTGCGCGCCAGACTGCTCGCGGTGGCGAGCGAGATCTGGTCCGCCCCGGCCGCTCCCGTGCAGGAAGCCGCCGCCTACGCCTTCACCGACCCGCCCGAGCTGGTCGAGCGCATCCTGCGCAGCCAGCGGCTGCACGGGACTCTCGCCCGCGCGGTACGCGACAGGTTCACGGAGATCGGCGCGTCGGTGCCCACTCCCCAGGGGGGGTTCTACCTCTACCCGGACCTGAGCCACCTGCGGCTCGGCGGCTCGGCCGAGATCACCCGGCTGCTGCTCGAGGAGCACGGCATCGGTGTGCTGCCCGGCCACGCGTTCGGCGACGATCCCACCGCCGCGCGGGTACGTGTCGCGGTGAGCCTGCTCTACGGGGACACCACGGAGGAGCGGCTGGCCGCGCTGACCAGCCCCGATCCGCTCCAGCTGCCGTGGATCGCGGCCAATCTGGACCAGCTGTCGATGGGCTTGACAGAGCTCTCGCTGGCGCGGCTGAGCCCGGTGCGTGAACGGCACCCGGCGCTCGTGCCGACGCCATGTCACAGTTAGGCGAAACTTTGTCCACGGGCCGGTGCGGAGACCCCGCAATCGGCCCGTTGACCTGCATGAATACCCAGGTTGCAACAAGCTGCAAAGAATGGTGGGCGAGTGCTGTTCTCTCCCATACCGAGCAGCCTCCATCATGTGCTCATGCCCGCTCTTGTCACCTTGTCCGGGCGCCTCGTGCGCCTGGAACCTCTCAGCCTCGCGGTGATCGACGACCTCGTCGCCGCGGCGAGTGAAGACCGCTCCACGTATGCCTTCACCCGTGTCCCGGCCGGCCGGGACGAGATGGTCTCCTATGTGGAGGCCGCACTGGCTGAGCAGGCGGAGGGCCGCACGCTGCCCTTCGCCGTCCGGTGGCTGAACACCGACCGTGTGGTCGGTGCCACCCGTCTCATGCACCTGGAGTACTGGCAGGGCCCCATGCCCTGGCCGCCGGGTACGCGGGGCGCGGTGGGCGAGGTCCCGTCCGTGGCCGACATCGGTTACACCTGGCTGGGCGCCTCCGCCCAGGGCACGGGTGCGAACCGGGAGAGCAAGTACCTGATGCTCTCGCACGCCTTCGAGACGTGGAACGTCCACCGCATCACGCTCAAGTCAGACGTACGCAACAACAGGTCCCTGGCCGCGATAGCCGCCTTGGGCGCGCATTTCGACGGGATACGCCGGGCGGAATGCAGGGGCGCGGATGACACTGTCCGAGATACGGCGTACTACTCGATCCTGAACTCGGAATGGCCCGGGATTCGAGAACGCCTGGCCCAGAGGCTTGTCCTCGCGGCCGAGGCAGCATAAGGAAGCATCCGTGAAGGCCCCGCCATACGGCGGGGCCTGTGTCTTGCTTGTCCTATTTATGCCAGTGTCATGGCCGCCCCCGCGTTATCGGGGCCATGCCGCCGTTGACCCTCAGCATCCGCCGCGTGGCTCAACACCCGATTAAAGGCCGATCAACGCTTCGGTTAACGAATGGGCGGATGCCTATCTGTTGCGCAAGGATGGACCTATCATTTGGTAACAAATCTTTCCATTGCGTTGGAGACAGGCGACATGACTGGTCAGAGCGGCGAAGGCGGGCTGAGGTTCGCCATGCTCGGCCCCGTCCGCGCGTGGCGCGATGGCCAGGAACTCGACCTGGGCACCCCGCTGCAGCGCTCCATTCTCGCCATGCTGCTCCTGCGGGAAGGCCGTGCGGTTACGCCGACCGAGATGATCGACGCGGTGTGGGGCGAGGACGCGCCGCCGCGAGCCCTCGGTGCGCTGCGCACGTACGTCTCCAGGTTGCGCACGGTCCTGGAGCCCGGCCGGGCGGCCCGTTCGCGGCCCGAGCTGCTGACCTCCGTCGGCCGGGGGTACGCGCTGCGGCTGCCCGACGATTCGCTGGACCTGACCCGGTTCGAGCGCGGCATCCATGAGGCCGAGGCCGCGCGCCGGGCCGGCAGGCCGCGGGAGGCCGCCGATGGTCTGCGGGCCGCGTTGTCGCTGTTCGAGGGCGAGCCGCTGGCCGGGGCCGTCGGGCCGTACACCGAGCATCAGCGTGACCGGCTGGTCGAGCGCCGGATCAGTGTGGTCGAGACGCTCATGGACCTGGACCTGGAGCTGGGCGAGCACGCCGCGGTCGTGTCCGAGCTGATCGCGCTGACGGGCGAGCATCCGCTGCGTGAGCGGCTGCGCGCCCAGCTGATGCTGGCCTACTACCGGTGCGGCCGGCAGGGTGACGCGCTGGCTGTCTTCACCGAGACGCGCGATGCGCTGATCGAGGAGCTGGGCATCGAGCCCGGCCCCGAGCTGACCGCGCTGCACCAGCGCATCCTGAGCGCCGACCCCACGCTGGCCGTGACCGAGGTGGCCGAGGAGGAAGCGCCGGAGGAACGGGCGCCGACGCTCGAACTGCCCCGCCCCGCCCAGCTGCCCGCCGCCGTGAGCGACTTCACCGGGCGCATGGACATCGCCGGGCGGCTGCGCACGCTGCTGTCGTCGAAGCCGGCCGAGGGCGTGCCGGTGGCCGCGATCTGCGGGATCGGCGGGGTGGGCAAGACCACCCTGGCCGTGCACGTGGCGCACGCGGCCGACGACCTGTTCCCCGACGGTCAGCTGTACGCCGACCTGCGCGGCTACACCGACGAGGCGACCGGGCCCGAGTCGGCGCTGGGCGCGTTCCTGCGCGCGCTGGGCGTGCCCTCCGACGTCATCCCGGAGCGGCTGGCCGAGCGGTCCGCGCTCTACCGGTCGCTGCTGGCCGAACGGCGCATCCTCGTACTGCTCGACAACGCCCACAACGCCGAGCAGGTCGTCCCGCTGCTGCCCGGCTCGTCGGGCTGCGCGGCCATCGTCACCAGCCGCCACAAGCTGGCCGATCTGCCTTCGGCCCGGCTGTTCGACCTGGACGTGATGGACCCGGACGAGGCCCTGACGCTGTTCGCCTCGGTGGCCGGGACCGAGCGGGTGGCGGCCGAGCACGGCGCCGCCATGGACGTGGTCGCCGCCTGCGGGTTCCTGCCGCTGGCCGTACGGATCGTGGCGGCCCGGCTGGCCGCGCGTCCCTCGTGGACGGTCGCCTCGCTGGTGCCCAGGCTGGCCGACGAGCAGCGCCGTCTGGACGAGATGCGGGTGGGCAACCTGGCGGTCGAGGCGACGTTCGCGCTCGGCTACGGGCAGCTGGACACCGCCCAAGCCCGCGCGTTCCGGCTGCTGTCGCTGCCCAACGGGCCCGACTTCTCGGTCGGAGCGGCGGCCGCCGTACTGTCGATGAGCGCGTTCGCCAGCGAGGACCTGCTGGAGTCGCTGGTCGACGCCAGCCTGCTGGAGGCGCCCGCGCCGGGCCGTTACCGCTTCCACGACCTGCTCAAGTTGTTCGCCCGGCGGACGCTGGAGAAGTCCGAACGGCCGCAGGCCCGCACGATGGCGCTGCGGCGGCTGCTCGGGTTCTACCTGGCCTCCGCCCAGTCGGCGCACCGGCTGGCCTATGAGGGCAGCATGATCGCCGACAACCTCCAGGTGGACGGCAGCGGGCTCTCCTTCAACAGCGTCAACGAGGCCGTCGCCTGGCTGGTCGCCGAGGGCGACTCGCTGTTCGCCGCGATCAACCAGGCCGCCGCCACCGCCCGTGCCCCCGAGCCGCTGCTGCCCGCCGGTGACCTGCTGGTGGCCATGGAGCCGCTGCTGGAGTCGGGCACCCACACCCGCGAGTTCGACCAGGGCACGCGGGCCGTGCTGGCCACCGCCAAGCGCATCGGCGACGCCGGCAGCGAGCTGCGCGCCCGCTACGTGCTCGGCCGGGTGCTGTTCGCGAGCAACAAGCTCACGCAGGCCGAGGAGCAGTTCAGGATCGTGCACGAGCTCTCGGTCGAACGCGCGGAGAAGGTCGTCACCGGCGAGGTGATGAACGCGCTGGCCGTCGTCGTGGGCCGGCAGCGCCGCCACGCCGAGGCGCTGACCTGGTTCGAGTCGGCCATGCGCTGGTATCGCGAGAACGGCGTACCGGCCGGCGAGGCCCTCGTGCTCAGCTACTCGGCCCGCGACCATCTCGGCCTCGGCCGCCCCGAGGACGCGATCGCCGCGGCGGAGAAGGGCCTGGCCATCTTCACCGAGATCGGCAGCGGCGCCGGCACCGCCCGCGCCCGCTACCACCTGGGCATCGTCCTGTCGCGGGTCGGCCGCATCACCGAGGCCGTCCACCACCACGCCGAGTGCCTGGCCTTCTTCCGGGCCAGCAAGCAGCGCGTGTGGGAGCAGCGGGTCTGCTCCCGGCTCGCCGAGACGTTCATCGCCGCCAAGCGCTACCCCGATGCCGTACGGCACGCGGAGGAGGCGCTGGTGGTGTCGAGAGAGATCGGCCATCCCTATGGCGAGGCGCTCTCGCTGATGGTGCTCGGCGAGGCGCTCGAAGGTCTGGGCAGTGCCACGAGGAGTCACGACTGCCTACGGCAGGCCTTCGAGATCTTCTCGCTGCTCGGCGCTCCCGAGGCCGACGACCTCAAGGTCCGTCTCGACAAGGCCGCGATCGTTGGTTCCAACATCGAGCCGGTCGTCAGTCCTGTCGTCGATACGGTCGCCGGTCCCGTCGAGCCCTGAGTACAGCTCGTCGTCCAGACGTGTCATCCACACATGGTTGATCAAGGCTGTCCCTTTGGGAGTCACGGATCCCCCGTGATGCGTGCCTGTGGCGCGGATTGCTAGCCCGGCCGGCCATCTGACCGTCACGCGTCGCTAGGGGGCCCGGTTATCCGGATGCTCCGCGTAACGGCTAGCCGCCTCACATCGACGACCGGCCGGACCCGACACGAGCCTCGAACCCCCCGGGCTCGTGTCTTGGTGAGAAGCCTCCACCCGAGGGGTCAACATCCGATCAACGGCCGATCAAAGCAGGAAATAACCCTCGGCGATGAGCGGCCGGATGGCGTCGGGGTGCAGGATCTCCCCGTCGCCGACCAGCTCGGCGATGACGTTGAGCAGCGGGCCGAGGGCGAGGTCGCCGTCGCAGACGCCCGCCAGGGCCGCCTCGACGGTGCCGACCTCCCTGCTGCGGCGTAGGCCGTCCGTCTGGCGCAGCACGATGCGCATGGGGTCTTCCGCGCCCGGCAGGCCGATGCGCTCGTCCAGCAGGCCCGCCACGGTCCGCAGGTGGGCCGAGTCGAGGAACTGCACCCGGTGGGCGGTCGCGATCGAGTCGAGCACGCCGTCGACGTAGTCGCCGACGGGCAGCGTGACCTGGTGGGTGAGCTGCTCCACGCGGACCACCGGGTCGAGCGTGCCCGCGTTGCGCATGGTGATCCAGCCGAAGCCGATGCCCCGCACCTTGTGCTCGTCGAACCAGGCCAGCCAGCGGTCGTAGTGCTCGGTGTAGCCGGGGGTGCCCTGTACGGCGGCGTCCCGCAGCCACAGCTCCACATATTCGGCCGGGTCCTGCACGTCCCGCTGGACCACCCAGGCGTCGCAGCCGGTCTCGCCGAGCCAGCCGCCGACCCGGTCGCGCCAGTCCTCGTCCGCCACGTGCAGCCAATTGGCCAGGAAATGGGCCTGGCCGCCCGGATTGAGGAAGCGGGGGGTCTGTCGTACGAGATCGCGGCAGAACGCGTCTCCGTCGGCGCCCGTCTCGCGATAGGTCAGCTCGCCGCCGGGCGAGATGACGAACGGCGGGTTGGAGACGACGAGGTCGAACAGCTCCCCCTCGACCGGCTCGAACAGGGAGCCGGCGCGGGCGTCCACCCAGTCGATCCCGGACAGCCGCCAGCTCAGCCGGGCCAGCTCCAGCGCGCGGGGGTTGAGGTCGGTGGCCACGATCTCGTCGACGCGGTCCGCCAGGTGCAGCACCTGTACGCCGCAGCCCGTGCCGAGGTCGAGGGCCCGGTGGACCGGGCGGCGGGTGACGAGCTGGGCCAGGTTGGCCGAGGCGCCGCCCGCGCCCACGACGTGGTCGGGGCGCAGCGCCGGGTCGCCGGGCCGTACCTTGCGATCGGAGACGACGTAGCCGCCGGTCTCCCAGGGCTGGAGGTGCACGGTGGCGCGTACGTGCTCGCCCTCGGCGGCGACCAGGCCCGACGCGAGGGCCTCGTCGAGAACCTCGCCCGGGAACCGCGCGGCCGGAACGGCGGCGCCGAGCCACCAGAGCCGGATCAGCGCGGCCAGCGGGTCGTCGCCGGCCGTGGCGCGCAGCGCCGGGACCAGCTCCTCACGGGACAGGGCCGAGGCCGCCATGACGCCCAGCCGATCGCGGACGCCGTCGATCGAGTAGCCGGTCTCGAGGAGGTGCTCGCGCAGTCGTTCCACGAGACCATCCTTTCACCGCAGAATCCCGCGCATGATCCGATACCCACAGTAATCATACTGTTACCGAAACGTCCAAGCGTTTTGCAAGTGGGCCACGATATCTCTATGAAGACCCACGCTCGGTGTTAGAAGAGGAGCGGATCAATGCAGATCCCTTGCCTGGCCTGCGAGTCCCGTTTCTGGCCCGACGACTACTTCCGCGCCTGCTCCGACTACAACCGCGGGCTGGACCTGGTCTCATGGACCTGCCCCAGCTGCGGCAACCGCGACGACCTGCGAGTGCTGCCGGGAGAGCTGGGATTCGGCTACCCCTGCCGGGGCCGGTTCGACGTGCACGCGCGGGTGCGCGTGCCAGGGCTGCGCAGGCAGCGTGGCGATCTGCGCCTGGACATCTCGCTCGACGCGGCCTGCTGGCGCGTGCCATCGCGGATCAGGCCGCTCTCTAGCGCTGCCGCAGGCTCTGCCAGGCGGCCTCACCGAGCCCTTTGATCTCCTCCTCCGTCGGCGTGTGGGCGCCGGCGAACCACAGACGGCACATCTCCTGCGCCGGTCCGAGCCACAGCACGTAACACATGGTCGGGTGTACGACCTGGAGCCGGCCGTTCTTCATGTGCGGCCGCCACCAGTCGGACACCTGGCGGAAGAAGGCACGCCTGGCCTCCGCCACCTCGGCGCCACCCGGCTCGTTCTTGCGCGGCGGGCGCTCGCTGACCAGGAGTCTCGCGCGCTCCGGGTGCTCACCGGCCCACCGCATGTGCAGCGCCACGACGGCCTCGATGCCGTCGCGGGCCTCCTCGTGGCTGACCAGCTCGGCGAGGAAGGCCGCCTGATAGGCGGTGAGGATCTCCGCGTAGAGGACGCCGAAGACGTGTTCCTTGCTGGCGAAGTGGTGGTAGAAGCTGCCGACGCTTACGCCGCTTTCCTCACGGAGGCTGGCCAGCGTGGTGGCCGACACCCCGTCCTGGCTGAATCGGCGCAGGGCACCGTCAATGATGCGGGTGCGTCCGTCGCGTCCGTTCTTGGCACTCTTCACACTGTCAATGGTGGAGCAACAGAACCTTATTCCGCAAATACCTCCGCCCGTTGGATCCTAGCGGTCACCTCGACCGATCCGGAAGTCACCTTCATCTGAGCGTCCGGCCAGAGCCTGCGGATCATCCGGAGCACCCGCCTGTTCTCCCCCAGTACGTCCATGCCGACCGTCTTCGCCCCCCGCACCGCGGCCCTGAACAGCAGCACGTCGATCAAGTACGGCCCGAGCCCTTTGCCCTGCCACTCGTCGGCGACCACGACGGCGATCTCGACGTCGGCCGCGCCGCCCCGGTAGCTCATGGCGTGGCCGATGATCTCGCCGTCCAGGGTGGCGACCAGGGCGTCTCTGTGGTCGTCCAACGCGATGAGCACCCGCACCATGCTGGCGGCCGGGGTGCCGATGCCGGTGAAGAAGCGCAGGGTCTGCGTGTGTAGGGACAGCCGGGCGAGGAAGCGCCGGAGCCGTTCGGCGTCGTCGGGCCGGGCGGGCCGGATCTGAGTTCCGAGCATGAACTCAGCTTCCCCTGATTTTCCTGGGTCTGTCAATTGAACTCAGGTATGATATGGCGCATGAACGTGGCATTCCAGGTGAACAACTGCTCCATCGAGCGCACCTTGGACATCGTTGGGGAGAAGTGGACCTTCCTGGTGCTGCGCGAGGCGTTCCGCGGCGTCCGGCGGTTCGCCGACATGCAGGCGATCACCGGGGCGCCCCGGCAGGTGCTCAGCGCGCGACTGGCGCGGCTGGTAGACGAGGGCCTGCTGCGCAAGGAGCCCTATCGCGAGCCCGGCCAGCGCCAGCGTGACGAATACCGCCTGACCGACAAAGGGCGCGACCTCTATCCCCTGCTCGTGGCGCTCATGCACTGGGGCGACAAATACCTGGCCGGCAACGAGGGGCCACCCGTGCTGCTGACCCACCGCGACTGCGGGGCGCCCATCGAGCAGCACTTCCGCTGCGCCGAGGGTCACGAGGTCGCGGGCCCCCGCGAGGTGACGGCGCTCCCCGGCTCAGGCGCCGAGCTGAAGTCCGCCTAAATCCCAGCGGCAGTGTCGCGCTGGAGGACGCGCAGGCACCAGCGGAAGTCGATCAGCGTCAGCAGCGCCGCCCCCGACAGCAGCACCGCGACGGCCGCGGTGCGCACGATGAGGTACGTCTGGATCGTCTGGCTGAGCAGCAGCCAGAGGCTGAGCGAGGCGTTGCCGAACTGCGCGCATCCCCACACCAGCGACTGCCTGGCGAAGAAGCGCCGCATCACCGGCCGCTCGATCACGTGCTCCGGCAGCGGCACCAGATCCTCCGCCACCCGCTGCGCCAGCGGCCGGCGCAGCCGGGCGGTCGCCAGGAACCCGGCGCTCGCGCAGAAGACGCCCAGGGTCGGCTGCAGGAAGAAGATCACCGCACTGCCGGACAGCAGCGCCAGCACCGCCCTGACGGTGACCGTGCCCGCGGCCAGCAGCACCGCCCCCGGCACCGCCCTGCGCCTGGCCAGCCGCCAGACCACACCCCCGTACACCCAGGCCACGGCCACCACGATCCCGCCGGTGATCCCGGAGAGGATCATCCCGACGTAGAAGACGGCGACGGGCAGGATCATGCCCTCGAACACACGGGGCACGGCGTGGCGCACCAGACGGCCGAACCGGGGCAGCTCGAACGCGGGCGCCTCGGACGGCGCGGCAAGCACGGTCATATGGCTTTGGAGGCGCTCTCTGAAGGGGGAGCTGATCGGACGAATCCCGACCGTACGCGATGAAGCGCCGTTCGGTAAGTGTTTCGACCAGATTGCGATTCGGTCACGCTCCGGCAGACCGAGCCAGGTGAAGGAGCACCGGCCCCGGTGCCTACCCTTGAGGGGTGTACCGGTTCCTTCTCACGCCCCGCTGGATCTCGCTCCACATCGTGGTGCTGCTGGTGATCCCGGCCTTCGTGTTCCTGGGCCGGTGGCAGTTCGGGCGCTTCGAGGAGCGGTCGGCCAACAGCACGCAGGTCACCGCGAACCTGGCGGCCGGTCCCGTGCCCGTAGAGACCCTGATGGGCAAAGGGGCGCGGGAGGCCGACCGGTTCAGGACGGTCACGGCTTCGGGGAGCTACGACACCAGCCACGCGCTGGTGGTGCGCAGGCGGCCGCAGGAGGGACAGCTGGGCTTCTACGTGCTGACCCCGCTGGTCACCGGTCCGGGTCAGGCCGTGCTCGTCAACCGCGGATGGGTGAAGGCCGGGGCGAGCGCCGACGCGCCTCCTGAGGTGCCGCCGCCACCGACGGGTCAGGTAACTGTCACCGGGAGGCTACGTCTCAGCGAGACCGAGGCGACGGCCGGAGTCAAGGAGCGCGCCGGTCTGCCACCCGGTCAGGTGTTGCTCATCGACACCGGGAAGATCGGCAAGGCGCTGCCGTACCAGCTCATGGGCGGTTATGTGGAGCTGACCAAGCAGCAGCCGGCGGCGGCCGCCGCGCCCGCCCCGGTGCCCGCGCCCGACGTGGGCGCCGGGGGCGGCCTCAACCTCGCCTACGGCGTGCAGTGGTGGCTGTTCATCGGCGTGGCCATCGGTGGCTGGATCCTGCTCATCCGGCGCGAGGTGGCCGACAGGAAGGCCGCGGCGAACGCGCCGGCCCAGGAAGTCGGGGCGCCCAGCAATTAAGCTGGATAGGGTGATCCGCCACATAGAGTTCGCAAGTATCTACAACTTTCGTGACGTAGGTGGATATGCCGCAAAGGACGGGCAAACCGTCCGGTGGCAACGGCTCTATCGTGCCGACTCACTCGGCTGGCTGGCGGGAGACGATCTCATCACGTTCCAGGCCCTCAAGGTGCGGACCGTCATCGACCTGCGCCATCCCTTCGAGGTGGAGCGGACCGGGCGGGTTCCCGACTCCGACGGGCTCGACTACCGCAACCTGCCCATCGAGGGCCGCCGCTGGGACATCAACACCTACGACGACCGGCTGGGCGTCGGGAGATACCTCGCCGACCGCTACCTCGAGGTGACCGAGGACGGGATCGACAATCTCCGGTCGGCCATCGAGACGATCTCCCAGTCCGGCAGCGCGCCCGTGGTCGTGCACTGCGCGGCGGGCAAGGACCGCACCGGGCTGCTCACCGCGCTCATCCTGAGCCTCGTCGGCGTGGCGGACGAGGACATCATCGACGATTACGCGTTAACGGGCCTGGCCACCGAGCGCTTCATCGCGAGCTGGCAGCGCCGGCATCCGAACGCCACCCGATGGCCCGGTTTCGGGGTGGCTCCGGCCGAGGCGATGCGGTTGTTCCTCGCCGATCTGACCGCCCGGCACGGCTCGGTCGCGAAGTACTGTACGGACGTCTTGCAGGTCGACGCGGGGATCATCGAAGAGCTGCAGAAGAGTCTTCTGTCCCGGACTGAACCGATCTCCGGTGGGTAGGCGGCACCGGGGTTCGCAGAGCAGCAACCTCACAAAGCGGACCTCATGGCCCGGGGTCGCCACATCCCCCTCCCAGCGATCCCGGGTCCTCGGGCATAGTGGATACCCAACGGAGACGTCGCAGCTTGTTCGACGTTATGCGGCCGTCGTACGGTTACCTGCGTGACTACGCCGCTGCTCCCCGATCCGGATCCGAGGCGGCGCGACTATGTGATCATCTCCGCCGACGATCACCTGATCGAGCCGCCAGACCTTTTCGAAGGCCGGCTCGCGGAGAAATACGCCGAGGTCGCGCCAAAGGTCGTGGAGACGGAGGGCGGTCACCAAGTCTGGCGCTACGGCGGCGCCACATACCCGTGTGCCGGGCTCGACGTGGGCGCCGGTCTGCCCCGCGAGCAGTGGACGCTCGACCCGGTCAGGTTCGAGCACATGCGCCCCGGCTGCCACGACATCGAGGCCCGCATCGAGGACATGGACCTGGCCGGCATCTGGGCGGCGCTCTGCTTCCCCGGCATGCTGGCCGGCCAGTCGGGCATGCCGTTCGCCAGGACCCGCGACCAGGAGCTCGGCCTCGCCCTGGTCAAGGCGTGGAACGACTGGCACATCGACGTCTGGGCGGGCACCTACCCCGAGCGCATCATCGGCCTGCAGCTGCCCTGGCTGCCCGACCCCGACCTCGCCGCCAAGGAGATCAGGGCCAACGCGGCGCGCGGCTTCAAGGCCGTGGTCTTCCCCGAGTTCCCGACCCGGCTGCGGCTGCCGTCGATCCACAGCGGCCACTGGGATCCGTTCTTCGCCGCCTGCGAGGAGACCGGCACCGTCGTCTGCCTGCACACCGGTGGCTCCAGCTGGTCGCCGGTGCCCTCGCCCGACACGCCCATCGAGGCGATCACCACGCTGATGCCGACCAGCGCGATGTTCGCCTGCGCCGACTGGCTCTGGTCCGGGCTCCCGCTGCGCTACCCCAACCTGCGCATCCTCATCGTGGAGGGCGGCGTGGGCTGGCTGCCGATGCTGGCCGCGCGGGCCGACTACGCGCTGGATCACCCCGTCGCGGGCGAGGCGCAGTGGGACGGCGGCCTCAAGCCCAGCGAGGTGCTGCGCCGCAACTTCTACTTCGGCACCCTCGACGACCACTCCCTGTCGGGGGTGCGCCTGGCGGTCGGCCTCGACCATGTGCTGCAGGAGAGCGGCTACCCGCACTCCGACTCGACCTGGCCCGACACCCAGCAGGCGGTGGCCCAGAACCTCGGCACGCTTCCGCCCGCCGACATCGCCAGGGTCGCCTACGGCAACGCCGCCCGGTTGTTCGGCCACCCGCTGCCGTCACGAGCCTGGCTGCGGATGGAGGAGTTCTAGCGGCGGCGCGGTCGCTTGGGACCAAGCCCGTCGTCGAGCTTGCCCTGGACGCTTCCCTGGATGGTCGCGCGCTCCCAGTCCACGTAGCGTCCGCTCTCGCCGAGCAACGAGGCGATCAGCCAGAGGAAGACCCCGAAGTCGTCCACGACACCGATGAGCACGAGAAAGTCCGGCACCAGGTCGATCGGCGAGATCATGTAGATCACGCCGAACCCCATCAGCGCCAGCTTGCTCTTGCCCATGCCGTCGTACTCCCCGCGCATCACGGCGCCGATCATGCGCGGGATCGCTCGTAACCTGGCCATCAAGCCCGGCGTGCCGGGCTTGCTCACTTCACGGTATGTACGCCAGGCCGCCGCAGCCCGTCCTGCCTTCGCCATCATGTCGCTCCTCATACCCGGGCCTCTCACGACATAACGCGTCACGGCCGGAACCGAGTTCCCGAGGCTCGGCCCTCTGATGGTCAGCGCAGTGCGGCGTGCTCGAACGGCCGGGCGGCCTCGATCTGTGCCGCGACCCTGACCAGCAGGTCCTCCCGCCCGGCCGCGGCCACCAGCTGGACGCCCACGGGCAGGCCCGCCGCGTTCCGGTGCAGCGGCAGCGAGATCGAGGGCTGGCCTGTCGCGTTGACCGGCGCGGTGTAGGACACGGCGTGCGCGGTCCTGCCGAACGCGGTGCTCAGGTCGTCCGGCGGGATCCACCCGAGCGGGAACGGCGCGACGCCGAGAGACGGCATCAGCAGCAGGTCGTACCCCGACGCCCACCACGCGGCCATCCGCCTGCGGAACCCGTCGATCCACTGGGTGGCCAGGATGTGGGCGGCCGCGCTGTGCCCGCGCCCGGCGCCGACCATGGCGGCGTTGCGCGGCTCCAGCTCCTCCAGCTCGACCGGCTTGCCGCGCCAGACGCCGACGTTCTCGATCTCCGCGGCCAGGTTGTTCGCCACGATGGCGCCGAAGTGGGCGGGGAAGTCCGGGTCGCCGAGCGCGTCGGGGCAGCCGGGAGCCACGTCGTGCCCGAGCGCCGCCAGCAGGGCGGCGGCCCCCTCGACCGCCTCGGTCAGCTCGGCGACCGCCGGCACGTCGTCTCTCGGGTGCGTGGCGACGAAGCCGACGCGCAGCCGTCCCGGGTCCGCGCCGACCTCCTCGGCGAGCGGTCGCGGCAGGCGTGGGGCGTCGTAGGGATCGCCCGGCACGTAGCCGGACACGAGGTCGAGCGCCGCCGCGGTGTCGCGCACGCTCCTGCTGACGAATCCCGGGCACGAGAAGCCGCTCCAGCCCTCGCCGGCCGACGGTCCCGCGCTGGAGCGCCCCCGGGTCGGTTTGAGCCCCACCAGCCCGCACAGGGCCGCCGGGATGCGGATCGAGCCGCCGCCGTCGCTGGCCGTGGCCAGCGCCACCATCCCGGCCGCGACCGCGGCCGCCGACCCGCCGCTCGACCCACCCGCGGAGTAGGCCGGGTCGTAGGGGTTGCGCGTGGGTCCGTACGCCACGGGCTCGGTGGTGATCGTGCTGCCGAACTCGGGAGTGTTGGTACGGCCCAGCACGACGAACCCAGCGGCCCGCAGCCGGGCCGTACCGTATCCGTCCTCCTTGACCACGACGCCGTCGAGCGTCCGTGAACCCGCGCCGTACGGCTCACCCGACTGCGGCCAGCCCAGGTCCTTCAACAGGATCGGCACACCACGGAAGGGCGCGTCGGCGGGGATGGCGTCGAGCTCGGCCAGCGCCCGCTCGAACCGCCGGTGGATCACCGCGTTCAGCTCGCCGTCGTACGCCTCGATCCGGGCGATCGCCGCCTCGACCAGCTCGCGCGGCGACACCCGCCCGTCGCGGACGGCCGCGGCCTGCTCGATCGCGTCAGACCTCAGTACGTCGTCCATCGCATCCTCCCGGCCTGCTCGGTCGCGTCACGCCCCAGTGCGTCGGCCATCGCTTCCTCCCGGTCAGGCCGTGGGGGCCAGGTCGCGGACGGCCTGCGTGATGGTCACCTCGCCACCCGGGATGGGCGCGAGGACAGGGGTGTCGAGGCCGTTGTCGACGTACTCCTGGATCCTGGCCCGGCAGGTCGCGGCGTCGCCGTGCACGACCAGCGCGTCGACCACCTCGTCCGGGATCGCCTTGAGCGCGGCCTGCCGGTCGCCGGCCGCCCACGCCTCGTGCATCGGCCGCAGCACCTCGCCCCGGCCGAGCCAGTCGTGGAAGGCGGCGTAGGCCGGCACGGTGAGGTAGGCGGCCAGCATCCAGCGGGCCAGCGCGCGTACCTTGTCGGTGTCCTCGCTCACGCAGACGAACAGGCGGGCGATGAGCTCGGTGTCACCGATCTCGGCCCGCACCTTCCGTACGTCCTCGGGCGAGAGCCAGTTGGTGATCGCGCCGTCCGCCTCCTCGGCGGCCAGACGCAGCATCCGGGGCCGCAGCGCCGCCAGCACGACCTTCGGCGGGATCTTCGGCGCCCGGTCCAGCTTGAACCCCTTGATCTCGAACGTCTCGTACCGCTGCGACACCTTCTCCCCCGTCAGCGCCTCTTTGAGGAAGCGCAGGGTGTCGCGGGTCCGCGCGTACGGCTTGGTGAACTCGACCGCGTTCCAGCGCTCCACGATCGCCGGGGAGGAGGAGCCGATGCCGAGCAGGAACCGGCCGGGCGCCAGGTCGGCCAGCGTGGCGGCCTGCATCGCGAGCAGCGCCGGACCGCGCGTGAACACCGGCACGATCGCGCTGCCGAGCCGGATCCCCGGCGCCCACTGCGCGGCCATGGCCAGCGGCACGAACCCGTCGACACCGTTGACCTCGGCCGACCACGCGTCGGTGTAGCCGAGGGCGGGCAGCTCCGCGATCAGCTCCTGCGAGTCCGCCAGTGAACGGTCGGTGAACGGGATCGTCATGCCCCAGTTCTGAGTCATCGCGGCCTCCAGCTTGCCCCTCGCGGGGGATCGGGCGTCAATGCCAGGTAGGCCGACCATACCAACCGACCGGTATGTAGTCGCCGCCCTGACCCCTCTGACCCGCCCCGCACTCAGCCGTCTTGCCGGGCGTCGCCTTGCCGGGCGTCGCCTTGCCGGGCGTCGTCTTGCCGGGCGTTTTGTCGGGTCAGGCGCGCAGCTCGTGGACCGCCGCGATGAAGTCCTTCGTGATCCCCCGCAGCCCCGGCAGGTGCGACAGGCCGACGAGCCGGTCCACCAGCGGGACCGTCACGTCGATCAGGCGATGCGTACGGTCGCAACCTGGCGAGGTGTCGTGCACCCAGAACAGCACCATGCCCATCGACAGCAGCCACAGCAGCTCCGGCAGCTCTTCGCGCAGCTCGGAGTTCATACGGTCGCGCGCTCCCTCGACCACCTGCCGGTAGATGTCGATCGACGCCTCACGGGCCGGCGAGGACTGGGCGCTGAACGGGCTCAGCGGGTTCGTGGGCTCGGCGGCATGCTTGAAGAACTTCACCGCGAACTCGTGATAGGGCTCCGAGACCCGTACCCACTCGCGCAGCACCCCGCTCAGCCGGGCGGCGAACGACGACTCCGTGGCCAGCAGCTCACGGCAGGCCGCCTCGTGCTCGGCCTGGGCGCGGTCGTAGTACGCCTGGATCAACGCCTCCTTGCTTTCGAAGTAGTAGTAGGCGTTACCGACGGATACACCGGCCTCGGCCGCGATGGCCCGCATCGTCGTCGCATCGAAGCCGCGTTCCCGGAACAGCCGCAAAGCCGTCTCGACAATGACTTCCCGGGTGCTCTCCGGTCCTCGATTTCGGGCTTCGGACACGTTCGTCACTTTACGTGGTAGT
Organism: Nonomuraea sp. NPDC049129; assembly: GCF_040648495.1. Classification (NCBI taxonomy): domain Bacteria; kingdom Bacillati; phylum Actinomycetota; class Actinomycetes; order Streptosporangiales; family Streptosporangiaceae; genus Nonomuraea; species Nonomuraea sp. NPDC049129. The sequence continues at coordinate 684,491 of NZ_JBEZDU010000003.1, read as the reverse complement.
GGTGCGTTAGGTCAGGAAAGATCACGGTGATCGCCACCACAGGGCAAAAATCCCGGTGAGATAGGGGTTAGCTCCTGCGAAGGATGGGATTGATGTTTCTGGCGGAAGGGCTATTCCGCGAAAAGGCATCGACATGTGGATACGTGGAACAGTACGGCTGGTAGCGGTCGTATTCCTCAACATTGAGATCTCCATAATCGCGCTGGCGTCGGCCGCTTCCGCCGCTTCCCAAGCACCCGGCAGGGCGCCGCGGCAGACACCATCACCGATCACTCGGTCCTACCACATCGGGGGGACGATCGAGGCGCGCCGCTGGCACCCTTCGGTGGATCCGGCCGACTTCGGCCGGGAGTCCGCCTTGAACCGCGGGGGCCCCTCCGCCCACGGCCAGAAGTCGATCGGGCGCGATCCTGACACGTTCGCGGGCGCGCCGGAGTCATCGGTCCCAGAACCGATCACCTTCGGCCCGCTCGCGAACGAGAGCGGCCCGGCCGCGCTCCTGCGGGACCCGGGAACGGCGACCGGCGGCGTGGAGACGGTGGCGGCGGTCGTACGTCGTCCGGACGTGGTCATACGTCGTCCGGACGTGGTCATACATCGCTCGGACGCGGTCATACGTCGCCCGGACGCGGTCGTACGGGACAGGGATGCGCTTGTGCGGGGCCGGGATGTGCTCATGGGGGAGGGGGATGCGCTCGTGCGGGACCCGGAGAGGGACGCGAGCGGGCCAGAGACGCCCGTAAACGGCCTGGAAAGGGCCGTACGCGACCGGGACGTGGCCAACCCGCCGACGATGTCACAGGACGCCGTACCAGTCGCTCTGCGAGCCGACGCGCCGGTCTCACCGGCCGAGGTGTCCACTACCGCGGTGCGCCCTCTGTCGTCCGTGCCTCACCCGGCCGCCGTGACCATGCGGAAGCTCGAGGCCGACACCATGCGAAAACCCGGCACCGCCACCCCGCGGAAGCCGGGCGACGCCACCACACGGAACGCCGCCAAACTCCAGAAGGCCGGCAGGTCCCAGAAGGCCGACGTGAACCTGGCCCGCGTCAAACCCAGGTACGCGACCGTGCGCATGTCCCACGCGCTGGCCGCCGACTGGCTGCGTGATGAGGGCCTGCGTACGCATTCGTCGGGCCACTGCACGAACAAGCAGGTGTACCGCTGCACGTCCCTGGAGGACATCCGCACCTCGACCATCTCGCGGGTGATCGGCATCAAGCGCCAGAGCGGCTGCCCCGTCATGGTCACCGGCGGCACCGAAGCAGGCCACGCCCCGGGCCCGTACAGCCACGGAAACGGCTACAAGCTGGACATCACCCACAACCCATGTATCGACCGATACATCACCAAAAATCACGAGAAGTCCGGTACCCGGGGCGACGGGGCCGCCCTCTACCGATCACCCTCGGGCACGGTCTTCGCCGACGAGGTGGACCACTGGGACATCCTGTTCCGGTGACAGGGCCTGGTGACGCGGCCTGGTGACAGGGCCGACGACCCAGACGGCGGCGCGCCGTGCGAACCCGCACGACGCGCCGCCTACTGAGACATCTGGAGGGCCGACTACAGCTCGCTCGCCACCAGCTCGGCGATCTCAGCGGCGTTGAGCGCCGCCCCCTTGCGCAGGTTGTCACCACACACGAACAGATCCAGCGTGTTGGGGAAGTCCACCGCCTGCCGGATCCGCCCGACATAGGTCGGGTCGGTGCCCACGACGTCGATCGGCGTCGGGTAGACCCCGTTGGCCGGGTCGTCCATCAGCACCACCGTCGGCGCCGCCTCAAGCACCCGGTGCGCGTCCGCCACCGTGATGTCACGCTCGAACCGCGCGTGCACCGCCAGCGAATGCGTGGTGATCACGGGCACCCGGACGCAGGTCGCGGAGACCTTCAGGTCGGGGATGCCGAGGATCTTGCGCGACTCGTTGCGCAGCTTGAGCTCCTCGGAGGCCCAGCCACCCTCCTTGTACGAGCCCGCCCACGGCACCACGTTGAACGCGATCGGCGCCGGGAACGGCGACTCCTCGGGCAGCTTGTTGCCCAGCACCTTGCGTACGTCGCCCGCCACCTGGCCGATCGACCGGTCACCGGCGAGCGCCTCGACCTCGTCGTACAGCCGCGCGGAACCGGCCACGCCCGCGCCGGAAACCGCCTGGTAGGAGGCGACGACGAGCTCCTTGAGCACGTATTCGGCGTGCAGCGCGCCCATGGCCGCCATCATCGACAGCGTGGTGCAGTTGGGGGTCGAGATGATGTTGCGCGGCCGCAGCCGGGCGTCGAGCGGGTTGACCTCCGGCACGACCAGCGGGACGTCGGGCTCCATGCGGAACGTGCCGGACTTGTCGATCGCGATGGCGCCACGCTCGGCCGCGATCGGCACCCACACGGCCGACACTTCGTCGGGCACGTCGAAGATGGCAATGTCGATGCCGTCGAACACCTCGGGCGCCAGGGCCTGCACGACGACGTCCTCGCCGCGCACCCTGAGCAGCTTGCCGGCCGAACGCGCCGAGGCGACGAGGCGTACCTCGCCCCAGATGTCGGCACGGGTGGAGACGAGGTCGCGCATGACGGTGCCCACAGCCCCGGTCGCGCCGATCAACGCCAGATTGGGCCTGCTCATCGTCCTGAACCTCCGTACACCACTGCTGAGACCTGGTCCGCGTCGAGATCGAAGGCCCGGTGCGCGGCCGCCACGGCCGTGTCCACACCGTCCTGCCCGACGATCACCGAGATGCGGATCTCCGAGGTGGAGATCATCTCGATGTTGACCCCCGCGTCGGCGAGAGCCGCGAAGAACGTCGCCGTGACGCCCGGATGCGAGCGCATGCCCGCCCCGATCAGCGACACCTTCCCGATCTGGTCGTCGAAGAGCAGCGACTCGTAGGCGATGTCACCCTGGATCTTCTTCAACGCCGTCAGCGCCGTCGAGCTGTCGGTCGTGGGCAGCGTGAAGGAGATGTCGGTGCGGCCCGTGGCCGCGGCCGAGACGTTCTGCACGATCATGTCAATGTTGATCCCGGCGTCCGCCAGAGTTTTGAAGATCGCGGCAGCCTCGCCGACCTTGTCGGGAACCCCGACAACGGTGATCTTGGCCTCGCTCCGGTCGTGCGCGACGCCGGAGATGATCGGCTGCTCCATCTCGGTTCCTTCGCTATAAGGATCAGAAACGACCCAGGTGCCTTCTTTGGTGCTGAACGAACTGCGTACGTGGATCGGCACATGGAAGCGCCGAGCGTACTCGACGCAGCGCAGGTGCAGGATCTTCGCACCGCAGGCAGCCATCTCCATCATCTCGTCATAGGAGATCTTGGGGATCTGCTGTGCCGCGCCCACGATGCGGGGGTCGGCGGTGAAGATGCCGTCGACGTCGGTGTAGATCTCGCAGACATCCGCGCTCAGCGCGGCGGCCAGCGCCACGGCGGTCGTGTCGGAGCCGCCGCGGCCCAGCGTGGTGATGTCCTTGGTGTCCTGCGAGACGCCCTGGAACCCGGCCACGATCGCGATGTGGCCCCGGTCGAGCGCCTCGCGGATGCGGCTCGGCGTCACGTCGATGATGCGCGCCTTGCCGTGCGTGGAGTCGGTGATCACACCCGCCTGCGAGCCGGTGAACGAGCGGGCCTCGTGCCCCAGGTTGGCGATCGCCATCGCCAGCAGGGCCATCGAGATGCGCTCGCCGGAGGTCAGCAGCATGTCGAGCTCGCGGCCCGGAGGCAGCGGCGACACCTGCTCGGCCAGGTCGAGCAGCTCGTCCGTCGTGTCACCCATCGCGGAGACGATCACGACCACGTCGTTGCCGGCTTTTTTCGTCGCAACGATCCGCTGCGCGACCCGCTTGATGCAGGACGCGTCGGCGACGGACGAACCACCGTACTTTTGCACAACGAGCGCCACGAGAGTCTCCCGGTTCGGACTGTGAGCTGCCAGTCTACTGGGGGCTTCTCATGCGCCTGATGGTTCATACCACTATGTGGATGATCACACCGCCGTGGTTTCCTCCGCCACGTCAAGCCGTGAGTGGGCGGCGAGTGCCTGAAGTGCCCGCATGGCCGCGCCCGCGTGGTTGCCCCACGTATTGAAATAGGAGTATTGCCACCACCACAGCGCCTCGTGCGGCCGTCCGGCCTGAAAATGCCGCAGCCCGTGGATGAGGTCGGCGGCGACCGCCGTCAGGTCGTCGGAGAGCCGGTATGGGGTGACACCCGTGTCTTTGTACGGGTCGAACACCTCGGCATAGTCGTCGACCGCCTCCAGCAACTCCGACATCGCGGTGCGTACGCCGTCGATGTCGGGATCCTCACTCAGTGGCGGCTCGTAGTTGCCCGAGAGGATCACATCCTCGTTGGCGCCGAGCTTGGCGCCCGCGAGACTTACCTGCGCCACTTCGACCAGCAGTAGCGACCAGATGGCGTCGCCGCCCTCGCCGCCGGCGACCCTGGTCAGGCCGTCCACATAGTTCTGCGCGTGAGCGGCGATCTCCTCCGCCAGCGCGCTCCACTGGTCAGACATCCAGCAGCCTCCGTCCTTCGAACGCGCGGCCCAAGGTCACCTCGTCGGCGTACTCGAGGTCACCGCCCACAGGCAGACCGCTGGCCAGTCGTGTCACTTTCAGACCCATCGGCTTGACCAGACGGGCAAGGTAGGTAGCCGTCGCCTCCCCCTCGAGATTGGGGTCCGTGGCGAGGATGAGCTCCGTGACCCGGCCATCGGCCAGGCGCGTCATGAGCTCCCGGATGCGCAGATCGTCAGGGCCGACGCCGTCGATCGGGCTGATCGCGCCGCCGAGCACGTGATAGGTCCCGCGGAACTCGCGCGTCTTCTCGATCGCGACGACGTCCTTGGACTCCTCGACCACACAGATCACATGAGTGTCGCGCCGCTGGTCGCGGCAGATACGGCACTCCTCCTCGGCGGCCACGTTGCCGCAGACCCGGCAGAACCTGACCTTCTCCTTGACCTCCAGCAGGGCGTGGGCCAGCCGCTTCACGTCGGCCGGGTCGGCCGCCAGCAGGTGGAACGCGATCCGCTGCGCGCTCTTGGGACCGACGCCGGGCAGCATGCCGAGCTCGTCGATCAGGTTCTGGACGACCCCCTCGTACATGGCCTAGAACCCTGGCAACTGTCCGAGACCGCCGCCGCCGAGTCCCTGGGCCAGCGGGCCCAGTTTCTCCTGCTGCAGGTCGGCCGCCGCGCGAACGGCGTCGCGTACGGCGGCGATCACCAGGTCGGCGATCGTGTCGGCCGTGTCCTGCGGGTCGTCGGCGTCTATGACGCTCGGGTTGATCTTCAGCTCGAGCAGCTCTCCCGAGCCGTTGACCACGGCTGTGACCATGCCGCCGCCGGCCGAGCCTTCGATCTGCGCGTCGTTGAGCTCCTGCTGGGCGCTCACAAGCTGCTGCTGCATGAGCTGTGCCTGCTCCAGCAGCTGCTGCAGGTTGACATCCCCTGGGTTCACCGTCGTGCGCTCCTCGTGGCTCCGCGTTCTTGACTGCCACGAGCCTACGGTGTTTGGGCGTCGTCATGTACTGCGGCATCCCCAACGTTTCGCCTTGGCCGGATCCCGGCCCCCCTCCAGTGTCCGAGACCCGGCCAACACGTCGGCCGGAGCGGCCGCACCACGCCGACGCGTTGCCGCACGCTAGCCCCGGCAACGTTGCACACACGTTGCGATCGTTCAATCACCCCTTGCAATCCCCCCGAACCGGTTGCGGCCACCAACCGCGAAGCGGATGCTCACCGTAAGGGGTTGACTACTTGGAGTGGCCCATGTGTCACACACATCCGGAAGCGCACTCTCGCGGAGCGCGCGCGGCGGCGGTTACGGAGGAGGCGGCGTCGGAGGGACCGTACGGGATGGTCACCACAGGGCTGCGCACCGACCCGCAGGACACGAGCCTCGACCGGGAGAACACGCACGAGATCGGGAACGCCCACGACCTCCGCGAAGTGCACCCGTTGCAGTCACTGCTCCCCTTACTCGCCCAGTCGCTCGCCCACATAGCCGACGAATCAGCCCACATGATGGTCGTGACGGACGCCGACGGCAGGGTTCTGTGGCGAGACGGCAACCCTGGCGTCCTGCGCGACGACAACCCTGGCGTCCTGCGCGACGGCAACTCTGGCGTCCTGCGCGTCGCCACCGAACCCGACCGAACCGAGCCCTGCACCGACAGACCTCTCATGCGCGTGCTGCACGTACAGTCACGCAGCGCCGCCCCGATCATCGACCCCGACACCGACCGAGTGCTCGGCTGCGTCGACATCAGCGGTACCGCGCGCTCCCCGCACCCGGCCACGGTCGCGCTGGTCTGCGCCACGGCCAAGCTCGCCGAGACCCAGCTCGCCCTGCGCATGCACGAACGTGACGAGCGCCTGCGCCGCCGCTACGAGGCCCTGGGCGGCCACCCGGGCATCCTGCTCTCCCCGACCGGACGCGTACTCTCCGGAGACCCGCTGGGCACACTCGGTGAACGGCTCCCGCTGCCCGCCCCCGGCGAGCGCATGATCCTCCGGGACGGCCGTTTCGTCCTCCTCGAACCCTTCTCCGACGGCTACCTCCTACGCGCCGCACCTCTCACATCCGCCCCCACTCACCTCCGCCTGCGCGGCTTCCTCGGCGAAGGCTCGCCAACGGCCCTGGTGGGCGAGCACCGCCTGCCACTCTCCCTCCGGCACGCCGAGATCCTCGCCCTCCTGGCCCTGCACCCCGGCGGCCTCAGCGCCGAACAGCTCTCTTTCCATCTGTACGGCGACGACGGCAATCCGGTGACGATCCGGGTCGAGATCCACCGCCTCCGCGCCGAGCTCGGCGACACGATCGGCGCCCGGCCGTACCGGCTGACCTCACCCATAGAGGCCGACTTCCTGGAGCTCCGGGGCCTGCTGGCGAGCCCGGACCCCGCCTCTCTGGCCCGCGTCTACGCCGGCCCCCTGCTGCCGCGCTCGGAGTCGCCCGAGATCCGCCGCGAACGGGACGAGTTCGAGGTCCAGGTACGTACGTGCCTGCTGCTGCGCGGCTCACCCGATGATTTGTGGGCGTACGCGCAGACCTCCGGCGGACGAGAGGACTTCGAGATCCTGCAGCGCCTCGCGACCACCCTCCCCGCGACTGACCACCGCGCCGCCGCCGCCCAAGCCCGCCTACGCGCCTGAGACCGCCGGTTCACCGCATACCCGAGGCGAGTTCTCAGAGTTCGCCGATCACCTGGGCGCCGAGCTCGCTCTGGAGGAGGGCCATGCCGGAGCGCGCGTCCACGTCCGCGTCGGCGTCGTTCAGCGGGTCGACCTCGTCGGCCTCCGGGCCCTTCCGGCGGTTGGGGACAGCTTCGGGCCAGGCGGCAGAGCTTGCCTGCTGCCTGGAGGCGGGGGCCCTGGGACCCGCCTGAGCGGCTGCCTTCGCGGCCGACCTCGCGGCGGCCAGTCCCGTCCCGGACGAGCCATTGCCCGCGCCCACGCTCACGGCTTGTCCCGAACCCTGGGGCCGGACACCGGTAGTCGAGTCGGTGGGGTCCGGGGTGGGTGGAGAGCCGGGACCCGGATCGTCAGGTGCGTCCGGCCAGGACTCGTCCGTCGTCGGGCGGCCACCGTTCTGGGAGGCGTGGTCGGCTGGTCCGGGTGGTTGGCCCGCCTCCTGAGAACCGGAGTCGTCGTCCGACGAGCCATGCGTATGAGCACGGCTGTGCCCCGACTGAGCACCGCTCTGCGGGACTGTCGCAGACCCCGGCTGGTCGTACCGGGAAACGCCCGACTGCGACGGATCCGTCTGCGGAGCCGGGTGCGAGCCTTGGTGCGGTCCTGTGTGCGAGCCCGCCTGCGGACCCGCGTGGGAGCCCGTGTGCGGACCGGACTGAGGCCCCGGCCGTGAGCCCCCAGAGCCCTGGGGGGCCGGGGAGCCGCCCACGACCGCCTCAACCCGCCAGGTGCCGCCGAGCACATCGGCCAGCGCGCTGGCCACCACGGCGTCCTTGCCGCCACCCGTGAAGTTCTTCATCGCGCCGACCTGACCGAAGCCGAGCGTGACCAGGTTGCCCTCGATGCCCACCACTTGGGCGTTGGTGCTCACATTGGCCCAGACGACGATGCTGCGCCGCTTGAGCGCGGCCAACACGGCGGGCCACTGCTGCTGGACCGCCCCAGCACCACCAACACCAACTGGAGCCGCACCCTGATGGGACGACGCCCCCTGCCCCTGGGACGCCTGCCCGTGAGGCGCTTGCCCGTGGGACGCCTGGCCTTGGGCCGACGGGCCCTGAGGCGCGGCTGCGTGCGACGTCGGCCCGTGGGACCCGGCGCCGGGCGTCGACGCTGCCTGGGATCCGGCTGGTGACTGCGCGGGCCGCCCGGGGCGAGCCGGCTCCGGCCAGTCATCGGCACTGCCCCCCTGGGACCCCGGGCTCGCGGACACGCCACCGGCAGACACCGCCGAACTGTCGGCCGGCGCGCCCCCACCAGCATGACCGCCGTCCCCAGCCTGCGGAACACCGCCGGCATACCCAGCACCACCCGCAGGGGCGGGCCCACCACTCTGTGCGGGACCACTCGCGTACGCAGCACCACCATGCACCGGCCCACCACCGACAGGCGTGGCCTGGGCAGGCATGGCCCGGGCGGCCATCTGGGCGACGGCGCCGCCGCGTTCGAGGCGTTCGAGGCGGGCGAGCAGGGCGTCCTCGCCCTGCGACGCGCCGGGCAGCAGAACGCGAGCGCACATCAACTCAAGCAGGAGCCGCGGGGAGGTCGCGCCGCGCATCTCGGTGAGGCCGGCGTTGAAGATCTCGGCGGCCCGCGTGAGCTCGGCCGGCCCCATGGAGCTCGCCTGCTGGACGAGGCGCTCCAGCTCGTCGGCCGGACGATCGAGCAGGCCGCTGCTGGCGGCCTCGGGGACGTTCGCCAGGATCACCAGGTCGCGGAAGCGTTCGAGCAGGTCGGAGGCGAACCGGCGCGGATCGTGGCCGCCCTCGATCACCCGGTTGACGGCGTGGAAGACCTGCGCCCCGTCACGGGAGGCGAACGCCTGGACGACCTCGTCGAGCAGGTCGCCATCGGTGTAGCCGAGCAGCGAGACGGCCTTGGCGTAGGTGATGCCGTCGTCCTCGGCCCCGGCGAGCAGCTGGTCGAGGATGGACAGCGAGTCACGCGCGGACCCGGCTCCCGCGCGTACGACGAGCGGCAGGGCGGTCGGCTCGAACGGCACATTCTCCGCGACCAGAATCTCTTCGAGCAGCGCGCGCAGCGTCGCCGGCGGCATCAGCCGGAAGGGATAGTGGTGGGTCCGCGACTTGATGGTCCCGATGACCTTTTCCGGCTCGGTAGTCGCGAAAATGAACTTCAGGTGCGGCGGAGGCTCCTCGACGAGCTTGAGCAGCGCGTTGAAACCCTCGCGGGTCACCATGTGCGCCTCGTCGATGATGTAGATCTTGTAGCGCGCGGAGACGGGCGCGAAGAAGGCCCGCTCGCGCAGGTCACGCGCGTCGTCCACGCCACCGTGGGAGGCGGCGTCGATCTCGATGACGTCGAGGTGACCCGGACCGGTGGGGGCGAGCGCGACACACGACTCGCAGACGCCGCACGGGTCGGGGGTGGGGCCCTTCTCACAGTTGAGCGAACGCGCCAGGATGCGGGCGCTGGAGGTCTTGCCGCAGCCGCGCGGCCCGCTGAAGAGGTAGGCGTGGTTGATACGGCCCGTGCGCAGCGCCTGTCGGAGCGGATCTGTGACGTGCTCCTGACCCTTGACCTCGGCGAAGGTCCCAGGTCGGTACCTGCGATAAAGCGCAAGGCTCATGCGACCATCCCGCCTGCGAGGGGGCTCTCAACGAAGAGACCCCCCGCACACCCGCCAGAGCCCGCTTATCCTTGCTGCCTTCCGGCCCTGGGGAGGTTCACAGGATGACGCCGCGCGAGGGGTCCTTGGACAGTCTAGCCACATCCAGCAGTGCTCGCTGCAGCCAAATCGTGGTCTCGCCGGACGTAAATCATGGTCTTGTCACGTACGGGAGTCCGGTAAGCTACTCGGCGGAGGATTCGCCTAGTGGCCGAGGGCGCACGCTTGGAAAGCGTGTATAGGGCAACCTATCAGGGGTTCAAATCCCCTATCCTCCGCGCCTGGTTGAGGCAGTAAACGCGAAGGGGCCGACCCCATCCAAGTCGGCCCCTTTCGCTATTCGGGTCTCAGTTGGCCTTTCCAGAGCCCCTGTCTGCCTCCCAGATGAGACCCCCGACTTGCTTGGCCACGGTCTGCCGGATGCCGTCTGTCGTGCTGATACCGCACCGCCATGCCTGAGCCGGACCACCCCATGCTGGCGAGCCTCTTCGCGGTCCCTGACCTGCTCTGCCTTGTGCTTCCTGAGCAGGGTCACCAGCTCATCCGGCAGGCCGATCACGCGCCGTCCAGCCTTTGACTTGGTGTCTGACGTGGCCTCTTCGCCAGCGTCGCCGGGTTCTTCGTGATGTGGCCACGCCGTACGGCCTCGTTGAGCGCGGAGCGGATGGTCCGGTGAACATGGTGAGCCGTGCCAGCGGATCGGCCGGAGCGCTGGATCTTGGCGTAGAGCTTTTCGAGGTGTTCGGGCTCCAGCTTGTCGGGACGGTGAGCACCGATTCCGGGGATCAGATAGGTCACCACGTCCACCTTGTAGCCGGAATGCGTGCTTTCGCGGATGGCAGGTGGGACGGCGATGTTCTCGATCCAGTGAGTCAGCCACTTCGCGACCGTCCACCGCTGGCGTGGGTGGAACGCCACACTCCGCGCGAGCACATCGCCGAGATCATCGCCCGCTTCACCGAGGAGCAGCGATGATCATCCAGCCTGGCATGGCTCGCGAGGCGCCTCCTCCCGCGCAGGAGAGCGTGTGCGACTTCTGCGACGCGCAGATCGTCAAGGTGCCATACCGGGGCATGTTCCCACCGAGCATTGGGATGCAGTGCAGCCTCAGCCCGGCGAGCTGTTTTCGATGAACTGCCCGAGCAGGCCGCGGCCGGGCATGGGTTCTGGCTCGTTCGACAAGCACGTGCCCCGATGAAGCAACCCCGGGATGCCGCTGCCCCACCCGGCTGACCGGGGCGGATGGCCCCGCACGAAGCCCTACACACCCGTGCGGGGCCACCATCCACACGCCCCCCTCTGGACTGCGAGGGCCGGACCCGAAGACCCCGCGTGTGCGCCAAGGCGGCCTCACACCGCGCGGGGGGCGGAGCCGTGACCGGAGGCAAGCCCGCGTGCGGCGTGCCGTGGTGCCGCGTGGAGCACCGGCCCGGCGTCATAGCCAACCGCGTGGCTCGGCACCTGGCGAACCGGCCCGGCCACGATCATCGTCACCATCGGCCAGATCGGCCACGATGCGGGCAGAGAGGTGTCCCGGCTGTCCCTAGTGTCACAGTGCCCGCCCTGACCAGCGCAAAACGGACGGCAGCAAGGGACATTCACCGGCCATAGGTGTCCCTGCTGTCTCTGAGCCTGTGAAGCGAAGGGCTGAATGGCGCTTCGCCCGCCCCTCCTGGGCGCTACACGCCAAACCTGCTGTAACACCAGAGGGCTGGTGTTACAGCAGGTTTGTCCCTCTAGGACACGTTTCGCGTGCCCCTCGTCTGGTCTAAGGTGATCGTCGTCAATTGGGGGGTCACCATGGACAGGTTCGGCCGACGAGGCCTTGTGTTCGTATCCCTCTTGATGGCCGCGCTGGTTTCGCACCCGGTCGACAGCGCCGCAGCCTATCGAGAGGCTTCCATAGCGCATTTCGAGGTATCAACGAGAACCACGAAGCCGCTTGTCCGGCCTCTCCAGAAAAAGCTCTCGGAGCCGATCCGGTATGCCTACTCGCCCTGTGACGGCTTCACGAAGTCGTGTGACGTGTGGCATGTGGTCACCACCACCGGGAAGGAGTGGGCAGTCCGCGATGCACTGCCGGATGAGGACATGGGCGATATCGCTGTGTCACCAGATGGTGTCTTGCTCGCCTACCTGCACGCCAAGAGTGAACGCCTTATGATCCGCGACCTTGAGCGGGGAACGGTCCGTATCGTTCCCACCCCGAAGAGCTGGAAAGGATGGGAGATGTCCTTCGGGTTCTCCCGCAACAGCCGGTGGTTGGCGGTCGACTCGATAGACCACCCCAAGTCGCGCGCCATCCGGTATGACGTGAAAACCGCCAAGGTTCTCACTCTCCCGCGGGCGTGTTGTGTCATCGGCATCGCCGATGCGGGCACGACCTTCGTGGCTGTTCACAAGGACTCCGCCAAAACAACGGAGGCGAGCGCCGTACGTCCGGGAAGGACGTTGAAGGTGCAGTTTCCCATCCTCCCCTACCTGATGCTGTCGAAGACCCACGTCTCTCCCGACGGCCGCCTGCTGGCATTCGACGGCGAGGAGTATGGCGCGCCATCCCGAACCGTCGGCACCTTGGATGCGAAGTCCGGCCAGATCGTCAGCCGCGTCACTCCCGACATTGACGGGCTGCGGGAGATCGAAAGCTTCGTCTACTGGTACGACGCCAGCAGGGTGCTCATTGATGTCGAGACACAGGATTATGGACGCCGTCTCTACCTGGTCAACGTTCGTACCGGCCAGGCGAAGCGAGTGCTGTTGCCGAAGGAGGCGTTCGAACTCCACTCCGTGACCGTGAGCTCACATGTCGAGATCGCGAAGTGAAGTTCCAAATGCAAAAGCAGCAGCACGTTGGGTCTCAATCTGGGTCTCAGTCCATGTCCGTCCGAGTACGTTCAGCACTGGACGGCGTACCGCTTAAGGCCAGTTCAGAGGACCCCTCGAACACTCCCGAACAGAGATCAGCAGACTTGGAAAGCGTGTAAAGGGCAACCTTTCGGGGGTTCAAATCCCCCATCCTCCGCCAGCTCGGAAGGGGTGTGCCGCGATCGCGGCACACCCCTTCCGGCGTTCCAGATCGTCACGGCGCCGCCGTGGAGAGCATTGAAGCGAAGCAGTCGGTGAACGCGCCCCGGGTCGTGGACTCATCCGAACGGTCGAGCACGGCGAAGACCACCCGATCGAACACCGACGAGAACGCGCCCGAATCAGCCAGATGGACACGGAAGGCGCCGGCCACATCCCGCGGGTCGTTGCGGAACACGCCGCAACCCCAGGCGCCGAGCACCAGCTCGCGCGCGCCATGGCGGGCGGCGACGGCCAGGAGGCGCCCCGCACGCCGGTGCAGCGTGAGCCGGATCCGCTCTCCAGCGTCTGGGTCGCGGCGCAGCACCTGGCCTGCGTTGGGCGCGGGACAGGTCAGGAACGACACCTGGTACAGCTCCGGCGACAACCGCCCCTGGTCGTCGCGGTGGACGGGCACGCCGGGCGACCAGATGACGCGGTCGCTGTAGAGCAGATCGGCCGAGGAACGGTGGGCGGCGTAGTAGCCGGGGGCCGCCAGCAGGCACGGATACAGCAGAGCGTTGCGGCACAGATCCTCTTCCTGAGCCTTCGCCCCGTTGAGATAGCCGCCGCCGGGGTTGCGGGCCGAAGCGAAGTCGAGCACGGCGATGTGCTCCGCCCCTTCCAGGTGCAGCCGCCGCGCCGCTCGCAGGCTGTCCTCTCCGGTCACCTCGAACACTGTGTGACGACCGGCGGGGGCGGGCAGGTCGATGGGCTCGTCGGGCGCGTGGTCGACCGTGCCGGAGATCGCCGCGGCTAACACTGGGCCGATGGTTACGGAGGTGCCGTCATGGGCCACGTACCCGCCCTCGGCGACGATCTGGGCATTGTCGTTGGCAATGCCGCGCAACCGTCTGCTCATGATCGGCATGCTAGGGCCCGCCCGAGCGACGCGGCGAACGCTTTTGAACCCGGCACCGAACTGGCGCAGTTGCTCGCGGTCGATGCCATCGACGAGGCCGACGAGACGCTCGGCGCGCCGGTCAACGTGGCGCTTCGCACCCCTTCTGAGGACACCCTGCGCCACCGTACGGCTGTAACGCTGTGGTGGACGCCCAGCGTTGGCGATCCTCAAAGATCAACGACGCGACGCACGGGCGCCTGGACCTTGGGAGAGCCGTGCGACTCGCGGCTGATGAGCGCATTGGCGGCCCGCCGAGCTGATCGCCGGAAAAATGGTTGTACGGGATCGCGTTCGGGTTGATAGCGTGCGGGAACCGTGACAGGCCGCAAGGAGGTGAGACCCATGAACGCTGTATCGATGTGGGTGCTCCCCCTCGTCATCACGGTCGGGCGATTGACATAGGTGTCGCCGGGAGTGCCTCGACAAGGCAAGCCCGAAAGGCAACAACCTATGAACAGTTTCACTTCAGACATGGGCGAGCATCCCGTAGTGATCGCGCGGGTCGCGGAGCGGCAATGGCACGCTCTGGCGGACGACCGGGTGGTCGGCCGCGGCGACACTTCGCGCAGGCCCGACGGACGGATCTTCGTCAGCATCGACGCGTGGCACGGCGCGGTCTTCGACCAACTCGCCGAAGCCATGCTGGCGGACCTGCCGAAGCCGCTGTACACGCTGGTCGACGAAACCGACCTCGACTTGACGTCCCACTGGGAACGAGCCGGCTTCACGACCAGACGCCGCGAGTGGGAGTACCTCGTACCCACCGACCCGCAGGTCACGGGACTCGGCTCAGCGCCACCGCCGTCGGACGTGACGATCGTGGGCGTCGGCGAGGCGCAGGAGGGCCCTCTGCGCGAGCTGGACCGCGTGATCCGCGACGAGGTCGAAGCCACCGTCGGATGGCAGGAGATGCTGGCTGAGGTATTGCCCCTCCCGGACGGCGTTACCGTGCTGGACCCGTCGAAGTACGCGGTGGCCGCACAATCGGATGGATATGTGGGGCTGCTCCGGGTGGCGCCGGTCATCCGGCAGCCACGGATCGGGCTGATCGCGGTCCGGTCCGACCAGCACCGCCGCGGTATCGCCCGGGCGCTGCTCGCCCATGTGCTGGGTTCGCTGCACCGCCGCGGGATCGAAACGGCATCGGCCGAGGTGAACGAATCCAACGGGGCGGCCATGGCGCTCTTCGAGCGCGTCGGCGCCCGGCGTGCGAGCAGCAACCTGGAGCTGGTACTCCGCTGACGCCCCACCCATCGCCGGGCGAGACGGTCGGGTCACGGCCGCCGCCTGCGACAACCGCGCCTGCCGAGGCGCCCCGATCACGGTTGCGGCAACAGGATCCGTTTCCGCACCGACCTCACAGCCACTCCGGAGAAATCATGGCAAGAAAAGCAGGCGGCATCGAGGTGGAGGGCACCGTCGTCGAGTGCCTACGCAACGCCACCTTCAAGGTAGAGCTCGAGAACGGCCACAAGGTGCTGGCGCACATCAGCGGGAAGATACGGAAGAACTACATCAAGATCTTGCCGTACGACCGGGTGCTCGTGGAGCTCAGCCCCTACGACCTCGCCCGCGGCCGAATCCTCTACCGATACAGGTAACGGCGGGCCCCAGTGTTACAGCCAGATCTTGCGCTGCGGTTCGCCGCGCGCTGAGCGCGGAAGACCGGCTGTGACACTCCGGGGCAGCGTCCCCGGTATCGCAAAGCACCCGCTCGTGTCAGCCGTCGTTCGGCTTGAGGGCCTGGACGATGGCGGAGTGGAGTCCGCCGCCGGTGTCGTCGGTGAGCGTGACGCGGACGCTGGTGAAGCCCACGTCTCGTAGTAGTCGCTCGTACTCGCGGGCGGTGAGGGTGCCGTTGGCACAACCGATGCGCTGTTCGGCGGCGATGCGCTGGTCGCGGTTCAAGTCGTCGTCGGCGATCACGTCACTGATGCCCAGGCGGCCCCCGGGTACCAGGACGCGGAAGGCTTCGGCCAGCACTGCGGGCTTGTCGGTGGAGAGGTTGACGACGCAGTTGGAGATGACGACGTCCACAGCGGCCGCGGGCAGCGGGATGTCCTCGATGTGACCGTGCAGGAACTCGACGTTCTTCGCTTCGGCCTGTTCGGCGTTGGTGCGGGCCAGGGCGAGCATGTCGGGGCTGGCGTCCAGGCCGTAGGCGCGGCCGGTGGGGCCGACGCGGCGGGCGGACAGCAGTACGTCCAGGCCGCCGCCGGAGCCGAGGTCCAGCACCGTTTCGCCAGGGCGAAGGTCGGCGACGGCGAGCGGGTTGCCACAGCCGAGGCTGGCGCGCAGGGCTGCCTCTGGCATCTCAGGTGCGTCGCCGTCGGCGTAGGCGGCGGAGCCGAAACAACCGTCGGTGAAGGCGCCGGCCTCGCAGTCCAGCGGTGTGCCGCCGGACACGGCCAGCCGGGCCAGCCCGGAGTAGCGCTGGACGGTGGCCTCACGCCTGTCAGTGGGTTCACTCATCGGTATCTCCTGACGCGGGCGTACAGGTGGGCGGCTTGGGAGCGGGACGGCCCATGACGAGATCGGCTGCGCTGGGAAAGCACTCCACGCACACGGTGTTGATCCGGTAGAAGGCCGCGGTGCCGACACGTTCGACCAGCACGAACCGGACCTCGGACAGAATCCTGAGGTGCGCCGAGACGGTGGACTGGCCCACATCGACGGCCTCGACGATCTCGCCCACGCTCATCGGCGCGCCACTCCGGGCCAGCAGCGAGACGATCTGCACGCGGGTGGCGTCCGCCAGGGCCTTGAACCAGGAGGCGTACTCGGCGGCGGTAGGCCGATCGAGCGGCCTCTTCTCTCCATTCATCGTTAATCGACGATAGACGATGAAGACTGGTCACGGAAGCCGCAGATGGCGACATTCCATGCAGGTATGAGAGCGGCCGGACTTACCGAGAGAGTTCAGGTGACGATGTGACTGCGACGCTCGATCAGTACGATGTCTCGCTATATGCCGATGATTGGCCCGTCCAGATTCGCGGCGACGCTCACCTGGTCGCCGTGTCCGCGGGAGCGGAGGTCAGGTCGGCGATCAGCGCGCGTACGCGGGCCTCGATCGCGTCCCGGATCGGACGTACGGCTTCGACGCCCTGCCCTGCCGGGTCGGCCAGCACCCAGTCCTCGTACCGTTTGCCGGGAAAGATCGGGCAGGCGTCGCCGCAACCCATGGTGATCACGACGTCGCTGGCTTGGACGGCATCGACCGTGAGCACCTTGGGGATCTCGGCGGAGATGTCGATGCCACGCTCTGCCATCGCCTCCACCACGGCCGGGTTCACCTCATCGGCGGGCGCGGAACCAGCCGAACGCACGCGTACCCGGCCGCCGGCCAGGTGGAACAGGAAGGCGGCGGCCATCTGGGAGCGGCCGGCGTTGTGCACGCACACGAACAACACCTGCGGCAGCACGTCGGGCACGGGTTTCTCCTATCGGGGCTGATCGGCGGCTTGGTAAGTGGAACCGGAGACGTGTTGCGGGCTGTTCGGGTAGAGCAGGACCAGCAGCAGGCCGCCCAGCGCGGCACCGGCCAGCTGGGCGGCGATGAAACCGGGCACGGAAGCGGGGGCGATCCCGGCGAAGGTGTCGGTGAACGCTCGCCCCAGGGTGACGGCGGGGTTGGCGAAGCTCGTACTGCTGGTGAACCAGTAGGCGGTGCCGATGTAGCCACCGACCGCGACCGGTGCCAGCGTGGCGCGGCCTTGCCGGATCAGGGCGAAGATGACCACGATGAGCCCGGCGGTGGCCACCACCTCACCCAGCAGCAGGTGAGGCGCCGACCGGTCACGAGCCGAGATCTGAACGGCCGGGAGCGCGAACATGGCGTTCGCCAGGACGGCCCCCGCGATCGCTCCGGCGATCTGGGCGGGAACGTAGGCCGCCACCTCCCGGCCACGCACCGCCGGGTCAGCGTCGCGGCGGGTGAGTACCCAGGCCGCGACGGAGACGACCGGATTGAAGTGCGCGCCGGACACGGGTCCGAGGATCACGATGAGCACGGCCAGGCCCGCTGCTGTGGCCAGACTGTTGGCCAGCAGTTGTACGCCGACGTCACGCGACAGATCAGCCGCCATGATGCCGGAGCCGACCACTATCGCCACCAGGGCCGCGGTGCCGGCGAACTCGGCCAGGGCCCGGCGTGCCAGGTTCACCGCGCGTCCGCGACAAGCGTCTCGGGCAGGGCCAGTACGCCGGTCAGACGCTTGAGCGTGGCCGGGACGATCCAGTAGTACACCCAGGTGCCGCGCCGCTCGCTGTCGATCAGACCGGCCTCGCGCAGCACTTTGAGATGGTGCGAGATCGTCGGCGCGGTGACCGTGAAAGCCTCGGTCAGCTCGCACACGCACACCCCGTTGCCGACCTGGCGGCCACTTTCGTGGGCACCGATCAGGGACAGCAACCGCAACCGGATCGGGTCGCCCAATGCCTTGAACACGCGGGCCGTCTCGGCGGCCTCGTCTTCGCTGATCGGCTCCGCGATCAGCGGCGTGCAGCATCCGGAGGCGACCACCGGCAGCTCCTGTTTCGACATATCTCTAATTTGACAGACTTCTAATCAGAAGCGCAAACTCGAGGCTGCTTAGACATCCGTCGAAACAACGATCGGAGATCGTCATGTCTCGCGTCCAGCTCGCCCTCCGCGTCGCCGACCTGGAGAGCTCGATCACCTTCTACTCCAAGCTGTTCGGCACCGAACCGGCCAAGCTCCGTCCCGGCTACGCCAACTTCGCCATCGCCGAGCCGCCGCTCAAGCTGGTGCTGATCGAAGGCGAGGAGGGAGAGGCGACCCGCATGGACCACCTCGGCGTCGAGGTCGAGGACACCGCCCAGGTCGACGCCGCCACCCGGCGGCTCAAGGACGCCGGCCTGGCCACCTTCGAGGAGAACGACACTTCCTGCTGCTACGCCCTCCAGGACAAGGTGTGGGTGCACGGCCCGGGAGCCGAGCCATGGGAGGTGTACGTGGTCAAGGGCGACGCCGACACCCTGGCCAAGGAGACCGACTCAGCCTGCTGTACCCCAGCCGCCGCATCGGGCGACGAACCGGTCACCGCCTCGGAGAACTGCTGCTGAGCGCGATCGATCTCGCTGTGGTCTGTGGGTTGGCGAGTGAGTGGCTGGGCCAGGCGATGTCGTCAACCGCCAGAAACGGCTCGTCCGCCACGGTCGCGGGGGTTACTCCCGTGAACGCCACAACATCCCGATGCAGGTGGGACTGGTCCGTGTAGCCGGCGTCGGCCGCGACTCGGGCCGCACCTTCACCCGCGACCAGGCGGTGGGCGGCATGGTCGAACCGGACCAGCTTCACGGCGCGCTTGGGCGGCAGGCCGAGCTGCGACCGGAACCGGGACCAAAGGCGCTTACGGCTCCATCCGACCTCGGCCGCCAGTCCGTCGACCCGGACCAGGCCGTGGCCGCCGACGATCCGGTCCCAGGCCCAGGCCACCTCCGGGTCCACCGGCGGCGACCCCGCCTCGTACCGGTGGGCGAGCAACGCGTCCGTCAGCGCGAAGCGATCTTCCCACGACGAGACTTCGCCCAGTCGCTCACGGATCCGTGACGCCTCCCGGCCCCACAGGTCGTCGAGGGCCACCACGGCGCCGTCGAGCTCGGCGGGGGAAGCGCCCAGAATCGCGCGGGCGATCACCGGGGACAGGCGCACCTGTACGCACTCGACGTTCTCCCCCCGCGCCCACACCGCGCCCCCGGACCCGATCCCGGGCCCGGCGACGACGCTTCCCAGCTGCTGACGCCCGGCGGCGTCGTTCAGGATGGGCGAACCGGCGCCGAAGTCCAGCAGCAGCGTCACGGCCGGGTGCGGGACCATCCGCAGCGCGTCCAGATCACCGACCCGGAACCCGGCCATGGTGACACCGGCCACCCGGCTGGGCCGCTGCGGGGATGCGACCTCCCACACAGCCGCACCGTGGACGAATGTCCGCACCGTCCCATGCTACGCACGCCAAGGAGAGGAACATTCGTCCAATCCGCCAGCGCGTACCAGCGGCGACAGTGGCCTCATGACCATTTCTGACGGCGTGAAAGGCCACGCCGAGACCCTGTCTCTGGACGACGACGACATCTACGTGTGCCAGGACGGCCCCGACGACGCCCCCGTGATCCTGCTCATCCACGGGTCCGCGTCCTCGACCCGCTCATGGGACACGCTGGTTCCGCTGCTGACCACGTCCCATCGCGTCATCCGGATCGACCTGCTGGGCCACGGCCGGTCAGCCAAACCGGCCGACCGCAGCTACGCGACCCCGGAGCAGGGACGCCGGGTGGGCGCGGCACTGGACCGGCTCGGCGTCGAGCACGCCATCGTCGTCGGCCATTCCAGCGGCGGCGCGGTCGCCACCGCCCTCGCCGAACAGCGGCCCGACCTGGTGACCGCGCTCGCGCTCATCAACACCGGGCCCAGCCTGGCCGCCTTCATCGCCTCGGAGTCCGCCACGATCACGCCCTCGCAGTGGCCGCCGACCGACAAGCAGCTCCGCCAGTTCGCGAGCACCGGTTTCAGCCGCGCGGGCTACCAGATCCCCCAAGAGCTCCTGAACGAGGTACGCGCGATGACGTACCACACGCTCACCGCGACTATGCAGGGCATCCGCGAGTATCTGGAGCAGCGGGCGCTCCCGGAGCGGCTGACGTCCCTCGGCAAGCCGCTGCTGGTGATCTTCGGCGCGGACGACCGGAGATGGCGATCCTCATCCGCCGCAGACTACCGCGTCGTTCCGGGCGCGACGGTCGAGTTGCTGCCCGGCCTCGGACACTCACCCATGCTCGAGGATCCGCCGCGGACCGCCGCACCCCTCCTGGCGTTCACCGCGCGAGCGAGCTGATCATTGTCCCCATGTGGGCAACCAGACCTCGGTGTCGGATACGTCCTCTCGCCTGGAGTCGAGATAGTCGCGGAGTTCGACGAGCGCGGGATGCGGATTGTCGTCGCGCCAGATCAGTGACATCGGGTAGAGCGGCGCCGGGTCACGTACCGGTATGCGCCGCAGGTCGTAGCTGTCCGGCCACAGATACCGCGAGCCTTCGCCGACAAGGGTCGCCAGTTCGGAGGAGTCCGCGATCTCGGCCAGCAGCGCCTCGATTCCGAAGCTGGGCCCGACCATGTCGATCGTGAGACCGAACGCGGCGGCGAGTTCGTCGTAGTAGCCGGCCCATTCGGTTTCTGGGGCCATGCCGGGCATCCAGATTCGGTGCCCGGCAAGTTGCGCGGGCGTGACTGCGTGAGCTTTGGCGAGCGCATGGCGGGGTCCGACGAGTAGTTGGTGCGGCTCGTCGATCACTCGGGCAGTCCTGATCGGGTCTGGCAGATGCCGCGCGGAAACCGTGACGGCGTGGAACGTGGCGTCGATCGTCCCGGCCTCGACAGCGGCGATCGCGGCCTCGACGTCGCCCTTCAGGGTCACGACATCAAGCTCGATCTCGGGATGCGTACGGTAGAAGTCCTGCAGCAGCACCCCAGCCGCGACCCGCCGGTTGACGACGTCGACACGTAGCGCACGCCGACCAGGACGTACGGACGCGTCCGCCCGCTCTTCCACCCGGAGGAGTTCACGGGCGTGGGGCAGGAACGCCTGGCCGTCGATAGTGAGCTGGGCTCCGCGCGCCGTACGGGTGAACAGGCGCACACCGAGGTCTTTCTCCAGCGTGGCGACGCGCTTGGAGACGGCCTGCTGGGTGATCGACAGCTCGGCGGCGGCTTCCTGGAACTGGCCTGCGTCCGCGACGGCGACGAATGTGCGTACGGCGTTGAGATCCACACACCACACGCTACTCCCACAACTAATGGTTGTGGCTTGCCGCCAACCGCGTTGTTTGATCCGCCTTCTCGGCCTTGCTTGGATCGGAGCGGTCAGCGGCAAGTTGTTCGGAGCGGGGAGATGTGGAGCTTCGTGGCTAGACGATCCTTGGGCCGGCGGTTCGGCTGGCTGTGGGCGGCGTACGCGGTCAGCGCCTACGGCTCCGGCTTGGGATTCGGGGCATTGCCCCTGATAGCCGTGCTGGTGTTGCATGCCGGCCCCGCCCAGGTGTCCGCGCTGTCCGCCGTGGGGCCGGCGGTGGGCGCGCTGATCGCGTTGCCGCTCGGGCCGTGGGTGGAGTTTCGGCGCAAGCGGCCGATCATGATCGCGATGGACCTGGCTCGGTTCGCGGCCATGATGACGATCCCGCTCGCCTACGCTTTCAACCAGCTCAGTTTCGTACAGCTACTGGTTGTCTCGACGGTGACAGCCGCGGCCAAGATCGCCTTCAACGCGGCCAGCGGCGCCCACCTCAGGACCCTCGTACGGCCGGATGATCTGCTCGTGGCCAACGCGCGGTTCGAGTCGACGACGTGGAGTTCGATCGCGGTCGGGCCGCCGCTGGGCGGGGCGGCGATCGGCCTGTTCGGGCCGGTGACCACTGTGGTGGCCGATGCGCTCAGCTACCTGTTGTCCGCGTTGGGGATCAGCGCCATTCGCGGCCGCGAAGAACCCCCGCGACGCACCGACAAGAGCCGGGCCCGGGCCGGCGAGCTGCTCGACGGCTTTCGGCACATCCTGACCCATCCCGGCCTGCGGGCGCTCTATCTCAACAACCTGCTCGTCAGCGGACTGATCATGGCCACCGAGCCGCTACTGGGCGTGCTCCTGCTCCGCGAGCTCGGGTTCTCCCCCTGGGAGTACGGCCTCGCCTTCGCTGTCCCCTGCGTCGGCGGACTCATCGGCTCACGCCTCGCCCGCCGCGTCGTGGCGCGGTACGGCCAACCCCGGATCCTCCGTACGGTCGGCACGCTGCGCGCGGTCTGGCTGATCGGCCTCGCCTTCGTCCGTCCCGGTGTCGCCGGCCTCGCGATCGTGATGGCTGTCGAGTTCGCGATCATCATCAGCATGAGCCTGTACAACCCGGTACTCGCCACCTACCGACTCGAACACACTCCCTCAGACCGCACCGCCCGCACCCTGTCGGCCTGGTCGATCAGCAGCAGCGCCGCCATCGCCATCTTGAGCGCGCTCGGCGGCCTGCTCGCCGACGCCACCAGCCCACGCACGGCCATCACGATCGCGGGAGTGCTGATCCTCGCCAGCCCGCTGTTGCTGCCCCGTCGCCCGAGCCCAAGTCACGGCGAAGCAGGCGCCGGTCTCCCGGCGCCCACGAAGCTGTCGGCGTAATACACCACCAGGAAAAATGTAGATGAGAGCGAGAAACATCATCGGACGCGCTTCCCTTCCATCTTGAGAAGCGACGGAAGAGGGCGGTAATCCCCTACGCTATGATCCAATTACCACTTTACGATCGGGCTGGAGTGGTGAAGGATATGTCGGGTGATCATCCCACCCCGTTCTTCTGCCGGCGCCGTCGCGCTCTTATCCGTGGCCCTTTTTCTCAACGGATCAGCGGTGGACGCAGACACGTCTGAAGCGACATCTCCCCCCGCGAAGACCACGGCCGTCCGGGTCCCCGTCGCGGTCAAAGAACCTCACATCTCGCTGACGGGCGGGATGGGCGGAGGCAGTGGCAAAGGCGGCTTCGAAATCTCCATACAGTTCGGCAACGCCGGCAAGGAGTCCGTGACCATCGTCGGGATTGGGCGCAGCGGGCCAGGAATGCAGCTGCTCAACCCCCAACGACGAGGGCCGTATGTGATTCTCCCTGGCGAGAGCATTGCTCTCCAACTCAAATACCGCGTGACAAACTGCAAGATCGTCCCCCGTGGGACGTGGCCGATACCACTCCGCGTACTCCGACCGAAGGGCGAGGAAACCATTTATCCCGATCCCTCCCTCGCGGGCGAGGAGGATCAGTGGTACCAGGAATTCGTTAAGAGCATCTGCGGTTCGAAATAGTCCGGCGCCTCGCTGATCGACGCCGGTTCGGCCGACTCGAACGCCTGGCGCATCCGCCCCTTCACGTCAGCCTGCTCTCCAGCCTCGCAGAGCAGGCCAGACCACAGCCGGCGACCTTACTCCATCCGTAAATCAAAAAACCAGTGTCCGAATTATCGGGCCAGCGCAGACGCGGCGGCATGAACAGCGGACATGACACCAGGTGAGCGCGTCGATACGCATCATCCATGCGTCCGATAACAGCAACACGTCATGGCGCGGGACGCGAATGCACCTGTCGTTCTACAGATCGTCATCCATGTCTGTAAGTGTTGCGTTTCCTTCGGACGGGACGGATCATTTCGATCATGGGTTGTGTCGCCGCCCAGGGGGGTGAGTCCCACACCGTTTCGTGCTCAGGAAGGACGATTCATGATCCGTCGCGCACTGGTCGCAGCAGCCCTGGCCACCACTGCCCTCATCGCCCTCCCCACCGGCCCCGCGCAGGCCTCAGCCTGCCCGGAAAACTACCTCTGCATCACCACCTACTACTCCGACGCCGCCCACACCACCGAGATCGGACTGAGAGAGGAACTCTGCGACGGCACCGTGTACGTCTGGGGTGTGCGCAGCAACTACTCGGACTACTATCGAGGCCCCTGCTGAGCGGAACGTGAAACGCCGGGCAGTTCGTTTCCAGCGATCCCGCCGAGACTCCGCCTTCGTGCTGACGAAGAACCATTCATGATCTGTCGCGCCTCATCGCCTTAGCCTGGCCACCACCGCCCTCGTCGCCCTCCCGACCGGCCCCGTGCAGGCCAGGGCGTCGCGGACCTATGAACCGTTTCCCGGCGACTCCGCCGGGTCCCATCCGCTTTCCCGCAATCAGGAAGGACGATTCATGATCCGTCGCGTACTCGGCATTGCGACCTTGGCCGCCGCCGCCCTCGCTGTCATACCGACCACCGCACAAGCCGGCACGCTGGGTTTCCGCTGCCCGGCCGGCTATGAGTGCAACACGGCGTACTACTCCGACTCCGCGCACAACAACGTGGTCGGAGCCAAGACGGAATTCTGCGACGGTGAGGTCTCGACCTGGGGCACCATCAGCCGCTACAGCGAATGGACCTCGAGCCCCTGCAACTGAGCGAAGACCTCCGGCGGGGTCGCGCACCGGCGGCCCCGCCGGATTTCCGTCCCGGCGAAGAGACACCGGCACCAGTCCGCGTTGTGAGCTCGCTCACAACGCGTCACAGCCGAGCAGGGCATTCCGTCATAGAGGCCATGACAAACTCGGAACAGACCTCGGTATTGATCACTGGCGCCAACAAGGGACTCGGCCTCGAGGCGGCCCGGCGGCTCGGCGAGCAGGGTTGGACGATCTTTCTCGGCTCGCGTGATGAAGGCCGCGGACAGGCAGCCGCCGACAAGCTCACCGACGGTGGCGCGAACGTCGTCATGGTCCCCCTGGACGTGACCTCGGACGAATCGGTCACCGCCGCCGTACGGCTCGTCCGGGAGCACACCGATCGGCTGGATGTGCTGATCAACAACGCCGGCGCGCCAGGAAAGGCCATCGCGCCGGCCGACGCGACAGTCGACGAGATTCACTCCGTCTACGACACCAACGTGTACGGACCGATCAGGGTCACGCAGGCCTTCCTGCCCTTGCTGCGGGCGGCCGATCATCCGCGGGTGGTGATGGTGTCCAGCGCCGTTGGTTCCTTCGCGGTCGTGACCGATCCGGAGCAGCCCGCCTCGAAAATGCACGAGCTCGCCTACAGCTCGTCGAAAGCGGCGCTGAACATGATCACCGTCCGGTACGCCCAGGCGCTCCCGGAGATCAAGTTCAACATCGCCACTCCCGGAGAAGTCGTCAATCACAAATTCGCGGCCACCGACATGAACCATCACACCGGGCAGCTGACGGTCACCGAGGGCACCGACTCGATCGTGAGGCTCGCGACGATCGACGCCGACGGGCCGACCGGGATCTTCATCGATCGCCTCGGCCCCATCGCCTGGTGACCGCCGCGCAACCATGATCGAAGGCCCCCGGGTAACCTGCTGGACGTCGTGCGGAGGTGTCCACGTAGGAGAAGGCCAAGGAAATGAGCCGAGTGCCTGGATCAGCGGATGAGACGGGCGCGGTCGCGTACCGGCCGCTCCTGTTCTCCATCGCCTACGGGATGACCGGGTCGGTGGGCGACGCCGAGGACATCGTGCAGGACGCGTTCCTCGGCCTGACCCGGGCGCGCCAGGCCGGAACCACGATCGCCGACCTGAAGGCGTACCTGACGACGACGGTGACGCGGCTGGGCATCGACTACCTGCGGTCGGCGCGGGTGCGGCGGGAGACGTACGTCGGGGACTGGCTGCCTGAGCCGGTCGTCGTGACCGCCGATGGGCCGGGGCCGGTCGAGCACGTCGAGCTGGCCGACTCGCTGTCGATGGCGTTCCTCGTGCTGTTGGAGTCCCTTTCGCCGGTGGAGCGGGCGGTGTTCATGCTGCGCGAGGTGTTCGGGTACGGCTACCCGGACGTGGCCAAGATGACCGGCAAGACCGAGGTGAACTGCCGGCAGATCTTCACGCGCGCCCGGCAGCGCATCGCCGCCGGGAGGCGGGGGCGCGACAGCATGCCGTCCCCGGCGTCGCGCGGCAGCGTGCCGCCTCCGGCGCGGCGGGCGGAAGGCGAGAAGCTCGCCCGCAGGTTCTTCGAGGCCGCCGCCGGCGGCGACATGGACGCGCTGCTCAGCATGCTCGCGCCCGACGTCGTGCTCATCGGGGACGGCGGCGGCAAGGCCCAGGCGATCGCGAAGCCGGCGGCCGAGCCCCGGCGCGTCGCGCAGCTGCTCGTCGGCGGGTTCCGCCGGATCCGGATGCTCGGCGTCTCCTTCCGGCCGGCCTGGGTCAACGACCGGCCGGGCGCGGTGATGTACGACGCCGAAGGGCGCGTGGCCAGCGTGGTCGAACTCGACATCGCCGACGGTGTGGTCCAGGCGATCCACTCGGTGGCCAATCCCGACAAGCTCGGCCATCTCGGACCGGTATCTGATGTGGCGCGACTGCCGGAGAAGAACTGATCTCGTGTCCAAGCGAGTGGCGAGCGCCGTAGATCCCGGCAAGCGCCGTAGATCCCGGCAAGCGCCGTAGATCCCGACAAGCGCCGTAGATCCCGACAAGCGCCGTAGGTCCGGGCGAGTCGCAAGCGCGGTGGAACGAGGCGGGCTGGGCGCGTCTGGACAAATTGGGCATTGACGAAAAATTCTTACATGTTTTGATGGATCAAGTCGGAAAGTTTCACCACCTCATCGGGGGACCCCTGCAGAGCCCACCCCAAGGAGGACGCGCATGGTGCGCCGCCAGCCCACTGACCCCCCACCCATCGACTTATACGCCTCCGTCCAAGGAGAGGTCTCCTGGTTCTGCTGCGGCACAGCCTGGGGACCGTGCAGCACCACCGGCAAGGGAGCCTGCGGCACCTGCAACTCGGGCAGCCTCCAGCACGCCTGGCCCAACACCTCCGACGCCTGCTTGGCCATCACCCACCCCGACACCTGCGGCGTCAGCCTCTCCCGGCGGACCTGCGGGTTCCAGCACAAGATCACGGCGCTGTGCAGCGGTACCAGCGTCGTCACCGCCATCGCCGACTGCGGCCCCCAGACGGACCTGTTCTGCGGTGAGAAGAGCTGCTGCGGCGCGACCTGCGCCAGCAACCGCCTGATCGACCTCACCCCGGCCGCCTACAGCAAGATCGCCAGCCTCTCCGCCGGCCTGAGGCCCTGCGAGATCTCGACCCCCTAGGGAGCTGACGATGACCAGTAGACGGCAAATGCTCAAGTCCGCCCTGCTCGGGGGCGGGGCCAGCGTGGTCGCCGCGACCGCGCTGGGCTCGCTCGGCCCCGAGGCGGCGTTCGCCACGGCCAGGGCGCCCGAAGTGGAGCCCGGCTCCGTGGACCCCAACTTCGCCGAGGGCCGGATCCGCTCCATCAAGGACAACACGCTCCTCGTCCTGGGCTCGAACATGGTCTTCCACAACATCCGGGTCGTGGACGGCACGAGCCTCTGGAAGCTGGGGCCCGTCCCCTTCGACCAGGCCAAGCCGGGTGACGGCCTGTACGCCCGAGGTGTGCGGATGCCCGACGGAGTGCTCGCCGCCGAATCGGTGTGGCTCAACATCGTCAACATCAAGGGCCACATCAAGAACATCACCAGCGACAAGATCCACCTCGACCACAACGGCCAAGAGGTCCTCTGCCACGTCGTGTCGGGCAAGTCGGTCGCCGTCCACTCCGAGTCACCGCCGTCCGCGGACCTGTCGATGCTGCGGGTGAGCCAGCACGTGCAGATCCTCGGCGCGTGGCGACCGGACACCAACGAGGTCGACATCGCCACCGTCTTCTCCCCCCACTAGGAGCGACACATGCAAGGGATCGCCGCGCTTCAGCCGTACGTGATCGCCCTCTTCCTCGTCTGGGCGGCCCTGCTGAAACTGTTCAGCCGTCGAATGCGGGCGGAAGCCGGACGGACCGCACTGGCCCGGCTGGTCGGCTCGGCGCGCGCGGTCCCCACGCTCCGCCTCGTCGGGGTGGTGGAGCTCGCGGTGGCGGCCGCGCTGCTGCTGCCGCCCGCCACCCCTGAGGAGGGCGCGGCCGCCGCCGTGCTCTCGGCGGGGTTCCTCGCCTACCTCGCCTATGCGTACGCGGCCGCGCCCACGTCGTCGTGCGGCTGCCTGGGCGCGCACTCCCATCCCGTGGACGTGCGCGCCTTCGCCCGTGCGGGGCTGCTGTGTGTCGCGGGCGTCGCGGCGATCTGGGCAGGGCCGTACCCGCTGGATCCCCCGCTCGTCGCGCTGGGCCTGGTGGAGGTCGTCGCCCTGCTGGGCCTCTCGGCGGAGCTGGACCATTTCTGGCTGAGCCCACTGCGCCAGCTCCTCGTACGGCTCCGCCGGCCACTGGCCGTACGCTCACCGGGTGAGATCCCGCTGGAGGTCTCGCTGCACCTGCTCTACCTCAGCCCCGCGTACTGTTCGGCGTCCGCGCAGCTCACCTCGGACGTCCAGGACGTATGGGACGAGGACGGCCTGCGGTTCGTGGTGTACGGGGCGCGCGAGCGGACGGCCGTCTTCTCCATCCCTCTTGCCGGAGCCGACCCCTCGGCCGTCCGCGTCGCGCTCACCTGATCAGGGCGTCTGACCGGGCTGATCGACGATGCCACCAGGAGGCCACGCGGTTCCCGAAATATCGCCTGAAGCGCTGCGCGCCTATGCCGGTGCGAGGGCCTTGGAACGATCGGCGATGAGGTGGACGGCGATGCCGGCGAGCACGGTGCCCATGAGGTACCGCTGGATCCGCAGCCAGAGCGGGCGGCCGGCCAGGAAGGCCGCCAGCGTGCCCGCCGACACCGCGATCAGCGCGTTGACCAATGTGCCGATGAGGATCTGGACCGAGCCGAGCGCGAGGCTCTGCAGCAGCACGTGCCCCATGGCCGGATCGATGAACTGCGGCAGCAGCGAGAGGTACAGGATCGCGATCTTCGGGTTCAGCAGGCAGGTGAGCAGGCCCATGGCGAAGAGCTTGCGCGGCGGCTCGATCGCCAGCTCGCGCGGCTCGAAGGCGGAGGTGCCGCCGGGCTTGACGGCGTTCCAGGCCAGCCAGAGCAGGTAGGCGGCGCCGGCGAGCTTGAGGGCGGTGTAGGCGGCGGGTACGTACGCGAAGATCGCCGTCAGGCCCAGGCAGGTGGCCGTCAGATAGACGGTGAACCCGAGCGCCACCCCGATGAGGGAGATCAACCCGGCCCGGCGGCCCTGGGTGATGGAGCGCGACACCAGATAGATCATGTTCGGCCCGGGGGTGAGAACCATGCCCAGCGACACCAACGCGATTCCCAGCAGACCACCAGTCATATGGGCAGATTAGCGGACATTGCGCCCGGCCACCGGTGAATACTCTGCGTAAGCGCGCGGGTATGAGAGGTTCACCGTTGGCATCTATACGCCCCTTTCGGGAAGCTGTCATCCGAGCAGCACCCGAGAAGGGACCTCAGCGATGGACTTCAGGGACGACGCCAACCTCGATTCCTCACAGGTGGAGGACGTCGGCGGTAGTGGAGGGGGCGGGGGCGGTGGCGGGTTCCCCGGCGGCATGGTCATCGGCGGCGGCGGAATCGTCAGCCTGATCGTGCTCGTCATAGTCTTCGTCCTGAACAACCTGAGCGGCGGAACCGACCAGCCGGCACAACAGCGGCAGCCGTCCTCGAACCTGTCGCAGCAGTGCCGTACTGGCAAGGACGCCGATCAGTCGGAGAAATGCCGGGTTGTCGGCGTGGTCAACAGCATCCAGGACTACTGGAAGACCCAGATTTCCGACTATCGCCCGGCGAAGACCGTCCTGTACTCCGGCAGCCTGCGCACCGCCTGCGGCGCGGCCAGTTCGGCGGTCGGCCCCTTCTACTGCCCCGGCGACCAGCGCGTCTACCTGGACCTGAGCTTCTTCGACCAGTTGCAAAGCCAATTTGGCGCAAAAGGCGGCCCATTCGCACAGGCGTATGTAATTGCCCACGAGTACGGACACCACGCCCAGGACCTCCTAGGCGAGCTCTCCCAGGGCAACTCGGTGGCGACGGAGTTGCAGGCCGACTGCTACGCGGGTGTGTGGGCCAAGCACGCCGTCGAGACCGGCTTCTACGAAAAGCCGTTCACCACCGCGGAGATGGCCGAGGCGCTCGACGCGGCGGCGGCCGTCGGCGATGACCGGATCCAGCAGCGTACGCAGGGCAGGATCGACCCAGAGTCGTTCACGCACGGCAGCTCCGAGCAACGCGTCAACGCCCTGAATCGCGGTTACAAGATCGGCGATCCGGCCAAATGCGCACAGGCCGATCTTGTATAACGGCGGCGTAGAACACGAGTAATCGGATTCTCTCCTAAAATCGTTGGGGTGATCTTTAAGCTTGTCGGTGACGGACGTCCTTATCCCGACCATGGTCTGACGCCCAGAGAGTGGGCGCAGATCCCCCCACGGCAGGTCCGGCTCGACTCGTTGATCACCACGAAGGCCATGCTGGACCTGCACTCCCTGCTCGCCGCCGACTCCACGTTCTACGGCGACCTCTTCCCGCACGTGGTGCAGTGGGAGGGCGAGCTCTACCTGGAGGACGGGTTGCACCGGGCGCTCCGGGCGGCCCTGCACCAGCGCTCGATCCTGCACGCCCGAGTCCTGGAGATGCCCCGCTGACAAAGATTTGTCGGACCCCTTCGGCAGGATGCCTCCATGGTCTCTTTTCAGCTGGTGATCGACTGCGCCGACCCCGGACGGCTGGCGCGCTTCTGGGCCGACGGCTTGCGTTATGAGCTGGAGGAGCCGCCGGGCCACTTCGACACCTGGCGAGACTACTGGCAGAGCATCGGCGTGCCGGATGAGGAGCTCGGCGACGGAGACTGCTCCGACAGCATCGTCGATCCGGAGGGCGGAGGCCCGCGGATCTGGTTCCAGCAGGTGCCTGAGGGCAAGGTGGTTAAAAACCGCTTCCACCTCGACATCAAGGTGGGCGGCAAGCGGGAGGAGGTCCCGCTGGCGATCCGCAGAGAGCGCGTCGACGCCGAGGTGACGCGGCTGGTCCGGGCGGGCGCCTCCGTCGTACGCGTGCTCGCCGAGCCCGGGATGGACCACTACGCGGTGGCGATGACGGACCCGGAGGGCAACGAGTTCGACGTGGTCTGAGAGGTCGCCTAAGAGGCCGTCCGGCTCAGAGGCCGGCTGAGAGTTGGTGCGATGGACGAGGCCGTGGCGCGAGCGAAGTTCCTGGCAGCACGCAGCGCCAGGCTGGCCACCGTGGACGAGCAAGGGGCGCCGCACCTGGTGCCCATCGTCTTCGCGGTGGCGGGCGACGTGATCGCCTTCGCCGTGGACGACAAACCGAAGCGGACGACAGACCTCCGCAGGCTTCGGAACATCGCGAGCGACAACCGGGTGTGCGTCCTGGTCGACCACTACGCCGACGACTGGCGGCGCCTGTGGTGGGCCCGAGCCGACGGCACGGCCGCGCTCGTCGACGACGACACCACACGCGGCCAGTGGCTCGACCGGCTGGCCGCACGCTACGACCAATACGTGGAGCGACGCCCCGCCGGCCCGGTGATCGCGATCACCGTCGAGCGGTGGAGCGGCTGGGCCTACGACGAGTAGGAGGGACGATGTCCGACAGCCGCCTTCGGCTCGGCGCCTGCCTGTCCCTGTCGGGCAAGTACGCGAGATTCGGCAGGCAGGCCGGACTCGCCCTGGACATCTGGCGGTCCACAACCGGCGCGGCAGACCTGCTCATCGAGGACGACGGCAGCGATCCCGAACGGCTGGCCGCCCTCCTCCCCAGGTTGTCGGCGGAGTGCGACCTCCTGCTCGGCCCCTACTCGACCATCCTCATGCGAAGAGCGGGAACCGTCGCCGCGACCCTGGATCGCCTGATCTGGAACCACGGCGGATCAGGCGACGACGTGGAGACCGCCCACCCCGGCCACGTCGTGTCCGTGCCGACGCCAGCCAGCCGCTACGCGGAGCCCTTCGTCCGGCACCTCGCCGCCCGCGAGGATCCCCGCCCGCTCCTGATCGTCACCGGCAAGGGCCGTTTCGGCCGTCAGGTCGCCGATGGCGCTGAGCGCCTGGCGCGCGCCCTCGGGATAGACACCATCCACCGCCGCCCGAGCACACCGGAGGGCTACACCGGCTCGCTCGAAGAGAACTGGGACATCTTCCGCTCGGGCTCATTCGAGGAGGGCTGGGATCTCTTCTGCGCCGGCTCGTTCGAGGAAGACGTGGAAACGGTCATCTCGGCCAGATCACTGCCGACGCCTCCGCAGAACGTCTGCGCCGTGGCCGCGGGCGTTCGCGAGTTCGGCCAGGCCGTCGAGGGGCCCTTGGGCATCTACGGTGTCGGGCAGTGGTTCCCGGGGAGCGGCGGTCATGTCGAGTTGTCCATGAGCGAGGACGACTTCCTGAGCGCCTACCGGAAACGCTCCGGGTCACTCCCCGACTATCCAGCAGCCCAGGCCGCGGCCGCTGCCGCGATCGCGACACACTGCGCCGGGCAGGCGGCCGGCGCCACACGTGAGGCGCTGTGGGATACGGCCGTAGCGCTGGAGACAACCACCATGTTCGGCGCCTTCAAGGTGGATCCCCGCACGGGTGCCCAGATCGGGCACCAGACGGCACTCACCAGATGGGGCGCCGAAGGCCCCGCCATTGTGACATCAAGGCCCCGCGGCCCGGCCACCCCGCCGTTGTGACATCAAGCCCCCGCGGCCCGGCCACCCCGCCGTTGTGACATCAAGGCCCCGCCATCGTGACGACAAGCTCCCGCCACCCCAAGGTCCGCCGTGGCAAAGTCCTCGCTCGGCCTGGCCTCAGCCGGAAGTCAGCTTTGCGGGCGCTCACCTAAGGCCTCGGCCCAGCCCATGTCCTCATAGCTGACCTGCAGTGTCGGCGACGATTGCCCTTGTTCGCGGAACTCGTAGGAGAGCAACTCCGCTGTCTCGTCGTCCACGATCAGTCGAGCCTCGCCCGCAGAGTCCCCATTCCCTGCTGCGGCCCGCGCCAGGGCGACCCCGGTGCGCCCCAGCGAATCGGTGACCTCTCCCAGCGACTTGATCGCAGGCTGTTCGGCAAGCAGCCGGTAGAGGGCGGAGCGGGTCCCGGGGCTGATCGGACCGGCCAGCAGGTCCTGCGCCGCCGACCACACGTATTCGGTGAACTCCGGTTTGGCGGGCCACCAGTCGCTTGCGCGCTCCTCGTCGAACAGCCGCCGCAACTGGCTCTCCAGCCTGTCCTTGCTGGTCGGCAGCTTGAGCAGTTGCCGGACCGTGAAGTTGTGGTTGCCGATCTGAAAGTGGAGTTCCATGTCGTAGTCGTTGGTCGACGGCTTCTCTCCGGCAAGGGCGGGCGAGCCCAGCTGCTTCCACTTCGCCTCGTCCGCCGGGGAAGCGAAGGCGACCTTAGGGTCCTGACCCGTCACGGTTCGGCTGGGCTCGCCCTTCTCGCTCGCGTACCAGCTGTCCTGGGTACTCGCCACGGTCGCCGAGAAGGGGATCTTCTGCCGTTGCGGCTTTTTGAGTTTCTTCCCGTAGTAATGGGCCGGCTGGGAGGTGCGTTGACGGGTGTACCAGTAGGGGCCCGACGTGGCCGGCTCGCGGGCGGCGGTCTCGGCTGCGGCCAGCAGGACGGACCGGGCGTCCAGAGATTGCGTACGGGAGGAATGCGAGGACCGTGAACCGTCTCCGGCGAGCGGCGCACTGGCAATCGGTGGCGGGCCGGCCGGGACAATTCCGCCACTGCCCAGAACCACGACGACGGCTGCCGAGGCAATGACCGTTCCGGCGATGGCCCCCACCACGGCACGGGTCCGCTTGGCCCGGCGTCCCCGGCGTACCAGAGCCGACACCGGCGCGGGCGTGACCGGTTCACGCTGAGCGAGAGTCCGCAAGGCCTGTGCGAACTCTTCATGGTCGTCGTTCATCGCGCTGCCTCCTGGTTATCCCGCAGAGCCGTGCGCAGCCGCGCCATCGCTCTGGAGTGCTGACTCTTGACTGTGCCGACCGTGCAGCCGAGTGTCGCCGCGACCGCTTTCTCCGTCAGGTCCTCGTAGTGCCGGAGGACGACGATGGCGCGCTGCCTGCGCGGCAGGGCGAGCAGCGCGCGGCGTAAATCCTCGTGCGGCTCGTACGGCCCGGACCGAGGATCAGCGTGATCAGGCAGGTCGGCAGTGGGCAGTTCCCGTTGACGTCGCCGCCACCAGCTGACGTTCCCATTGACCAGCATGCGGCGCAGATAGGCATGCGGGTCGGTGGGACCTACGCGTCGCCACCGCACGTACAGCCGCACCAGGCAGTCCTGGAGCAGTTCCTCGGCCCGGTGCCGGTCGCCGGTGAGCAGGATGGCGACGGCCATGTGCCTGTTCCAGGCCGCCTCGGCGAAGGTGGCGTACGCGGCGTCTTCCGTTGGATCACTCACATGGCCTCAACGCGGAGCTGCCGCAAAAAGGTTGGCAGAAGGGCGGAACTGTTTCCGCGCCCTCGCGCCGGACGCCCGTGACGGTCAGGACATGAGGTCCCGCAGGAGCTCGATAGCGGCGACCCGACCGGCCTGGCTGTCCGCCAAGGGCTTGACGCTGACCGTCGTGATGCCGCACGCGGCGAGTTCCGCGAGCCGGTCGGCCACGTACTCCTTCGGCCCGACCAGGGACGTGGCGCGCAGCAGGTCCTCGGGGACCGCGGCCTCCGCCTCCCGCTTGCGTCCCGACAGGTAGAGGTCCTGGATGAGCTCGGCCTCCCGCTCGTAGCCGTAACGGCGGGCGAGGTCGTTGTAGAAGTTCTTGCCCCGGGCGCCCATGCCGCCGATGTAGAGCGCGAGCTGCGGGCGGGCACGGTCGAGCAGGTGGCCGACGTCGTCGCCGATGGCCAGGGGCATGGTGACCACGATGTCCAGCGGGCCCAGGGCCGGGTCGCGGTGGGCCTGGCCGGCGTCGAGCGACGGGCCCCAGACCTCGCGCAGCCGGCCGGGATGTACGAAGATCGGCAGCCAGCCCTCGGCGATCTCGGCGGCGAGTCTGACGTTCTTGGGACCGATGGCGGCCAGCATGACCGGAATGCGGTCGCGTACCGGATGGTTGATGAGCTTCAGCGGCTTGCCCAGGCCCGTCCCGCGCCCGGCCGGCAGCGGGAGTTCGTAGTGCTCGCCCTCGTACACGACCTCCTCGCGGCTCCACACCCGGCGGCAGATCTCCACGATCTCGCGGGTACGGCCGATCGGCGCGTCGTAGGGAACGCCGTGGAACCCCTCGACCACTTGCGGCCCTGACGCGCCCAGGCCGAGCGTGAACCGGCCGTCCGACACGTAGTCCAAGCCGGCCGCGGTCATCGCGAGCAGCGACGGCGTCCGGGTGTAGATCGGCAGGATCGCCGAGGCGAGGTGCATCCGGTCCGTGGCCGACGCGAGATAACCGAGCTGGCTCACGGCGTCGAAGGAGTATGCCTCCGCCACGAAGGCGATCTCCACCCCCGCCTTCTCCAGGTCACGCAGGCCCGCGGCCACCTGCTTGAAACCGCCGCTGTAGGCCAGGGTCGTGCCGATCCGCATGGCGAACCTCCAGGGTGGGATGGGCGGCAAACCCGCTCCGGCTGCGCCCGACAAGGTGTTGACGTGTGTCTTCGAGAGACCTACATTACGCGTACTTAACGAACGATCGATAGTGCCAACTTAACGAACGATTGATCTATACCTCGGGAGCGGAGCGACCAGAGCGGGGGAAGGCGGCGGCATGGGCGACCGAGCCCGCCTCACGGAGTGAGGCCGCGAGAACAGCAAGGAGAAGCCGGATGCTCGAGATCGAAGGGCTCGTCGTTCGCTATGGCGCACGTGAGCCCGTACTTCACGGAGTGAGCCTCGCGGTCGCCGAGGCAGGCGTGGTCGCGCTGCTCGGCGCGAACGGCGCGGGAAAGACCTCCCTCATGCGGGCCGTCTCGGGGACGGTGCCGTTGCACGGCGGATCGGTCGCCGCGGGATCGATCAGGTTCCTGGGCCAGCAGATCGCCGGCGCGAACCCGGCGGCTGTGGTGACCGGCGGGCTCGTCCAGGTCCCGGAGGGCCGACACGTGTTCGGGCCGCTCACCGTTGACGAGAACCTCGACGCGGGCGCCGTCACCGTCCGGTCCCGCGAGGCGCGGGCACGCTGTCGCCGCCAGGTGTTCGAGATGTTCCCCCGGCTGGCCGAGCGGCACCGTCAGCGCGCCGGCACGCTGTCAGGCGGCGAACAGCAAATGCTCGCCATCGCCCGCGCGCTGATGGCCCAGCCGAAGCTGCTGTTGCTGGACGAGCCGTCGCTGGGCCTGGCGCCGCGACTGGTCAAGCAGATCGGCGAGATCGTGCGTGAGATCGCCCGCGACGGCGTCCCCGTGCTGCTGGTGGAGCAGAACGCGGCCATGGCGTTGTCCGTCGCCCAGTCGGCGTACGTCCTTGAGCTCGGACGGGTCGTCTTGAGCGGACCGGCCGACGAACTGTCGCACAGCGACGAGGTCCGCCGGCTCTACCTCGGCGAAGACCTGGAAACCGACCACGACGACCCGCGCGACGGCCGTGCCGTGCCCCAGCTGGCCCGGTGGACGGCGTGAGCCCGCCCCGCCTCGTGGTGGACGGGGTGAGCGTGGCCTTCAGCGGTCTGCTGGCACTGGACGAGGTGTCGTTCACCGTCGAGCCGGGGACCGTGCACGCGGTCATCGGCCCCAACGGGGCGGGCAAGTCGTCGCTGCTCAACGCGCTGTGCGGCATCTACCCGGTGGCCGACGGACGCATCCTGCTCGACGACCACGAGGTGACCCGGCAGCGCCCCGACCGGGTCGCGGCGCTCGGGGTCGGCAGGACCTTCCAGAACATCGTGGTCTCGCCGCGGGAGTCGGTGCTGGACAACCTGATGGTGGGGCGGCACCGGCTGACCCGCGCCGGCCTGCTCAGGACCGCCCTGTGGCTCGGCCGCGGCGAACAGCGCCGCCACGAGGCGCGGGTACGGGAGATCGCCGAGTTCGTCGGCCTCTCGGCGCTGCTGGAGGCCACCGCCGGGCGGCTGGCGTACGGCGACCTCAAGCGCCTGGAGTTCGCCAGGGCGCTGTGCCTGGAGCCGCGCCTGCTCATCCTCGACGAGCCGGTCGCCGGCATGAACACCGCGGAGAGCCGGGAGCTGGGGCGGCTGGTCCTCGCGGTGCGCGACGCCCTCGGCCTCACCGTGGTGTTCGTGGAGCACGACATGGGCGTGGTCATGTCGATCGCCGACCGCATCACGGTGCTGGACTTCGGCAAGGTCGTCGCCGAGGGAACGCCGGCCGAGGTGCGCCGGGACCCGACCGTGGTCAGCGCCTATCTCGGCGTGCCGGACGAGGACGCTCCGGACGAGGACGCTCCGGACGCGCACGCTCGGGACGAACCCGTGATCGAGCAAGAGGCCGAGAGGACGCCGCGATGATCCGCCTGCTGGAACTGCTCGTCAACGGCGTGTCCCTGGGCCTGCTGTACGCACTCATCACGCTCGGCTTCGTCATCGTCTTCAAGGCCACCCGCGTGGTCAACTTCGCTCACGCGTCATTCCTGCTCCTGGGCGTGTACGTGGTCGCCGCCACCCAGTCGCGGATCGGGTTCGCCGCGGCGGCGCTGCTCGGCCTCGCCGTCGCCGGCCTGCTCGCGCTGGCGACCGAGCGGCTCCTGCTGGCCCGCATCGACCCGCACAACCACCACTCGATGGCGATCCTCACGATCGGGCTGAACGTCGTGCTGACCGCCGAGCTGACCCGCCGCCTCGGGGAGCAGGTGCTTCCGCTGGGGGCGCCGTGGGACGGCGAGGTGGTCAACCTGGGGCCGCTGACGCTGCCGCTCACGATCGTCATCATCGTGGTCGCCGTACCGCTGCTGATCGGCGGTCTCACCGCGCTGCTCACGCTGACCGGCTGGGGGCTGGCGATGCGCGCGTCCATCGCCGACGCCGAGGGCGCGGCGCTGGTGGGGATCCGGCTGCGCCGGGTCTCGGCCGGCGCCTGGGTGGTGGCCGGGCTGCTGGCCACTGCGGCCGGGATCGGCCTGGCCTCGTTCCCCAGCCCCGGCGTCAGCCTGAGCATCGAATCGGTCGCGATCGCCGCCTTCCCCGCCGCCATCATCGGCGGATTCGACTCGCTCGGCGGGGCCATCGCCGGCGGCCTCATCGTCGGGGTCGTCCAGGTGCTCGTGGCCGGTCACCAGGACTCGCTCGCGTTCCTGGGACTAGGAGTGGGCGACGTCGTGGCCTATCTCGTGATGATCGTCGTGCTGCTGTGGCGGCCGTCCGGACTGTTCGGGTCGAAGGAGTTCAGCCGTGTCTGAGGACACCATCGCACCTGTCCGTCCCGTCCCCGCCGATTCGCGGGCCCGGACGCTGCCGCGCCGCCTGCCGGCAGTCGCCGCCGTGGTCGCCGCGATCGTGGTGGCGCTGGCCCTGCCGCTGTACGTGGACGCGTTCTGGCTGCGCATC
Source organism: Nonomuraea sp. NPDC049129 (assembly GCF_040648495.1). Taxonomy (NCBI): domain Bacteria; kingdom Bacillati; phylum Actinomycetota; class Actinomycetes; order Streptosporangiales; family Streptosporangiaceae; genus Nonomuraea; species Nonomuraea sp. NPDC049129. The sequence continues at coordinate 645,833 of NZ_JBEZDU010000003.1, read as the reverse complement.
GGCTTGTTCGCGATGGCCTCGGCGGTCGGGGCGCTCGGCCTGACCATCCTGTTCGGCGCGGCCGGGCAGCTGTCGCTCGGGCACGCGTTCTTCGTCGCGGTCGGCACATACGGCTACGCGTTCCTCTCCGGCGGCGAGGGCGGCCATCTGACGGGCCTGGGACTGCCCCCGCTCGTGGCGGCGGTGCTCGCGACCCTGCTCGCCGGGCTGTGCGGCCTGCTGTTCAGCCCGATCGCCAGCCGGTTGCGCGGCATCTATCTCGGCATCGCCTCGCTCGGCCTGGTCTTCCTCGGCCACCACCTGCTGCTCAACATGCGGCCGGTGACCGGCGGCTACGACGGGCGCTCGGTCACGCCGTTCGCGCTCGGCGGGTTCGTCTTCTCCGACGCCGGCGGCCTCGTCGTGCTCGGGGTGCCGTTCGGGGCCGTCGAGAACCTCTGGTATCTCTTCCTGGCCGTCACCGTCGTGGCCATGCTGGTGGCCCGCAACGTGCTGCGGGGCCGGCCGGGCCGGGCGTTCCGCCTCATACGTGACAGCGAGGTGGGCGCCGCCGCGATGGGCGTGCGGGTGCAGCGCACCAAAGCGGCCGCGTTCGTCCTGTCCTCGATGTACGCAGGCGCCGCCGGCGTGCTGACGGCGCTGGCGTTCCAGCGTGCCGTCCCCGACTATTTCGACCTCCATCTCTCCATCGACTTCCTCGCGATGATCATCCTTGGCGGGCTCGGCTCGACGTCCGGCGCCATCATCGGGGCGACGTTCGTGGTCGCGCTGCCGATCGTGCTGTCCCGCTACGCCGACGTGCTGCCGCTCGTCGTCGGCCCCGGCCAGGACGGGCTGGAAGCGTCCATCGCCGCGCAGTTCGTGTACGGCGCGCTCGTCGTGGTCGTCATGCTGACCCAGCCCGGCGGGGTGCGCGCGATGGTGCACGCCCTCCGGGACCGGCGCAGGCCGGCCGCCCCCTGACCCCTTCTCGACACCCCCCAGAGAACTACCAGGAGAACCCATGAACCGGTCCCGTCCGCGCGTCTTCGCCGCGGCCGCCCTCGTGGCCGCCCTGTCCGTCACCGCTTGCTCCACCAAGGCCACCTCGTCCGGGAGCGGCGCCGCCCCCGGTGTCAGTGACTCCACCATCAAACTGGGCATGCTGCTGGACCTGTCCGGCGCGTTCGCCACATCAGGGAAGACCAGCAACACCGCCAGCCAGTTCGCCGTCGACGAGATCAACGCGGCGGGCGGGGTGTGCGGGCGGAAGATCGAGCTCGTCATCCGGGACCACGGGTACGACGTGCAGAAGGCGGTCACGGCCTACGACGAGGTCGCGCCGCAGGTCCTCGGGTTGCTCAACGTCTACGGTTCGGCGATCACCTCGGCGCTGCGGGACAAGATCACCTCGAACGACATGCTGGTCGGCCTGACGGCGTTCGCGCCCACGCTGCTCGGCGATCCGCATCTCCTCGTGGTCGGCGCCACGTACGACGTCCAGGCGATCAACAGCGTCGACTGGATGGTGCGGGAGGGCATGTTGAAGAAGGGCGACACCCTCGGGCACATCTACCTGCAGGGCGAGATCGGCGAGAACAGCCTGAAGGGAAGCACGTTCGCAGCCGGGAAACTCGGTCTGAAACTGTCCGGCCAGCAGATCAAGCCGACCGACGCCGACCTCACCAGCCAGGTCAACGCGATGAAGGCGGCCGGTGCCAAGGCGATCCTGCTGGACTCGACGGCGAAGCAGACCGCGGCGGTGGCCAGCGCCGCCCAGGCCGCCGGACTCGACGTGCCGATCATGGGGAACGTGGCGACGTTCGCCACGAGCCTGCTGTCCACGGCGGCCGCGCCCGCGCTGATCAAGCGGTACTACCGGGTGTCGGGCATCGGGCTGCTCAGCGCGGACACCCCCGCGGTCAAGGCGCTCGCGGACAAGTGGAAGGCCAAGTTCGGCGCGCAGCAGCCGGAGTCGGGCGGCGCGGTGGTGCTCGCATACCTGTCGACCCACCTGTGGGCGAAGATCATCAGTGGTACGTGCAACGACCTGACCCGCAAGAGCCTGCTCGCCGCCCGCACCAAGGTGACCAGCTTCAGCATCGACGGGCTCGGGCCGGCGCTGGACCTGTCCGAGCCGGCGCAGCCGACCTCGCGGGCCAGCCAGATCCACCGCCCCGACCAGGGCGTCTACGCCGGCATGAAGCTCATCGAGGACTTCAAGGTGTCCGACCTCGCCAAGGAGTATCAGGTCAAGGCGGGCTAGCCCCGGCCGGGGCTGATGATCTCAACATCGGACACGCTTAGAATAGGATGTGGTGATGGCGACACGCGGCACGGCAGCGGCGGCGGATCGGCCGCCGGGGGCGGTGACCAGGGGAAACGGGCTTGCCGCGATCATGCGGTCGGCACGCGACATCTTCGCCGAGCGCGGCTACCACGGCGCCTCGATCAGGGACATCGCGAAGGGCGCGGGGCTGAGCCTCTCGGTTCTCTACTACTACCACGCAGGTAAGCAGGAGCTCCTCCACGCGCTGCTGGAAGACGCGCTCGACGACTGCCGGCGCGGCTGCGAGACGGCACTGACCGCCGCCGGGGACGACCCGGCGGCGCGGCTGAGCGCCTTCGTCCGGTCCACGGTCGAATACCGGGTGCGGCGCCAGGTCGACAGCCTGCTCGCGCTGCGGGAGCTGCGCAACCTGGAGCCGGAGCGGCTGGAGCGGTTCGTGGAGCGGCGCGACGCGCTGCCGAAACTGCTGCGTGAGATCATCGACGACGGCGCGGCGCGCGGCGTCTTCGCCACTCCCCATCCCGACGAGGCGCAGCGGGCGATCCTGGCGATGTGCAACGCGATCGCCCAGTGGTACCAACCCGACGGCGACCTGAGCGTCACCGACCTGGTGGAGCGCTACGTCCATCTGGCGCTCACGGTGGTGGAGCACCGCCCGCCGGCCCGAAGGTCGCGCGCCAAGACCCGCTGACCCGCCGATCCGGACCCTGACATCGCCGGTCCGCGACCTACACTTAACGATCGTTCGACAAGATCCTGGTCTTGCCGGCAGAGAGAGGAACGATGCGACGCACCGTCTTCGACGACGACCATGAGGCGTTCCGGGCCACCGTCCGTGACTTCCTCGCCCGGGAGGTCGTCCCGATCTTCCCCGCGTGGGAGAAGGCGGGCGCGGCGCCCCGCGACTTCTACCGGCGGCTCGGCAAGCTGGGCGTGCTCGGCCTGCAGGTCCCCGAGGAGTACGGCGGCGGCGGCCAGCGCGGCTTCAGGTTCAACGTCGTGGTGAACGAGGAACTGGCGCGGGCGAAGCTGGGCCTCGGCCCGGTACGGGTGCACACCGACATCGTGCTGCCGTACCTGCTGCGCTACGCCTCCGAGGAGCAGAAGCGGCGCTGGCTGCCAGGGGTGGCCAACGGCGAGCTGATGACCGCGATCGCGATGACCGAGCCGGGAACCGGGTCGGACCTCGCCGGCATCGCTACGACCGCGGTGCTCGACGGGGACCATTATGTGCTCAACGGGGCCAAGACCTTCATCACCGGCGCTGTCAACGCCGACCTCGTACTCGTCGTCGCCCGTACGTCCCCGCCCACGGGCGACCGGCGGGCGGGGCTGAGCATCCTGGTCGTCGAGGCGGGCTCGCCCGGCTTCTCGGTGGGCCGCAATCTGGACAAGCTCGGGCTCAAGGCGCAGGACACCGCCGAGCTGGCCTTCGAGGACGTCGCCGTGCCGGCGGCGAACCTGCTGGGCGAGGAGGGCCGCGCGTTCGAGTTCCTCCGCCACAACCTCGCGCAGGAGCGACTGTCCATCGCCGTGAACGCGCAGGCGGCAGCGGCGACGGCGCTGGAGGTCACCCTCGCCTACGTGAACGAGCGGAACGTCTTCGGCCGGCCGCTGTCCGGCTTCCAGAACACCAAGTTCGTGCTCGCCGAGTGCGCGACCGACGTGGAGGCGGGCCAGGCGCTGGTCGACCGCGCGCTGGAGGAGCACGACGCCGGCGAGCTGAGCGCGGCCGATGCGGCCAAGGTGAAGCTCTTCTGCACCGAGCTGCAGTCCCGCGTCGTCGACAAGTGCCTGCAACTGCACGGCGGCTACGGGTACGTGCTGGAATACCCGATCGCCCGCATGTACGCCGACGCGCGCGTCACCCGCATCTACGGTGGCACCAGCGAGGTCATGAAGAGCATCATCGCCAAGTCCATCGGCCTCTGACCAAGGGAGCACCTCGATGAGCACAGTGCTGACCGAATTCGCGGACGGCATCGCGGTCATCACCATCAACCGGCCCGCGGCACGCAACGCGGTGGACCTGGAGACGACGAAGGCGCTCGCGGCGGCGATCGACGAGCTCGAGTCCAGGCCCGACCTGAAGGTGGGGATCCTCACCGGAGCCGGCGGCACGTTCTGCTCCGGCATGGATCTGAAGGCGTTCACGCGGGGCGAGAAGCCTGCCCTGCCGGGGCGCGGCTTCGCCGGCATCACCGAGCGGCTTCCGGAGAAACCGCTGATCGCGGCGGTTGAGGGGTGGGCGGCCGCGGGTGGCTGCGAGCTGGCGCTGGCGGCCGATCTGGTGGTGGCGTCCCGAACTGCCCAGTTCAGCCTGCCCGAGGTCAAGCGGGGGCTGATCGCGGTCGGAGGCGGATTGTTGCGGGTGGCGAAGGCGTTGCCACACCACCTCGCCATGCAGCTGGTGCTCACCGGTGATCCGTTGCCGGCGGTGCGGGCGCACGCGTACGGGCTGGTCAACGAGCTCACCGAGCCGGGTGTGGCGCTGGAGGGGGCGCGGGCGCTGGCCGCCAGGATCGCCGCCAACGCGCCGTTCGCGGTGCGGATGTCCAAGCGGATCCTGTCGTCGTCGGTGAACTACACCGACGAGGCCGCGTTCGCGGCGCAGCTGAAGGTGTGGGCCGAGGTGGTGGCCTCCGCCGACGCGCAGGAGGGCGCCCGCGCCTTCGCCGAGAAGCGGACGCCGATCTGGGACCGTTGACCTGCCTTCCCTCGGGCAGCGACCGCTGACCTGACTTCCTTCGGGCGGCGACCGCCGACTTGCCCCGGGGATCCTCAGGCGTCGAGAAGGAGCGTGATGGTCTCGGCGACGCAGGCGGGTTTTCGTTCGCCGTCGAGCTCGATGGTGTAGCGCGTCGTGAGTGCGGCGCCCGTCGCGGTCTCCCGCAGGCCGGCGAAGGCGGCCACCGCCCGCAGGCGCGAGCCCTCAGGCACGGGCGAGGGGAAGCGGACCTTGTTCACGCCGTAGTTGACGCGGGCCCCGCCCAGGTCGAGGCGGAAGAGCCGGGGCCCGAAGTGCGGGATCAGCGACAGCGTCAGGTATCCGTGCGCGATGGTGCGGCCGAACGGACCGGACGCGGCCCGTTCTGGGTCGACATGGATCCACTGGTGGTCGCCGGTGGCGTCGGCGAAGGCGTCGATGCGCTCCTGATCCACGACGAGCCAGTCGCTGGGGCCGATGGGCTCGTCGAGGGCGCTCTTCACCTCCTCCAGGGAGGTGAAGACGCGGGCGGTCATGACGTCACCCGTTCGAAGACGGCGGCCAGGCCCTGGCCGCCGCCGATGCACATGGTCTCCAGGCCGTACCTGGCCTCGCGCCGGCAGAGCTCGCGGGACAGCGTCGCCAGCATCCGCACACCGGTGGCGCCGACCGGGTGGCCGAGCGAGATGCCGGAGCCGTGGACGTTCGTACGCTCCAGGTCCTCCTCGCCGAACTTCCACTCCCTCATGACCGCCAGCGCCTGGGCCGCGAACGCCTCGTTGAGCTCGATGAGTTCCATGTCGTGCAGCGAGAGGCCGGCCCGGTCCAGGGCGGCCGCGGTGGCGGGTACCGGGCCGATGCCCATGGTCTCCGGCGCGACCCCGGCCACGGCCCACGACACGAGGCGGACCAGCGGTCGCAGGCCGAGCCGGTCGGCGCGCTCGGGGGTGGTGACGAGGCACATGGCGGCGGCGTCGTTCTGCCCGCTCGCGTTGCCCGCCGTGACGGTCGCCTCCGGGTCGGAGCCGGCCAGGAGTGGTTTGAGCCTGGACAGGGACTCCAAGGATGTGTCGGCGCGGGGGTGCTCGTCGGTGTCGATCACGACCTCGCCGCTCCTGGTGGATACCGGGGTCGGGATGATCTCCTCGGCCAGGATGCCGTCGGCTTGGGCCCTGACCGCGCGCTGGTGGGACAGCAGGGCCAGCTCGTCCTGTTCCCGGCGCGAGATCGCGTACGCGCGGCGCAGGTTCTCGGCGGTCTCGATCATGCCGCCGGGAATCGGGTGGCTCCGGCCGCCCGCGGTCTGCCGGGCGCGTACAAGGCTGTCGTGCACCGCTACGCCGTTCCTCGCGCCCCATCGCATGTCCGTGGAGTAGAACGTGGCGTTGCTCATGCTCTCCGTGCCGCCCGCGACGACGACCTCATGGACCCCGGTCTGCACCTGCATGGCGGCGTGGATGACGGCCTGCAGCCCCGAGCCGCACCGGCGGTCGAGGTGGAAGCCGGGGACGTGGGCGGGCAGACCGGCGTCGAGCGCGACGACGCGGCCGATCGCGGGCGCCTCGCTGCTGGCGTTGCAGTGGCCCAGGACGACGTCCTCGATCTCGTCCGGCACGAGGCCGGTGCGCTCGATCAGGCCCTTGAGCGCGATGACGCCGAGGTCGGCCGCCGTCAGGCTCCTGAACATCCCGCCGTAACGGCCTATCGGGGTGCGGACGGGCTCACAGATGACCGCCTCACGCATGGCCGGCCCCTTCCTGGTCGATCGTCAAGGTACTGCGGGGCTCGTCATCCGCGACGAACACGCCCAGCGTCAGCGATCCGGTGTCCTCGACCCGCCGGAGCTCCGCCCGCTGGCCGCAGAACAGCGGCTTGCGGTTGCGGTGCCGCAGGCGGACGACCTCGCCCTGGTGCCCTTCGAGGCGGAGGATCTCCGCAAGGGCGAGCGTCATCAGGGGGCCGTGCACGACCAGGCCGGGATAGCCCTCGACACGGGTGGTGTACGGCCAGTCGTAGTGGATGCGGTGGGGATTCGCGCTCGCCGCGCTGAAGCGCATCAGCAGCGTCGGATCCGTGGCGAAATCCCAGGCCCACTCCCCTGTCCGGGTGAACGGAGCGCGGGCGGGGGCCGCGTCGGGCGGCTGCGCGGCCGAGGGCGCGGCGGGCCCGGCGTCCCGGTAGATCAGGTCCTGGCGCTCCTCGATCGCGAGTTTGTCATGCTCGTCGTACAGGGCGGTGACGACGGTCACCACGACGAGGCGGCCGGTGCGGCCGGACTTCTCGGTGACCGACTCCACGCGCGCCTCACGGCGGACCGTGCCACCGACCGTGAGCGGGGCATGGAGGACGACCTCGCCGCCGGCGAACATCCGGCGCGGCAGTTCCACCGGGGGCAGGAACGACCCGCGCGCCGGATGGCCGTCGGCGCCGAGCGCGGACGAGCGGGGCCAGCGGGCCAGGGCGAGCCAGTGCCACAGCGGCGGAAGGACGTCCCCCGGGCCGATCGCGGGCGTGCCGTCGTCGAACAACGCCGACAGCGCCGCCACCGGATGGGGGTCGACCGTCTCGGTCGTGACGACGGTGTGCGGTGCCCAGCTCGCATCAACCGCCCGCCGGTGACTGCTCACATCAACCGCCCGCCGGTGACTTCGAGCACGGTGCCGGTCATGTACGACGACAGATCCGAGGCCAGGAACAACGCCACCGAGGCGACCTCGTGCGCCTCGCCCGCCCGTCCCATCGGGATCTCGGCCAGCTTCTGGTCCCACGCCTTCTGCGGCATCGCCTCGGTCATGGCCGAGCGGATCAGGCCCGGCTGGATGGCGTTGACCCGGACGCCGTGGTGGGCCAACTCCTTGGCGGCGGCCTTGGACAGGCCGACGACACCGGCCTTGGCGGCGGAGTAGTTGGTCTGGCCGACCATGCCGACCTTCCCCGACAGCGAGGAGATGTTCACGATCGCGCCGCTCTTCTGCTCGCGCATGACGGCGGCGGCCTTGCGGGTGCCGTTCCAGGTGCCCTTGAGGTGGACGTCGATGACCTGGTCGAACTGCTCCTCGGTCATCGTGCGCATCGTCGCGTCGCGGGTGATCCCGGCGTTGTTGACCATGACGTCCAGCGAGCCGAACGCCTCCAGCGCCGTCCGGATCAGGGCGTCCACATCCGCGGCGCGGGTGACGTCGCACCGCGCCGCCCGGGCCACGCCTGGCCCGCCGAGCTCCTTGGCCGCCGCCTCGGCCGCCTCCAGGTTGAGATCGCCGATCACGACCCGCGCGCCTTCCCTGACGAAGACCTCCGCGATGGCGAGGCCGATGCCCTGGGCGGCGCCGGTGACGACCGCGGTCTTGCCGTTGAGCAGCATCATGTTTCCTCAGCTGATGGGGTTGCGGGCGATCAGTTGGGCGGCGATGACGTTGCGCTGGATCTCGTTGGTGCCCTCGCCGAGGATCATCAGCGGGGCGTCCCGGAAGTAGCGCTCGACGTCGAACTCCTTGGAGTAGCCGTACCCGCCGTGCACGCGCATCGCGTCCAGCGTCACCTGCATCGCAGCCTCGGAGGCGAAGAGCTTGGCCATACCGGCCTCCATGTCGGCGCGGCCGCCCGCGTCGAGCCGGCGGGCGGTGTCCTCGGTGAGCAGCCGTGCCGCCTGGACCTTGGTCGCCATGTCGGCCAGCAGGTTGCCCACCGACTGGTGTTTCCAGATCGGCTTGCCGAACGACTCGCGTTCTTGCGCGTACCGCACCGCGTCGTCGAGCGCGGCCTGGGCGACGCCGACCGCGCGGGCGGCGACCTGGATCCTGCCGATCTCCAGGCCACGCATCATCTGCGCCCAGCCCTGGTTCGGCTCGTCGCCGAGCACGGCGGACGCGGGGACCCGCATGTCGTCGAAGACGAGCTCACAGGACTCGACGCCGCGATAGCCGAGCTTCGGCAGGTTCTTGGACACGGTCATGCCGTCGCCGGGCTCGACGAGGAGCACACTCATGCCCCGGTGCGCCGGCTTCGCGTCCGGGTCGGTCACGCAGAGTAGGCCGATGAGGCCGGCGTGGCGGGCGTTGGTGATCCAGGTCTTCGACCCGGTGATCAACAGGTCGCCGCCGTCCTCGCGGGCGTGCGTGCGCATCGCCTGCAGGTCGCTGCCGCCGCCGGGCTCGGTGAGCGCCATCGCCGCCCGGATCGTGCCGTCGGCCATCCGGGGCAGGTAGCGTTCGCGCTGGTCAGGGGTGCCGAACCTGCGGATCATGTAGGTGATGACCGAGTGCCCGCCGATGGCGCCGGCCAGGCTCATCCAGCCGCGGGCCAGCTCCTCGGTGACCCGGGCGAAGCACTCCGTACTCACCTCCACGCCGCCGTGCTCGGCGGGCGCGAGCAGGCCGAAGAAGCCCAGCTTCTTCATCTCCTCGATGAACTCGGCGGGGTAGGCGTCCACCGACTCGTAGTCCCGTACTCGCGGCCGCACCCGCTCGTCGACGAATTCGCCGGCCAGGGCGACGATCTCCCTTTCGTCCTCGGTCAGTGCGCTCATGATCGCTCTCCGCTTCGTTCCGCGCCCTTGAGCAGTTGCTTGGCGATGATGACCTTTTGCACCTCGCTCGTGCCCTCGTACAGCCGGAACAGGCGGGCGTCGCGGTAGAACCGCTCGACCGGGACCGACCGCATATATCCCAGGCCGCCGTGAATCTGTACGGCGCGGTCGGCCACCCGGCCGACCATCTCCGAGCAGAAGAGCTTCGCGCACGACGGGGCCATGCGCCGGTCGCTGCCGTCGTCGTAGGCCCGCGCCGCGTCCAGCACCATCGCCCGCCCGGCCATGAGCTCGGTCTGCGAGTCCGCGAGCATCGCCTGCACCTGCTGGAACTCCGCGATGGGACGCCCGCCCTGCCGGGTGGCGGCGGCATGGGTGACGCTCTCCTCGACGAGCCGCTGGGCCAGCCCGACGCAGATCGCCGCGATGTGCAGCCGGCCGCGCGCCAGCGAGCGCATGGCGGCCGCGAACCCCTCGCCCTCGACTCCGCCGATCAGCGCGGACTCGGGCACGAAGACGTCGTCGAGGAAGACCTCGGCGGTGTGCGCTCCGCGCTGTCCCATCTTCTCGTCCTTGGGGCCGACCGTGAGCCCCTCGGCGCCGGACTCCACCACGAAGACGGAGATGGCCTTGGTGCCCTCGGTGTCGGCGTTCGTCCTGGCGAAGACCATGAACAGGTCGGCCCGGTCGGCGTTCGTGATGAACCGCTTCTGGCCGGTGAGCCGGTAGCCGCCCTCGACCCGGACCGCCCGAGTCCGCAGCCCGCTGGGGTCGGAGCCGGCCTCGGGCTCGGTCAGCGCGAACGCGGCGATCTGGTCGCCGGCCGCCAGCGCGGGGAGGTGCCGCCGCTTCTGCTCGTCGGTGCCGAAGTTCACCAGCACCTGGCCGGCGATGCCGTTGTTGGTGCCGAGCATCGAGCGGAAGGCCGGCGCGGTGTGGCCGAGCTCCATCGCCAGCTGAACATCCTCGATCATGGTGAACCCGAGCCCGCCGTGCTCCTCCGGCAGCGCGTAGCCGAACAACCCCATGTCAGCCGCCTTCGCACGGATGGCCTCGGGGATCTCGTCGGTCTGCTCGATGACGTCTTCGGCGGGCACGACCTCCTTGCGTACGAAGGTGCGCACGGCGGCCAGCACCTCCTGGAACGCTTCGATGTCCACTGTTCAGCTCCTGAGGGTGGTGGGCGACGGCTCGGGCTTGAGGATCTTTCCGGCGGGCGAGGTGGGCAGCGCGTCGACCATGCCCTCCGGCCAGTACGCGTTCACCGCACCGCCCCCACTGCCAGCAGGTTTTCGATCTCCTCGGAGGTATGTCCAAGTTCGGCGAGGATCGCACGGGTGTCCTGGCCAGGGATGGGCGCGGGTGCCGGCCTGTCGCTAGGGGTGCCGGCGAACCGGGGCGCGGGCGCGGGCTGGATGGCGCCCTCGGCGTCGGTGTAGAAGCTGTCCCGGGCGGCGTTGTGGGGATGCGCGACGACCTCGTCCATGGTCAGCACCGGTGTGACGCAGGCGTCGACGCCGGCGAAGCGCGCCACCCATTCCTCGCGGGAGGCGTTCTTGAACGCCTTGGCGAAGGTCTCCCGCATCGCGGGCCAGGTGGCCGGGTCGCGCTGGGCGGCGAGGTCGACCGCGTGAGCGACGCCAAGGACGTCCACGAGCTTGGCGAAGAAGGCGCCTTCGATGGCGCCCACGGCCACGTGCCGCCCGTCGGCGCACTCGTAGGTGTCGTAGAAGGGGGCGCCGCCGTCGAGCAGGTTCGCGCCACGCTCGGTGGCCCAGGCGCCGTGCGCGTACCGGCCATAGATCATCGACATCAGCAGGCCGGAGCCCTCGACCATCGCCGCGTCCACCACCTGGCCGCGTCCCGACGCGCGCGCGTTCAGCACCGCGGCCAGCACGCCGAGCGCCAGCAGCATGCCGCCGCCGCCGAAGTCGCCGACCAGGTTGAGCGGCGGCGTGGGCGGGTGATCGGGACGGCCGATCGCGGCCAGCGCGCCGGAGAGCGCGATGTAGTTGATGTCGTGGCCGGCCCGCATGGCCAGTGGCCCGTCCTGGCCGAAGCCGGTCATCCGGCCGAACACCAGGCGCGGATTGCTCTCGGCCAGCGTCCCGGGATCGAACCCCAGCCGCTCGGCCACGCCGGGACGGAAGCCCTCCAGGACCGCGTCCGCCGTGTCGATCAGGGCCCGGACGACGGCGGCGCCACGGGGGTTCTTCAGATCGGCGACCAGCGAGCGGCGCCCGCGGTCGAGCACCGGGTTCGGGCGCGCGTCCCGATCGGCGGGGCGGTGGACGCGGATCACCTCCGCCCCCAGATCGGCCAGCATCATGGCGGCGAACGGAACGGGGCCGATGCCGCCCAGCTCGACGACCCGCACTCCGGTGAGAGGACCGTTCACGGTCATCGGCCCTGCCAGTTCGGCCGGCGCTTCTCGGCGAAGGCGCGGGCGCCTTCCTTGGCGTCCTCCGAGGCGAAGACCGGCTCGATGATCAGCCGCTGGCGGACGAACCGCTCCTCCTCCGGCCACTGCTCGTGCTCTTTGATCACTCGCTTGGTGGCGAGCGTGGCGAGCGGGCCGTTCTCCGCGATGCGGGCGGCGAGCGTCAGTGCGGCGTCCAGTGCCTCGCCCTCCTCGGTGAGCCGGTTGACCAGGCCTATCTCGTACGCCCGCGCGGCCGTGATCAGGTCCCCGGTCAGCGCGAGCTCCATCGCGATCTGCGGGGGGACACGGTGCGGCAGGCGCAGCAGCCCACCGGCGGCGGCCACCAGGCCCCGTTTGACCTCCGGGATGCCGAACTTCGCCGTCCGCGCCGCCACGACGAGGTCGCAGGCGAGGACGATCTCGCAGCCGCCGGCCAGCGCGTAGCCCTCGACCGCGGCGATCAGCGGCTTCTTCGGCGGCGCCTCGGTCACGCCGGCGAATCCCCGGCCCTCGAGGCTCGGCCGCTCGCCGCGCAGAAATGCCTTCAGGTCCATGCCCGCGCAGAAGCAGTCTCCGGCCCCGGTAAGGACGGCGGCGGAGAGGTCGTCGCGCCGATCGAGCTCGTCGAGCGCGGCGGCGATGCCCTCGGACACGGCGCGGGTGACAGCGTTCTTGGCGTGCGGGCGGTTGATGGTGATCACCGCGATGCGCGACTCGTGACGCACCAGCACGTCGTCACCGACGGCGGTCGTGCCGCTCTCCGTTGTCATCGTGCTCCTGGGTCATCGAACAGGTCATCCGGTGGCGTCCCGGCGTATCCCGACTGCATCATCACCGCACCGGTACGCGCAAAGACCAGGGTGCGTATGGATCTATCGGCGCTGCCTATGAGTAAAGTTCAGGGCATGGACCTGCGGCTCGTCACGTACTTCGTAGCGGTCGTCGACCATGGCGGCGTCACCAAGGCCGCGAAGGCGCTCTACATCGCGCAGCCGTCGCTGTCCCAGGCGATCCGCAGCCTTGAACGCCAGCTGGGCACACAGCTGTTCGACCGGTCCGGCCGCTGGCTCACCCTGACCGCCGACGGGCGGGCGTTCGTCGACCCGGCCCGGCAGATCCTGGCCGACGTCGAGGCCGCCAAGCGGCGCGTGCACGCCGTCAGAGACCTGCTGACCGGGCGTCTGGAGATCGCGGTGCTGTCCGCGCTGTCCGCCGATCCGCTGCCGGAGCTGACCAGCGCGCTGCACCGGGCGCATCCTGGGATCCTGGTCACCGTACGCGATCCCGGCAGCTCATCGGGGGTCCTGAGCCAGGTGCGCCAGGGCGATGCCGAGCTGGGGCTGACGGACGCACCGGTGAGGAGCGACCTGTTGCGGACCCAGGAGCTCTGGGAGCATGAGATCACTCTCGTCCTCCCCCCGCACCTGGCCGCCGCGCTGCCCGACCCGGTCCCGCTGGCCGCGATCGGCGACATCCCCCTGGTCCTGGAATCCTCGGAGGCGGGCGGCCGGGCCGCACTCGACGACGTGCTGGGGCAGGCCGTTGGCTTCGTGGCCGTCGAGTGCGCGCACCGGCAGGCGATCTGGGAGCTGGTCATGCACGGCGCGGGCGCCACGTTCCTCCCCCGGCGGATCGCCGAGACCGAGCTGCGCAACGTGGTGGTGCGATCAACGTCGCCGCAGGTGCGGCGGACGGTGCGCCTGGTGTTCCGGCCTGGGCCGCTGTCCCCCGCCGCCACGGCCTTTCTGAACGTGGCGGCGGACATGAGCCGGCGACGGCTCTCATAGGTTCGGCCTATCGGACGATGCGGCGTTCGCTCTTTGCGCGACGCCCGAGGGGATGGTCGACTCTCAGCAGCGCGCGATGCCCGAGGGGATGGTCGACTCTCGGCAGCGCACGCCGGCCGGATGCGAAGGAGAACCGACGTGAACACACCGTCCGCCTACTCGGGAATGACAATCAGTGACCAGCTCGCCCGGCACGCCCGATCCATCCCCGACGCGGTGGCGCTGCGCATGGACGGGGTCGACCGGACGTACGGCCAGCTAAACGTAAGGGTCGACCGGCTGGTTTACGTCCTCGGGGCGCGCGGCGTCGGTCCGGGTGACCGAGTCGTGGTGATGATGTACAACGGGCTCGAACCGGTGGAGGTCTTCTTCGCCTGCGCCCGCATGGGGGCGGTCTGCGTACCGGTGAACTTCCGGCTGCACGCCGACGAGGTGGCCTACCAGCTGGCCGACAGCGGAGCCGTGGTCGCCGTCGTCGAGGACGGCCTGGCCGCCACCTTCGTGCGGGCGTGGAAGAACGTGCCGACCGTGCGGCACTGCCTCGTGGCGGGAGCGGCCGGCGAGCTGGGCGCGGACCTGGAGTCGTACGAGGACGCGCTGCGCGAGGCGCCCAAGAGCGGCGCCCGCGTGGCGGTCGACCCCCACGCGCCCGCGTTCATCATGTACACCTCCGGCACGACCGGCCGGCCCAAGGGTGCCGTGCTCACGCACTACAACCTGGCCGTCCAGACCATGAGCAGGTTCGCCCACATCGGCGTGCCGAGCGACTGCCGGGCGTGGCTGATCAGCACCCCGCTCTTCCACATCGGCGGCCTGGCCGCCCTGCTGTCCAGCGTCATGGTCGGCGGGCGGACAGTGATCGCCAGGTCCGGCCGGTTCGACCCGGTGGGGACCTTGGACCTGCTCGAACGCGAGCGCATCGGCTACGTCTTCCTCGTCCCCGCCCAGTGGCAGGCGGTCTGCGACGTTCCGGGCATCGCGGAGCGGGATCTGTCGGCGCTGCGGCTCATCTCGTGGGGCGCCGCTCCCGCGACCAAGGCGTTGCTGCTCCGGATGATCGAGACCTTCCCCGGCGCGAGGCTGCTGAGCGTGTTCGGCCAGACGGAGACCAGCGCGGTGTCGACCGTGCTCCTCGGCGAGGAAGCCCTCCGCAAGATCGGGTCAGTGGGGACCCCGCTGGTCAACGTCGAGGTCCGCATCGTGGACGAGCAGATGAACGACGTGCCGCGAGGCGAGATCGGCGAGATCGTCTACCGCGGACCGACGATCATGACGGCCTACTGGAACAAGCCGGCCGAGACGGCGGCGGCCTTCGCCGGAGGCTGGTTCCACTCGGGCGATCTCGTCCGCCAGGACGAGGACGGCTACATCTATGTCGTCGACCGCCTCAAAGACATGATCATCTCTGGTGGGGAGAACATCTACTCCGCCGAGGTGGAGGAGGCCATCGCCGCCCACCCGGGGGTGGCAGAGGTCGCCGTGGTGGGCGTGCCGGACGAGCGATGGGGCGAGACGCCGCTGGCCGTCGTGGTGCCCGCCAGCGAGGGGGGCCTGCCTACGGCCGAGGACATCAGGGAGTGGTGCCGGACGCGGCTGGCGGCCTACAAAGTGCCACGGCGCGTCACCGTGATCGCCGAGCTGCCGCGCAACGCGAGCGGGAAGGTGCGCAAGCACGAGCTGCGGCAGGCCTACGGGCCGGCCGCGACCATACCGACGAACGCGCGACCCGGCGGGGACAGCGCCGCGGGGTCGTAGACCAGTCCATACGCCCGGCTGATCGGTGGTTCCAGACGGCGCACGACGGCCCCCCGGGCCGCGGCGGCCTCAGCCATCGACCGCTCCAGGAACGTGGCGCCCACGCCGGCGAGTACGAAGGGCAGGCGGGCCTCACGGTGCTCCACCACGACGGACGGCCCGATGGCGCGTCCCGCCGCCGCGACCGCCTGCTCGATCCCGCCGACGACCTGGGAGCTGCCGCGCGGTACGGTCACCTGCGGGATGTCCGGCAGTTCGGCGAGCGGCAGCGGATCGGACGGCGGCGCCGAGCCGGGCGGGAGGACGAGCCAGTATTCCTGCACCCCGAGTTCGCGCACCTCCAGTCCGGCGCAGTCCGTGGCGGGCAGATGGCAGGCCACGATCTCGCAGTGCCCTTCCCTGATCAGGGACGCCGCCATGGTCTCGTCGCGCAGATCGCCGATGCGGATGGAGACCTTCGGGAACTCCCTGCGGAAGGCGCCGACCAGGCGGGCCACCGGGTCCGCGGACAGGGCGGCCATGGCGAAGACGTCCAACCGCCCCCGCGGCCGGCCGGCCGCGTCGACGAACGAGCTCTCCGCGGCGACGACGTCGCGCAGGATGCGGCGCGCGGGCCCCACCAGGCTGTGGCCGGCCGAGGTGAGCACCATGCCGCGGCCGATGCGGTGGAACAGCGGGACGCCGAACTCGCGCTCCAGCCCCTGGATGGCCTGCGAGACGGTGGGCTGGGCGACGTCGAGCGCGGTCGCCGCGGCGTTGATGCCGTTGTGGTCGACGACCGCGAGGAAATACTTGATCTGGTGCAGGTCCACGCCCTGACTGTATCCAGCAGCGCCCATGCGGCCGCCTCAGCGCGGCGCCATGCGGATGGCGCCGTCGAGCCGGATGGTCTCGCCGTTGAGGTAGCCGTTCTCCAGGATCTGGCCCGCCATCCGCGCGAACTCGTCCGGGCGGCCGAGCCGGGCCGGGTTGGGCACGCCGGCCTCCAGGGAGGCCCGGACGTCCTCCCGCAGGCGGGCCAGCAGGGGCGTGTCCATGATCCCGGGCGCGATCGTGCACACCCGGATCGACCGGCTCGCCAGGTCACGAGCCGCCGTCAGCGTCATGCCGACGATGCCCGCCTTCGCCGCGGTGTACGGGATCTGGCCGATCTGGCCTTCGTACGCGGCAACCGACGCGGTCAGCACGATGGCGCCACGTTCGCCGTCGATCTCGTCCTGGCGGGCGATGCGGGCGGCGGCGAGGCGCAGGGCGTTGAACGAGCCGACCAGGTTGAGCTTGATCACCCATTCGAAGTCCTCCAGGGAGCCGGGCTCGCCCTCCTTGTCCAGCAGCCTCAGCCGGCGGCCGGCGCCCGCGCAGTGCACGAGCCCCCGCAGGCCGCCGAACTCGTCGGCCACGTCGAGTGCCGCCGCGAACCCCTCGGCGTCGGTGACGTCCGCGGCGGCGAACCGCGCCGCCGCACCGAGCTCCTTGACGACGGTTTCGCCGGCGGAGCCGGGCAGGTCGACGACGACCACCTTGCCGCCCGCCTCGACAAGCCGCCGGGCCGTCGCCAGCCCGAGGCCGGACGCGCCTCCGGTGACGGCGGTGCACAATCCTTCCAAACGCATGGGTGAGGCCCTCTCGTCAGAGCAGTTCGAGGATGGTCGCGTTGGCCATGCCGCCCGCTTCGCACATGGTCTGCAGCCCGAAGCGGAGGCCCTGGTCCTTCATGTGGTGGACGAGGCGCGTCATCAGGACGGCGCCCGAGCCGCCCAGCGGATGGCCCACGGCGATCGCCCCGCCCAGGGGGTTGAGCCGGTCGCCGGAGACGCCGGTCTCGGCCTGCCAGGCCAGCGGGACCGGGGCGAATGCCTCGTTCACCTCGAAGGCTCCGATGTCGTCGATTCGCAGGCCGGACTTCTTGAGCGCCTTGGCCGTGGCCTCGATGGGCGCGGTCAGCATGATGACCGGGTCGTCGGCCGCCAGTGCGGCGGTGTGCACACGGGCGAGCGGCCGCCATCCACGCGCCCGGGCGGTCTCGCCGGAGGTGAGGAGCAGGGCGCCCGCGCCGTCGGAGATCTGCGAGGCGTTGCCGGCGGTGATCACGCCGTCGTCGCGGAACGCGGTCTTCAGCCCTGCCAGCGTCTCCACCGACGAGCCGCGGCGGATGCCCTCGTCGGCCCGCAGGGCTCCCTCGACGGGCGCGAGCTGCCCGTCGAGCGCGCCGGAGTCGACGGCCGCCGCCGCCCGGGTATGTGACCGGGCGGAGTACTCGTCAAGCTGCCGCCGGGACAGACCCCACCGCTCGGCCATCATCTCCGCCCCGGTGCCCTGGCTGAAGCCGGACACGCCATAACGTTCGAGCACCTCGTCCGGGTACGGGCGACCGTCCCGCGCGGCCGAGCCCATGGGCACGCGGCTCATCGACTCGACGCCACCGGCGATCACGATGTCGTGGTGTCCGGCGATGATCCCGGCGGCCGCGAAGTGGACCGCCTGCTGGCTGGAGCCGCACCGGCGGTCGACCGTGGTGCCGGGGACCGATTCCGGCCAGCCCGCCGCGAGCACGGCGACCCGGCCGATGTTGCCGGACTGGTCTCCGGCCTGACTGACGCATCCCCAGATGACGTCGTCGATCTCCGCCGGCTCCACTCCGGTACGCCCGGCGAGCGCCTTGAGCACGTGTGCCGAGAGGGTCGCGGGGTGAATGCCAGACAGCGCTCCGTTGCGTTTTCCGATGGGGGTACGAACCGCATCGACGATGACCGCGTCCCTCACGCGCTTCTCCTCGGGGTGCTGGTGCCATGAACTGGGATTCGCCGCTCGGAACAGGCCTGCCGGAGCCGTTTCGAATCAACCACACGCTCAGGACCCGGCACAAAGCCCGGATTGCGATCGGGGATATCGCCTATACCTATGTGACGCGGCGTGTGGGCTTCGGCGAGGACTGGGGGCGCTGTTCGACATTTCGCGGTTCGTCGCACACCGTTTGCGCTCCGGTCTGGGCGCGGATCAGCCGGGCGTAGCGGCCCTGGAGAGTGAGCAGTTCGGCGTGGGTACCTCGCTCGGCGATCCGGCCGTCCTCCACGACAAGGATGAGGTCGGCGTCGCGTACGGTGCTGAGCCGGTGGGCGATGACGATCCTGGTCTGGGTCAGCCAGGCGAGGTTGTCCTCGATCGCGGCCTCCGTCGCGCTGTCGAGATGGCTGGTGGCCTCGTCGAGCAGCAGGATCTTCGGGCGGGACAGCAGCGCGCGGGCGAGGGCGAGCCGCTGCTGCTGGCCGCCGGACAGGCCGCCGCCCTCCACGAGCATGGTGTCGTACGACATGGGCATGGCGGCGATCTCGTCGTGAACGCAGGCGAGCTGGGCCGCGTGGGCGACCCGGTCGAGCGACGCGTCGGGGTCGTTGAGCGCGATGTTCTCCCGGATCGTGCCGGTGAACAGCGACGGCTCCTGGGTGACCACGCCGAACTGCCGGCGCAGGGAGCGCAGGTTGAGCTCGGCGGCAGGGACGCCGTCGTAGCGGATCTCGCCGGACGTGGGCGTGTGGAGGGCGAGCAGCAACCTGGTGAGTGTGCTCTTACCCGAGCCCGAGGGCCCGACCAGGGCGACCTTCTGGCCCGGCCGTATCGAAAGCGATATGTCGTGGAGCGTCCAGGGCCCGCGCGGATCGTGGCGGAAGCTCACCTCGCGCAGCTCCACGGCGCCGCGCAGCCGCAGCACCTCGATGCCCTCGGCCGGTTCGGGGTCGGCGGCCAGGATGTCGGCCAGCCGGTCGAAGTGCGCGCCGGCCTGCTGGAGGTTCTGCAGGGCGGTCATCAGCGAGCCGAGCGGAGTGAGCGCGGCGGCGGCGAGCGAGTTGAGCGCGAGCAGCATGCCCAGCGAGAGCGAGCCGTCCAGGACCCGCCATGCGCCGGCCCACAGCAGCCCGAGCGGCGCCAGGTAGCGGATCGCGCCGAGCGCCGCGTCGACCAGTCCTCTGACGAGGCCGCCACGCAGGTCGGCGTCAAGCTGGACGTCGAACTGCTCCGACCACCGCTTCATCGCGCGCGGCTCGGCGCCGGAGGCCTTGAGCGTCTCGATGCCGCGTACGGCCTCCATCAGCCGGGTCTGCGTGCCGGCCAGAGCGGACAGCTCGCGCCGGGTCAGGTCGCCGACCCGGCGCGACGTGCCGAGCAGCAAGCCGGCCTGAGCCATGGCGAGCAGCACGAGAAATCCGCCCAGAACGGGGTCGGCCACAAAGACGAGGACGAGGTAGACCAGGGCGAGGGGCCCGTCCAGCAGCGTCGACAGGATCTGCCCGGTGAGCGTCTCGCGCAGGGAGGTGACGCTGTTGGCCCGGCTCATCAGGTCACCCGTGCCGCGGGTGGCGAAGTAGCGGTACGGCAGCGCGACGAGGTGGGCGACCAGGTTCCGGGTCACCTCACCATCGGTGCGCGCACGCAGGGCCACCAGCAGCACCGAACGCAGGTATCCCACCGCGAACTGCGTCACCGCGGCGGCCAGCACGGCCCCACCGGCCAGCGCGAGCAGATGCTCGTCGCCGAGCGGCAGGACCCGATCGACGACGACCTGGAACGCGGCCGCCATGCCGAGGCCGAGGAGCTGCAGCAGCGCTGAGGCCGCCAGCACCTGGGCCAGCAGCCCCTTGCGCTTGGCCAGCAGCGTGCGCAGGAATTCGCGACGCCACTCCCGGCCGGCTCCGGAACGGCCCCTGCGGAAGCCCGGCGCGGGCTCGAACGCGAGCAGCACGCCGGTGAAGCCCCCGTCGAACTCCTCCGGTGTCAGCCGCCTGCGCCCCAGACCGGGGTCCACGACATCCACGTAGGAGGACGTCCATCGCCGCACCACGACGAAGTGCTGGAATTCCCAGTGGACGATGGCGGGCATCGGCACCCGGGCCAGGTCGGCGGGCTCCAGCGAGAACGCCTTGGCCCGCAGCCCGTACTCCCGGGCGGCCTCCACGATCGCGAGCGCGCTCAGCCCGTCCCTGCCGACCTGCAGCCGGTCCGAGAGCTCCCGGACAGTGGTGCGGCGGCCGTGGAAGGACAGCACCATGGCCAGGCATGCGGCCCCGCACTCGGTGGCCGCGTTCTGCAGGATGACCGGAATCCGTCTCATCCTCCGCCCCAACCGGTGCTCAGCACGGGCCCCGCCAGCAGGGACAGCACCGCCACCAGCACCATGACCGCGGCCCACAGCAGCGCGAACGTGGTCGCACGCAGCTCAAGGGACCGACGTCGCGCCGAAGGCTCCACATGGCGGCGCAGCGCCTCCGCCCGGAAGATCCGCCCGTTCACAGCGTGCTCGTACGGCTCGTGGTGCCCCAGAACCATTCGATCTTCGCGCTCCGGCGGCGCTCCTCGATCCACTCCTCGAAGATCCGCCGTTCGACACGACGACGCGTCTCGGCGTCCAAAACGGCGTCGCCGACCGAGATCACTCTGACCAGCTGGTCGCCGGGCGCCGGCTTCCGCAGGTCGGCGAGCGGCACGGTCTCAATCACCAGCCCGGCGTCCCCGGACTCGGCCAGGGCGTAGAAGCCGTCTAGCGCCTCGGCGGAACCGTCCAGCTTGCCGGCCGCGCGGCCGGCCGCTTCGACGTCGGGGAAGGTCAGGCGGGCGATCCTGGCCATGGCGAACTCCTCGCGGTGTTCGGCGAAGTACGGCTCGACGCGCCCGGCCGTAACCCTCTCCCGCACCCGCGCGGCGGCCAGCTCCCCGGCCACCAGCTCCCGCAGGTCCACCTCCGTGAGGCAGCGCCGGTCCATCCACGCGCGCGTCTGCTCGGCGGTCAGCAGCCCACGGGCCCGGCGGAAGGCGTCCACCGCCTCCTGCAGCTCGCCGTCGGCGAGCTCGACCGGCGACCCAGCCAGCTCCACCTGGAGTAAGGCGGCGGTGACGATCCGGTCGGTCAACCGGGCCTCGTCCCACAGGAAGTCGAGCCAGGCCACGGCATCGGCCACCTTCACGCCCGCTCCGTCGATCCGCAGCAGGAGGAACTCGCTGGACCGGTGCACGCCCCGCAGCGGCCACGGCAGCGCCCGGTCCGGGCACCACGACAGCGAGATCGTTCCCTCTCCCTCCTGCTTGATCAGGAGGTCGTAGTGCAGGGCGTCGTCGTACTCCTCCCGCTGCCACAACAGCCGTAAGCGCGACTCGGGGTGGCGTTCGCGCAGCTCGCGCAGGCGTTCCTGAGCTTGCGGAGGCTCCAGGGCGGCCAGGTCGCGCAGCGTGTCGAGCGCATCGGACAGCATCGCCGCATCTCCTCTCTCACAGGGCGCCGCGCGGGGCCCGTACGACGCCCCGCGCGGTCGTGGTCGGTCAGTTGCCGCAGATGTCCGGGTCCATGGAGCAGGTGCCCACCTCCAGGTCTAGGACAGCGGTGCACAGCTCCGGCTTCTGCGCGCCGTTGACGAGGCGGAGGTCGCCTTCGTGCAGCTCTGCCCCTGCGGGCGCGATGTCGTCGATCGTGATCTTGGACATGGTGTTTCCTTTCTCCTTGTTGTGTTTCACGCGGATCTGACGGTCTGCCCGATCTCGTCTTTCACCTCGCCGTACAGCAGTAGGTCGCAGAGCGCCTCGCCGATCGGCAGGCCGGTGGCCCGCTCGATCCACAGCCACTGTCCGGTCGGGTTGATCTCGAGGAAGACGTAACGCCCGTCGGGGGTCAGGATCAGGTCGAGCGCCCCGTAGCGCAGGCCGAGGCGTTCGACGATCTCGACGCAGCGCCCGGCCACCTCGTCGGGGAGCCGGTGCACCTCGTGGCGGGTGCTGCCCAGGTCGTAGCGCCGCCAGTCGAACCGGGTGTGGTTGCTCTCCTGGGAATGGATCTCCGCGGCGAAGACCGCCCGGCCGACCACGGTCACCCGCAGCTCGACCTGTTTGCGTACGTACTCCTGAATGATGACGGGACCGAACCTGATCGCATCGGCATAGGCCACGTCGCGGGTGGACACCGGCTCCGACAGCCGGCCGACACCCTCCCCGTCCGGGCGGGCCAGTATGGCCGAGCCCAGGGTCTTGGTGATGATCCGGCCCTCGTGCCGGCGGTAAAAATCCAGGAACTCGTCCGGATCGTTGGTGATCAACGTGTCCGGCAGCTCGAACCCGAGCCGGCCGGCCAGCGCCAGCTGGGACGACTTGCGCTGGGCGAGCTTGACCCGCGTCCTGGGCGCCGGGACCATGCGGCAGTCGAGCTGCTCCCACAGATCGCCGGCGAACTCCGCGCACTCCTTCTCGATGTGGGCGCGCGCACCCTCGTCCGCGATCTCGGCGTGCGCGACCGGGGACTGGGGGCGGCGAAACCACAGGGCCGTCAGGCCGTCGAGATCGACGTCGGCGGTCGTGGTGCGCAACCGCCGGCGTACGCGGCCGTCGCGGCCGTAGGCCGCGTCCAGCACCGCGCGGACCGGATAGTCGGCCGGGTCGAAGACGACCGCTCGCGCGCCACGCTCGGCCAGCAGACCGGCGACGTGCTCCGCGTGCGGGTCGGCGTCGATGGTGAGGATGAGTACCTCGCCCGCCATCTTTCGTTCTCCTCACGTGAAGACGCGGGGCGCGCGGTGGCGCCCCGCATCGCTCCAACGATCAGAAGTCGGCGTCGCTCCAGGTCCTGCCGCTCTCCCAATCCATCACCCAGCTGGACGTCTCCCGCTTCAGGCCGCCGTTGACCAGGCGAAGGTCCCCCTCGTTCAGCTCCGGTCCGATGGCCGCGATGTCGTCGATGTCAATCTTGGGCACAGTGATTCCTTTCGAAGGTGATCACCCCGTTGGGCAACCGAGTGAGACGCTAGGGACCACCCCTTGGCGCGAACTTCTTGACGTCTTGAGTGCGACTCCCGTGTCCGGCCCAAGCGGCCCAAGTCCCGCTCAAGTCGCCTGCACGACACTCCCCGGGATCAGTCCGATCTTGCGGAGCTTGAGGAGTTCGAGGTGCGAAGGACATGGACGGCGCTGGCCGCTGCCCTTGCGCTGGTCGGTGGCCTGGCCACCGCACCCGCGCAGGCGGCGGCCGTTTCAGTGAAGGTCGGCAGGGTGACGGTCTCGCCCGCCCGGTACGCGGGCGCGTGCCCGGCCACCACGACGTTCTCGGCCAGGGTGGCGGTACGCGGCGCGAGCAGGGTGACCTACCGCTGGCTGCGCGGCGACGGCCACAAGGGGGCGGTCGTCACCGCCACGGTCAAGGCCGGGGCGGTGGTCGTACGCGATCGGCAGTCGTTCGCGAAGAGCACATCGGGCTGGCAGGCCCTGCAGGTGCTCAGCCCGCGCAAGACGACCTCGGCCAAGGCCCGGTTCACAGTGTCCTGCGCGGATGCCTCGCCCGTGGTGGTGACGGTGCACACGCCGGAGCCGCCGCGCGTGACCGCCTCGGTGACCACGCCCGCGCCGTACTCGGGGAGCTGCGGGCTGCCGGGCCACCGGGTGACGTTCGACGGGCGGATCAAGGCGTCCCGGACGCCGGCGTCGGTGGCCTACCGGTGGGTGGACAGCGACGGCGGTCCCGAGCCGGTCGAACGACTCTGGCTCACCTCTGCGGGCAAGGCGGTCAGCTCGTCGCGCACGTTCTTGACCAGTCACTCCGGCTACCACTGGCTGGAGATCCTGGACGACAAGGGCCACGTGACCGGCCGCTCGGACAAGTCCGCCTACCGCGTGACCTGCACCCGCCCCGAGCAGCGGCCGCTGGCGTCCGTCACCGACGCGCGTGTGACGCCCGTCCAGTACGAGGGCCCGTGCAACAAACCGCTGGACTTCGTCTTCCGCGCCGACCTCGCGGTCACCCAGCCGACCGAGGTCACCTACCAGTGGGAACGCAGCGACGGCACGAAGATCCCGGGCCAGGTCGTCCTGTCCAGGGACCTGACCACGACGCTGGAGCACACCTGGAAGGTGACGGACCTGGTCAACATCAGCCAAGGCTCGGCCCGGCTCCGCGTGCTCACCCCGAACGCGGTCGCCACAGACTCCGTCCCCTTCAGGATCATCTGCCGGATCGACGAGGCGGTGACCATCACCGGAACCGAGATCACTCCGGACAGCAACCCGACCCCCTGCCCGAGCCAGTCCAAACCGTTCACGATCCGCTCGCAAGTCGCCCCCAAACCGGCCACCAAGCTGCCGCTCACGATCAGCTACCGGTGGCGCTGGGCCGACGGCAGCATGACCTCGCCGTACACCTACACCTTCGCCCAGGCGGCGCCCGTGACCCTGGAACGGTGGTGGGACGAGTGGATCAGCAAGTCGGGCAGCGTCCGGCTGGAGGTCACCGCCAACGACAGGGTGTATGTCAGCCCGTCGGTGGCCTACGAGGTCATCTGCGACGGCAAGCCGCCCACGGGCACCTACCCGCGCGTGGTGTCGATCATCGAGGCCTCCATCACCCCGGCGGACTACCGCGGCAAGTGCCCGGTCACGCTGAAGACTCAGGGCAAGGTCACGGTGTCCGCCCCGATGGACGCGCTCTTCACGCAATGGGTCTTCGACGGGAAGACGCAGCCCTTCCTCGGCAGCACCGACTTCCCCGCGAACGGGCCCCTGGCCAAGGTCGTCGAGCGCGAGTTCACGGTGGAGGAGTCGACGGGAAAGCCCGTCACGGCGTATATGGAGAGCAGGGTGCCCAACGTCATGTCCTCCGACAAGATGACATACACCGTCACCTGCACCTGAGAGGAGCCGACGGTGGCCCTTGAGTGGACCGCGCTGTCCCCCGCCGACATGCCGGCCATCGCCGATCTCGCGCGGCGGTGCGTGGCGCACGACGGCGGACTCCAGGCGACCGCGTCCCTGTCCTTCCTGGAGCGCAGGTACGCAGCGGGGACGGCGGTGGGCGCGTTCGCCGACGGCCGCCTGGTGGCCTGCGGGGCCGTGCGCCCCGTGGGCGACGCGTCGGCGGCGACCGGTCTGGTCGACCCGGGGCATCGGGGGCAGGGGCTGGGATCGGGCCTGCTGGACCGGCTGATCAAGGAGGCGCTGCCGGACCGGCTGATCAAGGAGGCACGGCCGGACCGGCTGATCGGGGAGCCGGGGCCGGTCCGGCTGGAGACCGAGTCGGTGACCCCGGAGGCCCACGCGCTGTTTCTCTCGCACGGGCTCCGGCAGACGTTCGCCGAGGACGTCTACCGCCGCGACCTGAGCCGACCGCTGCCGCCGGAGCCGGAGCTGGAGCTGGAGCTGGAGGTCCAGGAATGGTCGCGGGACACAGAAGGGGCCTTCTACGAGGCCTACTCCGCGTCCTTCGCCGACCGTCCCGGCTTCCCCGGCTGGTCGCGGGAGGAGTGGGTGGACTGGCTGGTCGACGACGAGTTCCTGCCCGAGTGCTCGCTGGTGGCGCGCGGAGCGGGCGGGGCCGCCGGCTTCGTGGCGTGCGCGGAAGGGTTCTTGATCCAGGTCGGCGCCGTGCCCGCGTGGCGGCGGCGCGGGCTCGCGCGGGCGCTGGCGGTCGCCGCGCTCGGCCGCATGCGCGCACGCGGCGTGACGGAGGTCTTCCTGGACGTCAACGTCAACAACCCGGCCTCGGCCGCTCTCTTCCGCGGCCTCGGATTCGAGGTGATCGCCCGCCGGGCCCGCTACGAACCGGTGGACTGACCCCGCGCGTCAGCGGACCTTCGGGACCGGCTGGGCGCGGCGGGCGGCCTCGGTCTGGAGCCGGCGCCTCAGCTGTTTGCCGTGGCGGAGAAAGGAACGGGTCCGCAGGCGGCGGTCCTCGGGCAGGCTCCAGTCGGGCAGCGCGCGCTCGATCGCGACGGTGAGCCGGTCGTCGCTCTGGGCGGTGGCGGTGCCGAGCAGCACGACGTTCTCCTGCCATCGCATGCCGGGATCGTGCCGGTGGAAGGTCAGGCAGACCGGCCCCGGCACGGCGGCCACACCAGCCGGCAGGTCCAGCTCGTACCCGATCGAGGTGGGCGAGAAGGCACGCGCGGGCACGGACACGGGCCGGCCGTCCGCCACCGTCGACACGATCGGCCGGCCGAGGTCGCGGGCCCGGCGGGCGTACGGGCGCCAGTCGGCGGGCGGCGCGGAGCGGCCGGGCAGGCGGGGGCCCGACGGCGCGGGGTCGGAGGCGGGGATCGTGGTGCCGGGCGGGCAGGTCCAGGTCAGCGGGTCGCGGGTCAGGTCGCCGCCGGGCCACCAGGTGATCCGCTCGGGGGTCACCTCGATGTAGATCCGCGCGAAGTACCAGGTCAAGCGCTTGATCAGGAACCACGGCAGCCCCGCGAAGGCGTCCGGGATCTTGACCTGGGAGTCGCGGACGTACCGCTCGGTGTTGGCCTGCAGGTCGGCGTCGCGGACCGTGGCGCGGCCCTGCACCAGCACCACCGGATCGCCCTCGAACAGCAGGGCGACGCGCGGATCGCGGCGCGCCCGCTCGGCTTTGTCGGGATAGGTCAGGCCGGTGCTGACGTCGATCGTGCCGCGGGGCCCGGTGTACGGAGTGACGGGCCAGGTGATGGGCCGCCCGTCGCGGGTGAGCGAGGTGTAGGCGCACACCACAGAACTCTGGAACGTCGTGTCGGGAATCGTGATCGTCATGACCGCACACGCTAATGAGGAGGTCTTGGGCCCCACTTGAGGCCGATCTTCCAGACTCCCCCAAGAGCGAGAAGCCACGATGCCGGCATCCCTCCAGAATGAGAAGGAGTACGACCATGCGCACCGCCGCACACCCGAACCTGCCGCAGATCACGCTGCCCGGCCAGGCCGCCGCCGCGCCGGGGCCGCTCGACATGACCAACATGTACCTGGCGCACTACGGCTTCCGCCGCGACCTCGGCCACCTGATCACCGCGATCGGCCGGGTCCGTCTCGGCGACCGGCGGCGCGTCACCGCCCTGCGCGAGCACCACGGGTGGGTGCTGTTCGTGCTGCACCACCACCACACCGCCGAGGACGAGACGGTCTGGCCGCGGCTGCGGGAGCGGGCGCCGGAGGCGATCGGCACGATCGACGCGTTGGAGGCCGAGCACGAGGCCTGCGATCACTGGCTCCGCGAGAGCACCGAGGCGTTCCAGGCGTTCGACGCCGGCCCGTCTGAGCAGGGGCGCGAACGGCTCATGGTCGCCCTGCGCGCGCTGGCCGACACCCTCGGGGCGCACCTGGCGCACGAGGAGACCGATGGGATCCCGCTGATGATGGCCCACATCACGCCGGAGGAGGACGCGGAAATGCACAAGACGCTCACGAAGCAGTACGGGCTCCGCAAGCTGATCATGCTGCTCGGCTGGATCACCTCCGACCTGCCGGCCGACGTCGAGGCCCACCTGCGCAAGACCTCGCCCAGGCCGCTGCTGCTGCTCAGCACCCTGGCCGGGGGCCGATACCGGCGGCGCATGTCCTACCTGTGGGGGTGAGCCAGCTCCCGCTCCACGCTCTCGGCGTGCTCGGCGTGCCGCCGCGCCGCCTCGGCGTCGCCCAGAGCCTCGGCCAGCTGCGCCAGCGACCGGCTGACCGGCCACATCAGCATGCTCAGTCCGGAGATCCCCATGCGGTCGGCGTACGGGGACGCCTCCTCGTACAGGTCGGCGCAGGCCTGCCGGTCGCCCAGCGCCGCCCAGATCTCGCAGCGGACGACCAGCCAGAACAAGTAGACGAACGTCCGTGGGATCGGCGATTGCCGCTCCCACGGCCCGAGCGCCTTACGCGCCTCCTCCAACCGGCCGCCGGCCACCAGGTAGTGGGCGTACCCGTCCAGGTTGAACTGGTCGAGCTGCTGGTGCGAGATGTCCAGCGGCGGCAGCGCCGTGTCCGCTGTCCCGCGGCGCAGGCGCATGAGCGCGATCTGGTACGTGGCGCCGGCCGTGGTCGACTCCGCACCCCACATCGAGGTCGCTCGCTGCTCGGCGTCGGTGGCCGCGAGCAGCGACTCGGCCGCCTCCAGGTCGCCGCGTTGGATGATGACGCCGAGCCGCAGCCAGTTCAGCATGATGCGCAGATACGGCATGTGCGTACGTCCGATCAGCCGCTCCGCCTCGGCCAGCACGTCCAGAGCCTCCCGCACCCGGCACAGCTCCAGCAGCGTGCCGCCCTGGCAGGTGAGCCCGATCGTGCGCAGTTCGTCGTCGCCCGCCGCCAACCCGGCGCGGGCCATCTCCTCGCCCGCCTCCAGCCGCTGGTGCACCGAGTCCGGGTCGAGCAGCGCGTAGTAGCGGGCGAACAGCACCCGGCCGAGCAGCGTCGCGTCGTTCTCCTGGCGGGCCAGCCGCGCCGCCTCGGCGCTCCACCGGTCCCGCTCCACGGGATCCCGTCCCGGCTGGTAGTACGCCTGGAGCGCCAGGCAGGCCAGCACCCGGGCCCGGGCCGACGGCTCCAGCCCTTCGTCGGCGGCCAGCTCCATCAGGTCGGCCAGCAGATCGGCGTCGTAGTCGCCGTAGACCTTCCAGGGCTGCAGGACGCGGCCGCCGTACCCGGTCGCGGCCTCGATCCAGCGCCGCCGGTCGCCCTCCTGCTTGGCCAGGCGGCGGATCCGCGTCAGCTCGGCCTCCTGCCCCGCCGAGTCGCCCGCCCCGAACCTGGCCTCGGCCAGCGCGAACAGCAGATCCATCCGCTCGGCCGGGCCCAGCCCGGGGTCGTCCTCGGCCACGCGGTCGGCCCGCTCCAGCAGCTCGACGGCCACGTCGTACGCGCGCAGCCGTTTGGCCTCCTCGGCCGCCCGCCACGCCGCCCGCCAGGCACGCGCGGTGTGGCCGGCCGGAATCGCCTGGAACCAGTGGTGCGCGGCGGCAGCCAACCGGTCGGAGGCCGAGCCGCCGGTACGTGACTCGATCGCGGCGGCCACGGCGGCGTGCAGCCGGGCCCGCCGCAGCACCGGCACCACCTCGGTGAGCGCCTCCTGCACCAGCGCGTGCACGAACCGGAACCGGCCGGGCCGCCCCTCTCCGACCAGGGCGGCGGCCATGGCCGGCTCCAGCCGGTCCAGCGCCGCGTCCAGGTCGAGCCCGGCGGCCTCGGCCACGATCGTCACGTCGAACTCCCGCCCGGCCACCGCCGCCACCCGCAACAACTCGGCGGACGGCCCTGGCAGCCGGTTCACCCGGCCGAGCACGACGTCCCGCACGCCCAGCGGCAGCGTGCCGCGGCCCGGCGACCCGGCTTCCAGGTAACGCGTCAGCTCCGTGACGAAGAACGGATTGCCGTTCGTGCGGTCTCTGAGCGCCCGGACGTCAGTGCCCGCTGGGGTCAGCTCGCCCAGCTCGGAAGCCGAAAGGCCGGACAGCGGCAGCCGCACCGCCTGCCGGCGCGACAGCGCCTCGAACGCCTCGGCCAGCGCGCCCTCCGGCGGCGGCCAGTCGCGTGCCGTACCCACCACGACCAGCTTGCCGTCCAGCACGTACCCGGCCAGGTAGCTCAGCAGCCGCAGCGAGGACCGGTCCGCCCAGTGCAGGTCGTCCAGCACCACCAGCACCGGCCGCAGGCCCGCGGTCAGCGCCCGTGCCGCCGCCTCATAGGTACGAAACCTCGCGCCCTCGGGGTCGGTCCCGGTCGCGGAGCCGACTCCGGGCAGGTTCGCGCGCACGTCGGCGGGCAGCGGCGGCAACGCGTCGGCCAAGCGCTCCAGCACCGTCACCCATGGCCAGAACGCCGGCGCGCCCTCCGTCGCCGCACACCGCCCCACCGCAACCGTGAAACCCCGGGCACGGGCCCGGCTGACCAACGCCTCGGCCAGCCGCGTCTTGCCGATCCCCGGCTCTCCGGTGATCAGCGAGAACCCGGTGCGGCCCGCCGCCGCCGCTTCCAGCAACCCGTCCAGCGCGGCCAGCTCCTCCTCCCGGCCCGTGATCCCCCGCTCGACCACCCCCGGCTCGGGCGGGCGCGGCGGCCGGTGGGGGAACAGCGCGGGGGATTGGTGGAGAATGTCGCGTTCCAGCGCGCGCAACTCCTCGCCCGGGTCGATGCCGAGCTCCTCGGCCAGAATCCGGCGGACCGTGCGCAGCGTCTCCAGAGCCTCCCCTTGGCGGCCGCTCCGGTAGAGCGCCAGCGCGCGCAACGCCCACAGCCGTTCGCGCAGGGGGTGCTCATGGGTCAGGGCCTCCAGCTCACCCAGCAACTCGCCGTGGCGGTCCTGCTGGATGACCGCGCTCACCCGCAGCTCGCGGGCCCGCTCCCGGGCCTCGGTGAGCCGCGCCCTGACAGCGGTCACATACTCCTGACCGTCCAGATCCTGGTACGGCTCACCGCGCCACAGCGCCAGCGCCTCGCCCGCCAACCGCTCCGCCTCGGCCGGCTCGGCCGCCTGCTCGGCCTGCCCGACCAGACGCAGGAACCGCGTCGAATCCACCTGCTCCGGCTCGATCGCCAGCGTGTAGCCCACCGGCCCGAACATCAGCAACCGGCTCTGCGCCCTGGCCCGGCGTCCGGGCTCCAGCAGGCGGCGCAGGTTGGACACGTACGAGTGCAGCGACGCCATCGCCTCGGCCGGCGCCTCCTCGCCCCACAGCCGGTCGATCAGCGCCGCCGGAGCCACCGGCCGGCCTTCCGCCAGCACCAGCACGCTCACCAGCGCCCGCAACTTCAGCGAGGTGATCTGACACGACCGCCCGTCGTCACCGACGACCTCCAGCGGGCCCAGCACACGGATGTCCACAGCGCTACCACCCTCATGAAATCGCCTGATCTTACGACAAGAGAAAGGTGAGCAGTCAGCCTGGTAAATGCGTGTCGCCTGGTCTTGGGGTAGCCGTCTCGTCCACGTCCCCTGGCGTCCTCGCACAGCAAAAGGCCCCTGACCCGGTCAGACAGGTCAGAGGCCCAATAGGTGGCGGTGGTGGTGGGATTTGAACCCACGGATGAGTTGCCCCATCACACGCTTTCGAGGCGTGCGCCCTCGGCCACTAGGCGACACCACCGTCGACGAGCTTACCGGATCCGCCGAGTGCCGAAGAACTCCTTTAGTACCGCAGCGCACTCCTCGCCCAGCACACCCATGACGACCTCGGGGCGGTGGTTGAGCCTGCGGTCGCGGACCACGTCCCACAGTGACCCCACGGCCCCGGCCTTCTCGTCGACGGCCCCGTACACGATGCGGTCGACTCTGGCCAGCACCGCGGCCCCCGCGCACATCGTGCACGGCTCCAGCGTGACCACGAGCGTGCAGCCGCTCAGCCGCCACCCCCCGAGCGACCGGGCGGCCTGCTGGAGCGCCAGAACCTCCGCGTGCGCGGTCGGATCGGCGGAAGACTCACGGGAGTTGCCGGCGGACGCGAGCACCTCGCCCCCCGGGCCGAGCACGACCGCGCCGACGGGGACCTCGCCCCGGGCGCCGGCCGCGGCGGCCTCGGACAGGGCCAGGCGCATCGCGTCGGCGTGGTTCACCGCAACCGGTCGAGCTCGTCGGCGAAGGACAGCCGCTCGGCGATCACCGAGAGGATGTCGGCCGGCAGCACGCCTTCTTCCATGGACAGCTCCAGCAGCTCTTCCGAGCCCACGCCCAGGTCGCTGAGCAGGTCGAAGTCGCCGGACGGCTTGACGCCCAGCCCGTTGCCGTCCTTGTCGGGCGCCACCCCGGCGAACTCCGCGAACAGCTCGCCGAGTCTGTCCGACATGATGGCGTGCGCGTCGGAGAGGAACACCCGCGGCTCGTCGTCACCGCGGTAGCGGACGATGGCGAACCACTCGTCCTCCACCTCGACGCAGAGCAGGGCGAGTTCGTCGCCGGACAGGCCGAGGGCCTCGGTCACCGCGTCGCCGAAGTCGTCGACGATCTCGGCGTCACCGAGATCGACCTCGGCGCCGCTCCAACCGCCGGAGATCTTGACGAAGGCCGCAGAGAAGGTGTTGGACGCCATGTCCGTGCTCCAGGGGTCAGCCGAAGACCGATTCGATGGCCCGCTCGAACGGCTCGGAGAAGCCGAGTCGCGCGGCGATGCTGGAGAGTACGTCTTCCGGGAGGAGTTCGATGTCGCCGGAGAGTATGCCCAGCTCCATCTCGTCGAGTCCCAGGTCCGCGAAGATGGACAGATCGCCGGCCGGGAGCACCGTGTCCTCGTCCTGGAGGATCTCGTCGAGCTCCTCCTCGTCGGGGATCGGCACGTCGAGGTAGTCGAGGACCTGCTCGGCCAGCGGGAAGTCCCAGGAGGCGGCGATGTCGGACAGGAAGACATCGACGCGATCACCCAGGACGCGCAGCGCCACGAAGAACTCGTCGCCCACGGCGACCAGGCCGATCGTGCCGCTCTCGCTCGGCTGCTGGCGCAGCGCCTTGATCAGCCCATGCAGATCGGTCGTCAGCGCGACCGGTAGCAGGCCGGCGTCCCAGCACTCGTCCTCGCGATAGACCACGATGGCGAAGTCGAGCGCATCTTCTTCTGTCATCGTCCACCCCACGACGTGGTCACTACGGGATCCAATCGTTCCAGACCCGGCCACCCCCCGTGGGCTGCTCCGACCAAATTGTGATCAAAACCCATGACGCGACGTGCCGGTTCGTTGCACACAAGATAGCGTTGTCCCTTATGGAAACCCTCGTCGTCGACCATCCTCTCGTAGCGCACAAGCTCACCACGCTGCGCGATGTCCGGACGGACTCGCCGACGTTCCGCCGGCTCGCGGACGAGCTGGTGACCCTGCTGGCGTACGAGGCGACGCGCGATGTGCGGGTCGTGGACGTGAGCGTGCAGACGCCGGTCGCCGAGGCCCATGGGGTGCGGCTGGCCAAGCCCTATCCGCTGGTCGTGCCCATCCTGCGGGCGGGTCTCGGCATGCTCGACGGCATGACCAGGCTGCTGCCCACGGCCGAGGTCGGTTTCCTGGGCATGATCCGCAATGAGTCGACGCTGCAGGCCGAGACCTACGCCACCCGGCTGCCCGATGACCTGTCCGGGCGCCAGTGCTACGTGGTCGACCCCATGCTGGCCACCGGCGGCACGCTGGCCGCGGCCGTGCGGTTCCTGTTCGACCGCGGGGCGGTGGACGTCACGGCGATCTGCCTGCTCGCGGCGCCCGAAGGGCTGGCGTACATGGACAAGGTGTTCGCCAACTCCGGCAAGCCGATCCGCGTCGTGACCGCCGCCCTCGACGAGCGGCTGAACGAGAACGGTTACATCGTTCCAGGTCTGGGTGACGCCGGAGATCGTTTGTACGGGGTGGTCTGACTCGTCACGCTGCGCACTCACTTCGTTACATACTGTTGTCTCGTGGGTATGAGGTGAGAGGAAGGCAACTTCCGCATGCGCGTGGGGGGAGCAGCGATGAGCGTTTTTCCGGCTACCGAGGTGTTGTCGTGAGCGACCACACCGAGGCGGAGCCAAGTCCGTACGCGGACGTGGAGACGGCACTCCGCGAGGAGTTCGCCGGCATCCACTCCGCGATCACCGTAACGCGCTGCGTCGAAGCGGCGCACTACGGCGCGCTGGAGGTCACGGGCTACGCCCATCCGAGTCTCGTCGAGCGGATCGCGCGCAAGCACCTTCACGTCCTGGCTCTCGTGGCCAGCGAACGCGGCTAAGCAAGATCAAAACTATCCCGTCAAGTTACCTTTACCCCGGCATTGGGGTGGGTAATGTAGAGAGCGGGTGGAGTAGGTAAGTGGTACGGAGGCGACAGTGCAGGTCAAAAAGGTCCTCACATACGGTGGTATGGCTTTTGTGGCGTACTACCTGTTCGCGCGACCAACCGATGCCGCGGACGCGGTCAGAGGAGTGTTCGACAACGTGATCAACGCGGCCGACTCACTGGCCCAATTTGTGAACAACCTCGCATGAGACTTGTGACCCACGGGGACTCTGCTCCGGCGTCGGTCAACCGCTACCTTCTCCCCCACGAACAACAGGTCATCATGGTACGGCGTCACCCAGCCGTGCTGCTTCGCCCGGTCGCCGAAGTCTTCGGCGGCCTCATCATCGCCGGGTTGCTCAGCAAGATTTTCGGCGGCGAGGGGAGCAGCACGGCCCTCGTCGTCGTCTGGTGGCTCTGGCTTCTGCTCTTGATCCGCTTTGTTTGGAAAGTCGCGGAGTGGTCGGTCGACTACTTTGTGGTTACCTCAAAGCGGATGTTGCTCACCACAGGCCTCATCACGCGCAAAGTCGCGATGATGCCATTGGGCAAGGTCACCGACATGAGCTTCCAAAGATCTCTCCTTGGGCGCATGCTCGGTTACGGTGAGTTCATCCTTGAATCCGCTGGTCAGGATCAGGCACTGTCAACAGTCGAGTACATTCCGTATCCGGAGACTCTGTACCTCGAAGTGTGCCAGATGCTTTTCCCCAGCAAGGACGACAGCGACGATTAATCCTGCCGTGGGGAATTCTTCACGTGGGGATACCCGATTGCGCCACTTCATGCAATCATTGCGGAGTGTTGACCCTTCCCCGCCTTGAGAGATGAGATGCCGAGTCAGGGAACCATCGGTGACCGCGTCCGAGGACTGCGGCTAAACAGGCGGATGTCACAGGCCCAACTGGCCGGACCCGACCTGTCTGACAGTTATGTCTCGCTCATCGAGTCGGGCAAGCGGACTCCGACTCCGGTTGTAGCAAGACTCCTGGCCGAGCGCCTGGGGTGCACCACCGAGTTCCTCCTGCATGGGATCGAGCCTCGGCAGCGCATCGATACCGAGCTCGGTCTGCGCCACGCTGAGCTGGAGCTACAGCATGGCGACCCCGTCCTCGCGGCCGACCGCTTCACGGAGATCGTGAAGGCGGCCGACGAGGAGAACGCACTGCTGACCGCGCACGCCCGCCTCGGCAGGGCCCGTGCCCTCGAAGCGCAAGGACGGCTCGGCCAGGCGGTCGAGGCGTTCGAGCGGCTGCGCAGGGAGGCGGCGGCCCATCCTGAGCGGCTGGCCGACCTGCCGCTCACCGTCGCGCTGAGCCGCTGCTACCAGCGGGCGGGCGACCGCCTGAGGGCCCGCGACCTGGCCGCGCACGCGCTGGAGCAGGCGGAGCGGCTGGCCGTCACGCAAGGCGAGATCGCCATCGACCTGGCCGCCGCGCTGGTAGAGGTGCGCAGCGGACGCGAGGGCGACTCTCCCGAGCTCGGATTCGTGCGGCGGGTGCTCGACGCCAGCGGCGTGCCTGAGATTGTGGACCGTTCCGCTGAGATCCACGCCCTCTGGCAGGCCAGTGTGGCCGCGGCCGGTGGCGAGGACTCCGCACTGGCCGTACGCCTGGCCGACGACGCGATCATGGCGGGCCGGCCGACCAGGCTCACGCTGCAGCTGGCCCGCGTGGCCATGCACTGGGCCAGGCTCGACTCCGCGCCGATCGCCGAAGCCGACCGGTGGGCCGAAGCGGCGACTCGCGTGTTCGCGAGCACCGCGGGCAGCACGCAGGAGCACGGCGAGAGCCTCATCGCGCACGCCAGGGTCAAGCTGCGGGCGCGCGACGCCGTGCGAGCGGGCGAGCTGGCCACCTCGGCGCTCGACCTGGTGCACGACGCCCCGGGCACGGCACCGGCCGAGGCCCACCTCGTGCTCGCCACCGTCGCGCTCGCCCTGGACGCCGACGCGTCGAGGTCTCTCGGCGAGGCTCGGCAGCTGCTCGAGACGCTCAACCGTCCGGTGTTCGGCTCCGACAGGCAGGCCGCACGCTGCTGGCGAGAGCTGGGCGACCTCTACGGCAGCTCCGGGGACAAGGCCCAGCAGACCAGCGCCTATCGCAGGGCGTTGGAGGCCGCCGGAGTCCATTCCGCACTGGCAGGGGTGAAGATCGACGTTTCAGTGAACCGCTAACCCTCCGGGAGCTCCAGATTTGGTTTTTGAGTCTGGAATAATTAGGGTCTACCAGTCATTGACTCATGGGATGACTGGCACCCCGGAGGAGGCGGACTGTGAGTCTGCGTACGGCTCAGCGAGCTTCGCTCGTCGACCAGGTGATCGATCAGCTCAAGGAGCAGATCACCTCAGGGTTGTGGCAGATGAACGGCAAGATCCCAACTGAGACGGTGCTCGCGGAGCAGCTCGGAGTGGGACGCAACACCGTTCGCGAGGCCGTACGCGCGCTTACACACGCCGGGCTACTGGAGTGCCGCCAGGGTGACGGGACCTATGTCCGCGCCACCAGCGAGCTCTCCGGCGCCATGCTGAGGCGTCTGCGCCAGGCAGAGCAGCTGGAGATCCTCGAGGTGCGCCGCGCACTGGAGGTCGAATCTGCTCGCCTGGCCGCCACCAGGCGCACCGACGAGGACATCCTGCGCATCGAGGCCGCCCTGGCCGAGCGCGACCGCGCCTGGGAGCTGGACGACCCGGACGCCTTCGTCGAGGCCGACCTGGCCTTCCACATGTCCGTGGCGCATGCCACGCACAACCTCGTGCTGATCGACCTCTATGAGGACTTCTCGGCGGCGCTGCGGGCCAGCATCACGGCCGCGGGCACGTCGCTGAACAAGAGCTACATCCCGCACGACGCCATCGCGCGCGCCATCTCCTCGGGCGACGCCACCGCCGCCGAGCGCGCCGGGCATGCCTGCATGGAGCACATTCTCATCGCGCTCACCGAGGGCGAATAACCCGCAAGGGTCACCCGAGGCGCAGCGACATCACCAAGTAGCGGAAGCTGGGCTGCCCGTCGCCAGGAACATCCTGGATCAGGGCGGCCCTCGTCGGTGACTCCATGTTGAGACGGGCCAGGTCGGTCTCTATGCCGGTCAGGCCGTCGAGGAGGAACTGCGACTGGAAGGCGATCTGGATGTCGTCGCCGCGCAGCTCGCACTCGACCACCTCGGAGCCGCGGCCGATGTCGCCGCCGCCGGCCTGGATGCGTACGTGGCCCTGGCTGAACGACAGCCGGATCGCGGTGTTGCGCTCGGCCACCAGCGCCACCCGCTTGATGGCGTTGACGAACGCCGTCACCGGCACGTCGGCCCTGATCGACCAGTCGGCGGTCAGCCTGGCGCGGTAGTCGATGAACTGCTCGTCGAGCAGGCGGACCGTGGTGCTGCGGCCGACGCTCTCGAAGCCCGCCACACCGTCGCCCAGCGCCACCGCCACCTCGCCGCCGCGCAGCGTCTTGGCCACGTCGACCAGCACACGCGCGGGCACCATGGCCGACACCGCGACGTCGGGCGTGGCCGGGCGCCAGGTGAGGTCGCGGGCCGCGATGCGGTAGCGGTCGGTGGCCGCCATCGTGACCGACTCGCCCTCGATGTCGACCCTGATGCCGGTGAGCATCGGCAGCGTGTCGTCGCGGCTGGAGGCGGGCGCGACCTGGCCCACGGCCGAGGCGAAGACGCCGCCGCCGATGGCGCCGATGCTCGGCGGCATCGTGGGCATGGTCGGGAAGTCTTCGACAGGCATCGTGATCAGGCCGAACTCGGCGCTGCCACAGGTCAGGACCGCCTCCTGGCCCTCGGTGACGATCTCGACATCGTCGGCGGGCAGGCTGCGGCTGATCTCCGCGAGCAGGCGGCCGGGGATGAGCACCTGGCCCTGCTCGGCCACGTCGGCGTCGATCCTGGCCTGGGCCGAGACGTCGTAGTCGAACGCGGACAGGCTCAGCTCCTCGTCGGCGCCCAGCAGCAGGCCCGAGAGCACGGGCACCACAGGGCGGCTGGGCAGCACCCTGGCGGCCCACGCCACCGCGTCTGCCAGAACATCGCGGTTTACCCGGATTTTCACCTGACCCACCCTTTCGTGTTGCTGCCTCCTATGAAAGGTAGCCGGTGCCACCGACAATGCGACTATCTGCTGTTGAGGTAGGCGAGCACCGCCAGGACCCGGCGATTGTCGTCGTCAGAAGGCGCCAGACCCAGCTTGGCGAAGATGCCGGCCGTGTGCTTGGCCACCGCGCTCTCGCTGAGGTAGAGCCGCTGAGAGATGGCGGCGTTGGAGCGCCCTTCGGCCATCGCCTCCAGCACCTCCCGCTCACGTGGCGTGAGGGCGGCCAGCGGCTCGTTCCTGGCGTTGCTGGCCAGCAGCTTGGCGATCACGTCGGGGTCCATCGCGGTGCCGCCCTGGGCGACCCGGCGTACGGCGTCGATGAACTGCTCGGCGTTGAACACCCGGTCCTTGAGCAGGTAGCCGATCGCGCCGGACCCGTCGGCGAGCAGCTCACGCGCGTACAGCTGCTCGACGTGCTGCGACAGCACCAGGATCGGCAGGCCGGGCACCTGCTGACGGGCTGCCAGCGCGGCCTGCAGGCCCTCGTCGGTGAAGGTGGGCGGCAGCCGTACGTCCACGATCGAGACGTCGGGGCGCAGCTCGATCAGCCCCTTGAGCAGCTCGGGCCCGCTCTCCACGGCGGCCACGACCGTGAAGCCGTGCGCCTGGAGCAGGTGGACCAGGCCGTCTCTGAGCAGGTAGAGGTCTTCGGCGACGAGAACACGGTTCATCTGCTGAACCATAGACGGCGCGGCGTCGCCTCCGCCCACCAGCGATCCCTGTTGTGGCAGGCCGGGAGCAGAGTGGCCGTCAGGTACATGGCGCAGCCGAGCGCGATCATGAACAGGATGACCGGCCACTGCCACGGCTCTGGCATGTACAACGCGAGGAACCAGGCCTTCTCCGGGATGCCGAAGACCTTGAAGATGCCCGCCACGATGCCCTGGGGGAACAGCGGGCACCAGGAGGTCAGCCAGAGCGTGACCACCAGGGCGGCCTTCCAGCGCGGCAGCTTGGGCAGGCTGCCCGCCCAGTGATTCGGCAGGACCTTGGGCATGCTCATGGTCACCGTGGTCGGTCCCCCGGGCGGGCTGTGCACCGCGAGCACCCCGTCGAAGGCCGCCAGCCGCCGCTCTATGCCCATGAGGCCGCTGCCCTTGCCGGGGTCGGCGCCGCCCATGCCGTCGTCGATCACGGAGATCCGCAGGTCGGAGCCGTTGCCGCTGACGTCGACGGTGGCCGTGGCGGCCCCGCCGTGCCTGGCGGCGTTGGACAGCAGCTCGCTGACCGCGAAGTAGGCGGCGGCCTCCACCGGCGGCTCCGGGCGGTGCGGCAGATCGACGTCCACGTTCACCCGGAGCGGGCTGTCGATGGCCAGGGCGCGCACGGCGTCGGCGAGCCCGCGCTCGGCCAGCACCGGCGGGTGGATGCCGCGGATGACGGTACGCAGCTCGGTCAGCGTCTCCGAGGACGCCTCCTTGGCCTTGGACAGCAGCGCCTTGGCCGCGGCCGGGTCGGTGTCGACGAGCTGCTCGACCGCGCCGAGCGTCATGCCGATCGCCACCAGCCGCGCCTGCGTGCCGTCATGCAGGTCGCGCTCGATCCTGCGCATCTCCGCGGACTGGGTGTCGGCCGCCAGGTTGCGTACCCGCTGGAGGTGGTTGACCTGCCCCGCCAGGCGGCTGGCCGCGGTCGCGGACAGCACCAGCTCGCACCACATGCCGTAGACGCGCAGCCCGCGGTCGGGCAGCAGCAGGAGCAGGGGCAGCAGGCCCAGCTTGACCACCGGGTCCAGGACCAGCCAGACGCAGTCACGCCAGGTCGCCGGGTCGGAGACCAGCCACTTCCACCTGTCGTTCCAGGCCGGCACCCGCGGCGACTTGTACAGCGTGCGGTGCGAGCGGTACATCCCGTCGGCCTGCCGCTGCGGGGGCGGCGGCTTGGGCAGGTACGGCGAGTCGATCCGGACTCCCAACCACTCCCCGACCAACCGTCTCCTGCGCTCCGCCACCTGCCTGGCCAGCCGCACCTGCAGCGGGAAGAGGGGGACCACGCCGAGGCCGAAGGTCAGGACGAGCAGGCAGAAGGAGACGACGGCGGTGGGCACCTCGACGAGGATCAGCGCCAGCAACGCCGCGACCTGGACGTACCTTCTCAGCATGCTCCCAGTGTGCGCGATCCACGGCATCGCGCATATTGCAGCTAGATACACCTTCGCCGGGTACCCAGCCCGATTCTCCGCGAGAGCCGGAATTCCTAGCGTCTAAGGCATGAAAGTCATCGAGGTCAGGAACCTCCACAAGCGGTACCCGAACCACGTGGCGGTGGATGACGTGTCGTTCGAGGTGTCGGATGGCGAGATCTTCGGCATCCTCGGCCCGAACGGCGCCGGCAAGACCACGACCGTCGAGTGCGTCGCGGGGTTGCGCACTCCCGATCGTGGCACCGTACGCGTGACCGGGATCGACCCTCAGCAGGACAGGGACGCGTTGCGGCGCGTCCTCGGCGCGCAGCTGCAGAGTGCCGCGCTGCCCGACAAGCTCAAGGTGTGGGAGGCGCTGGATCTCTACGCCTCCTTCTATCCGGACCCGGCCGACTGGTCCGAGCTGATCGAGCGCGTCGGGCTCGGCGGCAAGCGGGAAGAGCGCTTCGGCGAGCTCTCCGGTGGCCAGCGGCAGCGCCTGTCCATCGCGCTGGCGTTGGTGGGCCGGCCACGGGTCGCGGTGCTCGACGAGCTCACCACCGGCCTCGACCCGCAGGCCCGCAGGGACACCTGGCAGCTGGTCGAGCAGGTACGCGACTCCGGCGTGACGGTCGTGCTCGTCACCCACTTCATGGAGGAGGCCGAGCGGCTCTGCGACCGCGTCGCGCTCATCGACGAGGGCCGGGTCGTCGCCACCGACACACCCGCGGGGTTGATCGCCCAGGTGGGCGGGGCGCAGCGGCTGCGGTTCCGGCCGACCGCGCCCTTCTCCGACGACCTCCTGCTGGCCCTGCCCGAGGTGAGCGAGGTCGCCAGGAGCGGCGAGCAGGTCGTGGTGACGGGCACCGGCGACCTCGCCACCTCCGTCATGCTGACGCTCGCCCGGCATGAGGTCGTCCCCGCCGACCTGCGCATCGAGCAGGCCACGCTCGACGACGCGTTCCTCGCACTGACCGGAAGGAAACTGTCATGAAGAAGATCCTCCTCGTCGAGACCAAGCTGCATCTGCGGCAGTGGCCCACGATGGTCTTCACCATCGGCCTGCCGCTCGCCCTGCTGCTGGCGCTCGGCAGCATTCCCGACCTGTCCGCGCCCGATCCGGCGATGGGCGGCCAGCGGTTCATCGACACCCAACTGCCGGCCCAGATGACCTTGCTCGCGGTGCTGACGCTCGCCTGCACGGTGCTGCCGGCCGTCCTGGTCACCTATCGCGAGCAGGGGGTGCTCAGGCGGATGTCGACGACGCCCGTTCCGCCGGGGCGGCTCCTGGCCGCCCAGCTCATCATCAACCTGGCCATCGGCACCGTGTCCGTCGTCCTCCTGGTGGTGGTCGGGAACCTGGTGCGCGGCGTCGCGATACCCAAGCAGCTCCCCGGTTTCACGCTGGTGTTCCTGCTCGGCTCGGCCGCGCTGCTGGCTCTGGGGCTGGTGATCGCCTCGGTCGCGCCGTCGGGGAAGTCGGCGCCGGGGATCGGGTCGGTGGTGATGTTCCCGCTGATGTTCGTGGCGGGCATGTGGATTCCGCGTGAGGTCATGCCGGACGCGCTGCGGGTGGTGAGCGACTATTCGGTGGCGGGGCCGTTCGCCCAGGCGTTGCGCGACACCTGGGCGGGCCACGCGCCGCAGCCGCTGCACCTCGTCGTCATGGCGGCCGGGCTGCTGGTCTTCGGCGGGATCGCGATCCGGTTGTTCCGCTGGGAGTAGCGCTGATCCGGTTGCTTTCGCCGGGAGTGGCGCTAGGACCAGACGGGGCGGGCGCCCGTGACGTTCAGCATCACCGAGTAGAGCGAGGACGAGGACGCGATGAAGAGCCTGTTGCGCTTGAGGCCGCCGAACACCAGGTTGGCGACATCGTCGGGCAGGCGGAGCCGGCCGATCAGCGTCCCGTCGGGGTCGTGGCAGAGCACCGCCTTGCCCGCCGCCGCCCACACCCGGCCCGTGTCGTCCAGCCGCATCCCGTCGAAGCGGTCGTCGTCGCCTCCCTGCGCGAAGACCTTGCCGCCCGAGAGCGTGCCGTTGTCGTGCACGTCGAGCACGCGTATGTGCCTGCGGCGGGTGTCGGCGATGTACAGACGGGACTCGTCCAGCGAGAAGGCCAGCCCGTTGGGCCGGTCGAAGTCGTCGGCCACCCGGGTCACCTCGCCCGTCACCGGATCGACGCGGTAGACATGGCAACCGTCGATCTCCGGCTCGGCTCGAAAGCCCTCGTAGTCGCTGTCGATGCCATAGGCGGGGTCGGTGAACCAGATGGAGCCGTCGGAGCGGACCACCGCGTCGTTCGGGCTGTTGAGCCGCTTGCCCTGCCACCGGTCGGCGATCACGGTGATGGAGCCGTCGGCCTCGGTGCGGGTGACCCGCCGCTGACCCTGCTCGCACGAGATCAGGCGGCCCTGGCGGTCGAGCGTGTTGCCGTTGACGTAGCCGGCGGGCTGCCGGAACGGGCCCACGGCGCCGGTCATCTCGTCCCAGCGCAGCATCCGGTCGTTGGGGATGTCGCTCCAGACCAGGAACCGGCCCGCCGGGAAATAGACGGGCCCCTCGGCCCAGCGGGTGCCGAAGTAGATCCGCTCGACCAGGTCGTCACCGCCGACCACGGCGAAGCGCTCATCCAGCACTTCGAGCTCCGTGGGGATGTGGCCATATGGTGTTTGGTGGAATGGCTGCATAGTCGAATAGCATACTGTCATGGACGAGATCGACAAGATGCTGATCGGCCTGCTTCAAGAAGACGCCACGCGGTCGTACGCGGTTCTCGGCAAGGCGGTCGGCCTGTCGAGTGGGGCGGCGCACGAGCGGGTGCGCAAGCTGCGCGAACGTGGGGTGATCAAGCGCACCACGATCGAGGTGGATCCGGCCGCGCTCGGGCGCGAGGTCGTGGCGTATGTGCTGGTCGACGGCGGCGCCTGGATGGGGGACTCCGCCGCGCGGCTGGCGGCCATCGCACCGGTCGAGGAGGCCCACGTCATCGCCGGTCCCGCCTCGGTGCTGCTCAAGGTCCGTACGGCCGACACTAGGGAGTTACAGCAGGTCCTGCGGCAGGTGTTCGAGGTGGACGGCGTGACCGGGACCCAGACGGTCGTCGTGCTGGAGACGTTCTTCGAGCGGCCCGTACACGTGGAATAGGGTGCTCGGGTGGCGATTTTTGCGCAGATCAGTGATACCCACATCGGTGGCTCCGACGAGAGCGTCGAGCGCACGCGGCAGGTCATGGAGCATCTGCGTACCCTGCGCCTCGACGCCGTCCTGGTCACGGGTGACATCGCCGACCACGCGTTGCCGGAGGAATACACGATCGCGAAGGAGCTGCTCCGCGACGAGCGGCCGTTGGCCATCTGTCCGGGCAACCATGACGCGGTGCCGGAGTTCGAGAAGCTGCTCGGCCCGGCCAACCAGGCGCTCAGGCTCGACGACCTGACCATCGCCCTGGCCGATTCGAGCGTGCCCGGCCACGACCACGGCTACCTGGCCGACGAGACGCTGGCCTGGCTCGACGAGGTGCTGTCGGAGCGGCCCGACGTCCCGGCGTTCGTGGGGATGCACCATCCGCCGATTGAGCTGGGCATCCCGTACGTCGACCAGATCCGGCTGCGCGAGCCGGAACGGCTGGCGGACC
This sequence comes from Nonomuraea sp. NPDC049129, assembly GCF_040648495.1. Lineage (NCBI taxonomy): Bacteria > Bacillati > Actinomycetota > Actinomycetes > Streptosporangiales > Streptosporangiaceae > Nonomuraea > Nonomuraea sp. NPDC049129. The sequence goes on along the minus strand of NZ_JBEZDU010000003.1, from coordinate 602,039 downwards.
TGCTGTCACGGCACCCGCACGTGGCCGGGGTGCTGACCGGCCACGCGCACACCGCCGTGTCGGCCCGGTTCGCCGGACTGCCGCTCGTCGTCGCACCCGGCGTCATCTCCACCTGCCTGACCAGTGTGGAGACCGAGGCCGAGATCCCGGTCACGTACGACCTGCCGCCCGCGTACGCGCTGCACATCTTCGACGGCCGCCAGCTGGTCACCCACTTCCGGCCGGTATTCCTCAAGTATTCTTGAGGTTATGACCAAGGTGGCGTGGAACTCCAAGGAGCTGACGGTCGGCCAGCTCGCCGAGCGCAGCGGCGTGGCCGTGTCGGCGCTGCACTTCTACGAGGCCAAAGGGCTCATCGGAAGCCGCCGCACCGCGGGCAACCAGCGGCGCTACACCCGTGACACGCTGCGCCGGGTCGCGTTCGTCCGGCTGTCGCAGCGGCTGGGCATCCCGCTGCGGACCATCAAGGACGCCCTGAGCGAACTGCCCGAGGAGCGCACGCCCACCCGTGACGACTGGGCGCGGCTGTCGGCGGCCTGGCGCAGCGAGCTCGACGACCGGATCGAGCAACTGCAGCGACTCCGCGACGACCTCACGGAGTGCATCGGGTGCGGGTGCCTGTCGCTCGACCGGTGCGCGCTGGCCAACCCGCACGACCGGCTGGGCAACGAAGGGCCGGGGGCGAGGCGCATCGACACCCGGCTCACCCCGTCCAAGGACGGCTGCTCGGCCCCACAGGCCGCGTGCTAGGCGATCTTTCACGGCGGTTCGTCACGCGGCCGTCTCGGTCCCTGTGACGGTCCGTCGTGGTTAGGGTCCTTTTGACGGGATAGCCCCTTCGGGGAGGAAGAAGACGGTCCGTCGCGCCCAGAAAACGGTCGTGGACCGATCAGTGCTTGGTCGGTGGGACGATCAGGGTCGGCCGGTGGGCGTGGTGCAGCACGTGGTTGGAGACGCTGCCCAGGAGCACGGAGCGTACGCCGGCAAGTCCTCGCGACCCCGTGACCACCAGCGACGCGTCGACCTCGTCCGCGACGTCCACGATCGTCCGCCAGATCGACTCGTTGTCGGCCACCGCCCGATACGTCACATCCGCGAGCCCGGCCGCGATCGCCAGCTCGGCCCCCTCCTTGGCGTACTGCTCAGCCTGGACCCGCCATTCCTCACTGGAGTCGGCGAGGACCGCGGCACCGGCCAGCGGATACCTCTTGAGCTGCACGAGCAGCGGCTCCCACACGGTCACGATGAGCGTGGGCTCGGCGGCCAGGTGCTTGGCCGCGAACTCGATGGCGGCGCGCGAGTCGGCTGAGCCGTCGTAGGCGACGAGAATGGTCATGGCGTGCTTCCCTTCAGTTGAAGCTCACTCTCTCGTTGCAGCACTGGGACGATCAGCCGGGATTCCGGGAGCCGCTGTCTGTTGTGTCACACCGGAAGTTGTGTCGCAGCTGAAGGACCGGCGAGGATCGGTCTTCGTGACACTCCCCCGCGTGCCCCGCCTCGACATCGACGGCGTTCTGCGCGAGCTCGACGTACCGCTCGTCTATGAAGGCCCGTGCCCGGGCGGCCAGGTCGGCGCCGCGTACGTGCGCTGGCCCGACGGCCGCCGGTCGGTGCTCAGCCGCGGACCCGATGTCGGCGCGCTGCTGGAGGTGGCCCGCGCGGCGGGCGTCCCTGCGCCGCGCTACGAGCTGGTACGCCCGCCCGTCGTGGTGCAGGAGCTGCTGCCGGGCTCTCCCCCGCTCGAGCCCTCCCGGGTCACGATCGAGTCGATGCTCGACGTCAACCGGCGCTGCCGCGGCCTGCTGGCCGGCCGTACGGATCTGCCCGGATTCGCGCTCTTCCTGCGCGCCGACGGGCCGGGCTTCTGCCTGCACGAGCCGCTGCGGACGTACGACAGCCGCACGCGGCGGCTGCTCGACCAGGTCGAGGAGATCGGCGCCGCCCTCCCAGAGCGGCTGGACGGCCCCGACCTCGTACACACCGACTTCCATCCCGAGAACGTGCTGGTCGACGCCTCGGGCACGGTCACCGGAGTGATCGACTGGGACGGCGCCACACAGGGTGACGCGGACTTCGATCTCTTCACACTGCGCTTCGACCTCACGCACCGGGCCCCGGAGCTCGCTCGGCTGCTCGACGGGATGGTGTCCGAGGAGGCGGCGCCGGCCTGCTGGGCGCACATGAGCCTGCGCATGGTCGACTGGGCGATCCGGCACTTCACCGCCACCGAGGTCACCGTCTGGCTCGACATCGCCGAACGACTCCGGCCGCTCTGATCTCCGCCCGACGCACGTCAACGGCGCCCGCCAGGACGACACGTCGGTCAGCGGTGCCGTCCTGACCGGAAACGCTTCGGGTCGCTCGGTCCAAGTAGAGGTGTAGGGCGAGCGACGAAGGGAGCGAGGCTTGTGCGCCTCAACGAGGACCCCGAGGCCTTTGAGGCCTTTTATCGCCGCCATGTCGATGGCGTCATGCGGTTCGTCGTACGCCGGGTGAGCGATGCTCACCTGGCCGCCGACCTGACTGCCGACATCTTCCTGGCGGTCTTGGACTCCGGGCACACCTACCGCCCCGGCCGAGGCAGCGAGACCGGTTGGTTGTACGGCGTGGCGCGCAACGTCGTGTCCGCCCAGTATCGACGCACGGCCCGCGAGGCGAAAGCGACCAGCCGCGTCGCGGGCCGGCGACTGATGGACGACCACGACCTCGACCGCATGGAGGAGCGGATCGACGCCGAGCGCCAGATGCGGCGGGCGCTGGCGGCCATGGGCGACCTGCCCGAGGGCGAGCGGGCCGTGCTTGAGCTCGTGGCGATCGATCAGCTCACCGTCAAGGAGGCCGCGGTGGCCTTGGGCATCAACGGGGTGACTGCCCGAGTCCGCCTGCACCGGGCCAGACGCGCCCTGGAAGACGTCGCTTCGCCGTCGGCTGTGTACGTGGAGGGACAGGCATGAACAACTTCGAGGAGCGTCTGCTCACCGCACTCAAGGACGACATCGCCGGCAGGAGGGCGGACCCGGTCGTCCAGCCACCGGCGCGACGCCGCAGGACCGGGCGTGTCGTGGGACTGGCCACCGCGGTGGCGGGGGTCACGGCGGCCACCGTGGTGGCCATGAACGTGTACGGCGGAGCCGCCACCCCGGCCTTCGCCGTGACCAGGAACGCGGACGGATCAGTCGAGGTGCGGATCAGCGAGTTTCGTGACCCCGGTGAGCTGACGGCCAAGCTGGCCGCGGCGGGGGTGACGGCGGTGGTCGACTACCTGCCGGCTGACCAGACCTGCAAGAACCCCCGAGGCGGGCACGGGGTCGGCGACGGGCGGGCCAAGAACAGCTTCCTGATCAGGACGGTCGGCACGGGGATGGCGTTCCTGATCGGCAAGGGGCAGGCGGGCTCCGGCCAGACGCTGGTCCTGGCGGTCTCGGTCGACCAGGCGGACAAGCCGCCTACCGCGATCTCATTGGAGGTGGTCAAGGGGGCGGTGGCCCCCTGCGAGGCGACCGCGCTGAACCTTCCGCCGACCACTGACTCGACCGGCGACGGCCCGTCCACCAGTGAGAAGACGGACGACTCTCCCGGCACCACTGAGAAGACGGACAGCACCGTCGGCGGAGGCTGATAACCGCCCGGGGCGTCAGCCTCCGCAGAAGGCGGCTGCGGGCCGCCGTCGAGCTACGGCGGCGGCCCGCAGCCCGCGGACCACATCGCCGACCCATTGCGGGCCGTCAGGCCTCGGATTCGATGCCCAGTGACCGGACGAGCTGGGCCAGTTCTTCTTGGAAGAGCTTGTCGGGACTGATCGTCTGGGTACGCAGGTGTCCGTAGATCTCCAGTGACACCAGGCCGTGCAGGTGGCCCCAGATGCGCAGCGCGAGTGCCACGCCGGCCGGCGGCAAGGTGGGGAATGCCGGGCGGACCTTGCCGAGAAGCCCGCCGTCGAAGTCGGACCATTGGAAGTCACTGTGCGCGTAAAGGTGCTGGGCGTGCGGCCAGGCGGCGTCCGCCAGGGCGGCGATGCCCGTACAGACCCGGTGCGCGGCGTCCGGTGCGGCGCCGCCCTCGGGAGCTTGATAGCCGGGCACGGGGTCGCCATAGATGAGGCGAAATCCCTCGGGATTGGCCAGAGCCCAGTCCCGAAAGGCGCGCGCCCATGTCTGGATCCGAGTGGCCGGACGCGCGGCCGGGGCCTTGGCCCATGCGGCGTCCACGGCGTCGGCCAGCGCGGTGTAGACCTCGTTGATCAGCTTCGTGACCAGATCGTCGCGGGTTGCGAAGTAGCCGTAGATCGCATTGGCGGTCATGCCCATCTCACGGGCGATGGCCCGCAGTGTGATCGCGTCGGGTCCGCCCGAGGCCATCAGCCTGAGCGCGACCTGCTGAATCTCCGCCGTCGTCTCGACCCGCAGCCGTTCGCGGCGTCCTCCCGTACTTCCCACAGCGGCCACTATACAGCGTCACTACACTGCTTGCCGTATAAAAACTTCACGCCGTATAGTCTCGTCACGTCTGACAGCGAGGCACGCGTCTGACAGCGAACACATAGGGAGACCCATGCACATCGGCATCATCGGCGCCACGGGCGGCATCGGAAGCCGCGTCGTCACCGAAGCCCTCCACCGGGGGCATCACGTCACAGCGTTCAGCCGCGACGCCACCCGGATCAGCGAAGAGCGCGAGAACATCGTCTGGAAGAGCGTCGACGTCCTCGATGCCGGAAGCGTCGCCGCGGTCCTGCCCGGGCTGGACGTCCTGATCAGCGGATTCCAGCCTGGCAACGCCGCCGACGACTTCGCCGACACCGTGTCGCGGTCGATCGCCGATCCCACGGTCTACGCCACCGCCGCCCGAGCGCTGCTCAAGGCGCTGGAGAGTCACCCCCGGACCCGGCTGATCGTGATCGGCGGCGCCGGCAGCCTGGAGATCGAGCCTGGCCTCGTACGAGCCGACTCCGACGAACTCCTGCACGAGAGCCTCGATCAGATTGGGCTGCCGAGGGAGTACGCCGCCGCCGTACGCGGGCATCGGGACGCCCTGAACGTCCTGCGCACGTCCAACCGGCTCTGGACCTACTTCAGCCCGGCCGAGGACATCGCTCCCGGCCGGCGCACCGGCCGCTTCCGGATCGGTGGCGACCAACCGATCCTCGACGCCGACGGACGCAGCCGAATCTCCTCGGAGGACGCCGCCGTCGCCCTCGTCGACGAGGCGGAACTGCCGCGCTTCGTCCAGCGACGCTTCACCATCGGCTATTGAACCGGCCAGCCCCACCTTTCATGCTCACGGAATCGCGGAACCTCGGTTCCTCAGATGGTTCGTCACACAACCGTCTCAATCCCTATGACGGTCCGTGGCGGTCCCCATCGAATTAGAGGGATACCCCCTCCGGGGGTGAGGAAGAAGCAGGCCCGTGGTGGCCGGAGTCCCTACGGAGGGACCGCCTCCGGGGGTGAGGCAGGAGCCGACCTGTCGTGGCCGGGAATCCCTTTGGATACCCCTTCGGAAGACAACGCTCTGCGGTGCCGGACCGGTGAGAAGATCGAGGGTGCTCCGAATAGCAAACGCAGTACTCGAAAGATTACCGGGCCCGCTGCACGCCCTTGCGCTGAAGCACCGTGAGCTGCTGAAGTTCGCGGTGGTGGGTGGAACAGCGTTCTTAGTGGACAACACGATGTTCTATGGGCTGAAGCTCACCATTTTGGAACCGAAGCCGGTGACCGCGAAGATCATCGCGGTGCTCGTGGCGACGATCGTGTCCTACGTGTTGAACCGCGAATGGTCGTTCCGGACCAGGGGCGGCCGCGAGCGCCGTCACGAGGCGGCGCTGTTCTTCCTGGTCAGCGGCGTCGGTCTCGTGCTCAGCTCCGCGCCGCTTTGGATCTCCCGGTACGTGTTTCACCTGGAGACCCCGGATGTGAGCCTGGTGACCCAGGAGATCGCCGACTTCATGAGCGCGCAGATCATCGGCACGCTGATCGCCATGGTCTTCCGCTTCTGGGCGTTCCGGAAGTGGGTCTTCCCCGACGAGAAGGCCCAGTCCGGCAGCATGCGACTGGCTCCCACTCCCGATCCCACGGACGAGGCGGCATGACCGCCCTGCAAAGCCCGAGGCTAGTGCTGGGCCATGTCGACGAAGCGGCTGTAGTGGCCCTGGAAGGCCACCGTGACGGTCGCCGTGGGGCCGTTTCGGTGCTTGGCTACTATCAGGTCGGCCTCGCCTGCCCGCGGCGACTCCCGTTCGTACGCGTCTTCGCGGTGCAGCAGGATGACCATGTCGGCGTCCTGCTCGATGCTGTTGTGGACGGAGATCCCGTTGGCGACGAAGTTGTGGGTTCCCAGCACCGTGGCGTCATAGACCGGCTGCTCTCCTAGGCTCTCGATCGAAACGACCTCGTCCCAGAAGACGTCGTTCGTCGCCAGCATCTCCATCTGGGCGTCATCCAGAATCGCCGCCACCCGACCCAGACGCTCCCGGCTGGGTGCGTGCTTCCACAAGGCGCTGCCGCAGAATTGGGTCCCCAGCGCGTTCGAGAACGCCCGATGGGTCATGCTCTTCTGTGTCAGCACGTCACGAACACGGTCCCAGATCTCACGGGGAACCGTGTCGAGGTTGGTCTTGCTCTTGGCTGCCCGCAGCGCTGGAAGGCAGCGAGCGGCATGCTTTGCTCGTTCGCCGACCACGCCCACCTCCTCCAGGAACCGGAGCTGGTTCTCCGCGCCGTAGATGTGCAATTGATACCCCGGCCGGTAGTCGCCCTTCCGGGTTGTTTTGATGCGAGTCATCACGTTGAACCGGAGCAGCAACCGCGCGACGTCGTCGATCAGTCGCCGACTCGTCGAGGCATAGTAGATCCGCGACTGGCCGAGCTTTTCGTCCCACCAGATGCATCCGTCTGTCGCCCACAGGTGACGCAGGAACAGGGCGATCTGCTTCTTCGGCAGAGAGAAGACTTCCTGGGGAACGAACTTGTCGTGACTGCGAAGGCCGAACAGACCCAGGCCGTCGAGCCAGGCGGCGATGGGGTTGCGCTTGCCGTGCGTGAGCCGATAAGGGGCAGGTAGCCGCAGCGTGGTGACCCGCGCGGCGGCATAGTCGTCCCGGACCGCATTCACTCCAAAATGCGTGGCGGCCATCGTCACAGCTTCCAGGCAAGTCTCGTCCGTACTTGCGTACCGAATCGGCTGGTTCCTGACGAACGAACCATCTCCGATCATGTGCCCGAGGAGGATGACCTCCTCCTCGGGCCACTCCTGAAGATCTTGAGGGGCGGGAACGTGGCGCGGAACGGCAAGGCGAGTGCCCGGTCCGATCTCCCCCAGAGGTCGCCAGCCGTCGTAGGTCATGAAGGGGTGATTGGCCGTCGCCTCGATCTCGCGGCCCGACGTCAGGCGCAGCCTGAAGGCCTCCTTGGTTCCGCTGGGAAAGACATGCGTCATGGTGCGCGGCACGAGCCGCAACTTCTCATCCAGCGACCACACGGGGATGTCGCGTGCGCCAGACTCCAGAAGCTCCCCCAGCGACACCTCCGCGCCCGTGTCGGCCCGAAGGATGCGGGTGTCTGCCGTCAGGCAGCCGGACTCGCGCAGGTCGCTGACCGCGGGCCGCTTGTCCGTGCGCTGCTCGGGGCCTCGGTTGAGCTGGGAGATCGCGATGACCGGCACCTCCAGCTCCTTGGCCAGCAGCTTGATCGCACGGGAGATCTCCGAGACCTCGTTCTGGCGGCTCTCGGTCTTCTTCGGCGAGCTCATCAGCTGGAGATAGTCGATCACCACGAAGCGCAGGTCGTTGCGCTGCTTCAGGCGCCGGCACTTGGCCCGGATCTCCATCATCGACATGTTGGGCGAGTCGTCGATGAACAGCGGCGCCTCGGCCACCTCGCTCATCCGCCGGGCCAGCCTGGTCCAGTCGTCGTCGCCCATGCTGCCCGAGCGCATGGCGTGCAGCGCCACCCGCGCCTCAGCCGACAACAGACGCATCGTGATCTCGTTACGCGACATTTCCAGCGAGAAGATGACGGTGGTCATCCCATGCTTGATCGCCGCGGAGCGGGCGAAATCTAGACCTAGGGTGCTTTTTCCGATGGCCGGGCGGGCGGCGACGACGATCATCTGGCCCGGGTGCAGGCCGTTGGTGAGCTGGTCGAGGTCCTGGAAGCCGGTCGGCACGCCGACCATCTGGCCGCTGCGGCTGCCGATGGCCTCCAGCTCGTCGAGGGCGCCCGGCATGATGTCGGCCAGCGGCGCGTAGTCCTCGGACGTGCGTCGCTCGGTGACCTTGTAGATCTCCGCCTGCGCGCGGTCGACCAGGTCGTCGACCTCTTCGTTCTGGCCACCGTAGCCGAAGGAGACGATGCGCGTGCCGGCCTCGATGAGGCGGCGGAGGATGGCCTGCTCGCGGACGATCTTCGCGTAGTAGCCGGCGTTGGCCGCGGTGGGGACGACGGCCGTCAGCGTGTGGAGGTAGGCGGCACCCCCGACGCGGGCCATCTCGCCGCGCTTCTGCAGGTCGTCGAAGACCGTGACGGCGTCGGCGGGCTCGCCTCGGCCGTAGAGGTCGGTGATGACGTCATAGATCATCTGGTGGGCGGGCCGGTAGAAGTCGTCGGAGCGGATGAGCTCCACCACATCGGCGATCGCGTCCTTGGACAGCAGCATGCCGCCCAGAACCGACTGCTCCGCCTCGATGTTGCTAGGCGGCGTACGTTCGAACCCCGGGCCTGCGCCGCCCTCTTCGTCAATGCTCACCGCGCCCCCTCAACACCTTGCAGGCGGTCGCACCACCCCCACTTGTAGTCGACCGGTGTGACAGTTTCGCGGGTTCGCGGTGAGACGGCAACGCGGCCTGTGGACAACCCTGTGGTCAAGCTGTGCACTATTCGGCTCAGGGTGTGAAACAACTGTGGACGGAGCTGTGGATAACTCTGTCCACAATCCACAGCACCCCACTTGACCTGCGAAAACTTTGTCCACCGGCTGTGGAGGAAAGAAAGTTGGCCCGACACGCCGGGTAATGGCCATAATGGGTAAATGCCCATTACGTCGCAGGACAGGGAGATTCTGCGCCTGGCCGTGCCCGCGTTCGGCGCGCTGGTCGCCGAACCGCTCTTCCTGCTCGCCGACTATGCCATCGTGGGGCACGGGCTGGGCACCACCGCCCTGGGTGCCCTCGGCGTCGCCGGCACGATCCTGGCCACGGTGGTGAACCTCTGTGTCTTCCTCGCGTACGGCACGACGGCGTCCGTGGCCCGCCAGACCGGTGCGGGCCATCATGCCAGGGCGATGCGCAGCGGCGTGGACGGCATCTGGCTCGCGCTGGCCATCGGCGCCGCTCTCATCGCGGTCTGCTGGCCGCTCGCCCCGACGATCGTCGGGCTGTTCGGGGCGGTCCCGGAGCAGGCCGGGCAGGCTACGACGTACCTGCGCATCTCGCTGCTCGGCGCGCCCGGCATGCTGGTCGTGCTGGCCGGGACGGGCGTGCTGCGCGGCCTGCAGGACACGGTCACGCCGCTGGCCGTCGCGGTGGGCTCGTTCGCGCTCAACGCGGGGCTGAACGCGTGGTTCGTGCTCGGACTGCGCTGGGGCATCGCGGGCTCGGCCTGGGGCACCGTGCTGGCTCAGACGCTGGGTGCGGCCGTCTACCTCGTCGTGGTGGCCAGGGGCGCGCTGCGGCTCGGCATATCGCTCACGCCTCACCTGGCGGGCGTCAAGCAGGCGGGTACGGCCGGCTTCGCGCTGCTCATCAGGACCCTCTGCCTGCGCGTCGTGCTGATCGCGGCGACCGTGGTGGCCACCAGGATGGGCCAGGCCCAGCTGGCCGCGTACGCCATCGCCACCCAGGTCTGGACCCTGCTGGCCTTCGCCCTGGACGCCATCGCCATCGCCGGCCAGGCCATCACCGGCCGTACGCTCGGCGCCGGCGACGTGGCCGCCACCAGGGCCGCGACCCGGCGCATGGTGCGATGGGGTCTCTGGTCGGGGTTCGCGCTCGGCGTGCTCGTCGTCGCGGCCAGGCCGCTGCTGCCCGGCCTGTTCGACGCCGATCCACAGGTGACCGAGCAGTTGCTGGCCGTGCTCTGGCCGGTGGCGCTGTTCCAGCCGGTGTGCGGCGTGGTGTTCGTGCTCGACGGGGTACTGATCGGTGCGGGTGACCAGCGCTACCTGGCGTGGGCGGCCCTGTGGACGACGCTCGCGTACCTGCCGTGTGCCTTTCTCGCCTCGGGATTCGGCATCGTCGCACTCTGGTGCGCGCTCGGGGTGTGGATGATCGCACGTTTGATCACGCTGGGACAGCGGGCGCTCGGTACGGCATGGCTGGTGACCGGGGCGTAATCGTCCCGTGCTTGCTGTTACGCGTGTGGTGCGGCACTGTGGGCGGGTTCCCTGAGCGGGGTGTGCCTTTGTCGACAATCCTCCGGCGGCTGCCGCCCGACGCGGCGACCGGGTTACGCACAGGCGCGCGCCACAGCCTCGCTGAGCTATACCGGCCCGCCGATCTGGTCGTGCTCGGGCTCGGTGTGATGATCGGCGCGGGCATCTTCAGCATCGCCGGGCAGCAGGCCGCGACCATGGCCGGCCCCGGAGTGATCCTTTCGTTCATGATCGCTGGGATCGCCTGCCTGCTGGCCTGCCTGTGTTACGCCGAGCTGTCGTCCACGATGCCGACCTCGGGCAGCGCCTACACCTTCACCTACGTCATCTTCGGCGAGGTATGGGCGTGGATCATCGGCTGGGCGCTGATCCTGGAGCTGGAGCTGGCCGTCGCCGTAGTGGCCAGGGCCTGGGCGCTGATCACCGTCCGGGCGATCACCGGGTTCGGGGTGCGCCTGCCGTACCAGAACGTGGTCGAGGACGTGTTCGTCCTGTTCATCCTGGTGGTGCTGACGAGCGTCGTGGCGCTCAACGCGCGGGTCGGGCTGCGGGCACTGTGGGTGATGGTGGCGGCCAAGCTGCTGGCCATCGGGGCGGTCATCGTCGTCGGGGCGCGGTACGTCAAAGTGGCCAACTTCGGCGACCTCTACACCGAACCGAAGCCCCTGACCACCCCGGCGGCGACCGTGCTCGACATCATCGTGGGGCAGAGTCACGCGTTCGGCTGGTTCGGGGTGTTCGCGGCGGCGTCGGCCATCGCGTTCGCGTACATCGGCTTCGACGTCGTCGCCACCGCCGCCGAGGAGACCGTGAACGCCTCCAGGGCCATCCCCAAGGGCATGATCCGCAGCCTGGTGATCGCCACGGTCATCTACCTCGCGGTGGCCGTCGTCATGGTCGGCATGATCCCCTACACCGGCATCTCCCCCGACTCGCCGCTGTCCAGCGCGTTCCGCGTGGTGGGCGTCGACTGGATGGCGCATGTCATTGACATCGGCGCGGTGCTCGGGCTGACCACGGTCATCCTGGTGCTGATCGTGGGGCAGACGCGCGTACTGTTCTCGATCGCCCGCGACGGCCTGATACCGCGCCGTCTGGCCACGATCAGCCGCAAATATCACACCCCCACGCGGGTCACGCTGCTCATCGGAGTGATCGCGATCCTGCTGGCCGAGCTCGTGCCAGTGTTCACGCTGCAGCAGCTGGTGGTGATCGGGACGCTGTTCGCGTTCATGTTCGTCGCGGCGGGCGTGATCGTCATGCGGCGCCGGATGCCGCACCTCGACCGCGGCTTCCGCGTCCCGCTCTCGCCGCTGCTGCCCGCGCTGTCCCTGGTGGCGACGCTCTGGCTGATGGTGAATCTGCAGGTGCTCACCTGGGCGTGGTTCGCCCTGTGGATGGCTTTCGGGCTGCTTGTCTACCTTGTGTACGGTCGGCGCCACAGCCTGCTGGCCCAGCCTGAGCTGCCTCCCCTGAACCATGCCAGAGGGCGCCATCGGCGTTAAGCCCGGGTGGTTTGTCACGACCGTCTCAATCTCTGTGACGGTCTGTGGTGGCTGGTGTCCTTCGGGAGGGATACTCCCTCCGGGGGACGAATGAAATCGGTCCGTCGTGGCTGAGGTCCCCAGGAAGGGACCCCCTCCGGGGGAGCGGGAGGAAGACGGTCCGTCGTGGCGGGGCCCCTAGAAAGGGGCACCTCCTCGGGAGGCGGACGAAAACGGGTCGTCGTGGTTGAGGCTCCGAGGAAGGGCTCCGGGGGCGGACAGAACGGTCCGCCGTGGCTGAGGTCCTTAGAAGGGAGCCCCTTCGGGAGAAGCGGTCCGTTGTGGTCGGGGTCCCAGGAAGGGACCCCCTTCGGGGAGCGGATACTCGCCCGACGTTCGTGGACGCCGCGTTAGAGCCGCCCGGAGTCCAGCACGGCTCGCAGGAAGTCTCTCGTACGGGCGTGCTCCGGATCGGTGAAGATCATCTCCGGTGGGCCCTTCTCCAGCATGACCCCGCCGTCCAGGAAGCACACCGTGTCGGAGATGTCGCGGCAGAAGCCCATCTCGTGCGTCGCCAGGATCATCGTCATGCCCGAGTCCTTGAGCTCCCTGACGACCTGGAGCACCTCCACGACCAGCACCGGGTCGAGCGCCGAGGTGACCTCGTCGAGCAGCATCAGCCGTGGCTTGGTGGCCAGCGCGCGGACGATGGCCACCCGCTGCTGCTGGCCGCCGGAGAGCTGGTCGGGGTAGGAGCGGGCCTTGTCCGCCAGCCCGAACCTGGCCAGCAGCTCGCCCGCCTGCTCCTCCGCCTCGGCCTTGGCCACCCCGTGCACCCGCCGGGGCGCGAGTGTGATGTTGTCGAGCACCGTCATGTGCGGGAACAGGTTGAACGCCTGGAACACGATGCCGAGCCGCCTGCGTACGTCGTCGACGTTCGCCCGAGGGTCGGTGATCTCCTGCCCGTCAAGGTGGATGGCGCCGTCGTCGATGGTCTCCAGCAGGTTGACGCAGCGCAGCAGCGTGGACTTGCCCGACCCTGACGCGCCGATCAGGCTGACCACCTCGTGCGGGCGTACCTCCAGGTCGATGCCGCGCAGGACGCTGTGGCCGCGGAAGTTCTTCCACACCCCGTCGATGGTCAGCAGGCTCATCCGCGCCTCCTTCGCGTACGGGCGGCCAGGTGGTCGGTGAAGCGGGCCATCGGGATCGTGAGCAGGATGAACAGCAGCGACGCCACCAGGTAAGGCGTGTAGTTGAACTTGCTGGCCGCGATGATCTGCGCCTGCCTCAGCGCCTCCAGCGGCCCGATGGTGGCCACCAGCGCCGTGTCCTTCTGCAGGGAGATGAAGTCGTTGAGCAGCGGCGGGACGACCCGGCGAGTGGCCTGCGGGAGCACGACGAAGCGCATCGCCTTGGCGTGGCTCAGGCCGAGCGAGCGGGCCGCCGCCACCTGGCTGGGATGGACCGATTCGATGCCCGCCCGGAACACCTCGGCCACGTACGCCCCGTACGAGAGCGTCAGGCCGATGATGCCGAGCGTGGCCAGATCCGTCGGAATGCCCTGCAGCCTGAGCGCGGGCAGCCCGAAGCCGACCAGGTAGATGACCAGGATCGTCGGCACGCCGCGGAAGATGTCGGTGTAGAGCGTGGCCAGCGCCCGGATCGGGAAGAAGGCGGGCGCCGTGACGGTGCGGGCCAGGGCCACCAGCACTCCGACGAGCAGGATCAGCGGCTCCGCGATCAGGAAGATCTTGATGTTGAGCAGGAACCCGGTCAGGACGTCCGGCAGCGCCTTGACGAACCACTCCGGGTTGAAGAACGACTCCCGCACCCGCGGCCAGCCGGGCGAATGGGTGACCACCACCACGGCCAGGACGAGGAAGACGATCGTCGAGGCGCCGGCGATGGACGTCGAGCGTCGGGCCCGCGACCTGCGGACCCGCTCGCGTTCGAGCTGCCGCTCGCTCTTGACCCAGCCCACAGCGCTCTCACTCGCTGAAGGCTCGCTCACGGAAGGCTCGCTCACTTCAGCTCGGGCGCGCCCGCGGCCGCGCTGAGCCACTGCTGCTCGATCTTGGTCAGCTCGCCCTTGGACTTCAGCGCGTCGACGGCCTTGTCGACGCACGGCTTGAGCGCGCTGCCCTTCTCCATGACCAGGCCGAACTCCTCGGGCGTGCCGCCGGTCGAGCTGAACTGGCCGACGATCTTCGACTTCTCGACCTGCGCGGCCGTCACGTAGAAGGCCGTGGGCAGGTCTACGACGATGGCGTCGACCTGCTTGTTCTTCAGCGCGTTGATGGCGTCGATCTGGTCGGTGTAGACGTTGGGCTCGGCACCGGGCTTGATGACCTCCTTGACCGCGTTGAGGGAGGTCGTGCCGACCTGCACGCCTATCTTGGCGTCCTTGAGCTCGGCCAGGCTCTTCGCGCCGGCGAACTTGCCGTCCCCCATGGCCACGACGGCCTGCTTGACCGTGTAGTAGCCGTGGCTGAAGTCGACCGCCTTGGCCCGGTCCGGGGTGATCGAGACCTCGTTGATGTCGAAGTCGAACTGCTTGGCACCCGGTGCGAAGGCCGAGTCGAACTTGACCGTGCTCCACTGCACCTCGGTGCGGTCGAAGCCGAGCTCGCCCGCCACGGCGAACGCGACCGCGCTCTCGAAGCCCTGGCCATTGCTCGGGTCGTCGTCCTTGAACCACGGCTCGAAGGCGGGCTTGTCGGTGGCGATCGTCAGTTTGCCGGCGTTGACGAGCTTGAGCTGGTCCTTGGTGCACGCGGTGGACGCCGTGGGACTGACCGGGCCGGCGCTCGGCGGGGTGTCGGCGGGGGCGCAGGCGACGGCCGCCGCCGCGAGCACGCCAAGGGCCAGCAGCATCGAGGGTCGGGCCATGGCTGGGGGCCTCCAGGGAAGGGGCGCGGGAAGAACGAGCAAATCCTACGCTGCGGGACAGTGCACTATGTCCCCCACCTGCACCCATACGGCCCTAGAGACAGCGCTGCCCCCTCTCGCGGGCGAGAGGGGGCAGCGGCGGAGCTGAGAGTCGTCAGCCGGCGACGACCTCGACGTCGACCGACGCCGAGACCTCGGGGTGCAGCTTGACGCTGACCTTGTGCGAGCCGACGCTCTTGATCGGGTTGACGATCTCGATGCGGCGGCGGTCGAGGATGGGACCGCCGGCGGCCTTGACGGCCTCGGCGACGTCACCCGTGGTGATCGACCCGAACAGGCGGCCGGAGTCGCCCGCGCGGGTGACCAGGCGGACGCGAAGGGCGCCGAGCTGGCCGGCGACCTCCTTGGCCGTGCCCAGGTCGCGGATCTCGCGAGCGTCACGAGCCTTCTTGATGGACTCGATCTGCTTCTCGGCGCCACGCGTCCAGCGCATGGCGTAGCCGCGCGGGATGAGGAAGTTACGGCCGTAGCCGTCCTTGACCTCGACGATGTCGCCAGGGGTGCCGAGGCCGGAGACCTCGTTGGTGAGGATGAGCTTCATATCGACAGTCCTCCCTTAGCGCGCGGTGCTCGTGTAAGGCAGCAGGGCCACCTCACGGGCGTTCTTGATCGCGGTCGCCACGTCACGCTGGTGCTGGGTGCAGTTGCCCGTCACCCGGCGGGCCCGGATCTTGCCGCGGTCGGAGATGAACTTCCGCAGCAGAGCCGTGTCCTTGTAGTCGACGTAGGAGATCTTGTCGTGGCAGAACAGGCAAACCTTCTTCTTGGGCTTGCGCAGTGCCGGCTTTGCCATCGTGGTGCTCCTTTCAGAGCCCCGCCGTCAAGCGGGAATGGACTCGGGCTGGTGAACTGGAATTAGAAAGGCGGTTCGTCGCTGAAGTCGTTGCCGCCGCCGCCGAAGCCGCCGGAGCCGCCCTGCTGACCGCCGCCCTGGTAGCCGCCACCGCCACCGCCGCCGCCGAAACCGCCGCCGCCCTGGGGCGGGGCGGGCGACGCGGAGGCCCACGGGTCGTCGGCCGGGCTGCCACCGAAGCCGCCGCCACCGCCGCCACCCTGACGGGTGGTGCGGTTGACCTTGGCCGTGGCGTTACGCAGAGACGGGCCGACCTCGTCGACCTCGACCTCGTAGACCGTGCGCTTCTCGCCTTCCTTGGTCTCGTAAGACCGCTGCTTGAGCCGCCCCTGCACGATGACCCGCATGCCGCGCTGGAGGCTCTCGGCGGCGTTCTCCGCCGCCTGCCGCCACACGTTGCAGGTCAGGAAGAGGCTTTCGCCGTCTTTCCACTCGTTGGTCTGGCGGTCCATGAACCGCGGAGTGGACGCGATGCGGAATCGAGCCACGGCTTGACCCGTGGGGGTGAAGCGCAGCTCCGGATCGTCGACAAGATTGCCGACGATGGTGATTACGGTGTCGCCTGCTGCCATGGCTTGCGCTCGCCTTCCTGCACGCCTTCGCTTTGGTTACGGCTCAGAGTACGGCTGCCGCCCGACAAAAAGCCGGGCAACGGCTGCTTAGTGCACGTCGGGGCGGAGAACCTTGGTGCGCAGGATGCCCTCGTTGAGGTTCATCTGCCGGTCGAGCTCCTTGACCGTCGCGGGCTCCGCGGACAGGTCGATGACGGCGTAGATGCCTTCCGACTTCTTGTCGATGTCGTAGGCGAGACGGCGACGGCCCCAGACGTCGACCTTCTCCACAGTGCCGCCGTCGTTGCGGACGACGGTGAGGAACTGGTCGAGGGACGGCGCCACAGTGCGCTCATCGAGCGAAGGGTCCAGAATGACCATTACTTCGTAACGACGCATGCGGGACTCCAACCTCCTCTGGACTTTTGCGGTCACGACACTCTGCCGTGACAGGAGGACGCTGACGTCAGGACCCGGACACCCCTTTCGGCGTCTCAGGCTGATGGATCACCCATCACAACGCAGCTTGACCAGGTTACCAGCCGCTCGCGGATGGGAAGGACCTGTAGGAAACCCATGGGGGTGACATTAGTGCCGCACATCCTGCAACCTCCGGAGACCCAGCGGTTCAGACTCACGCTCAACAGCGACGGGGCGCCGCACCCGATCGAGAACGTCCTGGCCGTCGCCACGCTCGTGTGCGGGCTGGTGGCCTTCATCTCGACGTTCTTCGTCGCCGCCCACCCGATCTCCGCGTGGTTCGGCACGCTCGGATTCGGGATGGGGCTCTACTCGCAGTACGTCTCGGTGACCACGCCCCAGCGCTCGCTGAACATCATCGGCCTGGTGGCGTCGTTCGTCGGCGTCGCGCTCGGCATCGCGCACGGCGGATTCCTGCCCTGAGCGGCTGATGCCATGCGAAACGGTCCCGGCATGGCCGGGACCGTTCGCCTGAGGTCATTTACCAATATGCAGATCCACGCCGAGCAGCACCAGGAACCACAGGAAGACCGCGAGGAGCGCCTCGGCGATGTTCCGGAGGATCCCCGGGGTGATGTAGTGGTAGACCCAGGCCACATAGATGCCGATAAGAACCCAAATTAAGAAGATCAGTGAGCGCCAGCGCCAGCGCGTCATATCGTTCTCCTCGCGTAGGGGGCGCCTGGCGACTTCCCTGAGCCCTCTGCTCCAAACGGATAAGCTCGTGACATGGTGCGCATCGGAGCTCACGTAGGTCAGGACGACCCAGCCGCCCACGCGGCCGCGATCGGGGCCGAGGTGGTGCAGTTCTTCCTGGGCGATCCACAGGGCTACAAGAAGCCCGTGCTGCCGGCCGAGCCGGTCGAGGGCGTCGACATCTACATCCACGCGCCCTACCTGATCAACGTCGCCACCACCAACAATCGCATCAGGATCCCCAGCCGCAAGCTGCTCGCCCAGCACCTGGAGGCGGCGGCCGGGCTCGGCGCCAAGGGCCTGATCGTGCACGGCGGCCACCTCAACAAGAACGAGGACCCGCAGATCGGGTTCGACAACTGGCGCAAGGTGTTCGAGCGCATGGAGTGCCCGATCCCGGTGCTGATCGAGAACACCGCGGGCGGCGACAACGCGATAGCCCGCAGGCTCGACCGCATCGCCCGGCTCTGGGACGCCCTCGACGGCTTCGACGTGGGCTTCTGCCTCGACACCTGCCATGCGCACGCGGGCGGTGAGGAGCTCCTCGACCTGGTCGACCGGGTCAAGGCGATCACCGGCCGCATCGACCTGGTGCACTGCAACGACTCGCGCGACGAGTTCGACTCCGGTGCCGACCGGCACGCCAACCTGGGCAACGGGAAGATCGACCCCGAGCTCATCCTGGCGGTCTGCCGCGCGGCCGCCGCGCCCATCGTGGTGGAGACGCCCGGCGATGGTCAGGCCGACGACATCGCGTTCCTGAGGAAGAACCTCTAGCGAATACACACAGCCTGTGGATAACTTCCCTGGATTACCGAGTCCCGAAAGTGGGTATGGAGATCATCCTGCCCAGGCGCCGCTCAGGAAGCGGACCACGTCGAGCAGCATGAGCGGCCCCGCCACCAGGGCGTACACCACCATCACCCATGGATACCGGGCCACCAGCCGGCCGAAAGCCACCCACAGCGGGAACCACAGCAACAGCGAACGCGGGATCGACAGGTAGTACGCGGAGGTCATGAGCGCCCCCGCCTGTAACCCCGTGTAGACCAGCTCGCTCCACCGGCGCATGACCAGCAGCCAGACGAGCGCGGCCACGGCCACCACCGCACCGGCCAGCTCCATGCGGAAGGCGATCGCGAAGTCACCCACGCCCATGGCCGACTGCCACGTGGTGCTCCACGCCTGCCACGGCCACACCATCTGCCGTCCCCACCCGGCCTCCTGGGCGTGCTTCCAGGCGAGCCAATCTCCCGAGCGGCTGTAGTGGAAGAAGGAGTACGCCACCAGCGGCAGGAAGGGGACGAGCAGCCACGGCGCCCGCCGGATGGGCTGCCTGCTGGTGAGGAACTCCACGATCAGCGCGACCGCCAGGAACAGCCCGGTGATGCGTACACAGGAGGCGCCCGCGGCCAGGGCGGCGGCCAGCGGCCAACGACCCTGGCGGGCGGCCAGCCAGGCGGGGATCGCGAACGCCAGGAACAGCGCCTCGCTGTAGCCGGCGACCAGGAAGACGGCCATCGGGAACAGCAGCAGCCCGGCCACTGCGGCCCACCCCGAGCCGCCCTCGAACTCCGTCAGTCTTGCCAGCGCCACCACCGCCACCAGACCGGCGACCAGCGAGACGATCAGCCCGCAGGCCGTCCAGTCCGGCACCACGAGGTGGACCACCCGCATCGCCAGCGGCAGTCCGGGGAAGAACGCGGGCAGCCCGGCGTCCGGCGGCCTGCCGGGATCGCCGTCGTAGCCGTGCTCGGCGATCGTGATGAACAGCCCGGCGTCCCACTTCCGCCACGTGCCCACATAGTCGTGCAGCGCGACCCCGAGCAGGGTCGCCACCAGCAGCCCGCCGCGCGAGGCGAACCAGAGGAGCGTCGCGTCGCGGTCGGCCGAGCGGGTGATCATGGCTAGGCCGGGCGCAGGGTGAACCGGTCCGGCGCGCCGTCGAAGACGCCGCCGGCCTGGTCGTCGATGCCTGTCTGCCGGATGACGTCCTTGTCGGGACGCAGGATGTCACGTACCACGAAGGCCATCATGATGGCGATCGTGAGGACCCGTCCCCATACGGCGGTGAAGTAGGTGTTGTCGCCGATGCCCAGGTCGGGACGGCTGACCGGAGACTGGGAGAGCAGATAGAGCCAGATCGCGCAGAAATACCAGATCTCGGCGACCTGCCAGAGCGCGATCGGCTTCCAGTTGGGCCTGGCCAGCACCGCGAAGGGCACCAGCCACAGGACGAACTGCGGCGACCACACCTTGTTCGTCATCATGAACGCGGCCAGCGCGAGGAAGCAGATCTGCGCCAGTCTCGGCCGGCGCGGCGCCATCAGCGTGAGGGCCGCGATGCCCAGGCACAGCAGGCCCAGCGAGACCATGCCCAGGCGGCTGACGTCGGTGTCACCCAGGACCGGCCAGCCCTTGTTCTGGAAGAACAGCCAGGGCGAGCCCCAGTCGACGCCGCGTTCCTCGGAGAAGACGTAGAAGCGGCGCCAGCCGTCCCAGGCCAGCACCATGAACGGCACGTTGACCACCAGCCATGACCCGGCGGTCGCCCCCATCGTGACGAGGAACGGCCGCCATCGCGCGGTGCGCATGGTGAGCAGCAGGAGCGCGCCGACGAACATGATCGGGTAGAACTTCGTCGCGATCGCCAGGCCGAGCAGCACGCCGGCCAGCACCTGCCGCTTCCGGGCCCAGGCCAGCAGCATGCCCATCGACAGCGCGCCCGCGACCAGGTCCCAGTTGATGTAGGCGGCCAGGACGATCGACGGGGCGAGCGCGTACCAGAGCGCGTCCCACCGCCTGGTCGGTCCCGCCACCGCCGCCATCAGCAGCACGCCGACCACCAGGCAGACGCCGAGCAGGATGACAGTGATGTCGTAGAACCTGACCGCCTGGGCGACCACGTCGCGCTCCAGCCAGCGGGCGATCCAGCTGATCACCTGCATGACCTCGCCGAGGACCACCGGATATTCGACGTGCTTGTCGAACGGCACGTCGGCGAAGTAGGGGTTCTGCGTCGCCAGCTGCCGGTCGAAGTAGAGCGGGTAGATATCGGTGTAGCAGAAGTTCGTGTACGTCGAGACCTGGTCGTTCCACCCGCCCGTGCGGCAGGGCAGCCGCACGATGTAGGCGAGCGTGGCCCCCAGGGCCGCGAACAGCCCCAGGGGAAGGTACGGCACGGCCCGGTTCATGAGCGGTGGGCGGACCTCGGTGCTCGACTTCACCAGTCCTCGCGTCTGCTCGGCATCGGACCGGGAACGATGACCGGGTTGGACCCCTGGCTCTGGCGGCCCCGCCCGTCGAAACCGCCGCCGTCGTCCTGCGGCTCGCCGTTCTGGTTGGGGTCGACCGTGATGATCTGGTCGTCGTCGCCGGTGCACGGCGGGACGACGCCGCAGTTGGCGTTGGGGTCCTCGTCCTCAAGGGACGGGTCGTCCTCGGTGGGCGTCGGCGTGGGCGTCGGGCTCGGCACGATGTTCTCCGGCTGCCCGATGTCGGCCCTGGTGGGGAACTGCTCGACCTGCTTGTTCTGGAGTGCGGCGGTCATGAACGCGCGCCAGATCGTGGTGGGCGTGTCCGCACCCTCGAACTGCAGCGTGGTCTCATACGCCTTGGTGTAAGGCTTGTTGACGTTGTACTTCTTGGATGGCGGCTGACCCTTGGGGGTGAGGGGGCAGTTCGAGTTGATGGGCTGGACGACCTTGCCGGTCTTCGTCTTGCACACCTCACGGTACATACCGACCGCCGTAGACAGCTGCGGAGTGTAACCGACGAACCAGGCTTCCTTCTCGTCGTTGTTCGTACCGGTCTTGCCCGCCGCCGGGCGGTTGCCCAGGCCCTTGCCCCTCGCGGTGCCGCTCCGCAGCACCTCCTGCATGGCCACCGTCGCGTCGGCGGCGGCCTCGGGGCTGATCACGTTCTTGGAGGACTTCTGCTCGGGATAGGCGACCTGCCCGTTCAGCTTGATCTCCTTCACCACGTGATATTTGGTGTACTTGCCGGCGTTGGCGAAGATCGAGTATCCGGCCGCCTGCTCCACGGCGGTGACCGGCGCGCTACCGATGGCAAACCCGTAGCCGTGGTCATCGACGTCCTTCTCCATGCGCGTCCGGCTGAACCCGGCCGACTCGACGAGGCTCTTGACGTCGTCGATCCTTTCGGGCAGCGCGTACGCCATCGACACGTAGGCGGTGTTGACGGACTGCGCGGTCGCCTTGACCACGTCGATCGAGGCGCCCACGTTGTGGCTGTTCTTGAAACCGCCGGGCTGCTGCCCCGGCAGTTTCTTCGGCACCGTGACGCTGCCCGGTACGTAGCTGTTGATCGAGTATCCGGCCTTCAGCCATGCGGCCAGCACGTAGGGCTTGAACGCGGAGGCGGCCTGCTTGGCCGAGTCGAAGGGCTCGTTCCACGGGTCCTTGAGGTAGTCAGTGCCTCCGTAGAAGGCCACCACGCGGCCGTTCTTGGGGTCAACGGCGGCGAGACTGGTGTGGAACTCCTTCGACATGTTCTTCGTCGCGTCCTGCACCGCGGTCTTGGCGGCCTGCATGAGCCTCTTGTCGAAGGTGGTGACGATCTCGTAGCCGCTGCTCTTGATGGCGTCCATGGTGATGCCGCGCGCCTCGAGTTCCCGAGTGACCGCCTCGAGCATGTAGCCGTTGAGACCCGCGTAGGCGCTGTCCGTGTTGGACTTCTTGATCTTGGGCCACTCCGCCGTCTTCGCTTCCGCGGCGTATTTGTCCGGCCACTGCTTGGCCATGTAGTCCAGGACGGTCTTCCAGCGGAATTTGAGCGCGGGGTCCTCGGAGCCCCAGCTCGGCGTCTGGATGTGCGCGGCCAGGTAGGCCGCCTCCGACAGGGTGAGGTTCGAGGCATGCTTGCTCTTGCCGAAATACGCCTGGGCTGCCGCCTCGACGCCGTAGGCCCGGCCGAAGTTGACGGTGTTGAGGTAGGTCTTAAGGATGTCCTCTTTGGACTTCGTCTGGTTGAGCTTGACCGCGATGAAGATCTCGCTGACCTTACGCTTGATCGAGACTTCCGAGCTGAGGCCGCCGTAGTAACCGCGGGCCATCTGCTGGGTGATCGTCGAGGCGCCCTGCAACTGCTGACCCGTCGCGGTCATCCACAGCGAGCGGGCCATGCCGGAGATGGAGATGCCGGAGTCCTCGTAGAACGTGTCGTTCTCGATGGCCACCGTGGCGTCCCTGAGCTTCTCGGACATCTGCTCGTACGGGATGATCTTCCGGGGTGTGCCGAGCTTGGCGATGACCTTCTTGCCGTCCGAGAAGTAGACGGTGCTGCCCTGGGCGGTCGCCCCGGCCTGCGTGTCGTTCTCGTCGGGCACCGGGGTGTTGGCGTAGGCCACCGCGATCATGCCGAAGATGCCGGCCGCGAGGACCGTCATCGAGGCCATGACGATCTTCCAGCTGGGGATGAAGCGGCGCCACTTCGGCCGCTCGTCCTTGGGCCGCTCAGGGCCCTCGGGGCCGCCGGGGCCGCCAGGCCCTTGGGGTCCGCCGGAGCCGCGCCCGCGCGCCCGCCTGGGCGCGTCGCTGATCATGGTCTCCTGGTTGCTGCGGGCGCGGGTGTCGTATTCGCCTTCGCCGCGCGAGCGCTCACGGCCGCCCTGGCGCCGCCCAGGCTCGCGCGGCGCGGCCTCGCGCCGACCCGGCTGGCGGGGGCCGGGACTGCCCGGACCCGGCTGTTGGGGGCCTGATTGCGGCATGCCCGGACGCTGGGAGCCCATTTGCTGGGGGCCCGGCTGCTGGGGGTCCGCGTATGGCTGGGCGGCCATCGCGCCGGTCTGCTCGTACGCGGCTTCCGGCCGACGCTGAGGCTGTGCCGCCCCCCAGCCTGCTTCGCCGGTTTGCGGCGAATTGTCTTGGGGCACAGAACGGGATGAGTTGGAGCGACGGCGCCTTCCAGGCCGACCCGTCCCCTCATTGCTGCTGTTACTCACACGTCCTCACAACGTCGTCGGATAGCACGGCGGATGGGCGTGGGGCTCCTCGCCGTCCTCGGTCTTCTACGGTCGCCCGACGCGGTCCGGCGGTCCGTTGCCGAGGACGAACGACACCGTCAGGTGGTTCCAGGAACAACCTTGACAGACCTCGACGGCGTACACCCGGAACTCATCGTAATCATGGGCCATATCGGCGAGTTCCGACGCGACCTTTGCCTCACCGGCATGGCGTCCCGGGGAATCCCCGGAGACGTAGGTCACGTTGGTGACGTTCTCCCCCTCGCACATCGGGCAGAGGTGTTCGGTCGGTTCGCCGAAGTGGCGCGCCGCGCGAAGGAGGTACGACTGTGCGTCACGAATATCCCCAGGCGACGTACACCTGGGGTGCGGGAAGTCGACCACCGCCCGCTTGGCAAGGCCGTAGTCCACCACCTTTCCCTGTGACCACATGAGCGCCAGACTACGGCGTTTTGCTGAATCATCCCAACGCCTTGGCAAAGTCGTTAATTGCGGCGATATAGCGGCGCGACGTATCATCGGGATGTATCGGCTCGATACATCGACGTGAGAGGGGGCGGTTCCAGTGGCCAGCGGGCAGGGCAGAGTGCTGGAGCTGGCCGTGCTCGGGTCGCTGCACGAGACGCCGCTACATGGCTATGAGCTGCGCAAACGGCTCAATGCCTTGCTGGGCATGTTCCGCGCCTTCTCCTACGGGTCGCTCTACCCCTGTCTGCGCTCACTGCTCGAACAGGGCCTCATCGTGGAGGAGCAGCCGGCGCCCGCCGCGATCGTCGGGGGCCGGTCGAAGATCGTCTACAAGCTGACCGCGGAGGGCAAGGAACGGCTCCAGGACCTGCTGACGCAGGCAGGGCCGTCCGCGTGGGAGGACGAGAGTTTCGGCGTCCACTTCGCGTTCTTCAGGCACACGGAGGCGGAGGTGAGACTGCGGATCCTCGAAGGCCGCCGCAGCCGCCTGGAGGAACGCCTCGACAGCGTGCGCACGGCCCTGGCCCGCACCAGGGAGCGCCTCGACAGCTACACGCTCGAACTGCAACGTCACGGGCTCGAATCGGTCGAACGCGAGGTGCGGTGGCTGAACGAGCTGATCGCGACAGAGAGACGGGGCTCCTCTGAGGAGAACCCCGAGAGATCAACTGATGAGTAAGGGAGCGAGTGCGATGGGTTCGGTTCGCGTGGCCATTGTCGGTGTTGGCAACTGCGCGGCGTCACTGGTTCAGGGCGTTCACTATTACAAGGACGCCGACCCGGCCACACGGGTGCCGGGCCTGATGCACGTGAAGTTCGGCGACTATCACGTGGGCGACGTCGAGTTCGTCGCCGCGTTCGACGTCGACGCCAAGAAGGTCGGCCGCGACCTGTCCGAGGCGATCGGCGCCAGCGAGAACAACACGATCAAGTTCGCGGACGTGCCGCCCACCGGGGTGATCGTCCAGCGCGGCCATACCTTCGACGGACTTGGCGAGTACTACCGCGAGATCATCGAAGAGTCCGACGAGTCGCCGGTCGACGTCGTCCAGGTGCTCCGCGAGAGCCAGGTGGACGTCCTGGTGTCCTACCTCCCCGTGGGCTCCGAGGCGGCCGACCGGTTCTACGCCCAGTGCGCGCTGGACGCCAAGGTGGCGTTCGTCAACGCGCTGCCGGTGTTCATCGCCTCCGACCCGGAATGGGCGGAGAAGTTCACCGCGGCCGGCGTGCCGATCGTCGGCGACGACATCAAGTCGCAGGTCGGCGCGACCATCACGCACCGCGTGCTGGCCAAGCTGTTCGAGGACCGTGGGGTCGAGCTGCTGCGCACGTACCAGCTCAACGTCGGCGGCAACATGGACTTCATGAACATGCTGGAGCGCACGCGCCTCCAGTCGAAGAAGATCTCCAAGACGCAGTCGGTCACCTCGCAGATCCCGCACGAGATGGCCAAGGCCGACGTGCACATCGGCCCGTCGGACCACGTGCCGTGGCTCGACGACCGGAAGCTGGCCTTCGTGCGGCTGGAGGGGCGCTCGTTCGGCGACACGCCGCTCACCCTGGAGTACAAGCTGGAGGTGTGGGACTCGCCCAACTCGGCGGGGATCATCATCGACGCCGTGCGCGCCGCCAAGATCGCCCTCGACCGGGGGATCGCGGGACCGATCCTGAGCGCGTCCTCCTACTTCATGAAGTCGCCGCCGGTCCAATACTCGGACGACGACGCGCGCGACTACGTCGAGAAGTTCATCCGCGGCGAAGTGGACAGATAGGTCCGTGGTCCGGCGCCGTGCACTCCGCGCGGCGCCCCACAAAGCCCCACAAAATCTCACAAAGCGGTACGGGCAGCGCTTCGGGCGGCCGGAGGCAGCTCCTCCACCGAGGCCGGGCGCCAGTCCAGGGGATTGGTGCCCAGTTCGTTCAGCATGGGGACCTGTTCGCGGCACCACGGGCTGATCGCCAGCAGGGTGCTCAGGACGCCGTCCGCGAACTCCTTCCAGGGCATCCACCGGATTTCGTCAACCTCGTCCGGGTTCGGGATGGCGGAGGCATCGACCGTCACGCGGTAGACGGGGCAGAGCTCGTGTTCGACGATGCCGTTGGGCATGACCGCGCGATAGGTGAACGTCGGCAGCATGAGATCCACCCGGTCCACCGTCAGGCCGAGCTCGTAGGACAGCCTGCGGATGACCGCGTGCTTCAGCGGCTCGCCGGGTAGCGGGTGGCCGCAGCAGCTGTTGGTCCACACGCCCGGCCAGGTCAGTTTGCCCGCGGCGCGCCTGGTCAGCAGGACGCGGCTGTCCTCGTCGAAGACGTAACTGGAGAACGCCAGGTGGAGCGGGGTTTCCTGGCCGTGCACCGAGCTCTTGGGAGCGGTGCCGATCGCGTTGCCGTCGCCGTCGACCAACACCACGTGTTCTTCCATCGTCACGCTACGAAGCGTACGTGATCATGTTGGCCACTGGCGACGAATGACTGCCTGCTGTACCAACCTGTGAATCGGGCGGAAGTAGGCTGACTGCGTGTCATTCGTCGCCGATCTTCGCGTGGTCCTGAAGGGCAGGGACTTCCGACGGCTGTTCGCCACCCGGCTGGTCTCCCAGTTCTCCGACGGGGTCTTCCAGTTCGCCGTGGTCGGGTTCGCCTTCTTCAGCCCGGAGACGCAGACCACGGCTCTGCAGGTGGCGGCCGGGCTGGCCGTGCTGCTGCTGCCGTACAGCATTCTCGGCCCGTTCGTCGGCGTCTTCATCGACCGCTGGTCGCGGCGGCAGATCCTCGTCATCGCGCCGATCGTGCGCGGCGCGCTGTTGGTCGTGGCGGCGGCGCTGGTCGCCGCCGACGTGCCCGACACGGTCTTCTACGCGGCCGCGCTCGGCGTGCTCGCCGCCAACCGGTTCTTCCTGGCCGCCCTCGGCGCGTCGCTGCCGCACGTGGTGCCGGAAGACCGGCTGATGGCCGCCAACGCGGTCACGCCCACCTCGGGCACGGTTTTCACCTTTCTCGGCGCCGGGGTGGGCTTCCTGCTGCGTGAGCTGTTCGGCAGCGGCGACTTCGGCGTGGCGCTGCTGCTGGTCGTCTCGGGCGTGGTCGCCGGGATGAGCGCGCTGATCGCCCGCACCATGGAGCGCTCGCTGCTCGGCCCCTCCTTCGACCCCGAGCGGCCGCAAGCCCGCGAGGCCGTGCGCAACGTGCTCATCGGCCTCGTCGACGGCGCCAAGCACCTGGTGGGCCACCGTACGGCCGCCGCCACTATGGGCGCGATGGCGACACACCGGTTCATGTACGGCATGGCCACCGCGCTCGGCATCATCCTCTACCGCTACTACTTCTCCGGCGGCGACTCCGAGGTGGCGCTGCGTGGGCTCAGCCTGGTCGTGGCCACCTCGGGTGTTGGCTTCTTCCTCGCGGTGATCGTCACTCCGTGGGCCACCGCGCGGTTCACGATCGAGCGGTGGGTACCGATCGCGCTGGTCGTGGCCGGCGTGCTCACGGCGGTGCTGGTCGTGCCGTTCCAGACGTGGAGCCTGCCGATCGCCGGGTTCGTGCTCGGCATCGCCGGGCAGAGCGTCAAGATCTGCGCCGACGTCACGGTCCAGCGCGACGTGGAGGACGCCTACCTGGGCCGGGCCTTCTCGATCTACGACATGCTGTTCAACGGCATGTACGTGCTGGCGGCCGCCCTGTCCGCGGCGATCCTGCCGGCCAACGGCAAGTCCTACGCGGCCGTGGTGATCGTGACGGCCGGTTACCTGGCGGGCGCACTGATCTACCGGATGATCATCCCGACGCCGCGCGCCACGGCCTCCCGCTGATCATCCGGGGCGCCGCGCCACGGCCTCCTGCTGAGATCAAGCCGGCGTCGTGTCGCCGGCCGGTGACGCACCGCTCTCCCGCGCCCACTCCAGCAGCGCCTCGGTGGCGGTCTCCTTGCCGACCATCCCCTTGTCCAGGCGGAGCTCCAGCAGGAACTTGTACGCCCGCCCGACGATCGGGCCGGGACCGACGCCGAGGATCCGCTGGATCTCGTTGCCGTCGAGCTCCGGGCGGATCTTGGCCAGCTCCTCCTCGTCGGCCAGCCGGGCGATGCGCTCCTCTAGCTGGTCGTACGTACGCGACAGCGTGGCCGCCTTGCGCTTGTTGCGCGTCGTGCAGTCGGCCCTGGTCAGCTTGTGGAGCCGGTCGAGCAGGTGACCGGCGTCGCGCACATAGCGGCGCACCGCGCTGTCGGTCCACTCGCCCGTGCCGTAACCGTGGAAGCGCAGGTGCAGCTCCACCAGCTGCGACACGTCGGCCACCACGTCCTTGGGGAACTTGAGCTCGGTCATGCGCTTCTTGGCCATCTGCGCCCCCACCACCTCGTGGTGATGGAAGGAGACCCGCCCGCCCGCCTCGTGCCGCCGCGTCTTGGGCTTGCCGATGTCGTGCAGCAGCGCGGCCCAGCGCAGGATCCGGTCGGGCTTGCCGTCGTCCTCCTGGGCGATGGCCTGGTCGAGGACGGTCAGCGTGTGCTCGTAGACGTCCTTGTGCCGGTGGTGCTCGTCGATCTCCAGGCGCAGCTTGGGCAGCTCGGGCAGCACGTGCGCGGCCAGCCCGGTCTCGACCAGCAGGCGCAGGCCCTCGCGCGGGTAGGTGCCGCAGATCAGCTTGTCGAGCTCGTCACGGATGCGCTCGGCCGAGACGATCTCGATGCGCTCGGCCATGTCGGTCATCGCCGCGAGGGCCTTGGCGTCGACCGTGAAGCCGAGCTGCGAGGCGAACCTGGCGGCGCGCAGCATGCGCAGCGGGTCGTCGTCGAAGGACTGCTCGGGCGTGCCCGGCGTGCGCAGCAGCTTGGCCGACAGGTCGGTCAGGCCGCCGTAGGGGTCGACGAACGCGTGCCCCGGCAGCCGCACGGCCATCGCGTTGACCGCGAAGTCGCGCCGCTCCAGGTCGGCCTCCAGCGTCTCGCCGTACATGACCTCCGGCTTGCGGGACTTGGGGTCGTACGACTCGCTGCGGTAGGTGGTGATCTCCAGCAGCGAGCCGCCCTTCCGCACGCCGACCGTGCCGAAGTCGATGCCGATCGTCCAGACCGAATCAGCCCAATCACGGACCATTTCCAGGACCCGTTCGGGCCTGGCGTCGGTGGTCAGGTCGAGATCGTTGCCCACGCGGCCGAGCAGGATGTCGCGCACCGGGCCGCCGACGAGGGCCAGCTCGTGCCCATGCGCGGCGAACAACCGGCCAAGCTCGTCGGCCACCGGAGCGATCTTACGGAACAGGTCGGTCATGGCCCGCTGCTGGCTTTCGGTCAGATTTGAGTCGGACAAGCTGGGTAGGTCCTTTGATTCCGGAACATATCCCCCGAGCAATATCCAGTCGGGGTTACCGTCGGTCAGGGGACCGTCGGGGGCCATGGAACCAGGCCAGGAGGTCTTCTATGAAGGACGCCCTCGCGATCCACCGCTGGCTCCTCGCACACCAGGTCCATCATGAGATCGTACGCCTTCCTCGCCCCATGACTTGCGTGGACGAGTTGCCCGAGGCGGTCTCCGCCGCGCCCGGGCGGTGCGTGGCGGTCACGGTGTTCGAGGTCGCCACGAGAATCGGCCGCGAGGTCGTCGTCGCCGTCGTCTCCGCCGTCTCGGACCCACCGCAGGCCGGGGCCGTCTGCGGCGCGCTCGGCGTGCGGCAGGTACGCCTCGCCCCCGACTTTCTGGTCAATTCCGCCACCGACTACGCGGCCGGGCTCGTCAGCCCGTTGCTGCTGCCCGAGGGCCTGGCCGTGGCGGTGGACGACCGCCTCCGCGCCGATGCCGACGCGATCTTCACGGCCACCGGGGAACGCCACACGGCCCTCTCCATGCGCGCCCTTGACCTGCTGACACTCCTGCCCGGCAAGACCGTGAACCTGCGGATCCCGAGGCCCAGAGGATCCCGCCAGGCGGTCGCGATACGGCACTGAGCCCGTACCATTGCGGGCGTGCGTCGTACTCCAGCTCGGGCGGACGCGTGATCCGTAAGGTCTCGCTGCTCGCCGTACTGTCCGCCGCGTTGCTCGCGCCCATGGCCGCGACGACGCCGAGTACTGCTGCCACGAAGACGCCGGGCACGGCCGCCGGGAAGGCGAACAGGCAGTCGATGGACGTGTCGATCACGTCCATCACGCCCGATGTGCCTACGAGCCAGACCACGCAGATCAAGATCGCCGGAGTGGTCCGCAACGACACGGGCGAGGCGATGACCAGCCTGCGGGTCCAGCTGCGTTACCAGCCGCAGAAGTTCCCCGACCGGGCCACCATGTCCGCCTACCAGACCGACCAGAACCCGGCGACCCTGCCCACGAGGCTCTCTACGCAGGTCTCCTTCATGGACATCCCGGCGCTGGAGGCGGGTGCCTCCAAGACCTTCGAGCTCCTGGCGACACCCGTGCAGCTCGGGCTGACGTCGTTCGGTGTCTATCCGATCGCCGTCGACGTGGCCCGCTTCGGTGCGTCGATCTCCACGCCGCAGCGCACCTACCTGACGTACGCGCCGCCGACCCCGCAGAAACTGCCGCGCAACCGGCTGGCCATCGCGCTGCCCATCATCGACCAGACGCATCGCGCCGAGAACGACAACTTCGTCGACGACAAGCTGGGCCCGCAGCTGACCGGCAAGGGCCGGCTCGCCGAGCTGGCCGGCATCGCCGCCACGGCGCACAAGAGCGTCACCTGGTTCGTGGACCCCGCGCTCCTCGACGACGCGCAGGCTCTGTCCCGCAAGCACCGGCTCAAGGGCAAGGACCAGGCCGCCGACCCCAACGCCGCGCAGTGGCTCAACTCGCTGCGCACCGCGCTGGCCTCCTCCCCGGTCGTGGCCACGCCCTACGCCGATCCCGACGTCGCCGCGCTCGCCCACCAGGGGCTGGACGGCCAGACCGCCACGGCGATCGCGATGGGCGGCCAGGTCGCCACGGAGCTGCTCAAGCGCGACGTGTCGCTGACGACGAACTGGCCGGTCGCGGGCGTGCTCGATCCCGACGCGCTCGACCTGCTCAACGTCTCCAAGGTCGACCGGGTCCTGCTCAACTCCACGAACCTGCCGCCGCAGCCGCCGGTCGCGTTCACGCCCGACGCCGTCACCACGCTCGACAGCGTCGAGGGGCCGGTCACCGCGCTGGTCGCCGACGCGGAGCTCACGCGCACCTTCGAGCCCGACTCCACCGCGCCGGGCTCGGTCTTCCTGAGCAAGCAGCGCTTCATCGCCGAGACCGCGATGGTCGCCTCCGAGCCTGGCCAGACCAATCCCCGGTCGCTGGTCATCGCACCCTCGCGCCGCTGGGACCCGAACCCGAAGCTGGTCAACACTCTGCTCAAGACCGCGAACCGGCTGCCGTGGCTGACGCTGACCCAGCTCGGCTCGCTCAAGCCGAGCAAGGCGTCCGTGCCCAGGGCCGCGCTCACCTACACCGACCAGGACCGCAAGGACGAGCTCAGCGCCAAGTACCTCGCCCCGCTCAAGAAAGTGGCCGAGAAGGCACAGCTCACCGCCCTGATCGCGGCCGAGCCCAAGCCGCACTCCGACTTCGACGCCGCGGTGCTCAGGCTGGCCTCCTCGTCCTGGCGCAACAACACGCGTGCGGGCCGCGCCGCCACCAAGCTGGTCGACGGGGCCGTTCAGACCCAGATGAACAAGATCTCGATCACCGGGGCCGACCCCGACCAGCTGCGCCAGCTGGCCGGGAGCAACGGCCAGGTGCCCATCAGCGTGAAGAATTCGATCGGTGAGACTATCGCTCTCTACATCGACGTGAAGAGCAACAATCCCGGTGTCCTCCAGATCAACCCCACGCCGTCCAAGAAGCTGCTGACGATCCCCAACGATCAAAATGGCGGCGTCCAGGTGGGGATGAACGCGACAACGAGCGGTGACGCCACGGTGAGCGTCCAGCTGATGACCAGGAACGGTCTGCCGTACGGCAAGCCGGTCAAGCTGACGATCCGCACCACCGGCTACACGGGGATCGCCCTGGTCATCGTCGGGGCGGCGCTGGCGGTCATGCTCGCCGCGGTCGTGACACGGGTGCTACGGCGCAGATCGCAGCGACGGCTCGCTCGGGCCGCCAAGAGCCGGGAGAGTGAGACCGTATGAGCCGCATGTTGCGGGCCAGCGCCATCATGGCGGCGGGCACGATGGTGTCCAGGGTCACGGGATTCGTGCGGACGATGGTGCTCGCCTCCGCGATCGGCACCTTGGCCATGGGTGACGCCTACAACGCCGCGTACGCGATTCCATACAGCATTCTCGACCTACTGCTGCTCGGCGTGCTCAGCAGCGTCGTGGTGCCGATGATCGTCAAGGCGCAGCAGCGCGACTACGACGGCGGCCGGGCCTATGAGCAGCGCCTCATGACGCTGGCCACGGCGGCGCTGCTGGTCGTCGCCGTGCTCGCCGTGCTGGCGGCCCCCCTGCTCATCGACCTCTACACCACCGACTGGCTGCCCGGCAGCCGCAAGTTCGAGGTCGCGGTGCTGCTGGCCCGGTTCATCCTGCCGCAGCTGGCCTTCTTCGGCGTCGGCGCGGTGGCCGGGGCCATTCTCAACACGCGTGACCGCTACGCGGCTCCCATGTGGGCGCCGGTGATCAACAACCTCGTGGTCATCTGTGTGCTCGTGCTCTACATGGTGGTGGCCGGCAAGGCGGGCGGCGACATCGGCCTGGTCACCAACGGCCAGATCGCGCTGCTCGGCCTGGGCACCACGGCGGGCATCGTGGCGCAGGCCGCCGTGCTGATCGTCGCGCTCAAGCGGATCGGGTTCTCCTTCGTCCCGCGCTTCGACGTGCGCAACGCGCGGCTCGGCGAGATGGGCCGGGCCGGGATCTGGACCATCGGCTACGTGGTGGTCACGCAGCTCGGCTTCATGCTGACGACCAACCTGTCCAGCGCGGCGGGCGATGCGGTGCCCGGCCACGGCATCAGCCCGTACACGCTGGCCTTCCAGCTCTTCCAGCTGCCCTACGGCGTCATCGGCGTCTCGGTGATCACGGCCATGCTGCCCAGGATGAGCCGGGCGGTAGAAGCGGGGCAGCTCGACGAGGTCCGCTCAGAGTTCGGGTCGAGCGTGCGACTCATCAGCTCGGTGATGGTCCCGGTGTCGCTGCTGCTGATGGTGCTCGGCCCGGCGATCACCGTGCCGTTGTACGCCCACGGCGTCACCTCGGCCGACGCGGCCGTCTACATCGGCAACGTGCTGCAGGTCTACGGCCTGGCGCTGGTGCCGTTCTCGATCTTCCAATTGCTGCTGCGGGTCTTCTACAGCTTCGGCGACACCCGGACGCCCGTTTACGTGGGCGCGGCGACGACGGCGGTCAACGCGCTGCTGATGGTAGTCTTCAACGTCCTGCTGCCGGCTCGGTACGCGGTGATGGGGTTGGCCTTCGCCTACGCCGTCGCCTACACCATCGGGGCCGGCGGCGCCTGGATTCTCGCCGCCCGCCGGGTCAAGGGGCTGGGGGGCTGGAAGATCGGGACGGCTCTGACGAGGATGTACCTGTCCGCACTGCCCGCGGCGGCACTGGCGCTGGTGGCCGTCTGGGCGGTTCAGGATGTGTTCGGCGGGCTCACCTTCCTCAACTCGGTGATCGCCTTGGCCGTGGGCGGCGGTCTGGGCATGCTGTTGTATCTGGGAGTCGCCCATCGCATGCGCATCCCGGAGATCAACTCGATCGTTGGGATGGTTGCCGGGCGGGTAGGCAGGTAAGGAACGCGGGTGGAACCGGCGCGGCACTAGCATGGTGCCGACACGGCGCGAATGGAAGCAGGAGGGGCGTGGGCGGATCCACCCGGCATAGCGTGCCTACGTGGTACACCCCCACGCAGGTGAGTCGAGTCATGAGCACCCCCGAGCGGCCGAGCGGAGTGAGTCAGTGAGCACGTCGTCGGTCGAACCCGGCACCCGTCTCGCCGAACGCTTCCGGCTGGAGGACCGGGTGACCGAGTCCGATGGAGCCACCCTGTGGAAGGCCATCGACGAGATCCTCGCCCGCCCCGTCGCGGTCCACACCTTCTCCCCTGACTTTCCCCGCGTCCACGAGGTGGTCACGGCCGCCCGCGCCGCCAGCAGGCTCACCGATCCGCGCCTGACGCAGGTGTTCGACGCCGCCGAGCACGACGATCACTCGTACGTGGTCAGCGAGTGGGTCACCGGCGACACCCTGTCCGACCTGCTCGCGGCCGGCCCGCTGGAGCCGGAGCGGGCCGCCGGCCTGGTCGCCGAGGCCGCCGAGGCGCTGGCCCACGCGCATGAGGCCGACCTCTATCACCTGTGCCTGCGCCCGGCGCACCTGGTGTGGACGACCGGCAACACGGTCAAGGTGCTCGGCGTCGCGGTCGACGCCGCCCTGTCCGGGCTCACCACCGACCAGCCCGCCCTCGACGACGCCGAAGGGCTGGGCCGCCTGCTGTACGCGGGGCTGTCCGGCCACTGGCCGGGCGACGAGGAGGAGGGCGGTCTGCCCACGGCGCCGATGATCGACGGGCACTTCTGCACGCCCCGCCAGGTCACCGCCGGAGTGCCCGGATATCTCGACGCGGTCACCATCAGGTCCTGCCTGCCCGAGTCCCGCAAGGGGCAGGCCGCCCTGTCCAGCCCGTCCGAGATCGCCGACGCGCTCGCCAACGTGGCCCGGCCCATGCCGATCCCGATCGCCTATCCCCAGACGCCGGCGGTGCAGTCGGTCTCGCACTCCGAGGGCATCGAGACCGAGCGGCGCCCGCCGCGCCCGCCTCTGCCGACGCAGCCCAGGCCCATGCCGCCCCGCGCACCCAGCGGCGGCAGCATGATCAACCGGGTGCTGATGACCGTCGTGGTGCTGCTCGTCATCGCCGCGGTCGGCGTCGGTGCCTGGACGATCGGCCGCAGTCTGGGCAGTCCGAACTCCCCGCAGGCGGAGACCTCCCCGAGCGCCTCGGCCTCCGCGTCGGCGCAGCCGATGGTCGTCGTGAAGCCGGAGAAGGCGACCGGCTTCGATCCGCTCGCCGACCGGGATGAGAAGAACGAGATGGCGCCGCTCGCCATCGACGGCAAGCCCAGCACGCTCTGGAAAACGGAGAACTACAACAGCGCCGACCTGGGCAACCTCAAGGCCGGGGTGGGATTGCTGCTCGATATGGGCAAGAGCATGCCGATCGGCGACGTGGTGGCTACGCTGGCCGATGCATCGGGCGCGAGCGTCGAGCTGAAGGTCGGCGATTCGCCTGAGCTGGGCTCGCTGAAGACCGTCACCAAGGAGAAGAACGGGTCCGGAAAGATCACCTTGAAGCCTGATCAAGCCGCAAGCGGCAGGTACGTTTTGATCTGGTTTACCCGTCTTCCGGCAGATGCGGGCAAGTTTCATGGCACCATCTATGAAGTAGTGGTGCATTCTCCCGGATCGGCATAACCCAGGAATCCCTCTTGTGAACTCCCCACCCGAGCCACCCTCCTCCGCGGAGCGGCCCGCCGTCACCGACGCCGAGCTGCTGACCGCGCACATCAACGGGGATCCTCACGCCTTCAGCGAGATCGTCAAGAGACACCGTGACCGCATGTGGGCCGTGGCCCTGCGCACGCTGGGCGATCCCGACGAAGCGGCCGACGCGGTGCAGGACGCCTTCGTCTCCGCCTACCGGAAGGCGAGCACGTTCCGCGGCGAGGCCGCGGTCACGACCTGGCTGCACCGGATCGTGGTGAACGCCTGCCTCGACCGGATGCGCCGCAAGTCCGTCAGACCGGTCGCCGATGACGAGCTCATCGAGGCCGCCGAGCGTGACACGCCGATGCCCGACCAGACGGGTGAGCGTGAGGTTTCGATGGAGGTTTCGGCCGCGCTGAAACTGCTTCCGACCGACCAGCGCGCCGCGCTGGTGCTCGTCGACATGATGGGCTATTCGGTCGAAGACGCAGCTCAGGTGCTTGAAGTGCCCAGCGGGACGGTGAAGAGCCGGTGCGCGCGGGGGCGCGCGAAACTTGCCCCAATTCTTTCGCATCTGCGGAACCGATCGGACCTCAGTCGCGTCTCATCCGCGAAGGGAGCAGAACTTCGTGACGGGTGATACGCACTACGATCTGGAAATCCTGGCCGAGTTGGCCGAGGGTCTCCTAGACGCTGGCACGGCCCGCCAGGTCCGCGAGCATCTCGCGGTATGCGACCCCTGTGGGGAGCTACTGGCCGACCTGGCAGCGGTTCGCGAGGTGCTCGCGGCGACTCCGACACCGGCCATGCCGATGGGAGTCGCACTGCGCATCGACAAGGCGCTGGCCGCCGAGGCGGGATCCGCGCGCGGGGGTGGTGTCGGCCTGGCGGAACCCCCCAACTGGGATGAGCTCATGCGGGACTCCCCATGGGAGCAATCCCCGCGGGAGCCGGAGCCGGTACGCCTCGGGGTGGTCTCCGACGACGGCACCATCGTCCCTGCCAAGCACACGGCCGCACGACGGCGCCGATGGGCGATGCCCGCGGTCGCCGCTGCTGCCGCGGCGGCTGTGGTGGGCACCGCAGTGCTCTCCACCAGCCTGCTCGCGGGTGGTGGTGGCACCATCGCCAGCGGGAAGCAGTTGCAGACCGCTCAGGCGTCGCCGCCTCCGCCCAAGGCGGAGGTGCGGCCCAGGCCGTACGCGCTGACGGACAGCGGGCACAACTACAGCGAACAGGAGCTGCGGCAGCCGCTCGAAGGCATCTTCGGGCCCGCGCCCATAGCGGGTGGCGGTTCCTCGGAGATCGACGTGGTCGACAAGTGCGTCAGCCGGGTGGCCAACCGTACGAAGCTCAAGGTATTCGCGGTCGACCAGGGCCAGTTCAACGGGTCGGAGGCCATCATCATGACCTCCTGGAAGAACAAGGCGGCCAAGACGCTCCGCGTCGACATCGTCGACCCGTTCAACTGCAAGAGCCTGCGTAAGCCCATGGTGGGGCGCTGGTAGGTCGGTGATCCCTTGAACGCCCACGTCAGAGCCCGCTTCGGCGGGCTCTTTCGTTTTCGGCGTGCGTTGAGGACGGGGCCGGGAATCACGGCGGCCTAGGATCTGTTGAGGCGACAGGCAAGAGCAGACTAGGAAGGCGTGAGAGCGTTGAGCGACGTGCGTAACGTGATCATCATTGGATCCGGCCCCGCTGGATACACGGCGGCCGTCTACTCCGCGCGCGCCGAGCTCAAGCCGCTGGTCTTCGAGGGCTCGGTGACGGCGGGCGGCGCGTTGATGAACACCACCGATGTCGAGAACTTCCCCGGTTTCCCCGACGGCATCATGGGCCCCGATCTGATGGACAACCTGCGTAAGCAGGCCGAGCGGTTCGGCGCCGAGCTGGTCGCGGACGACGTACTCGAAGTGGACCTTGAGGCCAATCCCAAGGTGATCAAGACCCACAGCGAGACCTACTACGCCAAGTCGGTCATCCTGGCGATGGGCTCCGGCTACCGCGAGCTGGGCCTGCCCAACGAGAAGCGCCTGTCCGGGCGGGGCGTCTCCTGGTGTGCCACCTGTGACGGCTTCTTCTTCCGCAACAAGGACATCGTGGTCGTCGGCGGTGGTGACACCGCGATGGAGGAGGCCACGTTCCTGACCCGCTTCGGCCGCATGGTCACTGTCGTGCACCGCCGTGACGAACTGCGCGCCAGCAAGATCATGCAGGAGCGGGCGTTCGCGAACGACAAGATCCGCTTCATCTGGGACAGCGAGGTCGTCGACGTCCTCGGCGCCGACAAGGTCGAGGCCGTCAAGCTGCGCAACCTCAAGACCGGCGAGGAATGCGAGCTGGCCACCGACGCGCTGTTCCTGGCGATCGGCCACGACCCGCGCAGCGAGCTGGTCAAGGGCCAGATCGACCTCGACGACGACGGCTACGTCAAGGTCGACGCGCCCAGCACGGCGACCAACATCGACGGCGTCTTCGCCGCGGGCGACGTCGTCGACCACATCTACCGGCAGGCCATCACCGCGGCCGGCACCGGCTGCTCGGCGTCACTCGACTCCGAGCGCTGGCTGGCCTCGAACGAAAACTAAGGAGCGCACCGTGAAGGCAGTAACCGACGCCACCTTCGAGGCCGAGGTCCTCAAGAGCGACAAGCCCGTGCTCGTTGACTTCTGGGCCGAGTGGTGCGGCCCATGCCGTCAGGTATCGCCCATCCTCGAGGAGATCGCCAAGGAGCACGGCGACAAGCTGGAGATCGTCAAGCTCAACATCGACGAGAACCCGGATGTCCCGCGCGACTACGGTGTGCTCCAGATCCCCACCCTGAACGTCTACAAGGGTGGAGAGGTCGTGAAGCAGATCATCGGCGCCAAGCCGAAGGCCATGCTGCTGCGCGAGCTCGAGGGCATCATCTGACGACGCCCGCAGCGTTTCAGTGAGAAGCCCCCTGGCGATGGTTCGCTCAGGGGGCTTCTGCCTGTTCGCCTTTGGCGTCCTTGAGATGGCGTCAGACGGGGCGAAGGGCGCGTTCCGGGCTCATGGAGCCGAGTAGGCGCTCCAGGGCCACCTCGACGTCCTCGCGCCACGAGACGGCCGTCTTCAGCTCCAGCCGGAGCCGGGGGAAGCGCAGATGCGGGCGTACCGTCTTGAAGCCCACGGACAGCAGGTATTCGGCCGGGACCACGCAGCTCGGCTCCTCCCACTTGAGGTCGCCGAACGCCTCGATGGCCTTCACGCCACGTCGCGTCAGGTCCTTGGCCACGCCCTGGATCAGCATCCGGCCCAGACCGCCGCCCGAGAACTCCGGAATGATGTGCGCGGTCATGAGCAGCACCGCGTCTGCGCTGACCGGCGAGGTGGGAAAGGCCACCGAGCGGGGGCTGTAGAGCGGCGGGCTGTAAATGACGAAGCCGGCGGGCACCCCGTCGACGTACACGATCTTGCCGCAGCTGCCCCATTCGAGCAGCGTGCCGGAGATCCATGCCTCTTTCTCCAGCTCTGGACCACCGGAGTCGATCGCGCGCTCCCCGCTGACGGGGTCGAGCTCCCAAAAGACGCACCGCCGGCAGCGGCGCGGCAGATCGTCCAGATTGTCCAGGGTTATGTTGACCAGCCGACGCGACAACTACGGCCCCAATCGTTGACCCGGAAAAGCGCGCGAAAAACGCGTCCCCAGCTGGCATCGTAGCCCAGTGACGTCCCGCCATCGGGTACCACGACGGTCGAGCCC
Source organism: Nonomuraea sp. NPDC049129 (assembly GCF_040648495.1). Taxonomy (NCBI): domain Bacteria; kingdom Bacillati; phylum Actinomycetota; class Actinomycetes; order Streptosporangiales; family Streptosporangiaceae; genus Nonomuraea; species Nonomuraea sp. NPDC049129. Next base: position 563,065 of record NZ_JBEZDU010000003.1, on the reverse strand, counting down.
GGTCACAGCCGACATGTCCGACTGCCGTAATCTGGTAGTTCAGCGACAAATGACACCAAGGAGGTGGACCGTGACAGGAGAGCTGGATCACGGTCAGACGCCCGCGACCCAAGGGTCGCGCATCGATGCCTACGTCGATCGGTACGCCGCACGAGCTACCGGGATGGTCGCCTCCGAGATCCGAGCTCTTTTCGCCGTCGCGTCGAGGCCCGAGGTGGTCTCGCTCGCCGGCGGCATGCCGTACGTCACGGCCCTCCCCCTCGACATGGTCGGCGAGCTGGTGTCCGATCTGGTCACCAGGCGCGGTCCCGTCGCGCTGCAGTACGGCTCCGGCCAGGGCGATCCGCACCTGCGCGAGCAGATCTGCGACGTGATGCGGCTGGAGGGGATCCAGGCCGGGGCGAACGACGTGGTCGTCACCGTAGGTTCGCAGCAAGCGCTTGATTTGGTCACCCGGATCTTCATCGACCCGGGTGACGTGGTGCTGGCCGAAGGCCCGTCGTACGTAGGCGCCCTCGGCACATTCGCCGCTTATCAGGCCAAAGTGGTGCATATCGCCATGGACGATCAGGGCATCATTCCCGAGTCTCTCGCGCAGACCATCTACGCGCTGGAGACCGCGGGCGCCCCGATCAAGTTCCTCTACACGATCCCGACCTTCCACAACCCCGCCGGTGTCACCCTGAACCTGGCGCGGCGGCAGCAGGTGCTCGACATCTGCCAGCGGGCCGGTGTCCTGATCATCGAGGACAACCCGTACGGGCTGCTCGGCTTCGACGGCGAGCCCATGCGCGCGCTGCGGGCTGACAATCCCGACGGCGTGGTCTATCTCGGGTCGTTCTCCAAGACGCTCGCCCCTGGGTTCCGGGTCGGCTGGGCGCTGGCGCCGCACGCCGTCCGCGACAAGCTCGTGCTGGCCATGGAGTCGGCCGTACTGTCGCACTCGTCCTTCACCCAGCTGGCCGTGGGCCAGTACCTCGCCACGCAGCCGTGGCAGGAGCAGATCAAAACGTTCAGGGAGCTCTATCGCGAGCGACGTGACACGCTGCTCGACGCGCTCTCGGCGCTCATGCCCCCCGAGGTCACCTGGACACGACCGGCCGGGGGGTTCTTCGTGTGGGCGACGCTGCCGGAGGGCCTGGACTCGAAGGCCATCCTGCCGCGGGCGGTGGCGGAACGGGTGGCGTTCGTGCCGGGGACCGGGTTCTTCTCCGATGGGAGCGGGGCCCGGCAGATGCGGCTGTCCTACTGCTTCCCTGAGCCGGACCGGATTCGGGAAGGGGTCCGGCGGTTGGCTGGGGTGATCGAGCAGGAGATCCAGCTGCGGGACACGTTCGGGACGGGGTCGGCCCGGGGGCATGCGGGCGTGGACACGCCCGGGCCTGACCTGGCCTGATCCTCTCTTGCCTGCCGGCGTCTCGGTTGGGACGCCGGCTCTTCCCCTCGCAGTGCATATCTATGCATTCCGTTGGTCATAGCCCGCACGGTAGAAAGCGCCTGCCGTACACCATTCCACCCCAGCCCCGGTACGGTTGGACAGCGTGCGATCAGCGGAGGAGAACAAATGAGCGATCTGGGCCACGTGCTCGTGCTGGCCGGGGGCCTCTCATACGAACGGGAGGTGTCCCTGCGCTCCGGTCGCCGGGTGAGTGAGGTGCTGCGGGCGGCCGGCATCGACGTGGAGGCCCGCGACACCGACGCGTCCCTCGTGCCGTCCATCCTGGCCGACCCACCGGACGCGGTCTTCGTCACGCTGCACGGCGGCGCGGGTGAGGACGGCGCCATCCGTTCCATCCTCGAACTGCTGAACGTCCCCTATGTCGGCGCCGACCCCGACGCCTGCCGCGTCGCCTTCGACAAGCCGACCGCCAAGGGCGTCGTACGCTCGGTCGGCCTGCGCACCCCCGAGTCGGTCACCCTGCCCAAGGAGACCTTCCACGACCTCGGCGCCACGGTCGTCCTGGGCCGCATCGTGGCGCATCTCGGCCTCCCCCTGTTCGTCAAGCCCGCCCGTGGCGGCTCCGCCCTGGGCGCCTCGATCGTCCGCACCGCCGAAGAGCTCCCGGCCGCGATGGTCGGCTGTTTCGCGTACGGCGACACGGCGCTGATCGAGCGTTACGTGGCGGGCGTCGAAGTAGCGGTCTCGGTCGTCGACCTGGGCAACGGCCCGATCGCCCTGCCCGCCGTCGAGATCGTCCCGGACGAGGGCGTCTACGACTACGCGGCCCGCTACACCGCCGGCCACACCGAGTTCTTCGCGCCGGCCCGCCTCTCCGCCGAGGCGGCCGCGGCCTGCGCCGAAACCGCCGTGACGGCCCACACCGCCCTGGGCCTCCGGGACATCTCCCGCACCGACCTCATCGTCGACGCCTCAGACAAGCCCCACTTCCTGGAGGTCAACGTGGCCCCCGGGATGACGGAGACGTCGCTGCTGCCGATGGCGGCGGAGGCCGCGGGCCAAGACCTGGGCGACCTCTGCCGCATCCTCCTCCAGAACGCCGCCTCCCGCGTACACGCTTGACGTCTACGCCTCCCCCGCTGTCCCCTGGCACTGACCTCACGCCATCTTCAACCCTGGGGTACGACCCCTACCTCCGTTTTGCAGGGCTGGCCTCTGCCCCGCTGGTGTTTGCAGGGCTGGCCTTTGCCCTGTGTGGCCTTCCCGCATGCCCCGCGTCGGAGGTACCTCGCCTCCGCACACCCAACACCGAGCGCACCTCGGCTTCGCATGGCCCAAGGCCGCTTCGCCTTCGCGGACCCAATACCGGGCGTAGCTCCACTTCGCACGCCCGGCACCTGGCCCATCTGGCCCTCACTCCAGCACCGACCTCACCTTGCCTCAGCCACCCACCGCCCGGCTCTGGCTCGCTCTCGCTGGCCGCCTTCTTTCCCGCCTCTCACAACCGCTCGCCAAACTGGCCCCAACCCACAACAGGAGGCATCACCGCCAGCATGGGGATCACCGCTAACCAGCAATGCAGCACCCGAGCCAGCGGACACCCCCGGGCCCACCCTCGACGATCGCCTATCGCCTCTCTGAATCTTGTGAGTCGTGAAAGTAGCCTGGGCAGGTGCCGATCGATTCGACCTATCCCAAGAGCTTCGCCAGCGACAATCACGCAGGCGTCCACCCCACCATCCTCGAAGCCGTGGCTGCGGCGAACCACGGGGACGCACCCGCCTACGGGGACGATCGCTGGACATCAACCTTCCAGGACCACATCAGGGACGTCTTCGGCCCAGGGGCGGAAGGCTTCCCCGTCCTGAACGGAGCCGGCGCGAACATGGTCGGCCTCGCCCCCATGCTCGGCCGCTACGACGCCATCATCTGCGCCGACACCGCTCACATCGCCACCCACGAAACCGGCGCGACAGAACGGCTCCTGGGCGCGAAGCTCCTGACGGCCTCCACAGCCGACGGCAAGCTATGCCCCCAGGACATCACCACACGACTCGACACCTTGGGCAGCCACCACAACTCCCAACCCCGCGTGGTCTCCATCTCCCAGGTAACCGAACTCGGCACCTGCTACTCCCCCGAAGAAATCGCCGCCCTCGCTGATACGGCCCACGCCGCCGGCTTGCTGCTCCACATGGACGGCGCCAGACTGGCAAACGCGGCCGCCCACCTGAACACCACCCTCAGCGCCATCACCACGGAAGTCGGCGTAGACATCTTCAGCTTCGGCGGCACCAAGAACGGCGCGCTGGCAGCTGAGGCAGTAATAGTCCTCTCCTCTTCTTCCCTCGCCCACGCCATCCCCTTCCTCCGCCGCCAGTCCCTCCAGTTGGCCTCCAAGATGCGCTTCATCTCAGCCCAACTCTCGGCCCTTCTCACGAACGACCTCTGGCGCCACAACGCAACCCACGCCAACGAAATGGCCACCCGCCTCGCCAACGGCATAGCCGACCTCCCCGGCATCACCCTCGCCTACCCCGTCCAATCGAACGCCGTCTTCGCCACCCTCCCCAAACCAGCCGCGGCCGCCCTCCTCACCCGCTACCTGTTCCACTACTGGGACGAGACCGCCGGAACCGTCCGCTGGATGACCGCCTTCGACACCACCCCGGACCACGTAGACGACTTCCTCGATGACATCCGCAAGTCCCTCGTCCTCCCCTGATCCTCCGGCCCTGACATTCGCGTGAGCTCCCCGCCCACGCACTCCACAAGCCTCCGGCCCACGGTTTCACGTGAAACAACCCTCCCCAGGTCGCCAGTCGGACGCACTGTAAGCGGCTACCAGGGACTCCTGGTAGCCGGACACCACGTGCCAAGCGGATGGCCAGACGTCTGCAGCCAGGTAGGCGACCACGAGAAATCCCGGTGGACGAACCACGGACCCGCTCACCGGGGTCTGCACTGGGCCTCGTTGATGGTGCTTCTGGACCGAGTTCGTCGACGCTGTTCGGGGCTCGGTGAGTCGCAGGGGTACTCCGATGCCGTGGGGCCGACGAAGGCGGTCCCACGGCGCCGATCGCCCCCAGCCGTTGCCCTACACCCGCCATCCCCAGGCGATCGTGAGGCCCCGGCCGCTCCGACTTTGCCACCAGCCCGGCCTCCCCGATGTCCGCAGAACCGAAGACCACATGGCCGCGTGGCTGGAGAGCCGCTGTCTGTGGAACACGATGTCCGTGTCCATCCATCCAGAGTGCCTCGTGTCCGTTCACACGCACCACCGACGCCCCACCCCTCGTTTCACGTGAAACCATCCACCCGCCAGCACCGCGGCGTGGCAACCCATTCACAGCCCCCTCCCCCCGGGTGGGCATCTATGGATGACGTCCCGCAGAGCGGTGTAGTTTCTCCCCCGCTCCCCCTTGCTCTCGCCCACATCGGAAACCCACAACGAGATCGTTGATCCGCCATTTGGGTGGGACCCCACGCAAATGGCGGAGTAGCCCCGAGAGCGAGGGAGGCGGCGGGAGATGGGAAGTGCCCCTTCTGGATGAAGTTGGCGCCGGGACAGGTTATGACCGGCGATACGACACCTTGGCCTGGACGGTTTCCTGCGGGTTGCTGCAGCCCTCCTGTCGGCGAGAGGGACGCGAACGTCCGGGAGTAGATCGCCATGAGCACTGATGAGCTTGGTTGCCCGGGCACTCGGAGATTGCTTGACCCGCGTCGGCCAGAGGTTGATTGGCCCGGGCGCTCGGAGATTGGTTGGCCCGGGCACTCGGAGGATGGGCCGGGCTGGCTTCCCGGGTCGTATGGATCAGCGCGCGTGAAAGCATTCTCACCGTCGCGGCAAGAAATAGGTGTGATCGTGTACCACACGCGTAGCGGGAGAGATCAACCGGCGGTGCCGGCCGATCTCTTCGACCGCTACTTCGCCGAGATCCACCGGTACATCGCCCGTCGCCTGCCCACGGACGACGCTGACGACCTAGCCGCCGAGGTGTTCCTCGCGGCGTTGCGCGGCAGATATGACCCAGCGGTGGGAGAGGTCAGGCCCTGGCTGTACGGCATTGCTACCAACCTGGACTCGCCTACAAGTCGCCTGACAAGGGTGGAGGCGAAAGGCGGGCTGCGGACGACCTGACTGAGTGGCCGAGAAACCACACTGCTCCGCGTGACGTCATCCAATGGATCACCTGACCGAGGTGGAGCCGTCCGCGCAGGCCGGTGGCGCCAGAGCGGATAGATGGTTTCACGTGAAACAGGGGCGTCGGTGGTGCGGCCAGGCAAAGGCGGCGGCGCGCTGCGGAGTGGCTGCCACCACGAGGGGCGGGCGAGCAGCCCGCTCGGCGCGCCCACAGGCGGCACCGGCACGGCGCGGCCGAGCTGCGCCGGCGCAGTGCTTGTGGGATACCCAGAGAAGGGCCTTGTCGTGGCGTGGGCGCCTGCACGCCGCCCTACGGCCCATCCCACGGCTCGGCCGGTCCCACTGGTGGTTGGATCCACAATCTCGCCGTGAGACTTCTACCCGTGACGTGTAGGGCTGACGGACCGAGAAACCACGCCGCCCTGCGTGCCCGTCATCTCCGGCCCGCCCGCGACTCCCTTACAGTCGCCTGCAGATCGTCCACGACCCGCCTTTCACCCCCCACGCTCGGCCTCTACGGCCGTCCCCACAGGCCCCGCTCGGGACCTCCGCTCGGGGCGCCTGTGGGGACGCCCGCCGGAGCGTCCGCTCGGGACCCTCCTGGGGATGCCCGCTCAGGGGGTTCGGCTCGGGCCCCCGCTCGGGATGCCCGCTCGGGATGCCCGCTGGGGGTTCGGCTCGGGGTTCGGCTCGGGACGCCCGCTCGGGGGTTCGACTCGGGACGCCCGTCGAGACCTTCGCTCGAGTGTTCGCTGGGGCGTTCGCTCAGCGCCCGTCGAGGTCGTCTTTCGAGGCTCGGAGGCTCGCCACTACGAGTGGCGGCGGTTGGTGGGGTCGGAGCTGGTGGCGTTTCACGTGAAACACGAGCTACTCCGGCGGCAGCCTCAGATCGGGTTCAGTGGGCCGACTTCCTTCAGGTGTTCGCCGTCGGTCCCCAGGCGACGCGGCGCCTCACCTGGCCATGGTTTCACGTGAAACGGCAAATGGTTTCACGTGAAACATGGGTTAGTCTTCGGCGTTCCTCATTGCGCGGGCGGCCTCGGGAGCCATAGTGCCGATGATGCGCTCAAGGTCATCGATCGTCGCGAACTCCACCACGATGCGCCCCTTACGACGACCGAGGTCGACTTTGACCTTGGTCTCGAAGTGGTCTGAGAGGCGGTCTGCGAGGTGGACGAGGCCGGGTGCGGAGGGCTTGTTGGGCTGGCGGTCGCGGGTGGCCTTGGGGGCCGCCTTGGAGCTGCCGAGGGAGACGATCTCTTCGACGGCCCTGACGGAAAGAAGTTCGGCGACGATCCGCTTGGCGAGTTGGATCTGCTCTTCCGGGCTGTCGAGGCTTAGGAGGGCGCGGGCATGGCCGGCGCTGACGGTGCCGGCGGCGACGCGGAGCTGGACCTCCGGCGGGAGGTTGAGCAAGCGAAGGGTGTTGGTGATGTGAGGACGGGATCGGCCGACCTTCTGGGCGAGCTCTTCATGTGTCGCCCGGAAGTCGTCGAGCAGTTGCTGGTACGCGGCGGCTTCTTCCAAGGCGTTGAGCTGCTCGCGCTGGAGGTTCTCGATCAGCGCGTCTCTGAGGAGCTCGTCATCCTGGGTGTTGCGGACGATCGCGGGGATCGGGTCGAGCTCAGCCAGTTGGCAAGCGCGCCAGCGGCGCTCCCCCATGATCAGCTCGTACTTGCCGCCGCCCACCGAGCGCACGACGATCGGTTGCAGCAGACCGACCTCGCGAATGGACGCGGACAACTCATGAAGGCGCTCGTCGTCGAAGACATCACGGGGCTGGCGCGGGTTGGGGACGATCGCGCTGAGGGCGATCTCCCTGAAGTACGCTCCGGCAATCGGCTTGGGGCCGGCGGTCTCCCCCGTTGCGCCATTCGCGGGGGCTACTGTCCCCGCGCCGTCAACGATGGGACCGGTCGGGATGAGTGCCCCGAGTCCCTTGCCCAATCCCCGCCGATGCTGACTCACTGCTTCTCCTCATCCACCGGGCCGATTCCGGTCACTCCAGGAGAGGTTACCGTCGTCAACGCAACAGGGTGCCCGCTCGCCACACGCGGTTCCTCCGGATTTACACCGCCACAACCTCACGCGTACACATCCGACCAGGCATGCACTCCGCAGGCCCTGTACCCCATGATTTTGGCCGCCAAGACAGACCGTTCAGAAAGATTCCAATCTTGGGGCGGGAGTTTGGGGGTGTGGGTGTGTAAGGAGGTGGGATGTTGGGGGGAGAGATGTGGGCGGTCGCGATGTGGGGGTGGGATGTGGGTGCAGGTGGTGGGGGTGCGGGAGGCGGAGACGGGGTGCTGGCGGCGTGGGTGGAGGTGCAGGAGGCGGAGGCGGGGTGCTGGCGGCGTGGGTGGAGGTGCAGGAGGCGGAGGCGGGGTGCGGGGAGTTTGGCCGAGGTGGTGGGCATCACCGCGTGCCGTGCGTCGCTCGCAGGCCGTCTTCGCCGCGCTACCCTCGCACGTCGTCTTGTCGACGTCCCGCATCACGCATCCCGTGGGAGTGTCCGGACTTGGAGGGCATGGTGAGCGACCCACGGTCCATGAGCTGTGCCGACCGAACCCGCCCCGCCTGCACGGCCTCCACGGGGCCGTCGGGGCGCCGCCAGGTCCTACCCTCTGAACGCCCGGTGTTGTGCCCCGTGTGCCCTGTGTATCGGTGAATATCGCTGTGTGCCGACATGTGCTTCCTGTGATGCCTCTAATGGTTGAGGCCCTAGCGATGCCTGTGGCTGGCCAGAGCCCGCGGTGCAGGGGTGCCTGTGGTGCAGGGGGTGCCTGTGGTGCAGGGGGTGCCTGTGGTGCAGGGGGTGCCTGTGGTGCAGGCGATGTAGGCGCTGCCTGTGGTAGTGCGACCTGCGCCCTGGTGCCTGTGTAGTACGTGGGGCGGGTGTGCTGTGCGTGCGCTTTGATAACGCCTTGCGGACACCGTTGGGCAGCGGCGTGAGCCGCCTGTGGATCCTGTGGATCAACGCGGAAACGAGCATGGGGTCGGGGGACGAACGGGAGCGCTCCCTACGGACGCGGTGAGACGAGCGGAAGCGGTCTCCGTACTGACGCGGGGAGGCGAACGGGAGCGGTCCGCACGGGCAACGGGTGGTGAGGATCGTGCCGCTGCCAGAGACGAGAGGTCACGGCCGTGCTGGTGCGGGAAACGAGCGGTTAGAGATGGTCTGTGTTGATGTGGGAAACGAGCAGCAGAGGATCGTCCCTACGAATACGGAATAGAAGAAACCGGGACCAGCCCACGGGTGAGGGGCCATCGGTGGACAGCCCGTGGAAACCAACCCAGGAATAGGACGGTCGGCAGAGCGGCCGCCGCATTCAGGTCACACGAGACACCAGCGGCCGCACAAAGATCAGCCCTACGACACGGCAACAGGTCAGACGGCGGCGCGGTGGGCGATTTCTCGGGCGGCGTCCATGTAGGCCATGGCGCCACTCGAGCCAGGGTCATACGTCATCACCGACTGCCCATAGCTGGGCGCCTCAGAAAGGCGGACGCTGCGCGGGATGACCGTGCTGAGGACCGTCTCCCCGAAGTGGGCGCGGACCTCGTCGGCGACCTGGGACGCCAGCCGGGTGCGGCCGTCATACATGGTGAGGACGATCGTCGACAGGCTGAGCGTGGGGTTCAGGTGTGCCTTGATGAGGTCGACGTTGCGGAGGAGCTGGCCCAGGCCCTCCAGCGCGTAGTACTCGCACTGGATGGGGATCATGACCTCTTCGGCGGCGACCAGGGCGTTGACGGTCAGGAGGCCGAGCGATGGCGGGCAGTCGATGATGATGTAGTCGAGCTCGATCGCCTCGAACGCCCCCAGCGCGCGCCTGAGGCGGGCTTCCCGGGCGACAAGTGAGACGAGCTCGATCTCGGCGCCGGCGAGGTCGATGGTGGCGGGGGCGCAATAGAGGCCCGGCATGTCCGGCACCTCCTTGACGATGTCGGCCATCGGCAAGTCGTCAACGAGCACTTGATACACATCCGGGACATCGCCCCGGTGCTCGGTGGCCAGGGCCGTGGACGCGTTGCCCTGGGGGTCGAGGTCGACCACGAGTACGCGCTGGCCGTGCATCGAGAGCGCGGCGGCGATGTTGACCGAAGTCGTGGTCTTTCCGACGCCGCCCTTCTGGTTCGCCACCGCGATCACTCGGCATTTGGGCGGCCTGGGCCAGGCGCCGTCGCCTCCCCCGGGCGCTCCGCCCGCCTTGGCGGCAGCTGTTTGGGTGGCAGATGTTTCACGTGAAACCACTGAGCTGAGCGCCTCTCGTACCAACGGCGAATCACCGGGGTTTAGGGGGGTCTGGGTCACGTTGGCCATCCTTTCAACCAGTGGCAGGCCGGTGCCAGGAATTCGCTGTCGCGACACGCCCATTTCGGGCCAGCCAACCCCGCTGGGACTCTCGGACAGAGGGCTGTCCGGCCAGCCAAGACCGCTTGACGCGATTGGCACGACCGTCACCTCCTTCGTCGCCGCCTACCGGGCTCCGGCGCGCGACCTGCTACCACCCGAACCAATGTTGCAGGCGGCTCGACCTTACCGCGCCCGACACTCACAAGCTCGGCTGTCCTCGCCCCGATGGCCCGCAATTGGGGCTCCGCCTCGGCAAGTTCCTCCGCGGCGCGCTCCCCCTTCATGGCGATCAACTCGCCACCTTCGCGAAGAAGTGGCATGGCCCACTTCAGCAGCCGGTCAAGCGGCGCGACCGCGCGGGCGCTGGCGACGTCGAATTCGCGCTTGCCCGCCAGCTCTTCCGCGCGACCGCGCAACACCTCGACGTTGTCCAGTTTGAGCGCTTCGACGCACTCCTCCAGGAATACGGTACGGCGAAGCAGCGGCTCCAACAGGGTCACTGTGATGTCCTGCCGTACGATCGCCAGCACGAGGCCCGGCAACCCGGCGCCCGAGCCGATGTCGACCAGCCGCACCTCCGGCGGCACGGCCTCGGCGACGACGGCGCAGTTGAGCAGATGACGATCCCAGATCCGTGGGACCTCGCGGGGGCCCAGCAGCCCGCGTACCACCCCAGGGCCGGCGAGGAGCTCGGCGAACGCCTGTGCGCGGCCCCAAGCCTCACCGGTGAAGACCTCTCGCGCCACATCAGGCGGAGGCGGCAGCTCACGCGCTTCGTCGGGCGGAGGCGGCAGCTCGTCGGTCACTGGTGGGTGGCCCTTCCTTGGGGGTCATGGGCGATGCTCTGTCTCTACTCAAGGCTAGGTGAGCGATCACTTGGGAAGACTAGCGGGCCGCCCTGAATGAGGGGCGCGCGCCACACTCCCTGCACTCCGCGCCGAGGTGGAGGTCGTGGAAGACCGGACAGTGGCCATAATGCTCCAAATTTCACAAATAATGCCAAAGGGTAAATGAAGCAGCAATGGGCCACGGAGCGGACAAGCTGTACGTACATGAAGAGTGCCCTCACGCGAACCGGCCGCCGTCCCCCGAGTGCGGGACGGCGGCCGGTCGGCGAGCGAGTGTGCGTACGTGCGGTCAGACCGGGAGGACGACTACGTAGCGGTGCGGTTCCTCCCCCTCGGACTCGCTACGGAGCCCGGCGGCCGCCACCGCGTCATGGACGATCTTGCGCTCGAAGGGCGTCATCGCGTGCAGCGCCTTGGGCTCGCCCTTCTCCTTCACCTCGTTGGCGATCTCGGTGCCGAGCTTGGTGAGCTCGGCACGGCGCCGCTCACGGTAGCCGGCGACGTCGAGCATCAGCCGGGACCGCTCCCCCGTCTGCCGGTGCACGGCCAGGCGGGTCAGCTCCTGGAGCGCCTCCAGGACCTCCCCCTCGGGCCCGACAAGGCCGGTGCCCTTGAGGCCCACGACCGAGACCAGCGCGCGGTCACCTTCGACGTCCATGTCGATGTCGCCGTCGATGTCGGCGATATCCAGGAGACCCTCGACGTAGTCTGCCGCGATCTCGCCTTCCTGCTCGAGCGCGTTGAGATCAGGAGTCTTCTCCTGCTCGGCCTCGGTCATGGCCGGCCTCTCCTTCGTGTTCACGACTTCTTGCTGCCGGTGCGCTTGCTGCGGGACTGACGACTGGGCTGCTGCCGAATGATCTTAGGCTCCGGCGGCGCGGAAGGCACTTCCTCTTCCGGAGTGGCGCCCTTGCGGAGTTTCGACAGCAGGCCGGTCTTCGGCTCGACCGGGACCACGTTGCCCTTGGCGTCGAACTGCGGCATCGGGTGGCGGCTGTAGAACCAGTGCTGCTGACCGAGCGTCCACAGGTTCGTGGTGACCCAGTACATGATCAGGCCGAGCGGGAAGTTGAGGCTGAAGAAGGCGAACAGCGGAGAGATGTACATCAGGATCTTCTGCTGCTGCGCCATGGGGTTGTCCGGCATCTGGGCCATGGAGCGGGTGACGCTCTGCCGGACGGTGAGGAACGTGGTCAGCGAGCTGATCGCCACGAAGACGCCGAGCACGATCTTCGTTGTGACGACGGTGGCCCCGAAGCTTTCGACCTGGGCCTGCGACATCCAGAAGTTGGCCGGCAGCGGAGCGCCGAAGATGTGCGCGGATCGGGCGCTGTCGACGAGCTGCTGCGTCATGCCGTAGACCGGGCGGCCGTCGGCCATGGCCCGCAGCACGGTGAACATCGAGATGAAGATGGGGAACTGCGCGACCACAGGCAGGCAGCCACCGAGCGGGTTGGCGCCCGCTCCCTGGTAGACCGCCATGACTTCCTGGTTCATGCGCTGCTTGTCGTTCTTGTAGCGCTTGCGGAGCTCTGCCACCTTGGGGGCGAGTTCCTGCATCTTGCGCGACGAGCGCATCTGCTTCAGGAAGAGCGGGAAGATCAGGACCCGCATGAAAACGGTCAGCGTGATGATGGTCAGGGCCCATGTCAGCCCGCTGTCCGGGTTGAGGAATGTGCTGTATCCCTGATGGATCCAGATGATGACATGGGCTACGGCTTCATAGAGCCAGCTCAGCCAGGACAGCTCCACCGAGCTATCTCCCTTGCGTTTCGTGGGACCGAACCGGGCGTGGGGGCACCGGGTCTATACCTCCGGGATGGAATGGATGGCACCGCCCGATGCGCCGGACAGTCAGCCATGTGCCGCGCAATGCACCATGTACGGCTATCGCTTCGAGCCCGTAGGCACTGCACGACGGATAGAAACGGCAACGTGGACCGAGCATCGGGCTGATGAAGGCCCGATAGAACCGGATCGGGATGATCAATGCCCGAGCGGGGAGGCTCGGCATCCCTTGCGGCTGCTCCGTCATCTGTGTCCATCCATCGCGGACTCGCGCCGCCTGAACAAACGATCCAACGCGAGGTCGAGCTCGGCGGCAAGGTGCTCGTATCGCGCTGACGCAGCCGGTGGATTGGCGCGTACCACCAGCAGGCTACCTCGCGGGAGCCGGTCGAGACGGTCCCGCATCAGGTGTCGGAGCCGCCGCTTGACCTTGTTGCGCACGGCGGCGCCACCCACAGCTCGGCTCACCACGAAACCAACCAGAGGCGTCGAATCCCCAGAAATGCTTAGATGCACTACCAGGGTAGGACGGCCCGCGCGCTTCCCACGCTTGACGGCCGCCTCGAACTCCTCCCCGCGTCGCATGCGGGATTGACGGGAAAGCACCATATACGCCTATCGCCCGCCGGCGGACTTCACCGGCGGGCGGACTATCGGACGCGAGTCGATCAGGCCGACAGCGTTTCGCGGCCCTTACGGCGGCGAGCGGCCAGGATGGCGCGACCGGCCCGGGTGCGCATCCGCAGCCGGAAGCCGTGGGTCTTCGCGCGGCGACGGTTGTTCGGCTGGAAAGTACGCTTGCTCACGGGTGGGCTCCAGGCTTGAAGGTGCGCCGCAGGGGCGCTGATACACACATGGCTGGCTTGCCAAGAGAGCGAGGGCACGCGAAATAGCCGTCGCGTGACAAGCCGACCATGGCACGTTACGGGGCAAGCATGCCCCAGGTCAAACTGGCGGCCCGGCGAACGGGGTTATCCACTAATCCACATGCGGGTTTTCCACATCCTCGGCCACGTCCACAGTATGTGCACTCAGGTACCACTAGGCTGTGGACAACGCTTGAACACAGCTGTGCACAGAGCTACTGTCAGCCCTCCCAGAGCCGCTCAGGCCCTGTGCATAACCTGTGGATGGCCTGTGGATGATGTGGGTGTCCAGCTCGCCCGCCACGCTGTGGACCAAGGCGCCGGCCGCCCCTGCGGGTGGGAGTTCCATGTGGATAACTCGCCCCGGTGGACAGCCAGTGACGGCGCACCGACGACTTGTGACGTACGTGTGCGAAGCGCCAATAACCAGGCCGCAACGGCACCAATGCCCGCACTGGGCAAGCGGTAAACGATCGATCGCGGGGGGCCGCGAGAGGAAGGAGGGGTAGCGCACATGAACCATGTCGACCTCGGCACGGTATGGGCGAGGGCCCTGAGCAACTTCCTCAACGAGAACGTCCCCATACAGCAGCGCACCTGGCTCTCCATGGTGCGCCCGATCGCCCAAGCAGACGACACGATCGTGCTGGGCGTCCCCAACGACTTCCTGAAGGACCTCATCGAGGGGAAGCTGCGGCCCCTCGTGGCCCACGCGCTCTCCCAAGAGCTCGGCCGGGCGATGCGCCTGGCCGTGATGATCGACACGACGGCCCCCGAGCAGCAGATGCCGGACCTTCATCCACAGCCTGTGGCTCAAAATTATCCCCAGGGCCTGGACCCCCAGCCACGTTATGCACAACCCCCATCGGCCCAGCACTACCAGGCTTCCGAGCCTCCGCAGTTCTATTCTCCACAGCCGGACCCGGCCCAGATATCCACCGAATATCCACAGCCCACGTTCACTTTTGAACAGGGGCAGTCCCCTGTGGAGAAACTGCCGGAGCCGACGCACAACCGCTGGGAAGCGAAGAGCAACAAGCCCAGCGAACCCGCCCGGCTCAACCAGAAGTACACCTTCGAGACATTTGTCATCGGGGCCAGCAACCGATTCGCCCACGCGGCCGCCGTGGCCGTAGCCGAATCCCCCGCAAAGGCGTACAACCCTCTCTTTATTTATGGTGACTCGGGCCTGGGGAAGACCCACCTCCTGCACGCGATCGGGCATTACGCCCAGAGCCTGTACGACGGCGCGCGGGTGAGATACGTGAGCTCGGAAGAGTTCACCAACGACTTCATCAACAGCATCCGCGACCACAAGGCCGACGGCTTCCGCGGCCGCTACCGGGCGATCGACATCCTGCTCGTGGACGACATCCAGTTCCTGGAGGGCAAGGAGCAGACGCAGGAGGAGTTCTTCCACACCTTCAACACCCTCCACAACGCCAACAAGCAGATCGTGATCTCCAGCGACCGGGCGCCGAAGCAGCTGATCACGCTGGAGGACCGGCTGCGCAACCGGTTCGAGTGGGGCCTGATCACCGATGTCCAGCCGCCCGAGCTGGAGACCCGCATCGCGATCCTCAGGAAGAAGGCCATCCAGGAGGGCCTGGCCGCCCCGCCCGAGGTCCTGGAGTACATCGCCAGCCGCATCTCCACCAACATCCGCGAGCTGGAGGGCGCCCTGATCAGGGTCACCGCCTTCGCCAGCCTCAACCGGCAGGGCGTCGACCTCCAGCTGGCCGAGGTGGTGCTGAAGGACCTGATCACCTCCGACGGCGGCCACGAGATCACCATCGCCACGATCATGGCCAAGACCGCCGAATACTTCGGCATCAGCATCGACGACCTCTGCGGCAGCTCGCGCAGCAGGGCTCTGGTCAACGCCAGGCAGATCGCGATGTATCTGGTACGCGAGCTGACCGACCTGTCGCTGCCGAAGATCGGGCAGCAGTTCGGCGGCCGCGATCACACGACCGTCATGCACGCCGAGCGCAAGATCCGCTCGCTCATCGCGGAGCGCAGGTCGATGTACAACCAGGTCAACGAGCTAACAATGCGTATCAAACAGACGTCGCGCGGATCCTGACCGTCATGCACAGCCTGTGGATAACACTGTGGATCAGGGGAAACGTCAGATCGCGGCGGCCGTACGCCCCATCTTCGCCTGAAAAATCCTGCGCGATGCCTGGGGATAAAGTTGGGGACATCCTGAGGACAACCTGGGGACATCCGGTGGATGACTTGTGGACGGCCTGTGCACAGTCGAAAAAGGGTCTCTCACGAGGCCGTTTAGCCCGTGGATAACCTGTGGAAAGCCGGTGGATGACCAGTGGATGAACGCACCATGATCTGGGGACGAGCTGTGGGCAACAAACTTTCATCCCCAGGCGGCGAAGTTTCCCCCAGGCGTAATCCACCGAGCATGTGGGCGACGCCACGCAAGCTGACCAGGGGAAACGCCCGTTGTCCACACTATCCACAGCCCCTAGTGTGAAGACCACCTATCTCTCTTACTAAGAAACTCAAGACCCATAGAGGGGTTCTCCCGGAACTCGAGTGCGGGAGAGGCAACACTTGAATCAACGACGAACTCAGGAGGCTGATGACCGTGATGTTCCGAATCGAGCGAGACGTCCTCGCTGAGGCGGTGGCATGGACGGCACGCAGCCTGCCCGCGCGACCGTCGGTCCCCGTTCTCGCCGGAATGCGGATGGAGGTCACCGAGGACCAGCAGCTGAAGCTGTCGGGCTTCGACTACGAGGTCTCCGCCGAGGTGACGCTCGAACTCCACACCGGTGAGGCCGGCGTCGTCCTGGTCTCCGGCAAGCTGCTCGCCGAGATCACCCGCGCGCTTCCCGCACAGCCTGTGGACTTCGTCGTGGAGGGAGCCAAGGCGGTCGTCACTTGTGGCAGCGCCCGGTTCACCCTGCTGACCATGCCTGTGGAGGACTACCCGTCGCTGCCGGCCATGCCGCCGGCCGCCGGCCGGGTGGGCAGCGACGTCTTCGCCGCCGCCGTCGGCCAGGTCGCCGTCGCCGCGGGCAGGGACGACACGCTGCCCATGCTCACCGGCGTACGGATGGAGATCGAGGGCGACACCGTGACCCTCGCCGCGACCGACCGCTACCGCTTGGCCGTACGCGAGCTGAAATGGCAGCCCGACCAGCCCGACTTCGCGGCGATCGCGATGATCCCCGGCAAGACGCTCGCTGACTCGGCCAAGGCGCTCGGCGCGACGGGCGCCGAGGTGGAGATCGCGCTCAGCTCGGCGGGCGGCACCGGCGAGGGCATGATCGGCTTCTCCAGCGCCGGGCGGCGGACCACGACGCGGCTGCTCGACCCCGAGTTCCCCAAATACCGCTCGCTGCTGCCGACGGAGTTCTCGGCGCGCGCCGACCTGTCCACAAGCTCGTTCGTCGAGGCGGTCAAGCGCGTGGCCCTGGTCGCCGAGCGCAACACTCCGGTACGCCTGGCGTTCAAGAGCGGCGAGGTCGTGCTGGAGGCCGGCAGCGGCGACGAGGCCCAGGCCGTCGAGGTGCTGCCGGTGGACTACGAGGGCGAGGAGATGAACATCGCCTTCAACCACCAGTTCCTGCTGGAAGGGCTGGGCGCGATCGACTCGGACGTCGCCCGGCTACAGATGACCACGTCCACCAAGCCCGCCATCCTCACCGGTGGAAAGCCTGTGGATGACGGCGGAGTCCCCGACTACCGTTACCTGATCATGCCGATCCGCTTGTCGAGCTGAAAATCCCATCGGGGATTATGGAGGCCTGACTAGGGGAGTTGGTACATCATGCAGATCGGCATGGTCGGACTTGGCAGGATGGGCGGCAACATGGCCGAAAGGCTGCGCCGCGGAGGTCACGAGGTCGTGGGCTATGACCACAACCGGGAGGCCAGCGACGTCGGCAGCTTGAAGGAGCTGGTCGACAGGCTGGAGGCGCCGCGCGCGGTCTGGGTGATGGTCCCGGCCGGCAAACCCACCCAGCAGACGGTCGACGAGCTCGGCAAACTCCTCTCCGAGGGCGACATCGTCATCGACGGCGGTAATTCACACTATGTGGATGACCAGAAGCACGCCGCCGAGCTCGCCGAGCGCGGCATCCGCTTCGTCGACTGCGGCGTGAGCGGCGGCGTCTGGGGGCTGCAGAACGGCTACGCGCTGATGTGCGGCGGCGACGAGGCCGTGGTCCAGCACATGATGCCGATCTTCGAGACGCTCAAGCCCGAAGGCGAGGACGGCTTCGTCCACGCGGGCGAGGTCGGCGCGGGACACTTCGCCAAGATGGTCCACAACGGCATCGAGTACGGCATGATGCAGTCCTTCGCCGAGGGCTGGGAGCTCCTGGAAGCCTCCGACATCGTCAAGGACGTCAAGGGCTGCTTCAGCAGCTGGCGTACCGGCACCGTCATCCGCTCCTGGCTGCTCGACCTGCTGGTGCGGTCACTCGACAGCGACGAGCACCTCGAGGAGCTGCGCGGTTACGCACAGGACTCCGGCGAGGGCCGGTGGACCGTTCAGGCGGCGGTGGACCACGCCGTGCCGCTGCCGGTGATCACCGCCGCGCTGTACGCCAGGTTCGCCTCGCGTCAGGAGGACCCGCCCGCGATGAAGGTGGTGGCCGCGCTGCGCAACCAGTTCGGCGGCCACCCGATCGCCTCGGCGGAGGGCTCGACGGGCATGGGCGCCGACTCCCCCGGCGCCGACGTGACCCCGCCGAAGGTGCGCTGAGCCTCCTGAACGTGCGCTGACCCGATACCGGTTCATCCGAGATCGGTTATCCACAGGCGCACGCCGGTGACCCCAGTGAGCTGCGTGGCCCACTAACCTTCTTGGGGTGCACGTCGCCCACCTGTCGCTGACCGACTTCCGGTCCTACGCCTCCGTGGAGCTCGGCCTGGAGCCGGGCGTCACGGCGTTCGTGGGGCCCAACGGCCAGGGCAAGACCAACCTGGTCGAAGCCCTCGGCTACGTCGCGACGCACTCCAGCCACCGGGTGGCGAGCGACGCGCCTCTCGTACGACGGGGCGCGAGCCGGGCCATCGTGCGCTGCGCCATCCACAGGGACGACCGGCGGGCGCTGGTCGAGCTGGAGATCAACCCGGGGCGCGCCAACCGCGCCCGGCTCAACCGCTCCCCCGTGTCCAGGCCCCGCGACGTCATCGGACTGCTGCGCACGGTGCTGTTCGCCCCCGAGGACCTGTCGATGGTCAAGGGCGATCCCTCTGAGCGGCGGCGCTTCCTCGACGAGCTGCTGGTGAGCCGCACTCCGCGGTTCGCCGGCGTACGCGCCGACTACGACCGCGTGCTGAAGCAGCGAGGAGCGCTCCTGCGTGCCGCCTCCCAGGCCCGCAGAGGGGCCAGGAGCGCCCGAAGGGCCGAGAGTGACACAGGATTCTCGGCGGCGGGCGCCGGAGACGTCCTGAGCACTCTGGAGGTCTGGGACGCGCATCTGGCGAGACACGGCGCGGAGCTCCTCCAAGCACGGCTCGATCTCATCGACGCGCTGCGCCCGCTGGTCGCCGGAGCCTATGCCGCGCTGGCCCCCACGAGTGCCCCCGCGACACTGGCCTATCGCAGCACTTTGTCCACAGGCAGCGACGCGGCTGAGGACGAAGTCCCCGGTGAGACGGGATCTTCCGATACACAGACGTTATCCACAGACTTGGGGAAAACCCTTGAAGAACGACTCCGCGAGCGGCTATTGGAAGTCCGCGCGGCCGAGCTGGAGCGGGGTGTCACGCTCGTCGGCCCGCACCGCGACGACCTGATCCTGGGCCTCGGCGAGCTGCCCGCGCGCGGCTACGCCAGCCATGGCGAGTCGTGGTCGTTCGCCTTGGCGCTGCGCCTGGCCGCCTACGACCTGCTCCGGGCCGAGGGCGGCGACCCGGTGCTGATCCTGGACGACGTCTTCGCCGAGCTCGACAGCCAGCGCAGGCGCCGCCTGTCCGAGATCGTCGCCCCCGCCGAGCAGGTGCTCATCACCGCGGCGGTGGCCGACGACGTGCCCGGGGAGTTGATCGGGGCCAGGTTCGACGTCGCAGAAGGGAGTGTGACGCGTGTCCGCTGAGAGCAACCCGCGCGGATCCGCCAACGGGTCTGCTGACGGCACCTCCCGGGTGCCTACCGATGACAACCCCACGGCCAGGGGCGCGGCGATGGCCAGGGAGAAGCTGGCCCAGGCCAAGGCCGACGCGGCCAAGCGCGGCCAGCTCCCCCGCCGCGAGCCCAGGCGCAGGGCGGGGGCGCGCAGGGACGCCGGCGATCCACAGCTTTTCGGACG
This sequence comes from Nonomuraea sp. NPDC049129, assembly GCF_040648495.1. Taxonomy (NCBI): domain Bacteria; kingdom Bacillati; phylum Actinomycetota; class Actinomycetes; order Streptosporangiales; family Streptosporangiaceae; genus Nonomuraea; species Nonomuraea sp. NPDC049129. The sequence continues at coordinate 543,373 of NZ_JBEZDU010000003.1, read as the reverse complement.
CGCGATCTCCGACCTGCTGGCCGACCGCGGCTGGGAGCGGTCGGCGGCCGTCGGCGGGGTGTTCGGCCGCTGGTCCGACATCGTCGGTCCCGAGCTCGCCGCGCACACCAAGCCCGATTCGTTCGACGACGGCGAGGTGCTGATCTTGGCCGACTCCACCGCGTGGGCGACCCAGGTACGCCTGCTCGCGCGCACTCTCGTACGTCGGCTCAACGAGGAGCTCGGACACGGCACGGTGACGAAGGTGAAGGTCAGAGGCCCGCAGAACGCACCGCGCGCGGCCGGGGGCCTGAGGGTGACCGGCAGCAAGGGCCCGGGAGACACCTACGGCTGAGCCGGATCGGCGACAAACCCATGGGCCGGACCCGCGAGAAAACCCATCAGAGAGCCGCAGACGCGATGACCCCCATTCCTGTGGGGGGATGCTCGAAGAGGGGGAAAACAAGCGACAGGCCGTTACAGGCGCGTTCAATGCCACCTTGGGCCCTCAGAGCCGGTAGAATGAAACTGGATTCCGGACACGTCCGTTTGCGTGTCACCCCCGGCACGTATGCGGCGCCGATTCCCCCGGGTGATCAACGCAACGGGGCACTCACGACGGTGACGGGCACGGCAGGGGCAGCTTGACAACGGTCGCCTCCCCAGCCGCGTGTCCGCGGCAGGAGGATTTGGCACTTGTCCTACGACGCTAGCTCAATCACCGTACTCGAAGGGCTTGAGGCGGTTCGCAAGCGCCCGGGTATGTATATCGGCTCGACCGGTGAGCGCGGTCTGCATCACCTGGTCTACGAAATCGTCGACAACTCGGTGGACGAGGCCCTCGCCGGCCACGCCGACCGCATCGACGTCACCCTGCTCGCCGACAACGGTGTGCGGGTCATCGACAACGGCCGCGGCATCCCGACCGGCATCCACCCGGTCGAGAAGCGTTCCGCCGTCGAGGTCGTGCTGACCACGCTGCACGCGGGCGGCAAGTTCGACGGCAAGTCGTACGCCGTGTCCGGAGGTCTGCACGGCGTCGGCTCGGCCGTCGTCAACGCGCTGTCCACCGCCATGGAGGTGGAGGTCAAGCAGAACGGCCACATCTGGCGGCAGCGCTACGAGCACTCCAAGCCGACCGCGCCACTGGCGACGGACGGGGAGACCACCGAGACCGGCACCACGATCACGTTCTGGGCCGACGAGGCGATCTTCGAGACCACCACCTGGAACTTCGAGACGCTCTCGCGGCGCTTCCAGGAGATGGCCTTCCTCAACAAGGGCCTGACGATCGTGCTGCGCGACGAGCGGCCCGACCACGTCAACGGCGAGGTCGTCGAGGTCACCTACTGCTACCAGGGCGGTCTGTCCGACTTCGTGACGCACCTCAACTCCAAGAAGGAGCCCGCGCACGCGTCGGTCATCGACTTCGAGGAGCACGGCGACGGCGTCTCCGTAGAGATCGCCATGCAGTGGAACAACTCCTACAGCGAGTCCGTCTACACCTTCGCCAACACCATCAACACGGCTGAGGGCGGCACCCACGAGGAGGGCTTCCGCGCGGCGCTGACGTCGATCGTCAACCGCTACGCGCGCGAGCAGAAGTTCCTCAAGGAGGGCAAGGACGACAACCTCTCCGGCGAGGACGTCCGCGAGGGCCTGACCGCGATCGTCTCGATCAAGCTGGCCGACCCGCAGTTCGAGGGGCAGACCAAGACGAAGCTCGGCAACACCGAGGCCAAGTCGTTCGTTCAGAAGGCCTGCAACGACCACCTGCGCGCCTGGTTCGAGCGCAACCCCGGCGAGGCCAAGGACATCATCAACAAGTCGCTGCAGGCCGCCAGGGCCCGCCTCGCGGCTCGCCAGGCCCGCGACCTGACGCGGCGCAAGTCGCTGCTGGAGTCGGGCAGCGGCCTGCCGGGCAAGCTGGCCGACTGCCAGTGGAACGACCCCGACAAGTGCGAGCTGTTCATCGTCGAGGGCAACTCGGCCGGCGGCTCGGCCAAGGGCGGCCGCGACTCGCGTTTCCAGGCGATCCTGCCCATTCGCGGCAAGATCCTCAACGTCGAGAAGGCCCGGGTCGACAAGGTCCTGCAGAACACCGAGGTCCAGTCGCTGATCACGGCCATGGGCACCGGCGTGCACGACGAGTTCGACATCAGCAAGCTGCGCTACAACAAGCTGATCCTGATGGCCGACGCCGACGTCGACGGCCAGCACATCACCACACTGCTGCTGACGCTGCTGTTCAGGTTCATGCGCCCGCTGATCGAGGGCGGCCACGTCTACCTGTCGCAGCCGCCCCTCTACAAGATCAAGTGGGACCGCAAGGGCGACGACGCCTCCTACGCCTACTCCGACCGCGAACGCGACGCGATCATCGAGGACGGCATCGGCCGCGGCAAGCGTGACCCCCGCTCCCACGACGGGGTCCAGCGGTTCAAGGGTCTCGGCGAGATGAACGCCAACCAGCTGTGGGAAACCACCATGAACCCTGACAGCCGCATCCTGCTACAGGCCACGCTCGACGACGCCGCCCAGGCGGACGAGATGTTCAGCGTGCTCATGGGTGAGGACGTCGAGGCGCGCAGGGCCTTCATCATCCGCAATGCGCGAGATGTCCGTTTCCTAGACGTGTAGCGCTCAGCCGTACAGTAGAAAAGGATCTTCACACGTGACGGAAGTGAACACTCCGCCTCCACCGTCTTCGGACCGCATCGAACCGGTCGACATCCAGACCGAGATGCAGCGCAGCTACATGGACTACGCGATGTCGGTCATCGTCTCGCGTGCCCTGCCGGACGTGCGTGACGGTCTCAAGCCGGTGCACCGCCGCGTGCTCTACGCGATGTACGACGGCGGCTACCGCCCCGACCGCGGCTACTTCAAGTGCTCGCGCGTCGTCGGTGACGTCATGGGTTCCTACCACCCCCATGGCGACACCTCGATCTACGACGCCCTCGTACGCCTGGCGCAGCCCTGGTCGCTGCGCCACCCGCTGGTCGACGGGCAGGGCAACTTCGGCTCTCCGGGCAACGACGCGCCCGCGGCGATGCGCTACACCGAGTGCAAGCTCGCGCCCATCGCCATGGAGATGCTGCGCGACATCGACAAGGAGACCGTCGACTTCCAGCCCAACTACGACGGCCGCTCCCAGGAGCCCGTCGTACTCCCGGCGCGCTTCCCCAACCTGCTGGTCAACGGTTCGGGCGGCATCGCGGTCGGCATGGCGACCAACATCCCGCCGCACAACCTGCGCGAGGTGGCCGAGGCCGTCAAGTGGTCGCTGGACAACCCCGAGGCCTCCGAAGAGGAGCTGCTCGAGGCGGCCATCGCGCGGGTCAAGGGCCCCGACTTCCCGACCAAGGGCCTGATCGTCGGCCGCAGGGGCATCGAGGACGCCTACCGCACCGGCCGCGGCTCGATCACCATGCGAGCCGTCGTCGAGGTCGAGGAGGACAACAAGGGCCGTCACGCCCTCGTCGTCACCGAACTCCCCTACCAGGTCAACCCCGACAACCTCTCCTACAAGATCGCTGAGCTGGTCAAGCAGGGCAAGGTCACCGGCATCGCCGACGTCCGCGAGGAGTCGTCGTCGCGGGTCGGCCAGCGGCTGGTCATCGTGCTCAAGCGCGACGCCGTCGCCAAGGTCGTGCTCAACAACCTGTACAAGCACACCCAGCTCCAGGACACCTTCGGCGCCAACATGCTGGCCCTGGTCGACGGGGTGCCGCGTACGTTGCGGCTCGACCAGTTCATCACCTACTACGTGGCGCACCAGATCGAGGTCATCGTCCGGCGGACGCGCTACCTGCTGCGCAAGGCCGAGGAGCGGGCCCACATCCTGCGGGCGCTGCTCAAGGCGCTCGACCGGATGGACGAGGTCATCGCGCTGATCAGGCGCTCGCCGTCGGCCGCGGAGGCCCAGGGCGGCCTGATGACGCTGCTGGAGATCGACGAGATCCAGGCCCAGGCCATCCTCGACATGCAGCTGCGCAAGCTCGCCGCCCTGGAGCGCCAGGCGATCCAGGACGAGTTCGAGGCGCTGATGACGGCGATCGCCGACTACCAGGACATCCTGAGCTCGGAGCCCCGGCAGCGGCAGATCGTCGGTGACGAGATGGCCGAGATCGTCGCCCGCTTCGGCAACGACCGGCAGACCGAGATCGTCGCGTACGACGGCGACATGTCGATCGAAGACCTCATCGCCGAGGAAGAGATCGTCGTCACTATCACCCGCGGCGGCTACGCCAAGCGCACCCGTACCGACCTTTACCGGGCGCAGAAGCGTGGCGGCAAGGGCGTCAGGGGCGCGCAGCTGCGCCAGGACGACATCGTCGACCACTTCTTCGTCACGACGACCCATCATTGGTTGCTGTTCTTCACGAACAAAGGCCGCGTTTACCGCGTCAAAGCGTACGAACTGCCCGACGCCGCGCGCGACGCGCGGGGCATGCACCTGGCGAACCTGCTGGCCATGCAGCCCGACGAGACGGTAATGGAGGTCCTCGACCTGCGTGACTACGACGTCGCCCCTTACCTCGTGCTGGCCACCCGCAGCGGCCTGGTGAAGAAGACCCGCCTGTCGGAGTACGACTCCCCCAGGTCCGGTGGTCTGATCGCGATCAACCTGCGGGATGACGACGAGGTCATCGGGGCTCGCCTGGTCTCCGAGGAGGACGACCTGCTGCTCGTCTCCAAGGGCGCGCAGTCCGTCCGCTTCACCGCCTCCGACGAGGCGCTGCGCCCGATGGGACGGGCGACCAGCGGCGTCATCGGCATGAGATTCCTTGATGGTGACGAACTTCTCGCCATGAATAGAATTGCCGATGGTCAACATGTGCTTATCGCCACCAAGGCTGGGTACGCAAAGCGGACACCCGTCGAGCAGTATCCAGTTCAAGGACGTGGCGGCAGGGGTGTGCTGACTGCGAAAATCGTCAGTTCCCGTGGCAAGCTGGTCGGAGCAGTCATGGTCAACCCAGAGGATGAGGTCTTCGCGATCACATCCGCCGGCGGGGTGATCCGGACGAGTGCCGGCGAGATCAAGCAGTCCGGCCGCCAGACCATGGGAGTGCGTTTGATGAATCTCGCCGAAGGCGACAGCGTGGTGGCCCTCGCCCGGAACGCCGAGTCCATGGAGACTTCGGTGGAGAGTGAGGAAGACGGGGGAGGAGAGTAGGTCATGAGCGCCCAGGGTGGCTCCGCCAGGACTAAGGCGGCCCGGGACAACGGCCAGCAGCCGAAGAAGTCCAATGAAACCGAGATCTTCGACGGAGCGGTCGACGAGGAGAAGGCGACACCTCCGCAAGGAGTGGTGCCGCCGGTCACGGGTCAGCCAGGGGAGGAGCAGTCGGAGGGCAACGAGACGGTCCGCCTCCGTCCTTCGCTGACTTCCGAGGCGCCTCCGCTTGTCGAGATGCCCAAGAAGAAGCCCTCCAGCTCCGCGGGGGCCCGTCTCCCCCGCAAGGCCCACCTGGTCCTGCGTCGCGTCGAGCCGTGGTCGGCCATGAAGTTCAGCTTCGTGGTCTCCCTCGTCTGCTTCGTGGTGCTGTTCGTGGCAGTGGCCGTCCTGTACGGCGTACTGTCCGCCTTGGGCGTGTTCGACTCGCTCGTGGACCTGGTCAACCAGCTCGGCAAGGGTGAGCAGGGGCAAAACTCGATCCCGATCGACATCGCCTCTTGGTTCGAGCCGGTCCGCATCCTCGGCTACACCGCCCTCATCGGCGCGGTGAACGTGGTGCTGATCACGGCACTGTCCACGCTGGGGGCGGTCATCTACAACGTGGCCTCCGACCTGGTGGGCGGCGTCGAGGTGACCTTCAGCGAGGCGGAGTAGTTTCCATACGTGGTTCGTGGTTCTGTGGCTCGTTGTTTTGCGGCTTTTGGCTCGCGTCGCCGTCGATCTTTCGGGGGCGGCGCGAGCAACTACGGAGAGGCGGTAAGCTTTTCCTCGTCCGAACAACTGGTTCGCCTTCCCTGGTGGGGATGCGATACGGTTTGGCGTACGCGGGGCTATAGCTCAGACGGTTAGAGCGCTTCCCTGATAAGGAAGAGGTCCCAGGTTCAAGTCCTGGTAGCCCCACCCAGCGTAAGGCCCCATTCCGATCAAGGAATGGGGCCTTTGACGGTAATGGCGATGGCAGCGTCAGTCGAACTGCTTCCCGGCCGCCGTGCGTGTAGATCTCCATCGTGACGGAGACGTGTGCGTGCCTATGGCGCTAGCCCTGCGGCCGGATCGGCCGACCAGTCCGCACCGCTTCAGACAGTCGACCAGGCGCCATCGGGCCGCATACTGCGCCGTTCGCCGCGTCGGCGCCGCTCGTCCGGTCGGCGCACATCAAGACCGGCGACGACGTGACGTTCCCCGACACGGCCGGGCGAGACGTCCCACCCGGCGGCGCCGGAGGGCTACCCGTTGGCCGGGGGATCCGTCGTGGGAGTGTCCGTCGGCTGCTGGGCCGTTCCCTCGCCGCGAAGGGTGACGAGGGTGGGCTGGGCGCCGACATTGTGGTGGATGACCAGTGTGGCCTGAGCCGTGCCACCCTCAGCCGGCGAAGTGAAGCTCACACCGAACGAGCAGGACACGCCGGGAGCCAGATTCTTGCGCGCGCAGGCGCCGTCCTGGCTGAAGTACGCCTTGCCGTTGCCTCTGATCTCCATGTAGGTGACCTTCAGCGTGGCGTCGCCCACGCTTTCGATGCGCACCTCGCTGTCGCAGCCGCCCTCGGCGGTGCAGGTGATCTCGCCCGGGGTGATCTCCACGTCCGCCTTGCCGTCGGGCACCTTGATGATCTGTTTGCCCTCCCCGCCACCGGGCTGCTGCTTAGTGGTCGCCTTGTCGGGGCCGCACATGAAGTCGGGACAGATCGGCGCGTGCGTCGTGATGAGCGCCGCGACGATGACCGCCCCCGCCCCGATGAGAGCGACCGCGATACCCGCTCCCTTATCTGACACGAACTCCTCCGATATCCCGGGATGAGGGCCGAGAAGCGTAAATGATCGGTGGGTGAGCCGAACCGTGTTCAGTACCGGATTCCTTCACGAAAGGGGAGAAGCCGGTGTCCGCGCGCGGCCGTCCCCGCGACGGCCGTCCTGCCATGCGAAATCGCGAAGTCTCCCTCCCCGGAGCCCAACCATCGAGAACCCCGGCCCGAATCCGCACACGTCAACGATAAACACGATCCGGTTGCAATTCACATGAATACTTCTGTCACCGTCCCAGCCGGTGCCAGACCCTCTTCCCGCGTGTGGCGGGCGGTGGTGCGCTCGCGAATGATCGTTCGTCCTAAGGACGGCCCCCGACCTTCCGAGCAGGCGTCGCCGAGGACTGCGGCGACGCGATCCAGTACGGGGTGCGGCGGGGTGAACGGGACGCGCAGGTAGTGAGTCAGGGTGGCGTCGGCCGCGAAGCGCGGGCCCGCGACGAGCGCGATTCCGTGCTCGTCCGCGTGGCGCACGACGGTGTCGGCGGGTGTCGCGCTCAACCGCAGCCACAGGGCCAGGCCGCCGGGTGGGCGGGTGAAGCGCCAGCGATCGTCGCCGTCGAGCAGGGCACAGAGGTGGTCGCGCTGTGCGCGCAACTCGTCCCGGCGCAGTTCGAGCACCGGTTTGGGGTCGCTCAGGAGTTCGGCGGCGACGAGTTGTTGCATGGGCGACGCGGACAGGGGCCCGGCCAGGGGGTGCTCCTGTAGGTCACGAACGAGCGAGGCTCGGGCGCGGATCCAGCCGACGCGCAACCCGCCCCACACCGACTTGCTGGCCGATCCGATGAGCAGCGCGCCGGCGATCCGCAGCAGGCCGACCGGCTTCTCGCGCAGGTCGAGGTCGCGCAGTGTCTCGTCGGCGATCACGGTCACCTGATGGCGGGCGGCCAGGTCGGCGACGGCGCGGCGGACGCGTGGGGACATCAGCGCCCCGGTCGGGTTGTGGAAGTCGGGCACCAGGTAGGCGAGGTGGCCGCGCGCGGCGGCGAAGGAGGACTCCAGCTGGTCGAGGTCCCATCCGTCGCCGGTGACCCGGAAGCCGACCAGCCTCGTACCGGCGGCCCGCAGCACGTGGAGCGCGTCGACGTACGTGGGTATCTCCACCGCCGTGAGGCGGGGCCGGAAATGGGCCGCCAGCAGGGTCAGCGCGGCCCGCGTCCCGTTGGTGACCAGGATCTGCTCGGGCCGGGTGGCCGTCCCCTCATGGCTGTAACGCGCGGCGATCATCTCGCGTAGTTCGGGCAGCCCCGGTCCCGGCTCCCCGTGTTCGGCCAGAACGGGCCCGGCCCGATCGGCCGCCCGCCGCATGGCCTCCAGGTACGGCTGCTGCGGCGCGGCCGGGACGGCCCGGCGAAGGTCGATCAGCGACCCGGCTTCTCCGGACGCCGAGAGCGGGGCGACACGCTCGGCCACCGCCGGGGGCAGCCGCACGAGGCTGCCGCTCCCATGCCGCGTGTGGACCCATCCGGTCTCGCGCAGCCCCGCCAGGGCGGCCGTTACCGTGCCGCGGCTGACCCCCAGCGCCGCGGCCAGGCGGCGCTCGGCGGGCAGCTCGCTTCCTGCGCGGATGCGGCCGTCCAGCAACGCTTCCCGCACAGCACCTGCCAGCGCCGTGCTGAGTGGCTCCCCCGTGTCGCGCCAAGACCGCAGAGCCCTGGCCATCTGCTGCTCTCCGATCCTCACTGGTCCAGTTTTCCAGAATTGGACTAGGCGGCTGGGTAGGTGCCCCGCATACCGTCGTAAATCGTTCCAGACGAAGGGAGAACCACCACCATGCACCCCATACTCGCCGCCGACCGCGACCAGCTGCCCGAGCTGTTGCGGGCGGTTTCGGAGCACAGCGCCGACCTCCTGGGACGCCTGGCGGAACGGGAGGTCGTCCCCACGGCCCCGATCCCCGAGGCGGCTGCGATGTCCGTGCGGGGCGAGGGATTGAGAGCGGCGCTTGAGGAGTTCACCGCGCGCTGGGAGCCGACGCTGTCGGCCAGCGCCGGCCCGCGCTACTGGGGTTTCGTCACCGGAGGTGTCACACCGGCCGCGTTGGCCGGTGACTGGTTGACCGCGACCTGGGACCAGAACTCCTTCACCTCTCTCGACGCGGCGGGGCAGCACCTGGAACGCCAGACGATCGCCTGGCTGCGCACCCTGTTCGGGCTCTCCGGCGACCACCACGGAACGTTCGTCAGCGGCGCGACCATGTCCAACACCGTCGGGCTCGCCATCGCCCGCGAGTGGATCGGCGAACGGACCGGCGTCTCGCCGGCCGAGGACGGGGTCGGCGCACTCGGGCCGGTGACGGTGCTGTCGGGCACCGCGCACTCCAGCGTGCCCAAGGGCCTGTCGATGCTCGGGCTCGGGCGCCGGGCCCTGGTGACCGTACCCACCATTCCGGGGCGGGAGTGCGTCGACCCGGTGGCGCTGGAGCTCGCGCTGCGCCAGGTGGACGGCCCGTGCGTCGTGGTGGCCAACGCCGGGACCGTCAACACCGCCGACTTCGACGACCTGCGCGCCATCGCGGCGCTGCGCGAGCGTCACGACTTCTGGTTGCACGTGGACGCCGCTTTCGGCGCCTTCGCCGCCCTCTCCCCGGCCCACGCCCACCTGTGCGATGGCCTTGACCTGGCCGACTCCATCTGCGTCGACCTGCATAAATGGCTGAACGTGCCGTACGACAGCGCCCTTCAGTTCACACGCCGCCCGGACCTGCAGACGGCCGTGTTCCAGAACGCCGCCGCCTACCTCGGCCCGCTCGGTGACACGCCCGACAGCGGCCACCTCACCCCGGAGAACTCCCGGCGCCTGCGGGCGCTGGCCGCCTGGTTCACCCTGCGCTCCTACGGACGGGACGGCCACCGCGAGATCACCGAACGGTGCGTCGCCTGCGCCCGGCTACTGGGCGAGGCCATCGAGAGCATCCCCGGTCTGCGGCTGCTGGCGCCTGTCCGGCTCAACGTCGTCTGCTTCACCCTGGCCGCCGACCCCACCGCCGAGCGACTGGCCGCGCTCGGCGAACGACTCGCCGGCGAGGCGTTTTTCACGCCCACCGTCCTGGACGGCGTGCCCGCGCTGCGCGCCGCCTTCACCAACTGGCTGACAACGGAATCCGACGTTCACCACCTGGCCGAATGCCTGCGCGCCGCCGTACGCCACATCTGAGAGGGAACCGGGCTCCAGTAGACGGTTTTCAACATGTCCCGCGAGCGGCCCTCAGGATGGCGGCCAGGAGGGCCAGGCCCACGCCGATGCCCAAGGCGTGCTCGACGATCGCGACCGCCGTGTATTCGCCGGTCACGAACCCGCCAGGTCGCAGAATCACCATCGGCAGCTTCCAACCGCCCCACGCGAACAACGAGCCGGACGCCCCGAAGGCCAGCGTCATCGGAACCCACCGCCGGAGCGGGGCGGGACGGCCACGCGTGAGCGTCCACACGCTCCAGGCTCCGAGCAGCGCCCACAGCCCGGAGCTCCCGCTCAACAGCCGATCGTTGAGCTCCAATTGAGCGCGTGACACCGGGTCGAGGCCCAGCGTGCCGCCCAGTGCCCAGGACCACCAGAGCAGTCCCAGCCCGACGGCCACCGCCATCGCCGCCGTCACCAGCGCCGATGAGTGTGCCGGGCCGTCACCGACCCGCCCCAGGAAGGGCCGCGGCCATCGCTCCCTCAGGTAGATCGGCAGGGCCACGGCCAGCCCCACCGCCATCCCGGCGAAGCCGATGGCGATGAAGACCTCCTCCCCCTGCGCGGCCGAGCCGGAACCGTCGCCTCCAAAGAAACTGCTGATCACCACGTACGGAAGCATCGGGACCAGAAAGCCCGCGCCCACCCAGGAAAAGAAGATCACCGGTCCGGCCGCCAGCCGACGGCCCCACGGCTGGGCCAGCGCCAGTCCGAGGACGATCCCGGTCGCCGCCATCACCACGGTGACGACGTTCAGCAGCACCCAGTCCGCGGTGCCGTAACCGTCCGGAGCGTGACCGAACAGGCCCGCCGCGATCCAGACGATCTTGACGGCTAAGTACAGCGACATGCTGAGCGCCGCGCCATAGCCGGCGAGCCTGCGTACCCGGCTCCATCGCGCACCTACGCTCGGAACGTCCATCTGCCCCCGAACCCCTCTCAACCGGTTGATCTCGGCACTACCGAGCCTTCCGGGGTCGTCGGTCGGGCGGCCTCCCCCCACGTGGTGATCCTGCTCCCCCGCACGAGGGAGCAGGATTGTCGCTGGGACCACCACACTCATGATCCCGCCTGGCCTGGACAGGCGGAAGACGGATCTGCCTGAGGGTGCCAGACTGCGCCGCCGAACACCGGGCGCATCGACCGCGGCTGCGACGGCACTCCCGTACCCGAGAAATGAATCCTTGGTCGCACCCATTCGCAACAACCGATCGCCAGGCCGCAACGCCCACACGTTACGGCGGGCTCGGAGCGGACGCGAGGCTGGCCGCATGAGCGCAACAAGATCCATGTCAATGGCGAGGCGGCTGCTCGCTGTGGTCGCCGGCGGCTGTCTTGCCCTGTCCGCGTGCGTCACGCAGGCCGCCGCCGCGCAGGAGGTGCCGACGCCGCGCCCGACGATCGTGCAGCTGGACTCGGGCCGGATCCGGGGAGCGGACGACGGCACGGTAAGGACGTACTCGGGGATTCGCTTCGCGCGGCCGCCGGTGGGGAAGCTCCGGTGGAAGGAGCCGGTGCGGGTCGCACCCTGGCGGGGGGTGGCCGACGCCACCCAGCCCGGCCGGCTGTGCCTGCAGGAGGAGGCGGGTAAGCAGCTCGGCGGGGAGGACTGTCTGTTCCTCGACGTCACCGCCCCCGCCAAGCCGTCGCGCGAGCCGCGGCCGGTGATGGTGTGGCTGCACGGGGGCGGCTTCCTCACCGGCTCCGGCAGCATCTACAACGCCCGGCGGCTGGCCGACCAGGGCGACGTGGTGGTGGTGACGCCCAACTATCGGCTGGGGGCCTTCGGTTACCTCTCGCTGCCGGGACTGCCCGGCTCGGGGAACTTCGGGCTGGCCGACCAGGTCGAAGCCCTGAGATGGGTGCAGCGCAACGCCGCGGCCTTCGGCGGCGACCCGGACAACGTGACGCTGTTCGGTCAGTCCGCCGGCGGGATAAGCACCTGCGCGCTGCTGACCTCGCCGGCCACACGCGGCCTGATCGACAAGGCCGCCATGCAGTCGGGGTCGTGCATGCTCAATTGGCCGAACGGCACCTATCTTCCGATCCCGAGCGTGGGCGCGATACAGCCGTACCATTCGCTGAAGAGCAGCCAGGACGCCGGCCTGGCCGCGGCCGAACAGCTGGGCTGCGTAGCGGGCAAGGAGCTGGACTGTATGCGGGCCAAGCCGGTCGCCGAGCTGATGAAGATCAACGGGGACTACGGTAACGATGTCGCTTACGGCACGCCGCTGCTGCCGCTCGACCCGGCGCGGGCGCTGCGCGAGGGCAGGTTCCCGCGGGTGCCGGTGATCTCCGGCGCTACCAAGAGCGAGAGCAACGGCTTCGTCGCCGGCGCCGCACAGGCCGGGTTCCCGGTGACCGCCGAGAACTACCCGGAGTTGATGAAGGGCGCGTTCGGCGAGCAGGCCGACAAGGTGATGCGGGAATATCCGCTGACGGACTTCACCTCTCCCGGCCAGGCCTGGGCGACGGTGAGCAGTGACCGGGCCTGGGCCTGCCCGACCTTGGAGACGGGAAAGGCGGTGGCCGCCCGCACCACGGTGTACGCCTATGAGTTCGCCGACGACAAGGCGCCCAACATCATCGGCACCCCGTCCGAATTCCCGCTCGGCGCCCAGCACGCCAGCGACCTGCCCTACCTGTTCGATTTGGACGGCCGGCCAGAAGACGGCTTGACGACGGAGCAGTGGCGGTTGGCGGAGCAGATGATCGGCTACTGGACGTCCTTCGCCCACACCGGCAAACCGCAGGCCGCCGGCGCACCCGCCTGGCGCGCTTTCACGCCGTCCGGCCAGACGATGCTCAGCCTGAAGCCCACGGGCCAGGGCGGTATCGGCCCGGTCGACCTCAGCGCCGAGCACCGATGCGGCTTCTGGAGTGGACTCTCTGATTGATCAGGCCATGGTGCCTGGGCCCCCAGGCACCATAGCGCGGGGGTGGTGGATGGCAGACTGTGCGGATGTCGATCAGGGTTCTGCTCGCCGACGACGACCCGATGGTCCGCCGGCATCTCACGGCGATCCTCGGCTCCAGCGCGGAGATCGAGGTGGTCGGCGAGGCCCGTGACGGGGCGGAAGCGGTCGAGGAGGTCCTGCGTAACCAGCCGGACGTGGTTCTGATGGATCTCCGGATGCCGGGCGTGGACGGGATCACCGCGACGAAGGAGATCGCGGCGCTCGCCTCGCCACCCGCGGTCATCGCGCTCACGACGTTCGACTCCGACGAGCATGTGCTCGGCGCACTGGAGGCCGGCGCCGGGGGCTTCCTGGTGAAGGCCACCCCGGCAGAAGACCTGATCAACCTGGTCAAGGTGGCGGCCGACGGGAACGTCGTGATGTCACCGAGCGCGGCGCGAAGACTGCTCGCGCAGTCGTCCAGAGGGGACGAGCGGCGCGAAACCGCCCGGTCGCGGGTGGCCGCGCTCGCCGAGCGCGAACGCGAGGTGCTGGTCTGCCTCGGTGAGGGGCTGACCAATCCGGAGATCGCGGGGCGACTGTTCCTGTCGGAGACCACCGTCCGCAGCTACGTCTCCCGCCTCCTGGTCAAGCTCGACCTCACCCACCGTACGCAGGCCGCTCTTCTCGCCCACCAGGCCGGACTCCTCCCTGAACACTAGGTTTTCGCTGTGCGCGCACTGCCACGTTTCTCCAGACCGGAGCTCATCGTCAGCGACCGGAGGATCATGCTCTGGGCCGCCTTCGGCGCGGCCGTGCTGTGCGCTGTCATCCAGATCGTCCTGTACGTCGCGTACGCTCGCGGCGCCGCCTCGCTCACCGAGCTGGCCCTGAATCTCCTGCTCGACGCGTCCTTGCCGTTGGTGGTCCGCTTCCCGCGGACGGTGGGAGCGCTGGCCGTCGCGGTCACGACGATGTTCGCGCTGGCGCCGGGTGTGGAGCGGGTCGCCCCGCCCGTGGCGGCCCCGATCGTGGTGTCGTTCCTGGTGGTCCTGGTGCCATGGCGGCAGGCGTTCGCCTTCGCCGCGGTCCTGGCGGTGCCGGCGATCCCGATCTGGTCCCCCTCATGGGGGGCGCTGTACGTGGCGTTGTCGGCCACCGCGCTCCCCGCCCTGATCGCCCTCTATCTGAAGGCCCGGAGCGAGCTCGTACGGTCGCTGCGCAAGCGAGCCGAGCTGGCCGACTCCGAACGCCACCTGCTCGCCGAGCGAGCCGAGACCGCCGAACGCCGGCGCCTGGCCGCCGAGCTGCACGACATCGTCACCTACCACGTCACCGAGATCGTCCTGCACGCCGACGCCCTGCGCGTCACCACCCGCGACGACGACGCCCGCGCCGCGGCCGAGCAGATCCGGCTCGCCGGCACGCGGACCCTCACCGAGCTGCGCGACCTCATGCGGGTGATGAGCACAGGGGTCCGGATGGTGCCCGCAGAGCGTCCCGACGACGACACCGGCGGCGACCTGGCCGCGCTGGCGGCAGCCGACCGCGCGGCGCTGCGTGTCGAGGGCGATCCCGGTACGGTGACCGCGGTCGTGGCCCGCGCCGTCTACCGGGTGGTACAGGAGTCGCTGACCAACGCCCGCAAGCACGCCCCCGGGGCGCCGGTCACCGTCACCATCGCCTATCCCGGTGATCGGGCCGACGTCGAGGTGCGTAACGTGCCGCCTCGGCGGAGCGTCGATCCCACGCTGACCGGCGCCGGCTCCGGGATGGGCCTGACCGGGCTCAACCGCCGGGTGACCCTGCTCGGCGGCACCTTCAGCGCGGGGGACGACGGTGAGGGAGGCTTCACGGTCACCGCCAGCATCCCCGCCGCCGTCACATGAGAACATCAGGCGAGAGCCGTGAGCAGGCCGATCGTCAGAGCCAGGCGCTTCGGGATGTGCTCGACCAGCAGGTGCTCGTGCCGAGCGTGCGCCCCGTCGCCCACCGCGCCCATGCCGTCCAGCACGGGCCGCCCGAGCGCCGAGATGAAGTTGCCGTCGCTGGCGCCCCCGACCGACACCTCGTCCAGCGGCCAGCCGAGCCCGGCCGCCACCTCCTGGGCCTCCTTGAACAGCCGCTGCGAGGCGGGGTTCGGGGTCATGGGCGGCCGATTCCACTCGCCGGTCACGGAGATCGTCACCCGCGGATCGGCGGCCCGCAGGCCGGCGAACACGTCGTCGATCCGTCCCATCTCGGACGGGTCGGTCACTCGCACGTCGATCCCGCAGCTCGCATGGCCGGCCGTGACATTGCGGCCGGTGCCGCCGGTGATCACGCCGATGTTCACGGTGGTTCCGCGCTCGCGTGAGGCGGAGCCGGCCAGCGTGGTGACGATCTCGGCCAGGGCGTGGATCGCGTTCGCCCCCGCGTACGGGTCGAGCCCCGCGTGCGCTTCCACCCCGGTCACGCTCACGTCGAACAGCCCCACGCCCTTGCGGGCGGTCTTGAGCGCGCCGTCGAGCGACGCCTCGAAGACCAGGCTCGCCAGCACGTCCGCGCTCGCGGCCTCGATGTGCTCGCGCGAGGCCGGGCTGCCGATCTCCTCGTCCCCGTTGAACAGGAAGCGCACGCTCGGATGCGGCAGCCCCAGCTCGCGCAGCCCGCGCAGTGCCCAGATCGACTGCACCAGGCCCGACTTCATGTCGAACACGCCCGGCCCGCCGGCCCTACCGTCGACCACCGTGAACGGCCACTCGGCCAGTGTCCCCGTGGGCCAGACGGTGTCGTAGTGGCTGAGCATCAGCACGGTGCCGGGCGCGGTGCCCTGGTAGGTCAGCTCAAGGATGTCACCGTACGGTCCGCCGTCGTGCAGGACCTCCGCGTCGGGCGGGCCGAGGAGGTCGACGGCCCGGGCGCGGATCGCGTGCAGCCCCTTGACCAGCATGGCCTTGTCGGAGCTGTGGGTTTCCAGCTCGACCACGGCCTTGAGGTCGTCGAGCATGGCCGGGAGTGCCTGCCGGGTCCAATCGGTGATCAAGATGGGAATCCTTCCAACACTGATGGGCGACACTTCCGGATTTACCGGCGACGTGGGATGCTCCGGGCTGTGAACGAGCCTGATAAGCCCGCTCGGCGCATCGACCCCCCGTATGACCGCGACGGTATCGAGAGCACGCATACGTACGGCGCGGTGCTTCTCGGGCTGGGCCTCGCGCTCTGCGTGGGTGCGCTCATCGTCGAGAACGGCCACCCGCCTTGGCAGGTGCTCGGTGTCTTCGCGCTCGTGGCGATCAGCGGCCTGGTGATGCGCATCGAGGCGGCGATACAACGACGTTCGCAGTGACGCCGCGCTGTTCGGTGGCGTCGATGAAGTCGTGGAGGACCTGGCGGGAGCGGGTGAGCAGGTCGATGTGCTCGTCCAGGCCGTGCATGCGGGCTCTCAGCGTGTCCAGGAGCTCGGGGCAGGGCTCGAGGTCGGGGGCCGCGCCGGTGGCGCAGGGCAGCAAGTACCCGATTTCCTGGGTCGACAGTCCGGCTTCGAGCAGCCGCCGGATCTGAGTCACGGTCAGGACGGCATCGCTGGTGTACTCGCGGTAGCCGCTGGCGGCGCGGCGGGGCTCGAGCAGGCCCTGGGCCTCGTAGTAACGCAGTTGATGCGTGCGGACTCCGGTCCGCCGGCTCAGCTCCCCGATCAGCACGCGCGCTGCTCCTTGACCTTCATATCGGTGTGAACGTTGATGATTCTGCCATGACCACTCAAACCCATCGAGGGAGCAGCGCATGATGCGGAATCGCGACGTGACGGTCATTGGTCTTGGCCTGATGGGTCAGGCGCTGGCTGGAGCGTTCCTGCGCGGCGGCTACTCCACGACCGTGTGGAACCGTACGGCGGCGAAGGCCGAACATCTCGCCGCCCAGGGGGCGAAGGTCGCCGACTCGGTCCGCGACGCCGTCCTGGCCGGCCCGCTCGTGGTCGTCTGCGTGTCGGACTACGAGGCTGTGCACACGCTCCTCGATCCGCTGGGCGAGGAGCTCGACGGCCGCGTCCTGGTGAATCTGACCTCTGGCACGTCGCTGGGGGCCCGCGAGACCGCGGAGTGGGTGACGCGGCAGGGCGGCGCCTACCTCGACGGCGCGATCATGGCCACCCCCGCGGCCGTCGGGGCGGAGGCCGTTCTCCTCTACAGCGGGCCGCGGTCGGCTTTCGACCTGCACGAGTCGGCCCTGAGGAGCCTTGGCGCGGGTACGACTTACCTCGGCGACGACCATGGGCTGTCGGCGCTGTACGACGTGGCCGTACTGAGTCTGATGTGGAACATCCTGAACGGCTTCCTGCAGGGTGCCGCCCTGCTCGGCGCGGCGGGTGTGGACGCCACGGCGTTCGCCCCGATCGCGAGCAAGGGGATCGAAACCGTGAACGGCTGGGTGTCCGCCTATGCGCGGCAGATCGACGACGGCGCGTACCCGGCCGTTGATTCCACCATCGACACGCACCTGGCCGCGATGGAACATCTCATCCACGAGAGTGAGTCCCTCGGGGTGAATGCCGAGCTTCCGAGGTTCATCAAGGCCCTGACCGATCGGGCCGTGGCGGATGGGCATGGTGGCAGCGGGTACGCGGCGATGATCGAGCAGTTCCGTCCTGTAGGTGCCGTCGTCAAGCCATGACACTCCGCTGCCGTCCTTGCCCGGGACGGCCCAGGACGGCAGCGGAGTCCGGCCGGCCGCTATAAGTCGCTGATGTGGGGGATGATCTCGGTCAATACCCAGAGGGCCAGGCCGAGGGCGATGAGGTTGACGCGGCCGCCGCCGACGTTGAAGGCGGCGAGCACGAAGCAGGCCAAGGCGAAGATGAGCAGAATGAGGGTGAGCATGCTGGGCTTCCGTCCGTCCGGTGTTACGGGTGTGGTTGCTCAGCGCTACCCATGATCGCCCGGTTCAGGCGTGGCGATTGATCGCATGCCCCGAACTGTGACCCAGCCGCCTACGGTGACGCGGATCTCTAATCAGGCATGCGAAAGAAAGATCCCGGCCGACGGGTGTCCAGGACCGTGGCGGCACGCCATGGGCGTGCGGGGATCGGAAGTCTGCGGGTTCGAGTCGTCGGTGACCTCTCCGGTGGCCGGCTCGGCCGGAACTAGCCCGGGTTCGTGGAGAAGCCTGAGGAGGAGCCCAAGGAGGAGTACGCGACAGCCTGTCGGCTCGTCTCCGGCAGGGTGCCCAGCTTGTTGACCTCGTTGGTCAGCCCTTCGAGGACCGCGCGCAACTGGACCTGGGTGACCTCCGCGAAAGTGCGCAGGTAGGCGATGCGGCGTTCCAGTTCCTCGGCTTCGACCGACTGGACCTCTCCGCTCGCCCGATAGACGTTGACCGCCTGGCTGGCGGCCTCCTCCGCCTGCTGCTGCGCCTCCTGGAGGATCTGCTCGTACTGCTGGCGAGCTTGGCCCACCAGCCTGCGGGAGTAGTCCTCCGCCTCGGCTATCTGGGCGTCCGCCGTCTGCTGAGCGCGGGAGAGGAGGTTGACCGCGTCGACGTTGAGCCTGGCCGAGGCGCCCGGGGAGGTGTCGTGGCCGTGGTCCTTGAACCAGTTGCGCAGCCGGTCGACCTCCGCGCGCAGGTCGGCCTTCTCCGTGTCGCTGGCCGCTATGTCGTCGGCCATGCGGTAGAGGAACGTACGTACCTCATCCGCGTTGTAGCCGCGGCTCCCGAGCTTGGCGCGTGAGAAGTCCTTGTTCCGTACCCGATCCGGCGTCAGTGGCTGGCGGCCGTTCGATGGGTTATGTGCCCATGGCGTCTCTCCCGTCACTGCTCTCTACCTCCAGCGCTGGTGAATTCGTCGAAGCGGATTTGCTCGGCCGGCACGCCGGCGTCCAGCAGCCGGGCGGTCGTGCTCTGAACCATCTCTTCAGAGCCGCATACGAAGACATCCTGGCCACGCCAGGCCTTCAGGGCGACGTCCACCACATAGCCGCGCTCACCGCGGTAGAGCCCGTCATGGGACACGACGGGCACGACACTCAACCATGGGTGCTCGGCGTCCAGCTTGGACAGCGCCTCGATGTCGTACAGCTCGCGGGCGGTCCGGGCACCCACGAAGAGACGGATGTTGCAGCGCGCCCCTTCGTAGGCCACCTGCTCCACGAGCGCCTTGAGGGGAGCCAGGCCCGTGCCGCCGGCGATCAGGAGGAGATCCTTGGGCAGGCTCGTGTCGAGCGTCAACCGGTCGCCCAGCGGTGCGCCGATCTTCAGTGCGTCGCCGCGTTGCGCGCCGTGCACCAGGGCCGTGCTGACCGCGCCACCGTCGACCACCCGTACGTGCAGGTCAATAGTGTTGTCGCGACGCGGCGCGTTGGCGAAGGAGTAGAAACGCCACATTCTCGGTCGCAGCCCGACCGAGATCGACGCGAACTGGCCCGCGCGGAAGGGGTACGGGTAGTTCAGGCGAGCCCGGATCACCGCGATGCCGGGGGCGCGCGACTCATGCAGGATGATCTCGCCGTCCCACCAGGGCGGGGTCGTGGCCGCAGCCTCTTCGGCCGCTTCGGTCATCACCTTCGCGACCAGCCCGTACGCCTGCGTCCAGTCGTTGGCCAGAGCAGGTGTCCAGCGATCGCCGAGGAAGTGCTGCAGCGTGGCCAGCAGTGCCTGGCCGACAGCGGGGTAGTGCTGCGTGACCACGGCGAACTTGCGGTGGTCGCGGCCGAGCTGCTGGAGAAACGGCACCACGTCTTCCACGTGGTCGACGTTGCTGACGACGCGCCCCAGCGCGCTGACGAGCCGATCCCGCTGAGTGGCCATGGAGACCGGGAACAGGGCGCGCGTCTCGGGGTACATCAGGAACAGGGCTGAGTAAAAGAACAGCGGCACCTGATCACCCGACCGGGCGACCTGGTGCCAGCTGTCCTTTAAGGCTTGCGTGTCCACTTACCCGGCTGCCTCTGCGGGCTTCTCCACGATGGAGCCGCGCACCTGGCCCAGGATCGTCACGACGTTCGCCACGACCTCCTCAGGAGCACCGAGGTCGCGGAGCACTGTGACGAGGATGTCGCCGACCTGGTCATAGTGCCCATCGGTGATGCCCATGCCACGGTGCGCGTCGGCCAGGTCGTGGCCCTCGTAGACCTCGGGGCCACCGAGGACGGAGCACAGCAGCATGACCATGTGTCGCTTGAGCCGCGCCATGTCGATGCCGTCGAAGTACGGCTTGAGGTCGGGGGTGTCCAGCACGACCGTGTAGAAGCGGTCCACCGCTTCACGGACGGTGGGAGCGCCACCGATCTTGTCATAGTCCGAAACCACAGCTACCACAAAACCTCCCAAATCGGACACACATGCACGTGCGGGTACATGGGGTCAATTTCCTTGGTTCTCCGCTTGTTGTGGGCGCCCGTCCGGCTGAACGGGCGTCAGTCGGCGGTCTGGGCCTCCCACTCGGTGGAGGTCACGTCTGTCTTCTTCCTGCGGACCACGACCGGCCCTGCGCGTTCAGGGCACGGCAAGGGTCGGCGGGCATGTCGAAGGCGGCGGCCTTGGGCCGCGGCGGTGGGATCACGCCGCACTCCATTGCCGCTGGCACCACCACGGCCGAAGCCGTGCGCGGTCTGAGCGCCATTCATGCCCCCATAGAGCGGATCCTGTGCAGGCCGAATGCCTGTACTGGCCCTTAACCCTTCAGGTGTCCGAACACGTGAATATGCCTCAGGCACACTAGGGGGTGACCAAGGTGCTGGCAACTCGTCGCTCACAGAGCGTGTCGCCTTTACGCATAGCCACTCCGCGGTCAATTCCGGTCGTTGCCCTGACTTCTCCAGGACTACCTGTGGCACAACCGGGTCTGACTCTATCGGTTCATGGCGATCTAGCTGACAATGTCAAAGGAGAGGGCCTCTTCGTGGTGCGGGATCGACCGGTTCTTCGCGCGCTGACGGGGGGCGTCACACAGGTGCGGGTCAGGGGCTGGGCCTGGGGTGCGGCCTCGAAGCGGACGTCCTGGTCGATAGCACGCAGTCGGCTGTGACGGCTGCTGAGTTGGGGACCGTTCCATATTGGTGACGCTGCGGTGTCCGTCCTTTCAGGAATGGCCGAGTCAAGTCGCACTGAGTTACCTCAACCTGGTCCGAAACCGCTGTTCATGATTTCCTGCTGACCTGGGGAAACACGGCTTATTCGTATTCATCGCTGAATGCGATGCGGCAAAAACAGAGCGACGGTCCGCTTGTGCCGGGCCGTCGCTCTCCTAGGCGCTGCTGCCTGCGGTTATTCACACAGCGCGGTGTCGAGGGCGGCTTCGAAGTGTTTGAAGGCGGACAGTTCGGTGGGCAGCGCGGTGACGGCGATGGTGGCGGCCCGGCCGTCGTCGGTGATGGCGTTGGCGGTGGCGTAGCCGGGGGCGGAGCCGCCGTGGGACCAGGCAAAGCCGCCGCAGCTGAGCTTGAAGGTGGCCAGGCCGAGCCCGTAACGGGAGCCGCCGACGGAGTCGAAGCCGGGGGCGTCGACGGTGGTCTTCATCTGCTTGAGCTGCTCGGGCTCGAGCAGCTTGCCGCCCAGCAGCGCGCCCATGAACCGGTTGAGGTCGGTGGGGGTGGAGATCAGCTGTCCGGCCGCCCAGGCCATGGAGGGGTCCATCGTGGTGACGTCGGTGTACGGGTCGCCGGACTTGGCGGCGTAGTAGCCCTTGGGGTGCGGGCCGCGGATGGACTGGTCGCCGAGGGCCGGCCAGTACGTTTTGCGCAGCCCGAGCGGCTCGATGATCCGCTGGGTGATCTGCTCGCCGATCGGCCGGCCGGTGACCTTCTGCGCGATGAGCCCGGCCAAGATGTAGTTGGTGTTGCTGTAGCTCCAGCCGTGGCTGGGGGAGTTCTTGCTGGTCAGCCCCGCGTCCACCAGCTCACGCGGCTCGTAGTGGGTGTGCTGGATGGCCAGATAGTCCTTGATCAGGACGTCGTCGTAGTCGGCCAGGCCGCTGGTGTGCTGCAGCAACTGCCGGACCGTGATCTCGCGGCCGTCGACGCCCTTGCCATGCACCACCTTAGGTAGGTACTTCTCGACCTTCGAGTCCAGGTCGATCTTGCCCTCGCCGACCAGCTGCAGCACGACCGTGGCGGTGAACATCTTGGTGTTGCTGGCGATGCGTACCTGCCCGTCGACGGGGACCTTCGCCTTGGTCTCCAGGTCGCCCACTCCGGCGGTGTAGTTGCGGGTCCGCCCGTCACGCCCTCGTACGGCCGCCAGCGCGGCGGGGTACTTGTCGACCTTGACCAGGGCGTCCAGGCTCTTCCGCACGGCGTCGGTGTCGGCGCTTGCCGGTGTGGCGGACAGGCCCAGGCCGCTCAGCGCGGCGACGGCCACCGCCGCCAGGGCCAACCGGCTACGACGCTTGGTGGAGGGGTACGACATCGGGGGGCTCCCTGCTTGGTGGCTCGTTTGCGATGCCACAAGCCTGTCGGCCGGACCACCTCATGATCGATCCCACTCGCTGGAATTCAGCGGTATAGCCAGCGCTACCGGCGTTCGGGCGGGCCGTCACGGCCCGCCACCCGGCTTCGCGCTACCAGTCGCCGCCTTCCTCTTCCTCGTCGCCCTCGAAGATCTCTTCGGCCACCTCGGCCGCGACGAACCCGCCCACCAGACCCGCGGCGCCGGCGGCGGCCACCGTTCCCCAACCGGGACCGCCACCGCGGTGGTGGTCGTCGTGGTGCCCGTAGCCCTCGTGATGCTCCATGTGGCCGTGCGACCCATAACCGCCGTGCTGGGCCAGGCCGGTCAGCCAGCGGTCGAGCTCGCTGGACCAGTCGGTGTGCAGCGCGTCGTCGTGGCTGACATGGAAGCGGCCGATGGCGTCGCCGGAGTAACGGCCGGCCCGCTTGTCGGCCTCCAAGATGACCTCCAGCCCGGTCGGGCTCGCCACGAAGGTCAGCTCGACCTCGCCCACGACCCCGGCGTGCTGGGCGGGCGGGTAGAACTCGATCTCCTGGTAGAACGGCAGGTCCTGGTGCACTCCGTACAGGTGGCCGGCTTCCAGATCGGCGGACTTGAAGTGGAAGCCGAGCCGCAGCAACGCCTGGAGGATGCGGAGCTGGGAGGGCAGGGGCTCGACCGCGATCATGTCCAGGTCGCCCTTGTCCACGGCCTTGGCGATGGCCAGCTCGGTGCGTACGCCCAGGGCCATGCCGTTCAGGTGCTGGCCGTCGATCTCGCTGATCGGCGTCTCCCACGGCACCGGGATCTGGAAGTCGAGGGTGCGGTTCTCGCCCTCGCGCAGCGTGAAGGGGCCCGAGACCTGGGTGCGGGAGAACTCGCCGAGCCCGCCGTGCTCGCCGTCGCCATGCTCGATCTCCACTCGCGCCACGAGGCCGAGGGTGATGTGCTCGATCTCGGCGTCGAAGTCGCCGCCCTTGAGTCGTACCTGCCCGGTCAGCAGCCCGCCCGGCTGGATGCGCGGGGTGGAAAGGACGGTGTCCACCGAGGGCGCGCCCACGCCGAAAGCGCCCAGCATCCGTTTGAAGACCACGCTGTTGTCTCCCTGTCGTCGGGATCGGTTGTGTCAGCCGCCCGTCACAACGATCAACGCGAGGGCCGGGTTCCGGAGGCCGGGCCACTTCAAAAGCCATCGCTGGGCACCTCCGGCGCGACGTGGCACGATCGGGTAGGTGACCAGCAGCCCCGCGGCGGCCCAGCACCTGCGCGACCTGGCCCGCCTGCGCCGCGTTCGCGACCGGATCGACCGGGAGTACGCGCAGCCGCTGGACGTCGAGGCGCTCGCCCGCGGCGCGCACATGTCGGCCGGGCACCTCAGCCGCGAGTTCCGGCGGGCCTACGGGGAGTCGCCGTACGGCTATCTGATGACGCGGCGTATCGAGCGCGCGATGGCGCTGCTGCGCCGTGGAGATCTCAGCGTCACCGAGGTGTGTTTCGCGGTCGGCTGCTCGTCGCTGGGCACCTTCAGCACCCGCTTCACCGAGTTGGTCGGTGTACCGCCCAGCGTCTACCGGCGCCGTGCCGCACGCGCGACGGCGGGGATGCCGCCGTGCGTGGCGAAGCAGGTGACCAGACCGGTCAGGATTCGAGAAGCACGGGTCACCGAGCCGCACCTAGCCTGAGCGATGTCGGGAGGGCGGTCCGCCAGTTCCGGCCCGCCCCGCCGATCAGGTAGACAGGGGGCCGTTGCCGAAGGGGGCGACCTGATGGGGAGCGCGACGGCGGCCCCGCCCAACAGATGGAGACAGGATGAGCATGGCCACGAGGACGGACACGCAGTCGCCTGAGCCGAACGTCGCCGACAGCCACGACCTGATCCGCGTGCACGGCGCTCGCGAGAACAACCTCAAGGACGTCAGCGTCGAGCTCCCGAAGCGCCGGCTGACGGTGTTCACCGGCGTCTCCGGCTCGGGCAAGAGCTCGCTGGTGTTCGACACGATCGCCGCCGAGTCGCAGCGGCTGATCAACGAGACCTACAGCGCGTTCGTCCAGGGGTTCATGCCGACGCTGGCGCGGCCCGAGGTCGACGTGCTCGACGGGCTGACCACGGCGATCATCGTCGACCAGGAGCGGATGGGCGCCAACGTCCGCTCCACCGTGGGCACCGTCACCGACGCCAACGCGATGCTGCGCATCCTGTTCAGCCGGCTCGGGCAGCCGCACATCGGCTCGCCCCAGGCGTACTCCTTCAATGTCGCCTCGATCAGCGGAGCGGGTGCGGTCACGCTCGAGCGCGGCGGGAAGGCGGTGAAGGAGCGGCGCGAGTTCAGCATCACCGGCGGGATGTGCCCGCGCTGCGAGGGCATGGGCAAGGTGAACGACATCGACCTGACCCAGCTCTTCGACGACTCCAAGTCGATCGCCGAGGGCGCGATCACCATCCCCGGCTACAAGACGGACAGCTGGTGGACAGTGGGGATCTTCGCCCAGTCGGGCTTCATCGACCCCGACAAGCCGATCCGCGACTACACCGAGACCGAGCGGTACGACTTCCTCCACCGCGAGCCGACCAAGGTGAACGTCAACGGCGTCAACCTCACCTACGAGGGGCTGATCCCGAAGATCCAGAAGTCGTTCCTGTCCAAGGACCGGGAGGCGATGCAGCCGCACATCCGGGCGTTCGTGGACCGGGCGGTCACCTTCACCGCCTGCCCCGAGTGCGGTGGCACCCGGCTCAGCGAGGCGGTCCGGTCCTCGAAGATCAAGGGGATCAACATCGGCGACGCGTGCGCGATGCAGATCAGCGACCTGGCCGAGTGGGTCCGCGACCTCGACGAGCCGTCGGTGGCGCCGCTGCTCGCGAAGCTGCGGCACACCTTCGACTCGTTCGTGGAGATCGGGCTGGGCTACCTCTCGCTAGATCGGTCGTCGGGCACGCTGTCGGGTGGCGAGGCGCAGCGCGTCAAGATGATCCGCCACCTCGGGTCGTCGCTCACCGACGTCACCTACGTCTTCGACGAGCCGACGATCGGGCTGCACCCGCACGACATCCAGCGGATGAACGGCCTGCTGCTGCGGCTGCGCGACAAGGGCAACACGGTGCTCGTCGTTGAGCACAAGCCGGAGGCGATCGCGATCGCCGACCACGTCGTGGACCTCGGCCCCGGCGCCGGTACGGCGGGCGGCACCGTCTGCTTCGAGGGCACCGTCGAGGGGCTGCGGGCCAGCGGCACCATCACCGGACGCCATTTCGACGACCGGGCCGCCCTCAAGGAGACGGTGCGCAAGCCCACCGGCGCGCTGGAGATCCGCGGCGCGACGGCGAACAACCTCCGTGACGTCGACGTCGACATCCCGCTCGGCATGCTGGTCGTCCTCACCGGGGTGGCGGGCTCGGGGAAGAGCTCGCTGATCCACGGCTCGGTGTCGGGGCGGGACGGCGTGGTCTCGATCGACCAGGGCGCGATCCGCGGCTCGCGACGGAGCAACCCGGCGACCTACACCGGACTGCTCGAGCCGATCCGCAAGGCGTTCGCGAAGGCCAACGGGGTGAAGCCGGCGCTGTTCAGCGCCAACTCCGAGGGTGCCTGCCCCACCTGCAAGGGCGCCGGCGTCATCTACACCGACCTGGCGATGATGGCCGGGGTCGCCACCACCTGCGAGGAGTGCGAGGGGAAGCGGTTCGAGGCCTCGGTGCTGGAGTACCACCTCGCCGGCCGCGACATCAGCGAGGTGCTCGCGATGTCGGTGACCGAGGCCGAGAAGTTCTTCGGCGCCGGCGAGGCGCGTACGCCGGCCGCGCACGCCATCCTCGACCGGCTCGCCGACGTCGGGCTCGGCTACCTCAGCCTCGGCCAGCCGCTCACCACGCTGTCCGGCGGCGAGCGGCAGCGGCTCAAGCTGGCCACCAACATGGGCGACAAGGGCGGCGTCTACGTCCTGGACGAGCCGACCACCGGCCTGCACCTCGCCGACGTCGAGCAGCTGCTCGGCCTGCTCGACCGGCTCGTCGACTCGGGCAAGTCGGTCATCGTCGTCGAGCACCACCAGGCGGTCATGGCGCACGCCGACTGGATCATCGACCTCGGGCCGGGCGCCGGCCATGACGGCGGCCGGATCGTCTTCGAGGGCACACCGGCCGACCTCGTCGCCGCCCGCTCCACCCTCACAGGCGAGCACCTCGCGGCCTACGTAGGCGCCTGACCGAGGCCTTTGCGGACTCGGCGCCGGATCACCGTTCGGCGCCGAGCACCGCCCAACTGCCGGATCACCGTACGGCGCCGAGCACCGCTCAACCGCCGGGTCACCGTACGGCGCCGAGCACCGCCCAGCGGCCGGACCGCAGGCGGGCCAGCTGGGTGGTCATCCGAATCACCAGGAAGGCCGACAAGCCCGACCAGATCCCCACCAGCCCCCAGCCGAAGCTCAGCGACCCCCATACCAGCGGCAGGAACCCCAGCACCGCCGCACTCAACGTCGCGGTCCGCATGTACGCCGCGTCCCCGGCGCCGAGCAGCACTCCGTCCAAGGCGAACACGACGCCACCGATCGGCTGCAGCGCGACGAAGAACCACCACGCGTGGGGCATCTCTGCCAGCACCGTCGCATCGGTGGTGAACGCGTGGGGCAGGATGCCGGCCAGCGCCGCGAACACCACCCCGAGCAACGCCCCGAAGACCAACCCGCAACCGGTCACCTGCCAGGCCAGCCGGCGCGCCCGTTCCCCGTCGCGCGCGCCGAGCGCGGCCCCGACCAGTGACTGGGCGGCGATGGCCAGCGCGTCCAGCACGAAGGCCAGGAACATCCACAGCTGGAACACCACCTGGTGGGCGCCGACCGCCGCCGTGGAGGTGTGCGCGGCGACCACGGTCGCCGACACCCAGCACGCCTGGAAGACCAGACCGAGCACCATCATGTCGCGCGCGAGGCCGAGCTGGGCGCGCATCGCGGCAGGGACCGGCGCGAGCGGCACGCCCTCGGCCAGCAGTGCCCGCACGAACAGGCTCGCGGAGATCACCTGCGCGACCACATTGGCGACCGCCGAGCCGTTGAGCCCCCAGCCGAACCCGTGCACGAGCACCGGGCACAGCACCGCCGAGATCCCGTTGCCCACGAGCACGTAGCGGAGCGGGCGCCGCATGTCCTGTACGCCGCGCATCCACCCGTTGCCGGCCAGGGTGATCAGGATCATCGGGGCGCCGAGCAGGGCGATCCGCAGCCAGCTCACCGCGGCGGCGGCGACCCGGTCGTCACCGGCGAGCAGGCCGGCGATCGGCGCGGCGAGCAGCTGCCCGGCCACGATCAGCACCAGCCCCACGATCGCGCCGAGCCAGGTCGCCTCCACGCCCTCGATCACGGCATCGGTACGGCGGCCGGCGCCGTGCAGCCGGGCCGCGCGGGCGGTCGTACCGAAGGACAGGAAGCGCATCTGGGTGGCGATCTGCGCCAGCACGATCGCGCCGATCGAGAGCCCGGCGAGCGGCACCGCGCCGAGATGGCCGACCACGGCGGTGTCGACGAGCAGGTAGAGCGGCTCGGCGGCCAGGACGCCGAGCGCGGGCACCGCGAGTTTGAGCAGCTGACGCAGGGGAGACCCGGCCTGGTCGACATGATCCACCATGCGCTCCTCCGGTAAGGCGCTCAGCCCGCTTTCGCTCCTGACGGCCGACTTTAACTGTAAGGAGCACCTAGCGGCAATGCCTCTTACTTCGATAGTCGAAGCCAAGGTCGGGCGTGCTCTCGGAGGTGATCGAAACGCGCCCGCGCTTCCCCGCGAATGGGGTAAATTACGCGATCACTGATCGGCCGTTCGCACAGGTGCCGCCGCACCGGCAGGCGTCCGCGAGCCGCTGGGCTGGAGGTCGAAAGGCGTGACCGCGGACAGAACCGCGTGGGAGCAACACAGCGTGGCACGGGTGGTCTCTCCCGTCAGACCGCGCAAGCTGGCAAAGGTGCCCTTCGTCGAGATGGCCGACGGGCGGTTGCAGGGAGTCGTGTCGAGCGGCTCGGACATCAGCCGGGTGTACGTCTCGTCGGTCACCGCCGGGACCCATACCTACAACTGCAGCACCAACAACAACCGGCCGTGTGGCGGCTTGTACGGCGACATGTGCAAGCACCTGCGATCACTGGTCGATGAGGCGGTGCTGCAGTACGGCCAGGACCGGGTCGCCGGCTACCTGCGGGTGGAGCTCGCCGAGGGGGAGAGGCTGTCCTACCACCTGAACGGTGGTGTCGAGCGTACGCAGGGGGCCGAGGTGTTCAGCCGGTTCCTGCGCCACCTGGCTTACCTGGAGTTGCCCATGACCACCGAGCCCATCGCCGAGCTGCACTGGTTCCCGTCCACCGGGGCGGTGGGCTGATGCTGAGCGTGCAGCTGGCGGAGTTGGCCGACCAGCCCCTTCCGGGTGTCGGCGAGGCGCTCGACCTGGTGACGGGCTTCGACGAGGCCCTGACGAACGGCTTGGCCCGGCTCGGCGAGGAGCGCGCCTCGGCGCTCACCGACCTGGCCGGCGCGGTGGCGGCCACGCCGCTGGGTGACCGGGTGGGCGAGGCGGCGGCCAAGGTCGCCGCGGGCTCGGTCTCGGAGGAGAACGTCACGGCGCTGGCCGGTGGGCGTACCGCGCTGCTGGGCGCGGTGCACGACGCCCTGCTGGGCCGCCTCGACGCGGCGCTGGGCCGGGAGCGGGACTCCTGGGCGGAGCCGCCGGCGGCCGGTACGACCGACAACCTGCTCGGCGGGTGCCGGTCCTGGCTCAACGAGCTGGCCATCACCGGCTGGCGAGGCGTCGACCACGACCTTGTCTCGGCCGTGAGCCAGACGATGGAGGCGCTGCTGGCCGAGCCGCGGCTGCGCCGGCTGGCGGTGCTGATCGACGGCCTGGCGGGGGAGCTGCGCGCGTCGTGCCCGGTCGCGACGATGGAGGTCGTGCCCGCCCGGCGCTGGGCCGACCTGTGGGCGCGGGCGCTGATGCTCACGCAGGCGGGCGGTCTGCCCGCGGGCTCCGGCGAGCCGGTGTCCGGGCGGCTGCTGGTGCTCGGTGTGGACGTGCACGAGCACGCCACCGCCGTGCAGGCGCAGGTCCACGCGATCCTGGAGCCCGCTGACGGCGGTCAGTGCCGTCTGGTGCGTACGAGCGTCGCCGCCACGAAGGTGGACACGATCGTCGGCCCGGCCGTGTGGCGGCTGTTGACCGGGGCCCCGATGTTGCTCAACGCGCTGGCGGAGCATCGCAGCCTGGACGTCAAGGACATGCCGCTGCTCGGCGGCGGCGACCTGGTGTGGCACGACGACCGGGCCACGGTGGGGAAGCCCGCGGACCCGTTCACCACGGCGCGGGTCCAGCTGGGGAGCGCGCTCGCCCCCGCCACGCCGCCGCTGGAACGCCACCCGGTGCGAATCGCCGAGCCGGTGCTGGTCGAGGGCTACTCCGTGCGCAAGGGCGATCCGATGGTGTTCGACCTCGGCGGCAAGACGATCACGGTGGACATCGATCGGCTGCCCTCGTGCGGCCCGCTCACGCCCGCGATCGTGCGCGGCTCCGAGTCGTGCATCGGGCTGCTCCGCTGGGACGCCGGCCGGTGGCTGCTCCAGCCGCTCGCCGTCCAGGGGACGGTCAAGAAGCTGCCGGTCACCGCGCACAACGGTGACTGGGCGCAGGGCGCGACGGACCCCAAGATCGCCAAGGCCGAGGCCAGGAACGGCGACGCGGTGGCCGTGCTGCGCGAGCGGGCGGGACGGCTGCTGCGCAAATGACTGCCAACAACGAGAACAGGCGGCAGGTGCTCTACTGGCGCCTGCTGGCCCAGGTGTTCAACACCGAGGAGCAGGCGACCCTGGAGTCGGCCAGCGTGGCCGTCGTGGACGACCTCGGCCTGCCGGTCGCCCTGCTCGACCCGTCGGTGTCGGTGGACAACCTCGTGCAGCGCTTCCCCGACCTGGCCGCCGAGTTCGACGGCCTGCTCGACCACGCCGAGGACGCCGAGGACTCCGGTGAGCAGGTGCGCAGGGCCGCGCTGATCTCCAAGCTCCTGCTCAACGTCTTCGCCACCGGGACGGGCGACGTCTCGGCCTCCCAGCTCGCCGCCTGGCAGAAGGACGCCGGGTGGTTCAAGCAAGCACTCGGGGGAGGCGGCGGCAGCCGCAACGCTCAAGGCGAAGGAGAAAGGGAAGGCGAAGGATCCGGCCAAGGACGGGGGCTCGGCACTGGCGGCGGCGGTCGCGGAATCGACGACGCCGAGCTGAACAAGGCCCTGGCCAACCTGGAAGGCGACCTGGTCCGCCGCATGCGCCTGCGCGAGGTGCTGTCCAACTCCTCCCTGGCCGCCCAGCTCAATCCCAGCATGTCGCTCATCGAGCAGCTGCTCCGCGACAAGGACAACCTCTCTGGAGTCGCCCTGGCCAACGCCAAGGCGCTGATCCGCAGGTTCGTCGACGAGGTCGCCGAGGTGCTCCGTACGCAGGTCGAGAAGACCAGCGTCGGCAAGATCGACAAGTCGGTGCCGCCGAAGCGGGTGTTCCGCAACCTCGACATCGAGCGGACGATCTGGAAGAACCTCACCAACTGGAGCCCGGAGGACGAGCGGCTGTACGTGGACCGGCTCTTCTACCGGCACACGGCCAGGCGGACGACTCCGGCCCGGCTGATCGTGGTGGTGGACCAGTCGGGGTCGATGGTCGACTCGATGGTCAATTGCACCATCCTGGCGTCGATCTTCGCCGGGCTGCCCAAGGTGGACGTGCACCTGGTCGCCTACGACACCCGCGCGCTCGACCTGACGCCGTGGGTGAAGGACCCGTTCGAGGTGCTGCTGCGCACGACGCTCGGCGGCGGCACGGACGGTACGGTCGCGATGGCCCTGGCCCGGCCGAAGATCGTCGACCCGCGCAACACCGTGATGGTCTGGATCTCCGACTTCTACGACAACCGGTCGCTGATCGACGACTTCACGTCCCTGCATCGTTCGGGGGTCAAGTTCATCCCGGTCGGCTCCGTGAACAGCTCGGGGTACGCCAGCGTGGACCAGTGGTTCCGCGAAAAGCTGAAAGACCTGGGCACCCCCGTGATCTCCGGCCACATCCGCAAACTCGTGCTCGAGCTCAAGAACTTCCTCACCTAGGAGACCCGCGAATGACCGAGATACTGCGTGCCCCCGCCGAGGTCAAGTACGCCGAAGAGCTCGACTGGCTGGAGTCCGTCGACGACGGCCCCAAGCCGTTCTCGTGGCGGCTCAGCCCCCGGATGGTCCGCCTGTTCGTGCTCGGCTCCGAGCGCTCGGACGGCCTCGACCGCGAGATCCCGCAGAAGTGGTTCGGTGACCGCAGCTTCGTCGAGCGCAGCATCGTGACGCTGGCCTCCGACCGCGGCCTGCTGCTCATCGGCGACCCGGGCACCGGCAAGAGCTGGCTCGCCGAGCTGCTCGCGGCGGCGATCAGCCGCAACTCCACCTTGGTCGTCCAGGGCACGGCCGGCACCACGGAAGACCACATCAAGTACTCCTGGAACGTCTCCATGGTGATCGCCAAGGGGCAGTCCCGCCAGTCGATGATCCCCTCGCCCATCATGACGGCGATGGAGCGGGGCGTGATCGGCCGCTTCGAGGAGCTGACCAGGTCGACCAGCGACGTCCAGGACGCCCTGATCTCCATCCTGTCCGAGAAGTACGTCTCCATCCCCGAGCTCGACGACGACAACATCGTCTTCGCCCAGCCCGGATTCTCGATCATCGCCACGGCCAACAGCCGGGACCGGGGCGTCAACGACCTGTCGTCGGCGCTGAAGCGGCGGTTCAACTTCGTCCGCATCCCCGTGGTGACCAGCAAGACCAGCGAGGCGGAGATCGTCCGATTCCGTACCACGGAGCTGCTGCGCCGGCACCGCATCGAGCTGGACGTGCCGCCCACGCTGCTCGACATCCTGCTGCAGAGCTTCGCCGACCTGCGGAACGCGGCGGCCTCGGCCAAGAGCGACGACGACAAGCTCGAGTCGGCCCTGTCCACGGCCGAGCAGATCGGCGTGCTCGAGGACGCCATCCTGCACAGCCAGTTCTTCGGTGATCGCCAGTTGCGGGCGGAGACGCTCGGCGGCTCGCTGGTGGGCTCGCTGGCCCGCCGTCAGCCGGAGGACCTGGCCATCCTGAACAAGTACTGGCACGGCATCGTCGAACCCCGCAGCAAGAAGGACGGCGGGCCGTGGACGGACTTCCTCGAAGGTGGCCGCCAGGCCATCAAGACGCTCTCATGAGCCCGTTCGGCGCACTCCGCGAGCAGCTGCTGGACGCCGCCGCCGCGTTCGCCGGCGAGCCGGACACCCTGGCCGGGATCCTGTCGGGCCTGGTCGACGACGTCGACCGGGCGCTGAGCGAGCAGCTCGAGATCTTCCCGGTATGCCACCACTCGCCGGCCTCGGCGCTGGCCATGGTGCGGCGCCTGCGCGAGAAGCAGCCCAAGGTCATCTACCTGGAGCTGTGCGAGGACCTGCGGCCGCTGCTCGACGAGCTGCGCAACTGCCGCCTGCCGGTGGCGTTGCAGGCGTTCGCCTCCGACGTCGACGGCTTCCCGGCCAGCTGGGAGCCGCTCAGCGTGGTGGCGCCCATCACGGAGGTGTCGGCCGAGTACCAGGCCATCTCGTACGCGCTCAACACGCCGGACGTCGAGCTGGTGCTGGTGGACCGCTCGACGGACCACGTCTTCCAGTGGCTGCCCCGCGACCCGGCCGACCCGGCCGAGCCCAAGCAGGGCGGGGACGACGACGCGGGCCTGCACGGCGACGCCGTGGGCGTCGAGATCGGCGACCTGCGGCCGCGCTTCGCCGAGCTGGAAGAGCACCTGCTGCACCACGGCAAGGTCCGGCACTGGTCGGAGTGGTGGGACCAGTACGTCGAGCAGCCGCTGACCGGCGCGGACTACGAGTCGTACCGGCAGGTCATGGTCCTGATCGGCAGCCTGTTCCGCCGCCTGCGCCCCGAGGGCGACCGGCGGACGGACCGCGACGAGGACCGCGAGCGCTACATGTGGACGCGGATGCGCGAGCACCTCGCCGCGACGGGCGCCGACCCGGCCGAGTGCCTGTACGTCTGCGGTGCCTTCCACGCGGCCAGCCGGGTGGAGCAGTTCGGGCTGGCATCGGACGCGCCCTTCGAGATCACCCCGCGTACGGCCACCCAATGGCTGTACGGGCTCATCCCGTCGAGCCACTCCGCCATCGAGGCCCAGTTCGGCCTGGCCTCCGGCTCGGTCTCGATCGCCGCGGCCACCTGGGAGAAGGCGCTGCGGCGCGACGGCGTCAAGCCGTACCAGCTGGCGGGCCAGAAGAAGCCGGCCAAGAAGCCACGGAAGCCGGTGGCGCCCGCGCCGCCGCAGCAGGTCACCGACCGGTTGTCCGGCTTCCTGGCCAAGCCGCCGGTCCTGGACGGCCTGGACGAGGCCGAGCTGCTCGGCTGGTCCGTCGACATAGTCCGGCTGGCCCGGCGCAACGGCTACCAGTCCAGCACTGCCGACGCCATCGCCGTGTTCGAGACGTCGATCCTGCTCGCCGGGCTGCGTGGCCGGGGACGTCCCACGCCGTACGACTTCCAGGACGCCGCTGTCACGTGCATCGAGAAGGACACGGTGCCGGGACGCCGGGACGTGCGCCGCCTGTGCGAGATCCTGCTCGGCGGCGACCGGATCGGCCAGGTGGGCTACCACGCCATGCCGCCGCTGGCCCAGGACGTGTTCGACCGGCTGCGGCCACTCGGACTGGACCTGAGCAAGCGCACGGTACAGCGGGCGCTCATGGACCTCAAGGCGGACCCGCACCTGGTGCCCTGCTCCGACCTGCTGTGGATCCTGCGTCACCTGCTGCCCGACGACGCCGTACGGCCCATCATGGGCGCGCGGCGACTGGGCGAGCGGGCGATCCAGGAGAGCTGGGACCTGACGATCGGCAAGCACCAGCGCTCGATCATCGAGCTGGGCTACGAGGGCATCACCGTCGAGCAGGTGCTGGAGCAGCGGCTGCGGCGCAAGGTGTGGGATCCCAAGGCGACCGCGGCCGTGGCGCTCGCGGCTGTCGAGGACTCGATCCTCTACCTGCGCAGCCGGCGGTTCACTGACGAGCTCGGGGCGCGGGCCGTGGAGCTGCTGGCCGCCGAGCGGTCCGTCGACGACGCGCCGGAGGTGCTGCGCCGGATCAGGCGGCTGCTGGCCCACTACCGCGCGACCGAGCCGGAGCTGCCGGCCTGGTGCGAGGCGTTCGTCACGGCGGGGTTCGCGCATTACTGCACGCTGCTGCCGACCGCCTTCGTGGACGAGTACACCGGTGTCCGGCAGGTGTCGGCGATGCTCGGGTTCCTGTTCACGATGGAGAGCCTGGCGCTGGCACTGGGCTGCGAGCGGGCCCAGCTGGAGATCGCGGTACGGCAGTCGCACCCGGAGGCGCCCGCCAAGGTGGCCCTCCTGTGGTCGGCCCAGTACCTGCTCGGCACGTTGCCGCTGGCCGAGCTGCGGGCGCGCTGTGACGAGCTGCTCGCCAACCCGCTCGTGATCCCGGCCTTCCCGGAGTACATGAGCGGGTTCGCGCAGGCGATGGAGCCGGCTCCCGCGCTGGCGTCGTTCGTGGTCGAGCTGATGTCGAAGGCCTTCGGCCGGTTGCCCGACTCCATCCTGCTGCCGTGGCTGCCCGGCCTGATCACCACTCTGCGCGAGCAGGCCGGTGAGCTGGTGCCCATACTGGTGCACGAGGCGGGCCGTACGTTCCCCGGCGGCCTGACCGCGCTCGACCAGTGGACACCGCCCTGGTCGGCGAAGCCCCCGAAGAAGGCAGTAGGTGCGGCGGCGCCCGCGCAGGCGGGCCCGGTGACCGACCTGCTGGCGGGACATCCGGCCGCGATCGACGCCGTGGCCGCGCTGCTCGGCTGCGAGGGCGGCTGGCAGCAGGCCGCCGACGGCCCGTCCGTCGGCAAGGCGGCCGGAGAGGCGGGCGCGCTGCTGGCCCGTCACCCCGAGACCGCCGAC
This sequence comes from Nonomuraea sp. NPDC049129, assembly GCF_040648495.1. Taxonomy (NCBI): domain Bacteria; kingdom Bacillati; phylum Actinomycetota; class Actinomycetes; order Streptosporangiales; family Streptosporangiaceae; genus Nonomuraea; species Nonomuraea sp. NPDC049129. The sequence goes on along the minus strand of NZ_JBEZDU010000003.1, from coordinate 507,932 downwards.
GCCGTGGCGGCTGTGCTCGTCAGCGTGTGAGCCAGGGACCGGCGCCTGCCGATTCACCGGTAGGCGCCGGTCTGCAGGGTTCGGCGGACCCGCCCTGCTCCCAGGCGCCCCGGTCGCGGCGGGTCACATGGGAGGTGGCGGCACCGGGCCGAGCTCAGGGCGTTTGGCGACGCGGCCGTCTCCCGAGGACCGGCCGCGCAGGCGCCGGTAGATCCAGGGCCCGGCGAAGCTGGCGACCCAGCGCACCTCGGCCCCGGCCACCCGCCAGCGCGCGGCCGGGGGAAGCGGGGTGAGCGGGACCGACCAGGTGTCGTCGCTGCCGGGCAGCCCGATGGCATGGGCGATGGCGGCGGCGATCCTGGCGTGGCCCAGCGGGCTGGCGTGCAGCCGGTCGCTGCTCCACATCCTGGCGTCGGTGGTGAAGGAGTGCGGGAAGGTGTCGACGACGATGACACCGTGGCGGGCCGCGGCGGCCTTGATCCGGTCATTGATGTCGAGCACCCGGGGGACCAGCCGCCGGGCCAGCGGAGCGATCTTGCCGATGTCGGGGAAGGTCACGGTCACCACGCACGCGCCGGACGCCGTGAGCTGCGCGAACATGTCTTCCAATGCCGAGGCGACCGCGACGGCGTCGAAGCCGGGCCGGACGAGGTCGTTCATCCCGGCCATCACGGTGGCCAGGTCGGGCCGCAGGCGCAGCGCCGGGCCGAGCTGCTCGTCGCGGATCTGCCCGGCCAGGCGCCCGCGGACGCCCAGATTGGCGTACTGGACGTCGGGGTTCGCGACGGCCAGCTGCTCGGCGAGCCGGTCGGCCCAGCCGCGATGGCCCCGAACGTCGTCGCCGTCGCCGAGGCCCTCCGTCTGGCTGTCACCGAGGGCGACATATCGGGCGTAGGTCATCCAGAGAGTAGAGCCCACAACACGGCCGGGGTCAACGGCGTTCCGGTGACGCGGTCGGCGATCTCCGGCAGCGCGGCGGCGACCGCGTTGCCGATGGCCGCCGGCGGGCCGATCGTCCCCGACTCCCCGGCGCCCTTCATGCCGCCCGGCGTGCGCGGCGAGGGCACCTCCAGCGTCGCGAGCCGGATGTCGGGGATCTCCCGGGTGGTCGGCAGCAGGTACTCGGCGATCGGCTGCCCCTCCTCGGTGTAGACGATCTCCTCTGTCAGCGCCATGCCGATCCCCTGCGCGATCCCGCCGAGAACCTGGCCCTCCACGATCGCCGGGTTGACCAGCACACCGGAGTCGTTGACGGCCCAGTAGCCCTCGACCTCGACCGCTCCCGTCTCCGGGTCGACCGCGACCGCCGCCGCGTGCGCCCCGTAGGCGTACGTCATGTCGGCCGGATCGTAGGAGACCCGCTCCTCCAGTCCGGGTGTGGCCCCCTCGGGCAGGTCCCAGCCCCGCCACGCCGACGTGGCGATCTCCCGCAGCGTCAGCGACGCCTGCGGATCTCCCTTGACGCGTACGACGGAGTCGACGATCTCCAGGTCGGCCGGCGCAGCCTCCAGCCGATGGGCGGCGATGGCCACGATCTTCTCCCGCAGCCGGTCCCCGGCCAGGGCCAGCGCGCCGCCGCCCACCGCGAGCGAGCGGCTGGCGATCGACCCGATCGAGGAGTACGGCGTGGCCGAGGTGTCGCCCAGCACCACGCGTACCCGGTCGAGCGGCACCCCCACCCGGTCCGCCGCGATCTGGGACAGCGCCGTCTCGATGCCCTGCCCGACCCCCGACACACCCGACGAGACGACGACCGAGGCGTCCTGCTCCATGCGCAGGATCGCGGTCTCGAAGCCCCCGGCCAGCATGCCCATGGCCTTCATGCCCATCGACGAGCCGAGCCCGGTGCCCTCCACATGACAGGAGTAGCCGACGCCGCGCCTGCGCCCGTCGTCACGGGCCGGGGGAGTGACCAGGTCGCGCAGGGTACGCAGGGCGCGGGGATAGTCGCCGGAGTCGTACGCCTGCCCGGTCCGGGACGTACAGGGGAGCTCGTCGGGGCCGAGCATGTTACGCAGCCGCAGCTCCACCGGGTCGGCGCCGAGCCGTCTGGCCGCCTCGTCGATCAGCCGCTCCCTGGTCCAGGTGGCCTCCGGCTGGCCGAAGCCGCGGTAGGAGCCGGTCGGGGTGGTCGTCGTGACGACGGCGCGCAGCCGTACCCCCGCCCGGTCGAAGCGGTAGGGGCCGGGCAGCAGCGTGGCGGTCACCGCGAACGGCGAGATGCCGACGTTCGACGGGTGGCCGCCGAGGTCGCCGACGACGTCGGCGTGCAGCGCGACGAAGCGCCCGTCCGCGTCGAGCGCCAGACGGGCCCGGTGTAGGGCGGCCCGCGAGGGCAGGGTCGCGGCGAGGCGGTCGGTGGGCGACTCAGTCCAGCTCACCGGGCGGCCCAGGCGCATGGCGGCCAGGCAGATGAGCACCTCGTCCGGATACAGGTGCTCCTTTCCCCCGAAACCGCCACCGGCGTCGCCGGTCACGACGCGTACCCGGTCGTGGGTGAGCCCGAGCGCGTCCGCGGCCTGCTCGCGTACGTGGTGCGGGGCCTGCGTCGAGGTCCGCACGGTCAGCTCGCCGTCGGCGAAGTCGGCGACGATGCCGCGCGGCTCCAGCGGGTACGGCGTGGCCCGGCCGAACGTGAACGTCATCTCCACCACATGCGCGGCCCCCGCGATGACCGCGTCGCAGTCCTGGTCGCCGAGCGTGAAGTCGGTCAGCACGTTGCCGTCCCAGTCCGGGTACAGCAGCGGGGCGTCATCGGCCAGCGCCCGCTCGATCCCGATCACCGGGGGCAGCGCCTCGTATCCGAGGTCGAGCAGGTCGGCCGCGTCCCTGGCGGCCTCAGGCGTCCGCGCGATCACCACGGCGAGCGGTTGGCCCACGTAGCGGATCGCCTCGTCGAGCGCCAGGTAGGAGGTGACGGGCTGGCCGGGGCTCAGGGTGACGCAGGGCAGGCGGACCGCGGCGGCGTCGCCCGGCGTGATGACGTCGAGCATCCCGTCGACCGTCCACGCCTCCTTGGCGTCCCAGCTCACCAGCCGTCCGTGGGCGATGGGGCTGCGGACGACCACCGCGTACGCCATGCCGGGCAGCCGTACGTTCGCGACGTAGCGGGCGCGCCCGGTCAGCAGCCGGGCATCCTCGCGACGGGGCGTCCTGGAACCCACATAACCTTCAGCCATAGCCCGATTGTGAGCGTGGGTGGGCCGCCGGTCCATCGACACACGGGTGTCACTCGGCTACCTCTTGTGTCATCCGACTGCCTCCCGGCACGGTGTTACCCCGCCGCCTCCCACACGGCCTCGAAGGCGGCTCCGGTGATCTCGGTCAGCTCCCAGATCTCCACGGCCTGCTCGGTGAGGAAGCCGTGCTCGTCCTGCAAGTGGCGCCACCAGTAGCGGTGCGCGGCGCGGTCGGGTCCGATCTCGATCTGTCTGACCGCCCAGTGTTCGCCTTCGCCCTCGACGGTCTCGAACAGCCATAGGCCGCCGCGCTCGTCGTCGCCGCGCCAGTGGTGGCGCGGCAGGTCCGACTCGGTGAGCTGCTTGATCAGGTCGGGAAGCACGGCTCCACTCTAGGTTGATCGTGAGCCGCCATGGGTAGCCGGTGGGCATGAGGCGACCACGGGGGAGCTGTGCAGACGTTCCTGCCTTATCCCGACTTCGCGCGCACCGCGGCGGTCCTCGACCCGCTGCGGCTGGGTAAGCAGCGGGTCGAAGCCCTGCAGATCCTGCGCGCCCTCACGATCCCCGGCTACGGCTGGCGGCACCACCCGGCGGTGCGCATGTGGGCGGGATACGAGGAGGCCCTGGTGCGGTACGGGCTCGACGTGTGCGGCCGGTGGTGCGCCACCGGCCGTGCCGACACCTGTGCCGGCACCCTGGCCAGGGAGTTGGCCGAGCGCTGTGGCAGCACCGCCGTCCGCTCCCAGGTGTGCCTGGAGGCGGACGGCGAGCTGCCGCCGTGGCTGGGCGACGCCGGTTTCCATCTCAGCCACCGCTCCGCCCTGCTGCGCAAGGCGCCCGGCTTCTACCGGCCGCTGTTCGGCGACGAGCCCGACGACCTGGACTACGTCTGGCCCGCCTCGGGCCGCCCGCCCTCGTGCCTCACTTGAGCAGGCTGTCCCCGATCCAGCCCTCGGGTGCGCAGCCCGGTGGGATGGCGAAGACGGCCGAGCCGACGGGTGTGATCCACTCGTTCAGCAGGTCGCCCTTGGCCAGGTTGCGCTGGATGGGAACGAACTGCCGGTCGATGTCCGCCTGGTAGGAGGCGAACAGCAGCCCGGAGTCCGATTTGCCGTCCGGAGTGAGCCCTTCGTCGTAGTTGTAGGGACGGCGCAGGATGCGCAGTCCTGGGTCCGTGACGTGGGCCCGCCTGATGTGGGCGTACTCGGAGATGATCGGGAAGCCGAGCTTGTTCACCTGGCTGTAGTCCGCCTCGTCGCGTTCCGCCCGGCCGGTCAGCGGGGCGCCCGTGTCGAGGCGGCGGCCGATCGTGAACTCCCTGGCCACCCGGTCGGCGGCGTCCCATGACTCCAGGCTCATGCGGATGCGCCGCAGCACTAGCGTGGTGCCGCCGCGCAGCCACGCGGGTCCTTGGGAGATCCACACGGCCCGGTCCAGGTCGGCGGGCTGGATCGTACCGTCGACCTGGCCCATCAGGTTGCGCCGTGTCGCGCTCTGGAAGCCGCGCTGGATCCAGCGGACCTTGGCGAACGCGCGGGCGTCCTTGACGATCATCCGCAGCGCGTGAGCGACGGTGACCCCGTCGTCCGCGCAGATCTGCACCAGCAGGTCGCCGCCGCTCCACCGCTTGTCCAGCTTGTCGATCGTGAACGACGGCAGCGGAGCCACCGGCGACTCCGCCTTCACCGCCGCGAACAGCCCCGGACCGAAGCCGAACGTGATCGTCAGCCGGGCGGCCGTCGCGGCCAGCTCGGGCTCGGTGTCGGCCAGCGCGGGCCGCCCCTGGGTGAGGCGGCGCGCGTCGTCGGTCAGCAGTTGGAGGAGCCGGACGACGGCCTCCTTGCCGGTGTCCGGCGACAGGTCGAGGCCGACGAAGACGGCGTGCGCCTGCGGAGGCGTCGCTATCCCGGCCTGGTGGGCGCCGTGGAAGGGCTCGACGGCGACGGTGGCCTGCGCGGGGGGTGTGGTGAGGGCACCGACGGCCGTCAGAGCGCCTCCGGCGATGAGACCCCGGCGGCTGATCACTTGTGGCCCATACCGGGCTGGTAGTCCTCCTTGCCACCGGCGAAGTCCTTGCCGATCGCGGTGAACTCCAGCGGCTTGCCGCCCTTGACGGTGAGCGTGAACGGGATCCGGGCGCCCGGCAGCACCTCCTGCGCGACGCCCATCAGCATGATGTGGTCGCCGCCGGGCCGCAGCTCGTGCGTGCCGTGCGCGGGGATGACGAAGCCGCCCTCCTTGGGCCGCATGATCATCTTGCCGCCGGACTCCACGACCTCGTGCAGCTCGATCTTCGGGGACAGCGGCGAGGCGCCGGAGACGATCGTCACCTCGGCGTCGGTGTTGTTGACCAGGGTGCCGAAGGCGGCGCTCATCCCCTTCTTGGCAGTCTTCACCCAGGGGTCGGTGATGGTGAGGGCCGGGGCGGCGACGGCGGGGGACTGCTCGGCCGGTGCGGCGGCGACCTGCGTGGAGCCGCAGCCCGCGAGTGCGATGGCGGCGGCGGCGAGCAGCAGGGCATGGCGAGAGAACATGGGGAAAGGCCTTTCTCCACCCGGTACGGCACGCCGAAGCGCGCCCTGCCGGGCGTGGTCGTCAAAACGGAGGTCAGCTGGTTTCGACGACCATCGGCGGACCTCGCCCAGAGACCACGTGCCGCAGCACGGCCGAGCGGAAGACCGGTGGCTCCGCCGTACACGGAGCCGGGAACGGCGCCCGGATGACGGGCAGCAGCACGACCAGCAGCCGTATGGCCAGACGGCGCAGCAGCCCCCAGAGCAGGGCCTCGCCGCGCGCCAGCCACAGGGCGGTCAACCCGATCGCCCAGCCGTGCGCGACCAGCATGCCGAGACCCGGCACCAGGCCCGAGTGCGCGTGACCCGTCGCCGCGATCGGCGAGGCGGCGTGGGCCAGCGAGAACAGCAGGTGCATGACCACCTGGAGACCGCCGAGCAGCGGCAGGATCGCGCCCATGGTCCGCTCGCGCCCCGACAGCGGGAAGGCCGCCGCGAACGACAGCCCCAGCGCGATGCCCATGGCCGGTGCTCTGACCGTGCCACCGCCGAACGCGTGCGCCGCGACGCCCAGCCCGAGGCACACCGCGGCGAAGGCCGAGGTGCGGGCGAGGCGGAAGGGCAGACCGGCGGTCACAGTGCCGTCATCATGCCATGGCCGTTGGTCGCCCCGTGATCAAGCATCGGAGTGAATACTCACTCCGCTCTTGACGGAGTGAGTACTCACTCCGTACCGTGGTTCGTATGAGTGAGAAACCAGTCCGGCGCAGGGCGCCGGGAATGAGCCCGGAGGAGCGCCGCGCGATGATCATCGCCGCCGCCCTCCCCCTGGTGGCCGAGTACGGCACCGCCGTCACCACCAGCAAGATCGCCAGGGCGGCGGGCATCGGTGAGGCCACCGTCTTCCGTGTGTTCGCCGACAAGGACGAGTTGCTCGACGCTTGCATGGTCGAGGCGATGCGGCCCGACCACGTGGTCACGGAGCTCGCCTCCATCTCGCTCGACCAGCCGCTGGCCGACCGGCTCGCCGAGGCGGCCGACGCGCTCCGCGCCTACCTGGCGCGCATGGGCACCGTGGCCGGAGCCCTGCATTCCAGCGGCCACCGGGGCGGTGAGCGAGGCGCCCGCCCGCAGCCGGGCAGCCGCGAGGCGTCCATGGAGCTGATCGGGGACGCGGTCGCCGACCTGTTCGAACCGGACGAGGCGGCGCTGCGGCTGCCCGTCGCTCAGGTGGGCAAGATCTTCCTGAGCCTGCTGTTCACCCGGTCGACCATCCTGCCCACGAGCCAGCTCGTCGAGGTGTTCCTGCACGGAGCCCTCAAGGAGGAGGAGTCAGCGTGAGCGTGTCCCTCAACCACACGATCGTCCCCGCGGCCGACAACAACCGGGAGGCCGACTTCTTCGCCGACATCATGGGGCTCGAGCGCCTGCCACCCACGGGGGCCCGCGGGCACTTCGCCCCCGTGCGGGTCGATGAGCGGCTCACGCTTGACTACATGACCGTCGAGAATCCTGAGGGGCATCACTTCGGGTTCGACGTTGATCCGGCCACGTTCGACGCGATCCTGGCCCGCATCCAGGAGCGCGGCGTGCCGTACGGGAACCACCCCGCGACCCCCGACAACGGACGGATCGACCACCCGCTCTGCCCGCGCGGGCTGTTCTTCACCGACGCGGTCCGCAACCTCTACGAGATCATGTCACCTGCGTGAGCACGCCTCGCCGATCAACGCGAAGCAACCGGCGGCGTGCGCCGCCGACCGACGCGGAGCCACCGGCCGCGCGCCATCGGCCGACACGACCGCTTCTCCACCGGCATAATGGCGCTCAATGCCGAAATTACATGACCTGGCGGATTATGCGGCGACCATGGGTCCCGTCATCGGCGCGGTCCACGTGAACGTGCATGCCTCGGCTCGCGCGCAGGACGCGGGACTGCTGCCCGGCTTCCTGATCGACCTGCGCTTCACGCTCCCCCTCCGCCCGCTGAGCCGCCGCTCGCTCGCCACCATCTACCGGTACGGCGACACGGCCGAGCTCGACGCCGAGATCCAGGACCACCTGGACCTGGGCATGCTGGAGGAGGACGGCGACGGCGCGCTGCGGGCGACGGCCAAGGCGCTGGCGTTCATCGACGGCCTCTACGCCGTGCACGCCGCCACCACCGAGCGGATCTGGGCGGGCCGCGACCTCAAAACGCTCGCCGAGCTGGCCGGACGGGTGATCGGCGCGGCCGGAGCGGATCCCGGTGACGCGCAGGGCGCCACGACGGATCTGGGCGCCTTCGCCGCGATGGCGCCGCCGTACGAACCGGTGGGTACACCGGCGGGTGTGCTGCTGTTCAACCGGCTCGCCGCGCTGCGCTACCACCGCGCCGACTCGCACGCCGCCGCCTGGCGGGCCGCCGGCCTCACCGCCGGCGAGATCGTCGTGCTCGGGCCGGGGCCGCTGCGCGACCGGATCGAACGGGAGACCAACCGGCGGGCCGCCGAGCCGTACGGCGCGATCACCGAGCACGAACGCGCGCTGTTCCACGACGGCCTGCTGGCACTGGTCTAGCCAGGCCCGGGCTCGCTCAGAGCGAGACGGGCAACCCCCGTTCAGAGGGAGGCGAGTAACCGGCCCACCTCCGCACGGTCGTTGACGCCGAGCTTCTCGTACACGGCCTGCAGGTGGTTCGCGGCCGTCCGGGTGGAGACCGTGAGCCGGGCGGCGATCTGCCGGTTCGTCAGGCCGGCCGCCGCGAGCTGGACGATCTCCCGCTGGCGCGGCGTCAGCTCGGGCGTGGCCAGCTCGACCAGCGCGGGCGTCGACACCCCCGGGCAGCGCCTGGCCAGCGACCACGCCCTGGTCTGCGCCCCCTTGGCCAGAGCGCCCCTGCCCATCGCCCGGTAGGCGGCGGACTCCTGGGCGGTGGCCTCGGCGGCGTACAGAATCATCCCGAGCCGCTCGAACCCGGCCGCCACCGCACGCAGCTCGTCGGGGTCGCCGGTGGCCCGCGCGTGCCGGGCCAGGAGCCCGGCGAGGTGCCCGTCCACCCGTTCGGCCAGCGCGGACAGGCGGTCGGCGGCCAGCGCGGGAACCCCCAGCCGCACCAGATCGTGCAGCGCGAACATCAGGTGCCCGGACTGCTCGTGCTTCTCCGCGGCGTCGGCCGCCGACAGGCATAGCCGTACCGCCTCGTCCAGGTCTCCGCCGGCCGCCGCCACCCACACCGCGGCCTGCAGCGTCGGGTAGCGGGTGAACGCCCATCGGGAGGCCAGCTCCTCGGCCTCGGCCTGCAGGTCGCGCGCCTCCGCCGTCCTGCCCAGCAGCGCCAGAGCGTGCGCCTGCTCGGCCAGGCACCGTCCTCGGTACGGCGAGCGGTCGTACAGCCCGGCGGCGTCGTCGCGGCTCCAGCGCACGGCGCCCTCGGCGTCGCCCCGCAGCCTGCTGACCAGCGCGCGGAACGCCCCGAACCCGGAGACCGACAGCTCGGCGGCGGCCAGCTCCATGCCGTAATCGGCGGTGCGTTCCGCCGCGTCCAGCCGCCCGGCGAACGTCTCGGCCGCGCAGCGCGCGTCGAGCATCGTCGGCAGCGCGTGCGGCGTCTCGTCCCCCCAGTCGTCCACCCCGGCCAGGGCCTGCTCGACGACCGCGATGGTGTGCTCGGTCCGTCCCGAGTAGGCGCTGGTCCACGAGTCGAGCGCGGCCAGGTGCGCCGCGCCGCGCACGGTGATCGGCGTGCACGCGCGGGCCCGTTCGAGCGACTCGACGGCTCGGGTGGTGCGGCCCGCCCAGAACTCGGCCACGCCGAGGTAGATGTGTGCCTCCTGCTGCCAGGCCGGGTCGGTGAGCGTACGCGCCGCCTCGCCGAGCACCCGGCACGCCTCGGTGAGCGAGCCCGCCCAGGCGTGGTTGAGTCCCAGGCTGATGGCGTGCTGCGCGCGCTCGCTCTCGGTGACCACCGCCGGTGCCGTCTGCCGCAGCGCCGTCAGCGCGGTGTCGGCATCGCCGAGCACCATGAGCGACTCGCCGAGCAGCGCGACCGCGGCCACGCTCGGGCCCGCGTCCATCGCCGCCCTGGCCAGCCGCGCGGCCAGACGGGGATCCTGCCTGGCCCAGGCCAGCCGAGCAGCGACGAGCAGCATGTCCGGATCGGTGGTCGAGCCGCTGTCGAGCCGCCACACGGCCGCGCGCAGCACGTCCTCGCGCCGCCGCAGCCCGCTCGCCTCCAGCGCCTCGGCGAGCATCCGCAGCCGCCGCCGCGTCCGCAGCGTGCCGCAAGCGCCGCGTACCACCTCGCCATAGAGGGGGTGGCCGAGCCGCACGTGCTCTCGCTGCACGTCGCGCACGGCCACGATCAGCCCGCGGTCCTCGACTCGCTCCACCGCGATCGGCGAGGTGAGCGAGACCAGCAGATCGGTGCCGAGCGGCTCGCCGAACGCCACCAGCTCCAGTACCTCCCGCTCCTCCTGGTCGAGGTGCCCGATCCTGGCGTCGACCAGCTCGCGCAGCCGGGTGGTCATCGACAGCTCGCCCTGCCAGCGCCACTGCCCGTCGGTCTCGGTCAGACATCCCGAGGTACGGCCGGCGTGCACGACCTCGCGCAGGTAGAGCACGTTCCCCTCGCTGACCCTGGCCAGGTGCCTGACGGTCTGTCCGGCCACCTCTCCGCCGAGCGCCCCCTCCAGCACCTCCCCGACCTCGGCCACGGTCAGGGGCGGCAGCTCAACGCGGCGGAGCAGCTCGTCCTTCCACAGCGCGGCGACCGGCGCGGGCAGCGGCTCACCGCTGCGCACCGTGACCAGTAACCTCGCGGCGCCGCTCTCCGCCAGGTGGTGCACCAGCGCGGCCGAGGCCGCGTCGAGCCGGTGCGCGTCGTCCACGCTCACCAGAAGTTCGTCCCGTCCCGCGCTGATGCCCAGGTGCCGTGCGGCCCAGCGCAGCAGGTTCTCCCCGCTGCTGGGCGGTTCGGTCAGCGCGTGGGCGAACGCGCCGAACGGGATCGCCGCCGCCGTCTCCGTACCCAGCGCCCGAACCACCCCGTACCCCTCCAGGCCGGACAGCGCCTGCGCCGCCAGCCTGCTCTTGCCCACCCCCGCGTCTCCGGCGATCATCACGCCCGCCCGCGACCGCAGTGCCTCCCGTACGGTCGCCAGCTGGCCCCCTCGCCCGACGAACGGCCATGTGCTCCCCAGCTGCTCGCTCATCGTGCCTCCTCTCACCCTCGATGATGGTGAGCGAGGTTCGCGGGAGGTTCAAGGCTGATCTCGGCTCAACCCGGCGGCGGAGAGCAGCAGGTCGACGATCGCCTCGCTCCCGCTGAACGGCACCGGTTCGCCACCGACTTCTTCGAGCAGCCCGCGGAGCTGGCCGCCGGACTGCTCAGGCTCGACCAGCCGTACGATGACCGTCCTCATGTCGGCACCATCTCCCCGACCGGTTCAGGCCAGGTTCAGGTGGGCCGGAGAGGGGCTGCTCAGATGGGGTCGAGGCGGGCTTTTCAGGTGGGGTAGGGCGCGGGTTCGACCTCCAGCTCGCGCATCCGCTCGGCGTACAGGGCGTAGCGCCGCCGCGCGTCGCCGCGTCGGCCCGCCGAGTCCAGCACCCGCACCAGCCCGAGGTGGGCGCGCTCGTCGTATCGATCGCGTTCGAGCAGGCGCAGCCAGTAGCGAGCCGCCTCGTCGTGCCGCCCCTCGCCCGCCCGCGCCGTCGCGAGCCTGGCGGCCGCCCGCACGTACGCCAGCCGCGCCTCCTCCCGCAGCCCCACGGCCCAGTCGGCGTACGGGTCCTCCTCGCAGAAGTCGCCCCCGTAGGACGCCTCGGCCTCCGCCCACCGCGCCAGCGCCTCCGCCGCCCGCCCCGCCTGATCGAGTTGCCCGGCCGAGCCCACCAGATCGAGGAAGTCCTCAACATCGACGTCCACGTTCGCCAGATCGAGCCGCAGCGCGCCCTCGTCGGAGACGACGAACTCGTCCGCCGGACGTACATGATCCGGATCGAGCACCGCCCGCAGCGTAGACACCATCACGTTCAGCCGCTTCAGCCCGACCGCGTCGCCCTGCTGCTCCGGCCAGAGGATCTCCACCAGCCGTTCCCTGCCGATCGCCGCGCCCCGGCGGCTGACCAGGATCTTCAGCAGGTCGCGGGCCTTGCGCGACTGCCAGGCCGTACGCGCGACGGGCACCGCGCCGCGCAGGACTCGGAACGTTCCCATGGTCTCGACCCGCACACGCGCCTCCGCCACCGGCGTGAACCGGCCGACCAGCGCGTCGATCCTGGCATCGAGCGCCCGGCAGCCGATCGCGTGCATGCGGCTCCTGACCTGATGCGCGATCTCCCTGCCGGGCACCGCGTCGCCCAGCGCGGCCCTGACCAGCTCGGCCCTGGCCCGGCCGATCGGATCGCCGAGCGCCGACCACTGACGCACGGCCTCGTCGGCCAGCCGGGAGTCGCCGTCGAGCTCGGCGCGCAGCTCCACCATCGCCGCCCGCGCCGCGTGGTCCCTGCGGCGCACGGCGGCGGACTCGGCCTCGGACAGCAGCGCCCTGGCCTCGTCATATCTCCCGGCCGCCAGCGCGACGCGGGCCGCGACCAGCCTGGCGTCCACCCCGGCGATGCCCTCCGCGTGCTTCAGCGCCCGCGCGGCCACGCGGGCCGCCTCGTCGGGATCGTCCTCCGTGAGCAGGACGGCCAGCTTGTTCAGGGCGTTGGACAGCTCCTGAACCTCGCCGGACGCGCCGGCGTCCGCGATGATCCGCCGGTAGATGGCCATCGCCGACCTGCGGTCGCCGCGCAGCACCTGGATGTCGGCCAGCCGGATCAGCCCATAGCCGACGAACCGCGACCCCATCGCCTCCCACCTGGCCGCCGCGTCCGCGGCGTCGATCGCCGCCTCCTCCAGCCGGCCGAGCCCGATCAGCGCTTTGGCCCGGTTGGCGATGTTGAGTGCGGCGTACGGGGCGAACGACACCAGATCCGACAGCCTGGCCGCGATCTCGACCTCCGCCAGCGCCCTGGTGTAGGCGGCCTCATCGAGGTGACAGGAAGCGCGATTGGCCCGGATACGGATGAGCTGGACGACGTCCCCGGCCCGCTCGGCGTACTCCAGCGCGCGCAGGTAATAGGCGTCGTTGGCCCGCCGGTCGCCGTCGAGCGAGGCGAGCATGGCCTGCACGGTGTTGGCCGCGGCCAGGGCGCCGGGATCGCCCAGCGCGCTGGCCAGCTCCAGCGCCCGGTCCGCGAGCTCGGCGCAGCCCGCCCGGTCGCCCTTCAGCCAGAGCACCGACGCGGTGGAGGCCGCGCACATCGCCGCGTCGGCCGGCGGCAGCCCGTACTCGAAGCCCTTGGTGTAGATGGCGATGGCCGAGTCTAGATCGCCACGCAGATGGTCGATGAGGCCGAGCCGCCGGGCCAGGAACGCGTCGAACACCGAGGTCGCCGCCGCGCGGGCGAGCAGGTCGCGCGCCCGGGTCCAGTCGCCGCGGTTCTGCTCCGCGATGCCCGCCAGCCGCTGCATCGCCGGCGCCTGCCTGATCGGCTCGGGCAGCAGGGCGAGCGCCGCCACCACGTCGTCGCCGCGCTCGGCCAGGCGCAGGCCGTGCGTGCCGAGCAGCGAGGTGACGAGCGTGCTGTGCCGGGTGGCGACCGCGGCGCGCAGGGCAAGCTCCGGCTGGTCGTGCTCGACGTACCAGCGGGCGGCGACGGCGGCCGTGTCGTGGGCCTCGTGCCGGTCGAGCGGCGCGTGCGCGGCCAGCACGTGGGCGCTGGTCGCGGTCAGCCGGTATCCGCTGGGCAGCCTGTGTCCGTCGGCCGTCGGGTGGGCGCCCGGCCCGTGTCCGTCGGCTGTGCGCTGAGTGCCCGTCGAGGCCGCCCGGTGCCCGTCGTGGCCGGCCTCCAGGAACAGGCCCCGGCTGGTCAGCGAGGCCAGCGTGTCGGGCGGGGCGCCGAGCGCGGCGGCGAGGTCGTCGGTGAGCACGGGCAGCACGGTCGCCGCCCGCAGTAGCTCGCGCATCGCCGCGGGCAGGTCATTGAACGCCGACAGCGTGAGCCGCTCCAGCGTGGCGGAGGTGGCGGCCAGGCCCGCGGCCGTACCCGGCCAAGCGGCCGGATCGGTGCGGGCGAGCGCGTCGAGCGCGGCCCGCACGGCGGCGGGCCAGCCGCCGCAGGCGTCGTGCAGCGTGGCGGCGATCGCCGCCCCCGGCTCGCCCAGCCGCTCGCGCGCCCAGGCCGTGGTCTCGCCGATCGTGAGCGCGAGGTCGGTCGCGTCGAGGTCGAGCACCTCATGATCCTGGCGAAGGCGCGCGGTGGGGAACGGCAGCGGCGCCCGTGATGCGGTGACCACGTGCAGGTGGCGGGGGGCCGCCCGGACCAGGGTCTCGACATAGCGTACGGAGCCGGCCGCGCCGATGATCGTCTCGATGCCGTCGAATACTAAGGCGAGTCCCCGTCGCAGTCGCCCCGCCAGCGCCTCGGCCAGCGCGCCCGCCAGCGCCGCCGCCCTGGACAGCTCGTCGGCGTCCGGCCCGAGCGGGGACTCGGCGGCGGCGGCGAGCTCGGCGGGCAGGTCCGGAACCACCTCCGCCAGGGCCGAGACCAGCGCGCCGGCCAGCGTGGTGAGGTCGCGATCGGCCGGCCCCAGCCGGTGGAGCACCGCGCCGACCGCCTCACTCCAACTCGTCAGCGCGATCGACTTGCCGTAGCCCGTGGTGGCCACCAAAGTGGTGAGCCTGTGCGTCAGCGCCCCGTCGAGCCGCCGGTCGAGGGCGGGACGGGGTTGCACCCACCCACGTTCCACCCACGCATGTTACGCCGGGGATCGCGAACGACTCCAGAGTTCGCAAAGTGCCACCTCCCGGTAACCGGCCCGGAGGCGCACTATGGTCGAGTACCTCTTCGAGGAGGGTCGCGGTGGATCAGGACCTGCCCGGCGGAGCGAGGCTGATCGTGGGGGTGGACGAGTCCCCGGCCTCGCGCTGGGCACTGGCGTGGGCCATCGGGGCCGCGCGGCTGCATCGGATGGCGCTGATCGCCGTCCACGTCAGCCGGGCCCCGGTACACCCCTTCCCCGAGGCGCTGCCCGTGCAGCACGCCATGAAGGCGGGGGAGGAGGCGCGGTGCAACGAGGTGATCGCGGGCGTGTTCGACGACGTGGCCGGTGGGCTGCCCGCCGACCTCACCACGGCGGTGGTCGGCCGGGTCGGTGATCCCGGCTATCACCTCGTCGACCTGGCCCGTGAGGGCGATCTGCTGGTGCTGGGGCGGGGCAAGCGGGGGATGCTCAGCCGGTTGTTCCTGCCTTCGACGAGCATGTACTGCGCTCGGCACGCCAAGACGACGGTCGTGATCGTCCGGCAGCCGACACCGCCGGACGAGCCGCACCTGCCGGGGGAGCGCACGCGACGGTTCTGGAGCCGTAAGCACATCTAGCGGGGTCGGGTGTCCGTTCTTCCTCTCCCCCGACCCCCGGACCTCCCGGATCCTCGACTCCCGGGTCCTCGGACCTCCCGAGTCCCCGGGTCCCCCGAGTCCCCCGAGTCCCCGAAGGGGGTATCTCCCAATAAGGACCCCAGCCACCACAGACCGTCACAGGGATCGAGACAGTCGTGTGACGGTGTCAGACCAGGGCTTCCTTCAGGACGTTCAAGCCCTCGGGGATCTCGGCTTGCTGAATCGCGCCGTACCCCAGAACCAGGCCCTGCTGGGCGGGGCTCTCACCGCAGTAGGCGTCGAGCCGTTCCAGCGCGAGCCGGGGAGCCGGACGTACGGACACCCCAGGGGAGAAGCGGGCGCACAGGTGCAGCCCCGCGACCGAGGGGACCAGCCGAAGGCGGTCGTCGTCGGCGAGGCTGTCGACGACGAGGGCGTGCCGGGCGGCGTACTCGCGGGTGGCCTTCCTGATGTGCCTGGCCAGCAGGCCCTCGTCGATGAAGCGGGCCAGCGCGGCCTGCGTGGACAGCTCGCCGTGGGAGTCGCTCAGCTGCCTGGCGGCGCGCAGCGCGGGCATGAGCGAAGCGGGGGCGACCAGGAAGCCGAGGCGCAGCATGGGCAGCAGCGTCTTGGAGAACGAGCCGACATAGATGACCCGCCCCGACCGGTCCAGGCTCTGGAGCGGCTCCAGCGGCCGGTCGCCGAAGCGGAATTCACTGTCGTAGTCGTCCTCGACGATCACGCCGCGCCGCCGCTCCGCCCAGGCCAGCAGCGCGGCGCGGCGAGCCAGCGACATCGGGGTGCCGAGCGGGAACTGGTGGGAAGGGGTGACATACACCAGCCGGGCGGCGTTCGGGATGGCGGTCACGTCGATGCCCTCGCCGTCCACCGGGACTCCGGCCACGCGGGCGCCCAGTGAGCGGAACAGCCGGCGCGCGGGCGGGTAGCCCGGCTCCTCGACCGCCACGCAGGCGCCGGGGTCGATGAGCACCCGGCCGATGAGGTCGAGCGCCTGCTGGGCGCCGTTGGTGATCAGGACGTCGTCGGCACCGGCTCGTACGGAGCGGCTGATACCTATATGTCGTGCGATAGCGTCCCTTAGGGCTTCGTGGCCGGAAGGGTCGGCATATCCGGCGAGGCTGGTACGGAGCTCACGGGCCACCAGCCTGCGCCACGTCTCCATCGGGAACAGCCGGGGATCGGGCACGCCCACGCGGAAGTCGTACTCGTGGGTGGAAGCCGGCGCCTCGGCGGCCACGGACCGCCAGATGGCACGGGGCCGTACGACGCCCTGGGGCGCCGACCTGGTGGCGCGTACCCGCTCCGCCGAGACGAACGTGCCCGCGCCCGCCCGGCCGACGAGGAAGCCGTCGGCCACCAGGCGGTCGTAGGCGACCGCGACCGTGTTCCGGGAGATCTCCAGCCGTCTGGCCAGCTCGCGGGTCGGCGGCAGGCGTTCGCCCGATCTGAGCCGGCCGTCGAGGATCGCGTCCAGCAACTGCCGGTAGACCTGTGCGGCCAGGTCACCCCGGCCATGAAGGCTTACGTGGACATCCATCTTGGCCCAATCATTTACCCGAAAATTGGAGCTTATACCGGGACAAGATGAGTCTTAGGGTGGAGCCATGACACAGCGCATGAATCTCGGCGAACTAGCCGGCGAGGCCTATAAAGCCATGGCCGGCCTCGACCGGTACGTCCGGCACAGCACCCTGCCCGCACCCCTGCTGGAGCTGGTACGCCTGCGCGCCAGCCAGATCAACGGCTGCGTCTACTGCGTGGACATGCACAGCGGCGACGCCAAGCAGGCGGGCGAGAGCGACGCCAGGCTGCACGCCGTGGCCGTATGGCAGGAGGCCCCCTTCTTCACCGCCCAGGAACGCGCCGCCCTGGCCTTCACCGAGGCCGCCACCAGGCTCTCGACCGACGACATCACCGACGAGATCTGGCAGCATGCCGCCGAACACTTCGACGACCAGGAACTCGCCGCCCTGGTGGTGGCCGTCGCCACGATCAACGCCTGGAACCGGATGGGCGTGGCCACCCGCATGACCCCCGAGTCGTACAAGGGCTGACCGCCGGTGCCACTCTTACCGCGACGGGACCTGCGACGATGACTACGACGGGACCTACTCCGGGACCCACTCCGAGATCCACGACGGCGAGCAGGCGGTCGAGCAGGCGGCTCCTCGTACAGGCGCAGCTGGCGAATTCGATCGGCGACGGCGCCTACCTGGTCACCTCGGCGCTCTATTTCGCCAGGATCGTCGGCCTGTCGGCGACGGAGATCGGCTTAGGGCTCACGCTGGGCTGGGCTGTCGGCACCGTCGCGGGCGTCCCCCTCGGCCACCTGGCCGACCGCCGCGGGCCGCGCGGAGTGGCCGTCCTCCTGGCCCTGTCGACCGCCGTCGCGGTCATGTCGTTCCTGTTCGTGCGGTCGTTCGCGCTGTTCGTACTGGCCGCCTGCCTGTACGGCACCGCGCAGACCGGCCTGTCCGCGGCCCGCCAGGCGCTGCTGGCCGGACTGATCGAGCCGGGCAAACGCACGGAGGTCCGGGCCGTACTCCAGTCCACGATCAACGGCGGCCTCGCGATGGGCGCCACTCTGGGCGGGTTCGCGCTGCATGTGGACAGCCGGGAGGCGTACCTGACGGTGTTCGCGGTGGACGCCGTCAGCTTCCTGGTCGCTGCCCTCCTGCTGCTGCGACTGCCCGCCGTCGCCCCCGTCCCCGCCGCCGGGCCGAAGCTGGCCGTGCTCAGGGACCGGCCGTACGCGGTGATCACGCTGATCAACGCGGTCATGCTCTTCTACATGCCGCTGCTCAGCCTGATCGTCCCCCTCTGGATCGTCCAGCGCACCACGGCACCGACCTGGCTGGTCTCGGCCCTGCTCCTGGTCAACACGGTGAGCGTGCTGCTCTTTCAGGTACGGATCGCGCGGCGGGTCAGGGGCTTGGCCGACGCCTCCCGGTCGGTGCGGTACGCGGGCCTGGTCATGCTGGCGGCCTGCGCGGTGTTCGCGATGTCGGCCATCGGCTCGTCGGCCTGGCTCGCCGGGCTGATCCTGCTCGCCGCGGCCGGGCTCCAGGCGTACGGCGAGATGCTGCTCGGGGCGGGCGCCTGGGAGATCGGCTTCACCCTGGCTCCGGCGGACAAGCAGGGCCAGTACCAGGGCTTCTTCGGGACCGGGATGGCGGTGGCCAGGATGCTCGGCCCGGTCGTCCTCACCACCCTCGTCATCGGCGGGGGCACGCTGGGGTGGCTGCTGGTCGGCGGCCTGTTCGTGGCGGCCGGCGCCGCGATGACCCCGGCCGTGAGCTGGGCCACCCGCAACCGCTACGGTTTGACATGATCTACCTGGTGTCCGAGATGGGACGGGATAACCGGCCCCACCTGGGGTTGTTCATTCGTTCTTTGCACATCCGGTACATCTGGTTCGTGCACAACACAAGGACCGCAGCCATCCCTTGCTAGGCTGCATGTCAACCGTTGGGTCTCACCCCGGCAGGTGAGGCCGTCGAAGAAGTGGGGTCACACCGTGAAGAAGCTTGTCGTTCTGGCGCTGATCGCCCTTGGGGGGCTGCTGGTCTGGCGCAAGGTGCAGGCCGACCGCGCCGAGCTCGATCTCTGGACCGAGGCCACCGGCAGCGAGAACTAACCGACCTGGCGAGGCGATGAATGACGTCGTCCAGATAAAGCTGGCGTGCCTGGACCTGGCCGGCACAACAGTCGGTGACATCGCCATGGTCGAGCGGGCTTTCGCCGAGGCGATAGCCACTCAGGGCATCGTCCCCGGGACCGGCGCGTACGCGCGTGCCATGGTGCACGTGCACCGGTCCCGGGGCTGCCCGAAGATCGATGTCTTCCGAGGGATCTTCCCCGGCAACGAGGCCCAGGCTCAGGCGGCGAACCTGACGTTCGAGCGCTCATACGAGGGTGCGCTCGACCGAGCAGGTCTCGTTCCCATGCCCGGAGTCATCGAGGTCCTCGACAAGCTCCGCGGCTCCGGCCTGAAACTGGCCCTGATCACCGGCTTCAGCCGCGTCACCCTGAGCCGCATCCTCAGCGTGCTCGGCTGGCACGACAAGATCGACCTCGCCATCTGCCCCGAAGACGCGGGCGGCCGCGGCCGCCCCTGGCCCGACATGGTCCTGCACGCCGTACTCCGCCTCGGCATCGAGGACGTACGACAGGTGGCGGTCATCGGCGACTCGGAAAGCGACATGCTCTGCGGCCGCCGAGCCGGCGCCTCGATCGTGGCCGGCGTGATGACCGGCGTCCACAGCCGGGAGCGACTCCTCAAGGGAGGCGCCACACACATCCTGGACTCGATCGCCGACTTCCCAGGCTTGATCTTGAGCGAAGACCCGAGTAGGCAGCAGATGGGTGTCGGGGGCCGGTAAGCTATCTTCGTCACGTCGAGGGGCCTTAGCTCAGTTGGCAGAGCGCCTGCTTTGCAAGCAGGAAGTCAGGAGTTCGAATCTCCTAGGCTCCACCATTTTCTTCGGGTAGGTGGGCCGGGTGCCGCCCACCCGTTGCCCGTCTGGGTGGTTGGTCGTGGAAGCCCGCCCCGAGCGGTCCTCGCTATCGCTCGGGCTGTTCTTCCTGGGGCGCCTTCGGCGCACAACGGGCTTCGCAATGGGGCGCTTCGCGCTGGGGGTTCAGGCGCTGCTTCCAGTCGGGCCGAAGCCCCGACCCCCAGAGGACTTCGCTTCGCTCATACGCCTTATTTTCTTGACGCGCAGGCTCCGCCTGCGCGTTCAACGTGGTCGTTCATATGGAGTGAGCTGGAAAGTGCCTCCTGGCGCTGCGGTCCCAGTTCCAGGAAAGCCAAACTTGATAGGTCAAGTGACTAGATGACAGTGGTCTAAGGCTGACTGCCAGACGCCGCCACTCGTCATCATTTGCCACAATCACGCGTCAATCTATCCAGGTAACGCGAACGATCAGCGCAAGGCGCAGATGCTCCGCGACGATGAAGTGGAGGAACCCGCGGCCGCCGAACAGATCGAGCGTTCGAAGACCTCCCCCATACAACGGGCCTCTACCGGCGCGGACCGCATCTCTCCCGAGAACTGCGAGTTGGTCAGCAAGCCGCTCAACCTCAAGGATGACTGTCGGCGGGAGCCCGGCAATGACATGCTCGGCGTCGGGGTTGTACTCCCAGGTCCAGGCGTCACTCACCGACGACCTCTCGGCGCGCGGATGCCGTGATCTCATGGATTTCGGCCAAGGCCGAGTCCAACTTGACTCTGTCGGTCGCGGTAGCGACCTCTGTCTCCAACGCGTGCAGGCGGGCCGCTCGGGCGGGATAGCGCTGAATCGCCACGAACTCACCCCATTGCTGCAAGAAGTTCTGCAGAGGTGCCACCGTGCTCTGTCGCGCCGCCTGCTCTGTCGCCTGGTCGAGGTGGTCGACAAACTGGCTGAGGTAGGCCGGAGCGATCTGGGCAACTGCTGCCCTGAGGGCGGCGGTGGTCAGTGGCGGCTGAGGGATCAGCGACTCGCTGTCTTGATGCGGGGTGGACATCGTTGACCTCCAAGCTGTTACACCTCCACGCTACCGATACAACTGAACCCTTATCCACCTTGGAACCGCAGGTAAAAAGCCCTGTGTCGGGCGGCTGGCGTCCTCGTGTCGCTGGCGGCGGATTCCGGAGCGCGTAATCGTCAGGATAGACGTCTGCTGGATGTCGAGTCCGGTCTTCGGCTCAGGCGTCACCACCGTGCCGCCGGACGATCGGCGCCCGGAAGTCATGACTTGTCGTCCGTTCGGTGGGGCGCTCCGTCTGGGACCTGTAGCCCTGGCTCGCTCCCCATGCGGATGGGTCGATGGCAGATGGGATGATCAGGCGGGCGGGTGCACGCCTCGCATGGACGCGACCAGGTAACAGACATGATCGTCGTGCCATTAGCGTGCCATTAAGGGCGGTCAACAGCCGTCAGTCACGGTCGCTCGCGGACCATAGACGGCCCAGGTCGAGGCCGTTCCGCCTGGGGATCAGGCCGATTTGCAAGCAGGAAGTCAGGAGTTCGAATCTCCTAGGCTCCACCATTTTCTTCGGGTAGGTGGGCCGGGTGCCGCCCACCCGTTGCCCGTCTGGGTGGTTGGTCGTGGAAGCCCGCCCCGAGCGGTCCTCGCTATCGCTCGGGCTGTTCTTCCTGGGGCGCCTTCGGCGCACAACGGGCTTCGCAATGGGGCGCTTCGTGCTGGGGGTTCAGGCGCGCTCAGCCCTGGCTCATCGGATAGCGGGCTCTTGTCTGTACGTACTCCACGCTTTCGGTGAGGACGGCGCGCTCGCATCGGCCCCGGAGCGTGCTGCCCCTTGTCCAGGTGCCATCAAGGCGACAGAGGATCAGACTGAGCCCTCTTGCGGGAGAGGAGCAATCGGCGGGCGTCGCGATCCAAGCTGATGATGGTCACCTTGACGCGGTCGCCGACCTGAACGACCTGCTCGGGAGTCTCGACAGGCATAGAGACGAGCTCATCCAAGGGCACCAGGCCCTCGAAGCCTTCAACGAGTCTGACGAAGGCTCCGAACGGGACGAGCTTGGTCACGGTTCCGCAGAACTCCTGTCCCTCGCGAGCCGCGTCGGCGAACTCCTGGAAAGGATCAGGTTGAAGTGAGCGAAGGGAGAGCCTTGCTTCGCCCTGTACGTCATCGAAGTAGAGAAAGGAACAGGTGACTCGCTGCCCTACCTCGACGCCCTCAGAAACCTCATCGAAATGGCGCCAGGACAGCTCGGGGATCGTGATGAAACCTACTCCTGGATAGACGGGATGCGGCGGCCCATCATCCAGCGCCACGAACACACCGAACCGCTGCACGTCTGCCACTTCACCGCTGAGCACCTCACCAGGGCGGAGTCCTTTCAGGAATGCCCAGAGTTCGGGGTTCTCGGTCGCGGCCAGGGACAGACCGATCATTCCCTGTTCCTCATCGACAGCGATCACTTCGGCGGTGACGCGCTGGCCGACCTGTCTGGCCTCATCCGACCGGTGACGCCAGGAGAAGTCCAAAGGCCCGATGTTCGCCGATACCAGCCCCAGGCGCCCGTCGAGCCTCACCGCAGACCCGTGAGGACGTCCCACATGTGTGATCGTCCCCGAGACGATGTCGCCGACCCGAACCGCCCTCAAGATCTCAACTATGTCTTGATCGCCCGTCGGCCTATCCACACTGCTCACCCTGTCATAACTGGCCCCGTCCCTGTGGATCACTTCATGAGGTAATGGATCACATGAGTTTCTTCATGTACGACTTGATGGGCGAGACGATCGACGAGCCTGATGCGGACGCGATGCGGCGGGTTCTGGATGGTCTGGCAGAGGCAGACGACGAGCATCCTGATGTGTCGTTGTCGCATGAGAGCGGGTGGTGTCTCAGCGCGTTCACCGGCGGCCTGCTGGTGTGGGAGGACACTGACGATGACTCGGTGGCTCCCGGGGAGATGCGCAAGGTCAGCCGCGAGGAGATGCTGCGACTCTTCGGACTACTTGCGGCGGGCGACATCACCACGATCGAGGAGCTGCCCTGGCGGAGGTAGTCGGCCGAACTCGCTCATTGTCACAGTGCGGGTTCCCTTTTGAAGAGGCCCACTCTTAACCCCTTTTCGGTCCACGATCGGAAAGCAGCGCCGGCTCACCGGATAGCGCTGAACTGAGGTCGTATTTCCGGGCATGTAGGCGCTGACTCGGTCGTAGGTAGCAGTGGATCGCCTGTGCTCCCTTCCAGGGATTTGGCCGCTGCCCGTACTCTCTCCACCCATGAACAATCACGCAGCGAAAGTGAGGCCATCAGTGCTGCATGCCTGGGTCAGCACCGCAGGAGGGCCACTAATCGCCGTCCCCAAATCCAAGCTGAACAGCTGGGCGGGTGTGGATGACAACGACGGTCCCGTAGAAACCTGGGGCGACTACGGCCGAGCCTGTGCCGTTGAAGGCTACATCGGCCTCGTTACCGTTGGTACGCAGCAGGCCCTTGTTCTCGGCGACGAACCTGCCATGACGACCTATCTGCCGGCCGAACGCCTCTTCTTACGCTGGGCCGCTGCAAACTCCGAGACTGAGCTGGTTGAGGCGGCCAAGAGAGCCCTCGCAGTGGAGCCGGCCTGGGACGATGATGAAGACCTGAACTGGGAGGTACGGGAAGCTGTCGTGCTCTTCGACTCTGCAATCCCCGGTGCTGAGCTGGAGCCTGACGAGCGCCTCATTATTGATCTTGAGCCTGGACGGTACAGGGTCCGAGCCACCTATACGGAAAACGAGGACTATCGGATGATCCTCGTCCAACTCCAGCCAGCAACCTGAGCTTTGGGCGTAATCTGCGCCTGTGCCTTTCCGCGGATCACGTGGTCTGGCCCGGAGTTGCTTCGGTGGCGTAGGCCAAGCGCACGTCTACCCGGCAGGTGGGCCGCGTTCGACCCGGACCCGCCCTCGGGGCCATGACCAGAAAGCACCGCGCGAGGGCCGCCCGGCCTGCGGCCGGGTGCCCCTCTGAGGGTGACAGGCCGGGTATGCGTGTTTGCAAGCAGGAAGTCCGGAGTTCGAATCCCCTAGGCTCCACAGCACGCAGAAGGCCACTTCCCATGATCGGGAGGTAGCCTTTTCGATCTTGTACAGCTGCAAAATACAGCTACAGCATCAACTTGCCTCGACACGCTCAGTCTGCTCCTGAGGGATCGGGAAGCCGTAGCGCTGTGAGATCTCCTTGAGGGCCTCAACGCACGCTGACTGCACCGGCTGGTAGTCCGCATACCGGAGCTTCACGCTCGCGTACGGCTTGTTCGGACACGGACCTCGCCCCGCAGTCATCCCATGCCAGCCGCAAAGGCCTTTGTATCCCTCTGTGTCTGGGCTGTGATTCTCTCGCTCGTAGGGCTTCACCCAAATCACGACATGCGCCATGACTGCTGACCTTACGAGCGCTGGGCAACAAAAGGGTTGAGATTCGCTGGGGCGAGGTGTTCCAATCGCTGGTTAACCGCACGTGGGGACGCCCGCGTGCCCTGGGAGGGTTTCCGCATGTTGGAAGAGAAGCTCGACGCGCTCTCGCAGATGATGGCCGAGCACATGGCCATGCCATTCTCGTCTGGCTTCCGCGGCCTCGACGTCGAGGACCAGGACATGGTGATGCTCGACGCGGACATCTATGGCTTCGCCGCAGGCGTCCTTAAAGGCCCGCTCAGCGCACAACACCGCTCTGGCCTGACGCGGCTGGCGTCGGCGTGCGAGAAGGTCCTCCCGATGATCGACGATCAGTATGCGACCAAGTACTACGGGCATGTGCGCGACATGGCCGCATTGGCCGCCGAAATCGAGAGCCTGCGCGAGAAGTAGTCATCTGACCAGTACATTCGGCACCAAGGCGTGAAAAGAGTAGCGCGGTGAACAACCCGGTGAACGCATGCGGTCGCGGCACTAAGAAAGGCCATCCCTCGGAAGGAATGGCCTTCAGCGATCAATCTTGTTCTAGCGTTCTAGATGATCTCCCAGGCGCTTGAGTGCCTTGCGTGTCTCCCCCGAGGACACTTCGCTGTAGATGTTCATGATCACCGCGATTTGGGAGTGGCGGAGGATCTGCATGGCGACCCGCGGGTGGACGTCGAGGGCGACGAGCAAGATACGCAGGTCTTGCGGGTGGCGTGGACATGGACTTTGCGCACTCTGGCCTTGGCGCAGGCGTTCGCGAAGCTGCGGCGGAAGTTGGACGGCTCGATCGGACGGCCACTGGCGGTGGTGAATACGAACCCTGTGTCCTGCCAGCCCTCTCCAGCCGTTTCCCGGGCGGTGTCACACGCTCGTTGACGGGCACGGAGGGCCGTCGTGACGATCTCAGGGAAGGGCAGGGTGGCCTCAGAGGCGTCCGTCTTGGTCTGGCGGTGCAGCAGCTTGCCCGCGACGCGCTGGAGCTGCCAGCCGATCGTCATCTCGGCCTGGTCGAGATCGACGTCCTCTCAACGCAGCCCGAGAGTTTCGCCCAGGCGCAGCCCGAGGACAAGCACCAGGGCGTACGCCGGGTACATCGGGTCCTCCTTTCTTCGCGCCGACTCCAGGAAGGTCCGCACTTCCTCGACCGACCACGTGGGCGGCGTGTTGGACGGCGTCGGTCAGGGTGTCGGCGGTGACCCAGGCCGATGGTGGTGCGGTGGGGCCGCCTGGACCGTCGAGGCGGATGACGGCGTGGAAGTGGACGGCGCCGCCGCGTCGCTGGTATTCGGCGACTTTGGCGAAGGAGGCAGTGACGTGGTGGCGGAGGTCTTTGAGGGCTAGGCCGCCGAGTTTGGCCAGGTGGTGGCGTAGGGAGTCCCGTGCAGGACATGACACGGCGGTGCGGGAGGTGGGGGTGTTGTTTCGTCCAGCTCGGGCTAGATGACCCCTTCGTCGGCTCTCGGCATCGGACACCGGAGCGAGCCCACGCGCCGAAGCCGGGGGCGCATACCCCTGCGGTACACCGGGCTGCTACGTGGCTGTTCCGTGTGGGGGTGGAAAGCAGCCTGAACTACTTACAGACGAGGAGGCTTCCCCCCCAAGTCAGAGCCAGTTCCTCAGACCGAGCGACATGTTACTCGTGCACAGGACGGAGATCATCTGGATCGACGGGTAACCGAGAGTCTCCGTAGCGGGAATTGACGGCGATGATGGCGACGAAGCATGTACAGATCACCCACCCACGGTCTCATCGGCTTGCGAGACGACGCCCTGAGTTGAGGAACGAATTCTGGCTCCACCTGGCGAAGTACGCTGGACCCACGGGGTGAAGCGGATTCATGTTCGGTGAGAACTGGCCCCACCCCGGGGGCATGGTTGAAGCATGAGTTTTGGTACCAACCTCAGCGCGGTCTGGTACCAGGCCCGGAGCTCCAGTCGCCTTGATCACGAACGACGTTTGGTACCACTGTCGATGAGCTGGACTGCGTCAGCCTGCCAGTCGGGCGAGGGCCAGTGCGTGTGCCTGGTCGAGGGATTCCGCGGCAGCGCAAGGGACGTCCGGCTGCACGCCGGTGCCCTCCCAGTTCGTGCCGGAGACGGGGTTGATGGCGCGGCCGGTGGGGACGGTGGTTTCCAGGTGGGGGTGGACGGTCCAGCCCTTGCACGGGTGTGCGCCGCCGCGGGTGGGCTCGCCGACGACAACGGCGCGGCCGAGCTGTTGCAGGTCGTAGGCCAGTTCCTCAGCGGCGGAGAAGGTGCTGTCACTGGACAACACGTACAACGGTTTGCTGCCGCCGAAACGCGCGCCGGGAACGTGCGGCAGGCTCCAGGACTGCTCGCTGCGCTCGCTGCTGCGCCAGTACATGGTGTTGAGGTGGGTGCGCTCGTCCAGGAGGTAACTGCAGACGAAGGCGACGGTGTCCGGGTCGCCGCCCCGGTTGTTGCGAAGGTCCACGATCAGCGCCTGGGCGCGGGAGGCCAGGGTGAGCGCGGCGCTCAGCGGTTCGGCGGCCCACTCCAGCGGAAACAGCATCGGCGCCAGCTCCACCACGGCGACCCCTCCCTCGAGCAACTCCACCCGGGGCGCACCGCCCAGCGAGGTGTCGAAGTCCCGGCGGATGGAGTCCAGGGTTGCCGCGCCCTGCTTGGGGGACACCGGGTCGGCGTGGTGCTTCAGTCTCAGGTGTTTGTCGTTGTTGACGGACTGCAGGTCCGCGGTGACCAGACGGGCGAGTTCCTCGGCACTGCCGACGTCATAGGCGCCCTCGGCGAGGCGTCGTTTTAGCAGGTCGGCGAGCTGCTCGGCTATCTCAGGGAAAACGTAGTGCTCGGTCAGCAGCCGGGTTGTCTCGTCGATGACAGGGGCGGGCTGAAGGTTCGTCAGAGTCGTCATGGCAGGGAGTAGAGCACTGCCCTGACGAAAACGTCAAAGACGTTGAAAACCTTCGGTATGCGTGATCAGTCTTCACACTTGCCACCTCCTGAGGATGTTCTGGAGATCGGCGCGGCTGAGCAGTTCGCGGCGCTCGCCCACCCGTTGCGTCAGCGGTTGCTCTTCACCCCTGGGCCACCAGCGGCACAGCCCGACCACTCCGAAGGCCCGCCCCCACCTCACCGGCCTTCGAGGCGACGGCCGCTGGGGTGGGGCCAAATCTCGCTGGTGATCAAGCCTTGATCGCCGCTGATGGGTGGAGCACCGGCCAGCCCATCAACGTCCGCTCGACCAGCGCGCGTAGCGGCGATGTCCCGGTCACCTTCGCGGATGTGTCCACGGCGCATCTGCTGCTCGGCTGACCGTCGGCCACCGACCTGCTCACCGGTATGACCGCGCAACTGGAATGGCTCACCGCCAATCGCAGCCGTTCGCCCCTTGCGGTAGAGACGGTCCAAGCCGAATCATCCTGCTCGTCTACCTCCGCCTCACGCCGTAGACGATGCGTAAAAGTAAAGGCCCGTTGCTGTCACCGGGAGGGGCAGGCCCAGGCCGGCTTGATCGGAGTCAGCAGTGCCAGCGCGGCCAGCGCGAAGGCGGGGAGCAGGGCCCAGCGCAGCACCTGGTAGCCCACCTCCTGCTGTTTGGTCGTGGTGCCGAGCGAGGTGCCGATGCTCTCGTACACCTCATCCAGCGAGCCGGCCGTCTGGGCGTTGTAGGCGCGTCCGGCAGTGCCTTCGGCCAGGGTGCGCAAGGTTTCCTCGTTGGGCGGGACCTCGAGGCGGCGTCCGTTGATCTCGACGGCACCGTTGGGCGTGCCGAAGGCGATGGTGGAGACCGGGACTCTGGCTGCGGCGGCGGCCTTGGTCGCATCGGGTACGACTCGGCCGGAGGTGTTGTCGCCGTCGGACAGCAGCACGATGGCTGCCGGTGGTGGATCGCTCGCCGAGCGTTGGTCGAAGGAGCGGATCGCGTCCAGGCCGGAGAAGACGGCTTCGCTGATGGCGGTTCCGGGAGCGGGTTTCAGCGCGTCGATCGCTCGGATGGCCGCCGTGTGGTCGAGGGTGGGCGCCACCACCACTGCCGCGGATCGGGCGAAGGAGATCAGGGCGACGTTGAACCGCTCGGGCAGGCTCGTGATGAACATCTTGGCCGAGCTCTTGGCGGCCGCCAACCGGGATGGCGGAATGTCGGTGGCGACCATCGACAGTGACACGTCGATGGCCACGATGATCGTGGCCCGCTCGCGGGGAACCTGAACGGAGGCGGCCGGGCGTGCCGCGGCCACGATGAGCAGAGCCATCAGCACGACGAACATGGCCGCCGCGATGTGCCGCGGCCAGCCGGGACGGGCGGGCGCGACCAGATCGAGCAACCTCGGGTTGGTGAAGCGCGCCATCTGCTGGGGCCGCCGGAACTGGACGGCGATGTAGCCTGCCACGACGACGGCCAGGACCGCGAACGACCACAGCCAGCCGGCGGCCAGAAAGGTCATGCGTCCTCCCCATAACCCATCGGCCGGGGGGAGGGCCGAGTGTAGTTCTCCTCCTTCTCACCTTCGCACGCCTTCAAATGGGTCGGCGCCCGCTACCTGCGCACTCTGCTGGGACGGGGCGACCGTCCGGAACGGACATCGCCAGCGCCCGCACCGCGTTCGTGTGACGTGTCGGGCCCAGGGCCTGCCGTTCGGGTCGGAACAGTCAGAGCTCAAGCATCATCAGGATTTCGTCGCGATCATCGCCGCGCGCGAGCCGCAGCGCGCCAGGCCAACGGCCGATCTCTTTCCAGCCCTGCCGCCTATAGAAGTCTTCGAGCCCAACTCCACCACGGGCGGCGAGGCGGAGTTGTTCGAGCCCCATCTCATCGCGGGCCAGATGGCGCACGCGGTGCATCAGTGCCGCTCCGATCCCCTTGCTGCGGAAGTCGGTGTGGGTTTGGACGTGATGGACCGTTCCCCAGTGGGCGATCAATGGGTTGGCATCTCTGCGCACGTTCAGCCAGCCAGCGAGCATCCCGTCTACGAGAGCCAAGAGGAAGCGGCTGCGGTGCGAGTCGAGGCCGGCGATGAGCTGATCAGCTACTTCCGCCACCTGATCGAAGGTGACAGAGGGAAACGGGAAACCGGCCGCGCCCCCGGCGTTGGTCACCGTGACCCAGCACTCGACCAGCTCCCGCCGCAGTCCGGGCGGCATCTCGTCCTGGCTGGTGACCTGGAGAAACTCTGTGACTCCCGCATGCGGCATGGCCACAGCCTGGCAGACGGCTCCGACAGGAGGGAGAAAGGGGGACTCCGGTCGCTAAGCTCCGGCGAGGTCGTAGGTGGCTGAGCGCTTTCCATTCATGCACTGGCCCATTGCGGACGGGTTACTGGGACCACGGTAAGCAGACGATCAAGTCCTTTGAAATCCCTGGGATTGCAGGTGTACAGAGGAAGCCGGTTCGCGATCGCCACGCAGGCGATCATCAGGTCTGCGGTGCGGGGGCGTGGTTTGCGTCCTGAGGCGATGACCGCCGTCCACAACTGGCCGTACTCGCGGGCCGCGGTGTCGTCGAAGGGGAGTGGGTCGAATTCGGCTTCGGCGGTCTGAAGGATCTTCATTCGCTGGGCGAGTTCCTGCGGTCCTGTCGCCGCCAGGACGCCGACCGAGAGCTCCGCGGTGGTGATGGCACTGATCATCATCTCATCGGGGAGTTCGTCGGGATCCAGGCCGGCGCGCAGGATGAGGATGTTGGTGTCGAGCAGCCCCAGGGCGTGGGTCATTCCTCGTCCTCTGCGAATTCCCGTCTGCCGTATGCGCGATCGTAAGGGTCGTAGAGATCGTCGTTGGCGTGGCGGTCCATGTCCTCGCGATATTTGGAGTCGTCCAGTCGTGGCATGCCACACGACACAGCGGCGAACTCGGCGCGCGACACGGCCCGGCGCCGGCGGCGGAGAGGGACCAGATCACCGATGTGATGGCCATTACGGGTAACGGCGTATCGCTCCCCACGTTCCAGACCATCCATGATCTCCGCTGACCGATTGCGCAGGTCGCGTTGAGAGATCTCATGGGAGTGGTCCGGCTCAGGAGTACTCACATCCGAAGCCTACAGCGTTGTGCCATCCGGTGCTACAAAGTAGCACTCCACGATGCATGTCAAGCCCGCAGGAGCTGTAACTGATGGGAGCGGCACGATAGGTTACTCGGTATGGCTGCTCAACCTGTGGAGCCCGTTGCGCCACGTGATGCGGCGAATCTTGTTCGCTTTCGATCCGTGGCGGGCAGCCGGGTGCCGTGGGCACGGCCGTCAGGGTCGGCAGGGCCTGACGGCCGCGACCGGCTACGCCGCCATGCCCGCGTCCAGTTCCAGGTGGGCGCCGGTGAACGTGGCCCTCAGGCGCCGATCGTGCGTCACCACGACCAGCGCGCCACGGAAAGAGGACAGCGCCTCTTGCAGCTGCTCCACGAGCATCGGTGACAGGTGGTTGGTCGGCTCGTCGAGCAGGAGCAGGTCCACGGGCTCGCTCACCAGCCGCGCCAGTTCGATCCGGCGCCGCTGCCCATAGGCGAGCTCCCCGAGGCGCAGCCCCAGGTCGGACGGCCGGAACAGCCCCAGGGCGAGCAACGCGTCCGCGTGCTCGTCCAGGCTTCCGGGACGTCCATGCGCGTAGGCCCGCAGCACGGTCGGGTCCGCCGGCTCGTCCTGCGGAAAGACTCGCGTACCCTCGGTGCCCAGCTCATCCTGGCGAAGAACCCCGGCCCGCAGCACGTCCCCGGAATCCAGCTCGTCCTGCCGGAAGAATCCGACTCGGCCGGTCCGCCGTACCTCGCCCGCGTCGGGTCGCAGCTCTCCGGCGAGGACTCGCATCAGCGTGGTCTTGCCCGCTCCGTTCGGGCCGGTGACGAGCAGCCGCTCACCGGCGCGGACAGCCAGGGATTCCAGGTGCAGCCGCCCCGCCACCACCACGCTGTCGAGCACGGCCACCTCGGTCCCGGCGGTGGCTCCCGTGGTGGTGAAGGCGGCGGTGAAGCGCAGCGGCTCGGGCGGCGGCGGCGCCGGGTGGTCGGTGAGCCACCGTAGCCGCTGCTGAGACTGCCGGATGCGCCCGGCGGCCCCGTGTGTACGCGAGCGCGCCCGCCAAGCCCCGGTGCCCATACCCGCCTTGGCCGTCTTACGAGGGATCGAGGCCAGTCGGCCCGCGTTGGCCGCCACCAGCGTGGCATGCCGGTCCAGCTCCGTCTTCCACTCCTCGTGGGCCCGCGCCTGAGCGGCGCGATCGGCGGCCTTGGCGGCGAGGTATCCGGTGTATCCGTCGCCGTAGCGGCGAACCTGCCCGTCGGCGACCTCCAGGATGGCAGTGGTCACCCGCTCCAGGAACATCCGGTCGTGCGTGATGGCCACGACCGTGCCCCGATGGGCGCGCAGGCGCTGTTCGAGCCAGGCCACGGCCTGGCCGTCCAGGTCATTCGTCGGCTCGTCGAGCAACAACAGCTCAGGCGCGGACGCCAACGTGGCGGCCAGGGCGAGCCTGGCGCGTTCGCCACCGGAAAGCGTGCCTAGCGGGCGGCTCCGTTCGAGCCCGGCCAGCCCAAGCCCGTGCAGCGCGACCTCTACACGAGCGTCGGCCTCGTAGCCGCCCCGCGCCTCGAACTGCGCAACCAGCCCTGCGTAGACGTCCAGGTCCGCGCGAGCCTCCGCCCCCGCGCACGCCTCCATGCCCGCTGCGCCGAACGACAGTTCGGCCGCCCGCATCCTGGCTTCGAGCTCGCGCAGGTCGGCCAGTGCCAGATCGACGGCGTCGGCCACCGTCGCATGCGGCGGCAACGCGAGCGACTGCGGCAGGTATCCGACGCCGCCGGGGGCGACGACCACGAGCTCGCCGTTGTCCGGCCGCTCGGCGTCCGCCATGAGCTTGAGCAGCGTGGACTTACCCGACCCGTTGTCGCCGATCACCCCGATCCGCTCGCCGGATTTGACGGTGAGTGACACCCGGTCAAGGACGACGCGGGTGCCGTAGCGCTTGGTGATCTCGTTGAGTGCCAGTTGGGCAGGGGTACGCAGAGCTCCTCCTTCTCTTCTCAGTGCGGACGACAGGCGCGACGCCCGCGGTGACCAGAACAGCTTGAGACAAGTGATCAGCCCGGCGCCTTACGGCTGAGGCGCTCCCAGGCCCGGTACTCCTCCATGCGGGCTTGGTCACACTGGGGCAGTCGTCATGCCACCTCCTCACTCATTTGAGACGATACGATCCGTCTCGTTTAGCTGAGTATGAGGGAGTGCCGACCTGATGTCAAGACGGACCGTCTCGTCTCGCGTGGCGGTAGGTTTCCGGACGTGTCGGGAGTTCGAATCTTCTAGGCTCCACTGCACGTCAAAGGCCACTTCCCATGATCGGGAAGTGGCCTTTGGATCTCGTGCAGCAGGCGTCCACTCCTCATCACCGTCGTGGCTTTACGGCCATTTGTCACGTTTGGTGTAGGTGGGATGCAAGTGACGATCAAGAGCCGGTCCATATGTTCTTCTCGTCAGGAAAACCTATGAAAAGGACGGTCCCTTGCCCCGCTCCTACGGCGAGTCCAAGCTCGTCGTCCGCTACCGAGCCGGTCTACGGCTGCGGCGTTCGGGCTCTCCGCCCGCGCGAGTGGTGAGTGACATGAGACTCCTCTCCTCAAAGTGACATTTGGCAATCAGTCAAGACGCATCCGGAGGATCGCTGTGAAGAGCATCAAGAGAATCGCCCTCGTCTCCGCCATCTCTGCCTCCCTGGTCGCAGTCATGGGCGGTGCCGCCAGCGCCTCGATGTCCGCGGACACCGGCTCGACGTACGTGGCCTACGAAGGGCCGGGCTTCACCGGCCAGACACAGGTCATCGACAGGTGCGGCACGACCAACCTCCGCTACCGCGGGTCGTACAAGTGGTACGGCTCCGGCCAGTCCGGCCGAATGCACAACCAGATCAACAACAGAGGGCCGGTGCACTTCGTGCTGCCCACCAACGGCAACGCGAAGCAGGCGACGGGCGTCGGCTGGAAGAGCATCTTCGTGGTGTGCTGACGCCCACCTCTTGACACGGCGGCCTCGCCCCGGGGATCGGTGCCGTTGATGCCCTGCGGTACATCGGAACGTGCCGGGTGTGACCAGAGATCAGGACGTTCAGGATCGGGACGTTCAGGATCAGGACGTTCAGGATCAGGACAAGGTGTCCTTGACCGCGATCTGGCCATCCTCGACGACGAACTTCTGGTTGGTGTTGTTGGGGTCGCACTGCCACAGGTACACCTGGATGCCGTTGCCGCGTCCGTTGGTGGCGTCCAGGCATAGGCGGTTGCCTGAGTTGAGGGTGGACTTGAGGATGATCTGGCCGCCCTGGATGACCCAGAGCTGGTTGGCGTTACCTAGGCACTGCCACTGGTAGACCCGGGTGCCGTTGGTTCGGCCGTTGGAGGAGTCCAGGCACATCATCTGGCTCGTGCCGATGGTGTCTTCCACCTTGATGAGGCCGTCCTCGACGACGAACTTCTGGTTGGTGTTGTTGGGGTCGCACTGCCACTGGTACATCAAGATGCCGTTGCCGCGGTAGTTGCTGACGTCGACGCACATTGCGGTCCCGACCGGGATGGTGCGGTTGGCGGGCTCTTGACCAGCGGCCAGCGCAGGCGGAGCAGTGACCGCGCCCATGGTGGCGGAGATGACGGCGGCGGCCAGCAGATGGCGAGCAAGCATGGGTGCCTCCACAAGAGTTGATCAAGACTCGAGCACCATGACACAACCGAACGTAGTTGATCAATCACCGTCCGCACAAAGCTTCGTGCGTCGCGATGT
The DNA here is from genome assembly GCF_040648495.1 of Nonomuraea sp. NPDC049129. NCBI lineage: Bacteria > Bacillati > Actinomycetota > Actinomycetes > Streptosporangiales > Streptosporangiaceae > Nonomuraea > Nonomuraea sp. NPDC049129. Next base: position 474,158 of record NZ_JBEZDU010000003.1, on the reverse strand, counting down.
GATGCCCGCCAGGGGCGAAGCTTCGGGCATCCGCGCTTGCGGTTCAGGATGATCCAGAACGTACAGACTGGATCACATGGCACGTCACACCCGGACGGAGGCCGCCGTCGAGGGAGGCGTCCCTAGTTCTTCGACGGGTACGTCGATGGCACGCTGAGTGGTGAGACTCGCGCGTTCGATCCGATCGAGGCGGAACCATCGGATGGCCTCGCGGCGCCGGCAGCGCGCCACGAGGAACCAGTGCCCGGCCGTGAACGCGAGCAGCTGAGGGTCCACCCGGCGCGTGGTCGGCGTACCGTGACGATCGCGGTAGTGCAGCGAGAGGACCTTGCGCTCCTCAAGGGCATGTTCGATCGCGTCGCGTCGGCGCGGATCAGCTGCCTCGGTGGTGGTGTGGTCGATCCAGATGCGCTCGGTCAAGTCGTCCGCGTGCCGTCGCGCCTGCGGGTCCATCACCGCCAGCACCTTCACCAGGGCGGCTCGGGCCTGCCTGTCGAATGGTTGTCCCCGGTGTGCCGCGATCGCCGCGGCGAGCGCGCAGGCTTCGGTGGCGGTGAAGTTCACCGGCGGCAGGGTGGCGGCACGATCGACGACGTATCCACCGAGCCGGCCCGTGCGTGCCCAGACTGGGAACCCGCCCTGTTGCAGAGCGGAGATGTCGCGCTTGACGGTGCGGATACTGATCTCGAATGCGGTGGCGAGCTGCTGGGCGGTGCGGCCTCGGGGACCCGCACGGCGGAGATCTTCGCGGATCGCGTAGAGCCGGTCGGTGCGGTTCATTCATAAATGGTGCCATAACGGTGACACCCAGCAGCTCCAGAATCGGAGCATGACGAAGTCGCGAGAACCCATCCTGTTGCTGAGCGGTGCCGGTCTTCCCGTCTGGATCTGGGACCAGGTGCGCGAAGAACTGGCCGCGTCGCACCAGACGGTGGTCGCTGAGCGACCGCGTCATGATCGCGCTTCGCTCACGGAGTACGCCGCCGCGGCACTGGATTCGGCACCGTGGGAGCGATTCGCGGTCGTCGCGCACTCCAGTGGCGGGACTGTCGCAGCGGAACTCATGGCCCTCGCGCCTGACCGGGTGGGTGCGTTCCTGGCGGTCACGGCCGTCGTGCCGAAGCCGGGACGCAGCTTCGTCGCGTCGATGCCGTTGCCGAACCGGCTCGTGCTGAGCCTGGCGATGCGGCTGGCCGGCACCCGACCGCCCGATGCCGCTATCCGGCGGGGCGTGGCCAGCCGCGTCGACACGAAGACGGCCGATCGCATCGTGGCGGAGTTCCACCCCGAGTCTGTTCGTCTCTACCGGGACACGCCGCAAAGCGGCGGTTTTCCCGAACGTCGAGGCTACCTCTCCACCAGCCAAGACACTGAGCTCCCGATCGGACTGCAACAGCGATTCGCGCGCAACCTCGACACGAGCTGGAACGAATCCCTCGACAGCGGACACCTGCCGATGCTCGAGGCGCCCGACGCTCTCGCCCGGCGAATCAAGAACTTCCTCGCCGACAGATCCAGTTGACCGAGAGGCGCACGAGGGCCACCCCCATAGTTGGGAGTGGCCCTTCTACTCAGCTCCAATGAAGCAGCTTTTCTGACGGCTCAGTTGTAGGGGTTGTCGTAGGTCACGGATTTGGTGCGACTGTTGTAAGTGTTGCCGGGGTAGAACCAGCCGCCCGTCACGTACAAGGTGACATTCGTGAGGGTAGTGGAGTGGGTGTATTCACCGTCGTAGAGGTACAGGTACAACTGGCAGCCGGGGGGAGCAGTCGCCGTGCCCGTCTGGCTCGGATAGAAAATGGTGCTGCCGTTGACGGAGACGTAGAAGTTCGGCATTGGGTAGGACCCGCTCCCCCAGCACAGCCGGAGCGCGTACCTGAACTTCGTGTTCCCATCGTCGAACGCCAGCGTGCCGGTCAGCTGGGCGAGCATGATCGACGGGCCGGCGTTCGAGGTCACTGTGATGGACACGGCCTGGTCAGGACCGTAGGCGGCGTGCGCGGGAGTGACGGGCACCAGGATTGCCGCGAGGGTTGCGATGGCGACGGCGACAGAGCCGGCCGCACGACGTACTTTGGAGCGTGTCAATTCCAACCTCATCTCTCGCATGATGTCGGCGGAGCGCGCACGGAGACTATTTTCGGGGTCTCCAGGTGTCCAGAGAGACGATCGAGAGCCATTGATTCGGCCGGCATTAACTTGTGCCATAGCGGCTCTCGCGAGGGTGAATCAGGCGTGCTACCAGGTCGGGGATCAGCCTGCGGAGCCGTAATACCGACGTGACGGGTGAAAGTTTCATTTCACCGGACACCTGCGGTGGCGATGGGGTGCCGGTACAAGCCGCAGGAGCAGCGATGAAGCAGGCTCCGCGCCGTCAAGAACTTCCTGGAGCTCGGCGAGTGTCCGCCGCCGCGTCGTCCTGGTCGGTCAGGGGCGTCGGCTCGGCGGCCGCCCCGCCGTCCTGCTCGTACGAGCCATCCTGCTTGTACGAGGCCGACACCAAGATCTCTTCGGCGTCCTTGTTACGAGTCACCCAGAGATAGACCAGTGCGCCGAGGAACAGCACGATCGACGTCCACTGGTTGATCCGCAGCCCCAGGAACGTCACTGCGTGGTCCACCCCGCCAACCGGGTCGATCCGCAGCCCTTCGATCCAGAACCGCCCCAACGTGTAGCCGGCGACATAGAGGGCGAACAGCCGGCCATGGCGGAGTGTGAACCGCCTGCCGGCCAGGATCAGCCCGAAGCCGAGGGCCACGTCCCACAGCGACTCGTACAGGAATGTCGGGTGGTAGAGCACGCCCGGCCGGCCGCCGTGCGCCTGGTCGATCTCCAGGCCCCACGGCAACGTGGTCGGACTGCCGTACAGCTCCTGGTTGAACCAGTTGCCCCAGCGGGCAATCGCCTGCCCGAACGCGATGCCGGGCGCGATCGTGTCGCCCACGGCGCCGAGGGACAGCCCCCGGCGGCGGCAGGCCAGCCACACGCCCACGCCTCCCAGAGCGACCGCGCCCCAGATGCTGAGGCCGCCTTCCCAGATGAACAGGGCCTGGTAGGGCTTCTTGATCGCGCGGTCGCCGAAGTAGATCTGCCAGTCGGTGATGACGTGGTAGAGGCGAGCGCCGATCAGGCCGAAGATCACCCCAGGAACCGCGATGTCGCTGATCGTGCCTTTCTCGCCGCCCCGGGCGCGCCAGCGGCGCTCACTCAGCCAGACGCCGACGGCGATTCCGACAATGAAGCACAATGCGTAGGCGCGGATCGGAATGATTCCAAGATGCCAGACACCTTGGGAAGGGCTGGGAATCAAGGCGAGAGGCATGTCGGTGACGCTAGCGGATTTGCGCTCGCTTGGCCGCGTGCGTGACCTGATTGTGCATTTCTACGGCATGACGCGTCGTCGACCCGTGGTTTCAGGCCCTAACGCACTGTGGATCATGAATTGGCCGCGGAGCGCAAGTTGGGCCGCTAGCATGCGTGATCTATGAAAGGAAGCAGTTGGTGTCTCTTTCTCCCGCCGACGCGGAGTCCCTCACTCGATGCGAGGAACTCCTCCTGCAAAGCTTTGACGAGCTCAGGAGCTCCGCCTCAATTTCAGTCTCGAAAGACGCGGTGGAGACGGAGGATGGGGCCCTGAACGGCAATCCCTCATCCCGCTTCAGCCGGCTGTCCAGCCACTGGCGTGGGACGGGCGAAGCGGAAGAGCTGTCCGGGGAGTTCCGGATCCCCCATCTCTATCGCGCCATCACGAAACCGCCTCCTCCGTTGGCCTGGGACGGCTCGTCCGACGACGAGCGCGAACTCATCCGCGAGTCCCGGGAGATCGACGGCACTCCACGTTCTGGTACGGGGGCAATAGTCACGGCGAGGCTCAGCACCCCGCTGGAAATCTGGCTGTGGTACCGGGGGCAGCCCACGCAGATGGACGTGGACTATCTGGGCTACCTAGAGGCCCTGGCCCTCACTAAAGGGACAGACGGATGGCAGTACCTGTTCACCGATCTTAGTTTCTCCGACCCGGACCTCTACTGGATCGCCGATGATATGCAGGCGATGCTGCATCATTTTCCTAGGCTGTTCTCGCAGTATGACTACACACCGCTACACGAACGCCTCGAAGAGCGCCTTTAGGAAGGGCCTCCGCTTCGCTCCGAGCTGTTCTTCGTTGGGCATGACTTCGGCGCGCAAGGTCTTTCGCTGTGAGCGCTTCGTGCTTCAGGGGATCAGCAGAGACGAGAGCGTTGCCGGGTATCTTCCATGTTCTGAGCAGGGCTCCTCAGAACCGGCAGTGGAGGGCCGTCGCATCGTCGAAGGTGTTGCCTCGTGGCCAGCAGCTGCCGTTCGGGTCGGACTGCTCTATCACCACCACTTGGGTTCACCGGTCTACACAGGATCGTTACGGGAAATCCCTTATCTCGCCGACATCGCCCTCTTACTCTTTTCCCTGCTGTATTCCCCCAACCAAGGACACTGATGAAGCGCTTATTCGCAGGCCTCGTAGCAACGGCCGCGGCCGTGTGCGCGGTGGCCGCACCCGCTCAGGCGGCATCCGTAGCATCCGTGCAGGCCGCTCCAGCGGACCCGGTGAAAGCCCTGAAAGCCCAGCTGACCCCGGGCAAGGGCGTAAAAATCACCGAATCAAGCAGCATCACCGTCGATTTCACCACCGGCGACCAGGCTATGCAGGTACGGGTGAACACCCGTACGGCCGGCACCCTGGCTTTCGGCAAAGGCAATGTAGCGGCTGCCGACCTCCGTGTCCGCATGTCCTCACGCCAGCAAGGGCCCAACCCTCCCTACCGGGTCATCGCTGAGGGCAGAAACGCCTACGTGACCAACGCCGGCATCGCCAAGGCGCTGCCTTCCGGCCGTTCCTGGATCCAGTCGAAGGCCAGTGGGCAGGAAAATGCCGTCCTCGGCATGGGCGTCACCTCAGCAGAGCTGCAGTACATGGTGAAAAACGCATCAGAAGTGGCGACCGGCGAATATCAGGGCACCGCCAAACTCACTGACTTCCGGCACGACAAGTCCGCCGGGGAAGGCAACGTCGAGTTCCATCTGTACTTCGATCAACACAACCTTCTCACCCGCACGGTCGTCGACACGACGGCCTACCCGGACAGCGACAGCACGGCCTATGACCAGATGGTCTTCCACACCGATACCAAGTATTCGGGCTGGGGCGCCAAGGTGAAGATCGCCGCACCGGCGGCCCGTAAGGTCATCAGCGAGAAGAAGCTCAACACGAAGACCCGCAAGGCCGCCATAAAGGCTGGCTATCCGGAGAGCGGTCCCTTCTAAACCAGCGCCGTAACTAGCACCGTTCGAGCGTGAGCAGCGGCTCAGCGAACACCGGCGCCGGCGCGTCGGGGTTCGCGGCAACCGCCTCCTCCAGGCGGCGGAAACCGGCCTCCAGCTCGTCCGGACTGAGCTGAGCGAAGAACGAAAGGGTGCGCAGGCGCAGCCGTTGGAGCATGTCAGCACGGGTGCCGACGGACGGCTCGGTAACCGTGCCGAAGCCGGCAACGCGCCAGCCGTCCGACGTGAACATCTCGATGACCTCGTGCAGCGGCTGGAACAGCGCGGCGTCCGCCGCGAAGCCGCGGGGGAAGTGCTCCAGCCACCACGGCCTGGGATGGTGGTCGCTGAAATTCGCGCGCAGTAGCAGCCGCCCGGCGGGCCTGAGCACCCTGGCCAGCTCCCGTACCGCCAGCGGTTTGTCCTGGACGTGGTGCCAGGACAAGAACATGAGAGCGTAATCGGCACTGGCGGACGGCACCGGCATGTCCTCGGCGGAGCCCGCCAGATATCGCACATCGGGATGCCGGGACTGTGCCTGCGCTATCTCGCGCATGCGGACCGACGGCTCGACGCCAGTGACCGGCCCGAACGCTCGCGCCAGGGCGGGGGTGAACCGGCCGGTCCCTGCGCCGACGTCCAGCCCCACCAGCGGGCGCCCCTCGGGCAGCACCGCTGCGAAGGCGCTGATCCATGTCTGCTGCTGCCGCTCGGTAAGCGCGCGGCCACGCGCGTAGTCCTGGTGCTGCTCCGTGTCGTAGTCGATCCGCCTCATCGCCGCTCCCGGTCAGCCGGGCCACAGCGAACCGTCGGCCCGATATATCGACTGGATACATCGGCAAGATATGCGGCGTCGCGTCATGCCACAAGTGGGGCCATGACGGTCAGGAACGCAGGCTTCGCCCGGCGAAGCCGACTGGGATCTGGACCCGGGGGCTAATCCGAGCCTGTCCGACCTACCAGTTCCGTGAGGCGGCGTTCGAGGAAGCGCCGTTCGGCGCCGTCGCCGGTGAGTTGCCTCGCACGTCGATAGGCGTCACGCGCCTCGTCGGTACGCCCGAGGCGTCGCAGGAGTTCGGCCCTGGTCGAGTGCAGGTAGCGGAAGTCGTCGAGACCGAGTTGGTCGACGACGCGCAGACCGGCCTCGGGGCCGTCGGTCTCGGCGACGGCGATGGCGATGGCGATGGCGCGGTTGAGCTCCACGATGGGCGAGCCGGTCAGGCGGGCGAGCCGGCCGTACAGGGCCGCGATCTGCGCCCAGTCGCACGGCGTCTCGGCGTGCAACGAGGCGATGGCGGCCTGCAGGACATAGGGCCCACGGCCGCGCAGGGCGAGCGCCCGGTCGAGCTCGGCGCGTCCGGCGGCGAGCTGTTCGGTGTTCCACAGGGACCGGTCCTGATCGCCGAGCAGTACGAGCTCGCCGTCGCGGAACCGCGCCTCGCGACGGGAGTCGTGCAAGAGCATCATCGCCAGCAGCCCGTGAACCTCGGGGCCGTCCGGAAGCAGTTCGGCGAGCACGCGCCCCAACCAGATCGCCTCCGCCGCGAGCTCGTCGCGGCCCCCGCCGAGGGTGCGCAGGGTGAGCGCCGTCATCATTGGTAGTCGGCGTAGACCTGCTTCTGCTCCTCCTCGGACAACGCGGCCTGTTCCTCAAGCGCGGTGCCCTGAGAGATCAGCATGACGTACTTCATCGTTTCCTCCTCGTCGCTACCAGATTGGTCGCGCAGTAAGACGAACGGCGGGTCGCGAAATCGACAGGTCGGCACTGGAAATCTGACGCGACCATGATCAGGCGTCGGGGTCAGGGAGCGGTGAGGTGGGCGCGGATGGCGGCGGCGCCGGATTCGGTAAGCCAGTCGGTGAGCGTACGCAGTCCGGGGTGGATGACGCGCAGCGACTCGATGTCGGCGTGCCATCGGTGACCGGTGTGCCAGTGTTTCCTGATCTCGGCGACCTCTGAGCTGATGGCGGCGGCCTCTTCATCGGTGACCTGCTCGTACCGGACCGGAATGCCCGTGGCCTCGGTGATCGCGGCGGCGGCTTCGACCGGGGTCGGTTCGTCGCCGGCCAGTTCCAGGGTTCGTCCGGCGAACCGGGTCGGCTCCGCGAAGGCGAGCGCGGCGAACTCGGCGATGTCCTCCAGCGCGATGATCTGCATGGGCTCGTGCGGGGTAAACAGATGGCGGTGTACGCCGTTGGAAATGCCGTCGATGCCGATCGCCCCGTCGCTGAGATAGTTCGTCATGAACCGTACTGGACGCAGCACGGTAGGCAGCGCGATGTGGTCGTGCAGGTACTGTTCGATCAGCGCTTTCCCCGCTGAACCTGGCACTTCTGTCGATGCCGAGGCGAGGGTGCTGAATACCACCTGCTTGATTCCCGCCGCGGCCGCCGCGTCGATCAGCGCCCGGCCACGGGCCACCTCGAGGTCTGTCGTGAAGGATAGGGGCGGTATGCCGAACAGGGCGGCCGCGCCATCGAGTGCCGGCGGCAGACTGGCCGGATCGTCGAAGTCGCCGCGTACGAGCTGGGCACCCGCGGCGGCCAGTGCGGTAGCGGCGGGTGCGGTCAGGTCGCGCACCAGGGCTCGCACCGGCCACCCTCCGGCAAGCAGCCGCCGGGCGGTGGCGCCGCCCTGCTTGCCAGTGGCGCCGGTGACGAGGATGGGGGAACCGAGATTTGCCGGCGTCACGGTGGTCATGGCGTCCTTTTCGGAGACGACGGATTCGGAGATGGTGGATACTGACACGATCCGGAATGCTCCACCCCCTTCCACGCCACGGACAAGGATTACGTGACATGACCGCAGCACCGGCGCCAGTACCGGATGCGGCACGTGCCGAGCGGGCCGATGCCCGCCGCAACCGAGAGATCGTGCTGCGCACCGCGATGCGCGTGTTCGCCGAGGAAGGGCGGGAGGTGTCGCTTGGCCAAATCGCGCATCGTGCCGGGGTCGGCGCCGGGACCGTCTACCGGCACTTCCCGAGCAAGGAGATCCTGGTCGAGGCGGTGCTCGCCGAGCACGTCCAGGGATTCGTGGTCTCCGCGGGTGGATGGGCCGGCCGCGCGGCGCCCGGTGACGCCCTGTTCGGGTTCCTGCTCGAAGTGATCGAGAAGCTGGCCGACCGCAAGCACGTCTGCGAAGCGCTCACCGCTGACAAGGGCTGGCCGCGTGCCGTGCTGACCGCCGCGGCGCAGCGGTTCCACGAGGCGCTGGCCCGCTTGCTGCACGACGCGAAACAGGCTGGTGCGATACGCGCCGACGTGCGGGTCGACGATCTGGCCGCGCTGGCCGTCGGCGGCGCCGCACTGCGTTCGGCACACCGGGACCTGGCACGCGGTACGCGGCTGGTGCGGCTGCTGCTGGACGGATTGCGTACCCCTACTGTCACGAAAGCCAGCGAATTACGTGACGCGCCCTCCCATCAGCGTCACGAAACCGCGGCCCCCAGCGAGAGGCGCTGCGAGGAATGCGGTGCTCGGCTGCGCATCCGGGCTACCGGGCGGCCACCCCGCTACTGCGGTCCGACCTGCCGCCAGCGCGCCCGCCGCCGTCGCGTCGCCGACGGCGGCATGGAACCTCTGCCGTCATCGGCGGCGCCGTCGCAGCGGTGACCGCTTGGGCTCCACCGCAGCGAGGATGCGGGGCGGCGTGATCCACGACCGCACTCATTGGGCGTCGGCTCCGGGCGTGCGGTAGGCGGCGAGGAAGACCCGGACGGCGGCATCGGCGTAGTGGTCGAGCTCGGATGGGGCGAAGCGAATGTCGTCGCCGCAGAGCATGACCTTGTTGACCGGGATCGAGGAGACGAGCCAGGTGAAGTGGTTGGCCGCGAGGACGGGATCGTCGATACGCAGTAGTCCGCGGCCGGTCAGCTGCTCGAAGCAGGACGCCAGCGCGGCGTGCACGCGCTCGGGACCCGCCTCGAAGTAGGCGTGGCCCAGGTTCGGGAAACGGCCGGCTTCGGCGATGACGAGGCGGCGTACGCGCAGGTGGGATGGTTGCGTGAGGGCGTGGACGAACTGGCGCGCGACCGCCCGCAGGGTGGTCTCGACATCATCCGTGGCCGCCAGGTCGACCATGGCGTTCCGGAAGATCTGATCGATGCCGACGAGGCGGTCGAGCACGATCTGCTCGAACAGGCTCTCCTTCGGCCCGAAATGCTTGTAGATCGTCTGCTTTGACGCGCCCGCGGCAGAGGCGATCTCGTCGGTCTTGGCACCGACGTAGCCGTCACGAAGGAACACCTCCAGCGCCGCATCCATGATCCGGCGCCGTGTCTGCGCGTGCGTGTCTGCGGCTTGCGGCATTCAGGCCCTCCAGGGTTCGCGCCGTTGACACTCTCCGAAGTGTACCGTACGGTACTGTTCACTATGTCGGTACGGTACCGTACGGTACGACTTGGAGGAACCAAGGTGGGCACTGTCCAGTCCAAGGACGGCACTGAGATCGCCTTCGACGTCTGGGGCGACGGCCAGCCATTGATCATGATCGACGGGGCCACCGCCCATCGCATGGTCAACCCGACCAATGGTGAGGTGGGGCAGCTGCTGCGCGAGGAGTTCCGGGTCTACGCCTACGACCGCCGTGGTCGCGGCGAGAGCACCGACACCGCACCGTACGCGGTGGAGCGCGAGTTCGAGGACCTTGCCGCTCTGATCGACCACGCCGGCGGGTCGGCCATGGTGTTCGGCTGGTCCTCAGGGGCCGTGCTGGCCCTGCACGCCGCCGCCGCGGGCCTGCCGATCACCCGGCTGGCGCTGTTCGAGCCGCCGTTCGTCGTCGACGACAGCCGCCCGCCGCTGCCGGCCGACTACGTCGAGCGGCTCGACGCCCGCGTCGCCGACGGCCGTCCGGGTGACGCGGTGGAGCTGTTCATGACCGCGGCGGCCGGCGTCCCCGCCGAGGCCGTCGCCGGTATGCGACAGGCCCCGTTCTGGCCCGCCGTGGAAGAGGTGGCGCACACCATCGCCTACGACGGGCGGATCATGGGCACCACCATGTCCGGCGCTCCGCTGCCCCGCGACCGCTGGGCCGCGGTGACCGTGCCCGTCCTGGTCATGCACGGCACCGGCACCATGCCGTGGCTGATCACCGGGGCCCAGGCGCTGGCCGATCTCCTGCCCACCGCGACCCTGCGCGCCGTACCGGGCGAGAACCACGGCACCACAGCCGACGTGCTCGCTCCCGCGCTGCGGCAGTTCGCCCAAGGTCGCTAGGAAACGCCGGCGGATGACCCTTGCCGCGTCCACCGGCGAGGCTCACCGGGGGTGGCAGGCGAGGGCTCTACACTCGCTCGCCATGACCCGATTAACTGATCGTCTCGGTCCTGCCTCCCTGCTCATCGCGCTGCTCGCCATCTTCCTCGGCCTCCGGCTGACCCAGGACTGGGTGCGGCCTGGCCTCGGGGTCATCGCGGCGGCGCTGGCATGGCCTGGGGTGCGGAAGCAAGCCACGATCGCGACGGTGTACAACCGCAGTACATCGGTGGCGGGGATGTCGGTGGCGGCGGTGGCGATCGGTCTCACGGCGGCGAAGTTGGCGGCCACCGCTCTCTTTTAGCGCCGGCAGCAAGGGCAGCCTCTTCGCGGCTCGGTGGTTGTCCGTTTGATTCCCGCCCCTGGCCAAAGGAGGTAATGGGGGTCGACCATGGTCGGTGACGGCGGTGCCACCGGGCTCCCCCATCGGTTCGCCGGCTGGCTTCCGCTCGGAGCGCTCATCTTGTGCGTTGCCGCGACGCTGCAAGCGATCGGCCTCGTCCGGCTGGCTCGCCGGGGGACGACAGTGCCCGCCGCGTAGAAAATATCCCGCGCCATTAGCGTGCGATTAAGACAGCCGCCATAAAGTGGTCGATCGTGACAATGAACCCATGGCCGTTGGGCGGCGACCTGAGCGTCGCGAGGATCGGCTACGGAGCGATGAAGCTGACCGGCTGGCCGCAGGGTGATCGGCCCAGCCGGGAGACGGCTCTGGCGATCCTGCGCCGGGCGGTGGAGCTCGGCGTGAATCACATCGACACCTCGCACTACTACGCGCGTGACGGAGTGGCGGCCAATGAGCTGATCCGGGAGGCGCTGTCTCCCTACCCGGCGGACCTGGTGATCGTGACCAAGGTGGGCGCGCTGGTCGAGGGCTCCGATGTCGCCTTGCCGGCGGCCGAGATGACCGGCCTGACACCGGACGGCCTGCGCCGCGGCGTGGAGGCGAACCTGCGCTCGCTCGGGGTTGACCGCCTGGACGTGGTGAATCTGCGAATGGGTGGCCACGACCGCTCCGAGACGTCCCTGGCCGCGCCCCTGACAACGCTGCTCGAGCTGCGCGAGGAGGGCTTGATCCGCCACCTGGGCGTATCGAACGTCACCGCTGACGAGTTCGCCCAGGCCCGCGCGATCGCGCCCATCGTCTGCGTCCAGAATCTCTACAACCTGTCCAAGCGCGATGACGACCCACTGGTCGACGCCTGCGCGGACGCGGGCATCGCCTATGTCCCCTACTTCCCTGTCGGTGGGTTCCAGCCGATCAAGGCGGGGCACCTGGACGCCATCGCCGCCCGCCACGGTGCGACGGTGCCGCAGGTGGCCCTGGCCTGGTTGCTGGCCCGATCCCCTAACATCCTGGCGATCCCCGGCACCGGCTCACTGGCGCACCTGGAGGAGAACATCGCCGTCGGCACACTGAAGCTGAGCGAAGAAGACCTCGCTCAACTGGGGTAGGCGCATGCCGCCCGGACAACCCGTTCCGAACGTCAGAGTCGCCAGTAGACCGCAGTGGCGTCGTCGTGTGCCTTGCCGCGCGGCCAGCGGGCGCCGTGGGGGTCGGTGTGCTCGGCCGTACGGACCTGGCTGATGAGTTCGGCGGGACCGTCGGCTTCCAGGATGTTCAGGAGGCCTCGCCAGCTCGCGAGGTCGAAGCAGTCGACCAGGCGCGATGCCCCATCGCTGAGCAGCGCGGCAGCCCGTACCGCGTCCGTGGGAACGCTGCCGGTGAGAGAGTGTTCGGCGGCCAGGGGGTCGGTGGAGGCGACCCAGTAGCCTCCGTCACGGTTGCGGTGCTGGAGCTGGGCTTCCACGGAACCAAGGCGTTCCCGCTCGTGCTCTTTGGAGCCGGTGGGCAGGGTGTCCAGGTGCGTTCGCAGGGTCGCCGTGACATCAGCCAGGCGATCATCGCTGACCACCATGGGTTCCGCGGCGGAGTTCAGGTCCAGGACGAGGATGGAGTCCGCCAGTACCAGCCAGTCCAGGGACTCCGTTGTCCGGCGGAGTAGGAGCACGGTTGCCGCGGGTGATCCGGGATGGGCGAGGTCGCAGGTCGAGGAGTGCAGAGAGGAGACGGTCTCGATGCCCTCGGCCAACACGTCGGCCAACGAGCGGTCGTCGGCCGTCAGCGTGGCGAGCGTGGAGAGTAAGGACGAGCCGAGTATGCGCGTGTACCAGGCCACGGTGTGGACGCATCCGGTCGGCAGGCGTGCGGGATAGCCGGCGCCGTCGAGAACGACCACCGCGTCAGGGGTCGCGCCGACGAAGTCTTCGTTCTCCCGGTTGAGACCACCCACCTCAGTGGCGAAGGCCAGGCTCACGCTGGTCAGCTCTCCTCGTGTCGGTGCAGCGGACTTGCCGACTCAGCGTACGGCGACGACAGCAGGTGCCGCTCGCGTGTCACGAGCGGCACCTGCTCCGTTACGGCTTGCTCAGACGGCTATGGCCTGCTTCAGACGGCGCAGCCCCCGTCGGAAGCGCCGTCACGAGCTCCCCGTCAGACGGTCCCCTCCCGGCCGGTCCCCTCCCGGCCGAACTCCAGAGTGATCCGAGAGTTGATCTCCTGGGCCTTGGGGGAGTACGCGGGGTAGAACTCCTTTCCGCACTCCAGGTCCTTCAGCGCCGCCTTGATCTCCTTGTCCAGGTACGGCTTGGCCTCCTCCGGCTTGAGCTTCGGCTTCAGGACGAGGGTCTTGCCCTTGGGCACCTTGGGCAGCGGGTCCTTCCAGGTCTTCTTGGCGACCTCTGTGACCTGCTGCCAGTACGTCCTGCGGCCCAGACCGTTCAGTGCGCTCGGCCTGGTCTCGCTGACTCCCAGGCACTTGGCGAACTGCTTGCCCAGCTGCGCGAGCTGCTTGTCCTTGTCGAGGACACTCAGCTCCTTCTTCAGCGCGGCTTCGAGCTGATTCCAGTAGTCGTCCTGGGAGGTGACGGTCTTGCCCAGCACCTCCTTGGCCGCCTCGGAGAAGCAGGCGTCGTCGGCGGCGCGCCACTTCTTCAGCCCGTCGGCCGAGAGCGACATCATCGTCTTGTTGTTCGGGTTGTCGGGGCGGGTGGGGTTGACCACCTCGTCCTTCGGGAAGGCGTTCTCGGCCCAGACGCCGAAGCCGTACTTGGCCCGATACGTCCGCAGCGCCTTGAGGTCACCCTGAAGCCGCTCCCACTCCCCGGGCTGCCAAGTGTGCTTGGGCATCGGCGTGGCCACGTAGTCGAAGCCCTTCTCCGTCATGCAGGCGACACGCTTCGCCTCCAGTTTGGTCTGCGTCTCGTACGCGGCATCGGCCCCCGAAGGGGGTGATGTGAAAGCGCCGAACGAGCCGACGAGCACGGTGGCCGCGATGGCCTTGGCGATGAGCATGGGCCGTTCTCCTTTTGCTATGAGGGCATGCGAAACAGAACTTCCGGCCGAAAAGGCCGGATCGGGGGAAAGTCTCAGCAGGGGATCTTCATGTGGGACGCCTTCGGCGCCACCTCGGGCAGCCCGGGTACGAGATCGACGGCGAGCACGGCGGTGCCTTGCCTCGCGCCCTTCCTTTCGGTGATCTCGTCGGTGGGCGTCTTCACCTTTCTGTCCCTGGTGTTGACCGTGCGTTCGCCCAGGTAGCCATAGGTTTCCCGGTCGAAGATCAGCTCGGACCGGGTGCCGTTGCCCTCGTCCATGGCGACGGCCAGGCCAGGGCGGCCGGCGGCGTCCACGGTGTCGCCGATGAGCACGATGCCGTCCAGCCCAGCGGCGACCTGGTACAGCGCGGCGCCCAGGCTGGGCCGTACCACGGACTCGGGGACCAGGCCCTGGAGGGAGTGCCAGATGCGCAGCGGCTCCTCGCCCGTATCGGCGACGATCTTCGCGCGTACCTGGCCGGGGTCCGTCGGCCAGGCCCCCAGCCGCGCGTACGCCGGCTGGCCGGGACAGGCCCCCGGCTCGTACACGATGTCCTCGACGCCGCGGTCCCAGTACTTCCGGGGCGCCGGTCCCGTGGCCGACAGGGCCTGCGTGCGGCTCAGCCAGGGCTTGCCCACGTCGGCCGCCTCCCAGCGCTCCTCGTTGACCAGCACCTTGGTGTACTGCGTCCTCCCCGACCGGTCCTTGGTGTACAGGCTGCGCTGGGCCAGCATCTTGGTGTGGACGTACTGGCCGCGGGGCGGCACCATGTCAGGCTGGTCGGCGGCGGCCCGCGCGGCCAGGTTGAGCAGCGCTTTGGCGTCGGCCGGAGGCGCCGCGACCAGGTACCCGGGGGTGCGCGGATCAGAGCCGCCCAGACCCACCTCGGTGACAAGGATGCCGGCGGTGAGCGTCACCGCCATCGCGCCGACCAGCGCGACGCGCCGGACCGGCAGCACGGTACGCCACCTGCGGCGCGGACGGTCGAACCGGGACACCAGGGCGGCACGCGAGCCCGCCAGTTCGCGCTCGGTCGCCTCGGGCACCTCGGCCAACAGCCGGCCGAGCTGCTCCATCTCATCCATGATCTGCTCCTTCCAGCGCCTGGCGAACCTTCTTGCGCGCCCGGTTGAGCCGGGATCGCACAGTCCCGACCGGGACGTTCAGCGCCTCGGCCACCTCCTCGTACGTCAGCTCCGCCCACGCCACCAGCAGCAGCGCGTTCCGGTCCCCGGTGCGTAACCCGGCCAGCGCCGCCATCAGCGGCCGGTTGACCGCGAGCGTGCCCACTCCGTCTTCCACCGGCCCGCCGGTGATCTCCGCCGGGTCCACCCCGCCCCGCACGTACGCCCGGTAGCGGGCCACCTCGCGCCGCCGCCGTTTGCCGATCACGTTCGAGGCGATGCCGTACAACCAGGGCCGGGCACTGGCCTGGCCGTACTGGTAGCGGTCCCGATGCTCGAACGCCGCCAGGAACGTCTCGGACACCACGTCCTCGGCCGAGTCGTGACCGAGCCTGCGAGCCGCGAAGCGGTGCAGGGCGGGCGCGTGCCGGTCGAACACCATGGCGAACGCCTCCGGCTCCCGCAGCGATCGGCGGATCAGATCGGTGTCGGCGGCCTCGGCTATCGCCGGTTCGGCCATGAACTGGTCAGCTCCTTCATGCGGTGCCTTGTGCGGCAAGTGGGCAGATTCGCATGTACTTACCGCTGCTCCGCCGAAGAGTTCACGTCGGCCCGATATTTCGCCGCTCCCGTTGAAGGGCCTCCGCTTCGTTCCGGGCTGTTCGTCCTGGGCACACCTTCGGTGGGCGCTTCGCGCACGAGGGGCTCAGGCGTTCTCCCAGGCGCATAACAGCATGGGACCTTCCGGTGCAGCAGGCCTTTGACGCCGCTGTTGTCACCGGAAGGTCGCTATGCGCTGTGTGAATTTCGGGCGTACCCGCGACGGGCACTGGGTCCAGGCGGCTCCTTACTGCGGAGTGGTAGGCGTGGGGGCCGGGCGTACGGCGATGGACTGGCTCAGCGGACGCTCCCCGCCCGTGAGGAACGGAGATCCCGTGGCCTCCTTCAGCGTGCCGCCGGATCCGATCTGGAACGCGGCCAGCTGGTTCGTGTCCCGGATGGCGGCGAAGACGTCCCGGCCGTCCGGCGTGATCGCGACCGCCGCCACCTCGGCGTGGTCAGGGGTGTGGACGGGGGAGTCGGCGGTCGGCTTGAGCGAGCCGTCCGCGAGGATCGTGAAGCCGAGCAGGCCGCCGCGAGCCGTGTCGACGTCGGGGTCGTTGCTGGCGACGTACAGGTGCTGACCGTCGGGCGTGACCTTGAGACCGACCGGGCCGGTGGGCGCGGGGAACGGCGATCCGGGCACGGGCGTCAGCGCGCCGTCCGCGCCGCGCCGGAACCCCCACACGTTCTGCCCGACCAGCGAGGTCACGTACACCAAGCCGCCGTCCGGGCTGATCGCGATCCCGAAGTTGGCCTGCCCGACCTTCGCCACGTCCTGCGCGGGTCCGAGCGTGCCGTCGAAGCGCACGTCGAATCTGGTGATGACTCGCGGCGGGCTGTCGGCGGTCTCGTCCACATCGGCGTACGAAAGGTAGAGGAAGCGCCCGTCGGGGGACAGCACCGTCTGCTTGGGGTTGTCGGAGGTGGCGCGGAAGTCGCCGAGCTTGCTGGGTCTGCCGTCGAGACCGATCCGGTACGCCGAGATCGTTCTGTCGGCGGTGTTGGTCACGTACAGGGTGCGCCCGTTCGGGGAGACGGTCGCCCCCCACGGCTCGTCGCCGGTCTGGACGATCTGCGGATCCGGCTGGAGCGCGCCCTGCGCCCCCACGCGGAACACCGAGAGCGTGTCGGAGTCGCTGTTGACGACGTACGCGGTGGCCCCGTTGGGGGTGAGGGCGATGCCCCGGGGGAACTTGCCGAGGGTGGACACGGGCTTCCCAAGCGGTTTGAGGACCGCCCCCGGGCCGATCGCCAGGGAGGAAACATCGCCGGAGCCGGCGTTCGTGACGTAGACCACGCCGCCCGACGGCGGCAGGACCGGCCCCGTGGCGGCGTGCGCCAGGGCGGGAGAGGAGACGGCGAGCAGCGCGACCGCGGCCAGGACGGCACCGCCCGCTCGCGTGGACGACCAGATGGACAGGGATGACTTCTTGTACTTCATGGATTTCCCCATGGTTCGACAGATGGGCCTGCACCTGATGGGCGTGCCATCCCGTTCCATCTGTCTTTGAGGGTTCCATGTCCGCCTCTACATAGTCCGGTTCCCATGCAGGCGCCGTCGTTCCCACCATGCCCAATCGGAATCGGGGGACGTAGGCGGAGCTGGTGAGGTTCGACGGAGGTCCCGGCCGCATCCGGGTGTGCTCAAGGGCGATCACCGCCGCCATGGGGCGACGGCCGAGCCCGGGAACATGATGGATCAGAGCCAGGCGGAAGAGGGGGATCATGACGGGATACGTGCGGTGGTAGGACATGCGTACCGAGCACATCGAACGCGTCGGTGGCGACGGAGTCCTCTATGTACGTACCAGCGACTCCATCGTGGCGCTCTCCAAGGAGTACAGATGAGACAACACGTGCGCATTCCGTTGCCCGACGGCGATTCACTGGCGGCGACGGCGGCACTGCCGGAGGGGACGGCGCCCGTGGCCGGATGGCCGGGGGTGGTGGTCGTGCACGAGATCTACGGCGTCGAACCGGACATGCTTGATGTGATGGACCTGTTCGCCGAGCGTGGGTACGCGGCGGTCCTGCCTGATCTGTACAGCCACGGGACCAGGATCGCGTGCCTGGCGCGGGCTATGCATCAGCTCGCGACCGGTAAGCCGGGTCGGCCGACGGCCGACATTGACGCGACCCGGCGGTGGCTGGCCGGTCGTGCGGACGTCGACGGTGCTCGGCTGGGTGTGATCGGGTTCTGCATGGGGGGCGGGTTCGCCCTGGCGTATGCGGCGGGCGCGCCGCCCGGTGTGCGGGCCGCATCGGTGAATTATGGGGCGGTTCCCCGGCGTCAGGAGGAGCTGCGGTCGGTGTGTCCGGTCGTGGCGTCCTACGGTGCCCGCGACCAAGGGTTTCGGTCGCACGGCAGGCGGCTGCAGGAGCATATGGCGGCGCTCGGCATCGAGCACGACGTCGAGATCTATCCGGAGGCCGGGCATTCCTTCATGACCGACGGCCATCATCCCATCGCGAAACTCGCGCTGTTTCCGTTGCGTCATGGTCTTGTCCGCTCAGCGGCGGACGACGCGTGGCAGCGTACATTCGGCTTCTTCGACCAACACGTAGACCAACACGTGGCTGGCGAATAGCTCGGAATCGCTAAAGAGGAGAAGCGCCCGGTTCAGTACAGACGGGCGGTACTTCGGCTGATAGCCTAATTCGCCATGAGGAAAGCTATCATCGCGTTAGTGATCGCCGCTGCCACGCTCTTCTCGCTGTCCGCGTTCTTCGCGTCGCCCGCCTCGGCGACCGACGGGACGATCATCTCAGAAAATTGAAATAGGCTTTCTCCCCTGTTTCGGTCCCGTCAGTAACACCATTTGAGGCTGAAGGCCACCACCCATGAGTGGGTAGTGGCCTTCGATGTCGTGCTTCTTTATCGCACTGTTCTAAGGGCTAATCGCAGTGTTCGAAGCCGCTGGTGTACGAGCTGCTGCCGACCGAGCCGCCCCACTTGACGCACTTTCCGGGCGCGCTGCGCTTGACCGGTCCCGCGTAATAGTCGTAGCTGCCCGAGTCGGTCGACCGGCTTTCCCCTTCCGGTTCCAGGAAGGCCGACACCGCCGACGCCGTGCCGAGGCTCGTCGTCTTCAACGTCGCGACGCAGTTGTAACCATTACCCGAGTTGTAGAGCAGGTAGGTGCGACCGCCAGTGAGAGCGGCGGAGTCGATGACCGAATAGCCGCTGCCGCAGACCTCCTCGGCGGTGTAGGGGTTGCCACCGCAGGCGTTGGTACTCGTGACGGCCTTCTTCTGGCCCAAGGACACGGTCACGCCGTCCACGGTCGGGCTGGTGTCCATCGCGCCGCTGGAGGTTCGCTGTTCGTAGTGCAGGTGGGGAGCGTTGGCGCCGCCCGTCGAGCCGACGGTTCCGATCGCGGTGCCCTGGCCGACGCTCAGTGAGCCGCCGGCCGCCTTCACCATGGTCGCGAGGTGGGCGTACCGGGTTCTGGTGCCGTCACTGTGCTGGATCTCTATCCACTTGCCATAACTCGTGCTTCCCGCGTCGTAGAAGTACGCGGTGCCCGCGGCGGTGGCGCGTACGGTCTCACCGTTGATGTCGTCGCCGCCGTAGTCCTGCCAGTCGATGGAGCCCGATGGGTTGTGGTTGGGGGTCCAGTTGTTGGCGTAGAAGGTCTTCCCACAGTTGAACGGGCTCTTGTGGGACACCGCCATGACGCTGCTGTCCTGCGCTGAGGCGGCTTGGGGGATCAGCGCCGTCGCGAGAGTGAGCGTCAGGGCGGTGATCGTGGTTCTGAGGGTCTTGGGCCAGGTCGGCTTGCCAGTTGTGGGCATGCTTGCCTCTCTGAACGAGTCGTATGGGGGGATACGGTTAGGCGCCCAGGTCCTGATGTCGGTGAGCCTCGTGGTGACAGAGCTGCGTCGGGAGGGTCGATCATGAAGATAACTCTGAAAGTTCTCTTCATCAATCTCTGTGACATGAAATTTTGCGGCTGTTCCCCTTATGGTCGTGCGTTCAACCAGGACGCGACCTGTGAGCGGCCTTAGTGCGAGAGCGGTGAGTCGAACCCCGGGAGACGACGGCATCTCCGGCCGGTAGCGTCAACGCCATGCGGCTTCATGTGGGATGCGCGATGTGGACGCACGTGCCCTGGCAGGGACGCTTCCTGCCTCATCCGCTTCCTCCCGGCGAACGCCTGCGGGCCTATGCCACCTGGTGCAACGCGGTGGAGGGCAACACGACGTTCTACGCGACACCGGCGCGGAACACCGTGGAGTCGTGGGCCCGGCAGACCGACCCCGACTTCCGCTTCGTGGTCAAGCTGCCCAAGTCGATCACGCACGAGCGCCGTCTCACCGGTGCGGGCGCCGACGAGGAGTTGCGCGCGTTTCTGTCGGCGATCGAGCCGCTCGAATCGCGGGCCCACGCCCTCTGGGTCCAATTGCCGGGGTCATTCGCGCCCACCGACCTCGGCGCGCTGGCGGGCTTTCTCCACAGCCTGCCTCCTTCGTACAGATACGCCGTCGAAGTGCGTCACCGGGCGTTCTTCGACGACGCGCGGTCAGTACGGCTGCTCGAAGGCGTGCTCGCCCGCGCCGGTGCCGAATGGGTCCCGTTCGACACCACCACCCTTTTCCAGAGCCCTCCGACCAGCGACGCCGAACGAGACGCGTGGACGAAGAAGCCGCGCGTGCCGCGCCGGTCGACGGCTCTCACCGACCGTCCGATCGTGCGTTACCTCGGCCGGGACGCCACGGAACGTACGGTCGAGGGCTGGCAGGAGTGGGTCGCCACGGTCACCGAATGGCTGCGGGAAGGCCGCTCGCCGACGGTGTTCGTCCACACCCCCGACAACGCCGACGCGCTGACTCTCGCCCGCCGCTTTCACGACGAGGTACGGGCCCGGGTGCCCGAGGTCGAGCCGCTCCCCGAGCCCATGCCGAGCGAGCCACTGACCCTGTTCTGAGCGAAGGCCACGCGCCCCTGCCCTATATGGATTTCACCCACGAACGAGCCTTGGCCATGGGCATCGCAAGCTCGTCCTGAACGAGACGTACCGCTTCGTCCTCGTCGCCGCGCACCTTGAGCTGGCGCACGCGACCAGTGATGTCCATGGCCCTCATCGGGTCTGTGTACTTGTGTATGCGCCGCTGCCGCATGACCTTGACCAGCTGCATGACCCAATAGATGAGGAAGCTGAGAAAGAGTCCGGCGAAGATGAGAGAAATCACCGTTTCTAGCACGGATTGATCTTAGGATGCGGCCGCCGCCTCCCACGGAGTCCACACGGGGGATTCGCCCAGCTCGCACGTAAGCTTTGCCTTTTGACGGGGCAGCACAGTGGGCGGCCGACCTGCCGATTCCCCGCTCTCGACCGCCGGAGTCCTGACCCCTCGGCCGTGGTCGTCTACGAGGTTCACCACGCGGACGCCTCGCTGCCCCCGATGGGAGACGTGTCCGTCATTTCGGCATGTCGACATGGTCGCGAGACGCTTTCAGGGAAGGACGCCCGCCCATGACGATCTCTCTCACCGGCCGCCCCACAACCGGCCGCTACACAGTCGGCATGGCCACGAGCGCTGCCGACGTACAGGCCGCGCAACGGCTTCGCCACGAGGTCTTCGTCGAGGAGATGGGGGCGCGGCTCGACAGCCCGATCTCCGGTCTCGACGCGGACAGGTTCGACGCGTACTGCGACCACCTCCTGGTCCGCTACGACGACAAAGTGGTCGGCACCTACCGGTTGCTCCCTCCGGGACGTACGGACCGGCTGTACTCCGACGCCGAATTCGATCTCCGCAACCTGGCCGTCCTCAGGAAGGACCTGGTCGAGGCGGGCCGCACCTGCGTACATCCCGATCACCGCGCCGGCACGGTGGTCAGCCTGATGTGGGCGGGCATCGCGCGCTACATGGTGAACGGCGGCCACAAGTGGCTGGCGGGTTGCTGCTCGGTACCCCTCGACGACGGGGGCGCGGTCGCGGCCGGTGTCGTCGAGCGGGTGCCGCTCGGCCCGGCGGAGTACCGTGTAACGCCGCGCGACCCGTGGCGGATCAAGGGCGCCGCCCGTTCCGACCGGTTCGTACCGCCTGCGCTGCTCCGCGGCTACCTGCGGCTGGGCTCCTGGGTGTGCGGGGCGCCCGCGCACGACCGTGACTTCGGCACCGCCGACTTCTTCGTCCTGCTCTCGAT
The DNA here is from genome assembly GCF_040648495.1 of Nonomuraea sp. NPDC049129. Lineage (NCBI taxonomy): Bacteria > Bacillati > Actinomycetota > Actinomycetes > Streptosporangiales > Streptosporangiaceae > Nonomuraea > Nonomuraea sp. NPDC049129. The sequence goes on along the minus strand of NZ_JBEZDU010000003.1, from coordinate 452,341 downwards.
GGCCAACGTCAACGCCCGCTACTTGCGGCACTTCCTGGGAGAACCGCAGTGACCGTCACCGCGGCCGGCCCGGTGGAGATCAACCCATGGCTCCGCATGGGCCCGTGCACTCCCGACGCCTGTGTGGAGCCCCCGGCCGCGCTCGCCGGTCCCCTCCGCCGCGTGGCGCGGCTTCTCGCGGCCGTTCTCGCGCTGCTCGCGGGCCTCACGATCGCCCTGGCGACTCGCCGAGCCGGTACGGCCTGGCGGGCGGAGATCACGAAGACGTGGGCGCGGCTGCTGTTGCGCGTCCTTGGCATCAGAGTCAGAACCACGGTCGGCGTCGCCTTCTATACCGAACCACAGCCCGCGCCGACCGCACCAAACGCACGAAGCGCGCCGACCGCGCCTACCGTTCCGGCAGCGGGAGGCGCGCTTCTCGTGGCCAACCATGTCTCCTGGCTCGACCCGCTGGTCATGGCGGCCACGGTGCCGTCACGGCCGCTGGCGAAGCGGGAGATCGGTGAATGGCCGCTCATCCGTACGCTGGCCGCGGGTTCGGGCGCGCTGTTCATCGACAGGGAACGACTCTCCGCCCTGCCCTCGGCCGTCGCCACGGTCGCGAACGCCCTCAAAGCAGGCGACACCGTGATCGCGTTCCCCGAGGGCACGACGTGGTGCGGACGTGGGATGGGGGAGTTCCGGCCGGCCGTGTTCCAGGCGGCGATCGACGCGGGCGCCGCCGTACGCCCGGCCACACTGCGCTACCGCGAGGGGGACTCGACGTCGACCCGCGGCTGCTTTGTCGGAGACGACTCGCTTCTCGCCTCCCTCCTGCGGGTGACCGCGACCCGCCACCTGGTCGCCGAGGTCACCCTCTTCGCTCCCGTACGGCTCGCGCCCACCGGGCAGCGGCGGCACGAGGCGCGCGCCACGCTGGCCAGGATCGCCGAGGCCCAGGTACGCGCCGGCGTCGTCGAGCAGCACGGGGAAGTCGTTGTGCGGCACGAGAAACGCACCGACGCGCGTGTTCCTGGGCGGCGCCGTGAGATGGCACCACTATCGCCATGACATGGCCCGATACCGCCGTGAAATGGACACCAACCCCAGAGTTGCCCGTCGTCACAGGACGACGGGCAACCCGGAGCGTCCTAGCGAGCCAGGGACGCGAGGGTGTCCGGCTTGTTGGTGATGATGCCGTCCACCTCATAGCCGATCAGCCGACGCATGACGTCGGGGTCGTCCACCGTCCAGGCGAAGACCGCCATCCCCAGGCTGTGGACGCGCCGCACGTACTGCTCGGTGATGTTGCCGTACGGCGGGTTGATGTGGGTCGCGTACGCCGCCACCCTCGGCAGGTCCGCCATGGCCGGCGTGCCGAGCAGGCCGATGGGCACCTGGGGCATGGCGCGGTGGAACGTACGCATCGAGGCCCAGCTGAACGACTGCACGACCAGCCGGCCGGAGCTCAGCCATGAGGCGTTCTTCCGCAACTCGTCGGCGACCCGCTTTTCGATGCCCGGGTAGAGCTCCGGTGCCTTGATCTCCAGGAGCAGGCTGAGGCCGCTGCCGTCCATCTCGCTCAGGGTCTCTCCGAGGGTCGGTACGGGCTCGCCGTCGTACTTGACGGCGAACCACGAGCCCGCGTCCAGCCGCTTGATCTCCGCGAGCGTGAAGTCGCCGACCCGCCAGGGCGCCCGGCCGGGGAAGACCCTCTCGACGTCCGTGGTGCGGGACAGCGTCGTGTCGTGCATCAGGACGAGCTTGTGGTCCTTGGTCTCCTGCACGTCGAGCTCGAACGCGTCCGCGCCCAGCTTGTCGGCCAGCTGGAACGCGGTGATGGTGTTCTCGGGCGCGTCCGCGGAGGCTCCGCGATGCGCGACGACCTGGGGGGCTTGGAAGTAGATCGCCGATGACGGGGTGGCGGTCGCTGTGGGGGCTACGGTGGCGAGGGCGGCGAGGGACGTGGCGATGATGGCTCCGAGTCGGGGGAACATGGGGGCTCCTCTGGCTTGGGAAGGCAGCCGGCAAACCGAACTTGACAACCACGTGTGACGCGGAGTTGAGGGGAGAGCAACCCGCCGATGCCAGGGAGATGAGCATTGAGGACACCGGCTGTCCGGTCAGCCGCTCCCGCCCACGACGCGTTCCTGACGCTCCGGCTGATTGCCCTATGTCATCGGTCGAGCACGTGTCGTAACAAAGCGTTCCCCGTTCGACGGCCCGCCACGCGCGGCCGTCCTATCCCCTGGGCCAGTGCGGATCTTCGGTGTAGATCACGACCTGAAACGCATATGGCCTGTTGCGATCGTAAGTAGAGTTCTGGCAGGGTCCCACGGGAGATTCAGGATCGAGCGATGAACGAGCAGTGGCGGGAAATCGGCGACCGGGTCTATGTCCGGCGCCATGAGTCCTTCGACATGAACGTCGGCCTGATCGTCGGTGATGGCCACTGCCTGGTGCTCGACACCCGCGTGTCCCACCAGGAGGCCGCCGACCTGATCGAGGCGATCAAACGGGTCACCACCAGCCCGTGGACGGTCGTCAACACCCACTCTCACTTCGACCACTACTTCGGCAACGCGCTGTTCCTGCCGGGCGAGATCTGGGGTCACTCCAGGTGCGCCGAGGAGATCGAGCTGTACGGCGAGCAGCAGCGGGCCAAGTGGATCGAGCGCCTGCCCGAAGACCGGCGGGCGGAGCTGGAAGAGGTGGAGATCGTGGCGCCCGACCACACGTTCACCTCGACGGCCACGCTCGACATCGGCGGCCGGCTCGTGCACCTGAATCACTTCGGCCTCGGCCACAGCAGCAACGACATCGTGGCGCACGTACCCGATGCCGGGGTGGTGTTCGCCGGTGACCTGATCGAAGAGGGTGCCCCGCCGGCCTTCGGCGACTCCTACCCGCTCGACTGGCCCGCCACGGTGGCCGCGATGCTGACCGAGCTGCCCGAGCGGGTGATCGTGCCGGGACACGGCGCGGTGGTCGATCGCGCCTTCGCCATCGCCCAGCAGGCCGAACTGGTCGCCGTGGCGGAGCTCGCCGCGCGGGCGCACGTGGAGGGCCTGCGTGACCTGATCACCCAGTTCCCCTACCCCGAGGACGTCGCCAGGCAGGCCATCGAACGGGCCTTCCTGCAGCTCGACAGCCAACTGGCCTGACCGTCGCGCACGAGGCTGGACAGCCGTACTGTCGTTTTCTATAGTGCGTATTGCAATATAGAAGGAGGCATCATGGCACGACGCCACGACCTGGTCGGGCTGACCGTGCTCGCCATGCTCTCGGTACGTGCCAGCCACCCCTACGAGCTGCACCGCTTCATCGTCGACACGCACAAGGACTACGTGACCGGCCTGCCGCGCAGCCTCTACCACGCGGTCGAACGGCTGGCGAAGGACGAGCTGATCGTGCCGACGAAGACCGACCGCGAAGGCCGCCGGCCCGAGCGGACGGTCTACGAGATCACCGAGGAGGGCCGCCAAGAGCTGGCGACGAGGCTGCGCAGGATGCTGGAGCAGCCGGATGCCGACCGGCGCACGCTGGTGGCCGCCGTCTCCCTGATCGGCGCGTTGCAGGTGCCCGACGCCAAGCGGGCGCTGCGCACGCGTACGGCCTCCATCGAGGGGACGATCAGCGGCATCGAGGCGCACCGGCGGGCGATGGCGGAGAGCGGCCTGCCGGAGATCCTCATGCTCGAGATGGAGTGCGAGCAGGCCCTCTACACGGCCGAGCTGGCCTGGTTGCGCAGCGTGCTCGACCGGCTGGACAAGGGCGAGCTCGACTGGTCGGGCACGGTCAAGCAGTCGCTGATGGTGCAAGTGCTGGAAAGTTGAGTGGCCGCCGGGGTGCGCCAACACCCCAGCGGCCGGAAATCCGAACAAGGCGCCTGCCCTGTCCAGGACTCGCAGTCTCAGGATAGGCGCCGCGACAACAGGAGCAGTGCCATGTCCACTGAGATCAGAGACCTCCTCGCCAGGCTCACCGCGGCCTGGAACTCCGGCGACGCGGCGGCCTACGCCGCGCTGTTCACCGAGGACGCCGACTACATCACCTTCTTCGGCCTGCACCTTCAGGGCCGGGAGGCCATCGAGGTCGCCCACCGGCAGCTCTTCCAGAGCCCGATCAAGCTGACCGGAGGCGGCGGCGAGCCCATCGTCAAGCCGCTGGGCGACGGCGTCGCGCTGGTGATCTCCGGTGGCGGCTCGACCGTCGACGGGCGGCCCGACCCGAGCCGCGACTCGATCGTCACCTTCACCGCCGTCAGCACGCCCGGCGGCTGGCGCTTCGCCTCGTTCCAGAACACCCGGGTGCGCACGCCATGAGGAAGTCCCTGCTCGTCGAGGTGTCCGGGGTGGTCGAGGCGCCACCTGAGCGGGTACGCGAGGCGCTGATCAACCGCGACCCGCTGATCGACCGCGGGGGCCGGTTCACCGTCGAATACCACCCGGGTCACACCATGACCGTCGAGGTCACCGACCGTTCGATCGCCTACCAAGGCGGCTGGTGGTACCGGGCCGAATGGTCGCTGACCGGGCACCCCCAGGGCACGCTCATCGTCCATCGGGTGTACAACATCGCCGAGCGGATGCGGTGGGCCGTACCGCTGGCGAACCGGTTCTTCATGGGCTTCGACGAGGCCACACGCGAGGGGTTCGCCGAGGGGCTTGCTCAGATAGGAGGGGACTTGGGGTGCTCCGTGCACCTCACTTAAGCTCGCTGAGCGTAGACGCCGACCACCCCACGGGAGCCGCCGGCGTCTACATCCGAGCCGGGTTCGAGATCTGTCAGCGCGCCACGATGTACTCGCTGCCGATCACGCCAGCCTGATCTTGCCCTTCACCAGCTTGATCTTCTTCTTGGCGAGCGGACGCTTGGCCGGACCTTGCACCACCGCACCCGTCAGGGCGCTGAACTGGCTGCCGTGGCACGGACAGTGGATCTTGCCCCCGCTTGCGCTCGCCACCGTGCAGCCCTGATGGGTGCAGATGGCGCTGAAGCACTTGAAGACGCCCTTCTTCGGGTGGGTGATCACGTACTTGCCACTAACGATCTTGCCTTTGCCGACCGGGATGCTCTTGGCGCTGGCCAGGACCGGACCGGCGGCCTCCTCTTCGGCCTCGGCGGGTCGCGCCCACAGGAAAACGGCTCCTGCTGCGCCCGCTGCGGCGCCACCTCGGGTGATCAGTGCACGGCGTGTGAGCATGATTGCCTCCTTCAACTAACCACACGATGAGAAGTGGCTAGTGGTTCAGGGGAAATCTCGCGATAAATCCACCTTCTTCGGCCAGCAGCGTGCCGCCGTGCAGCAGCGCGATGTCCCGCGCGATCGGCAACCCGAGCCCGGCCCCGCCGACATCCCTGGCCCGCGCCTCGTCCAGCCTGGTGAACCGGTCGAACACCGCCTCACGCTGCCCCACCGGAATCCCCGGCCCGTCGTCGAGCACCTGAAGCACGGCCTGACCGCCCTCCTGGCGTACTCGCACCCGTACGACCGCCGTGGCGTGCCGTACCGCGTTGTCGACCAGGTTGGTCACCAGGCGGGCCAGGTGCGCCCGCGAGCCCTGGAAGACGACGTCGGGCTCGACGTCCAGCTCCATCCGCAGCTCGGGCCGCCGCTTGATGCGCAGCGACTCCTCCGCCGCCACCTGGCCGAGGTCGAGGTCGCTCGTACGCAGCGGCTCACCCGCGTCGAGCTTGGCCAGCAGGAGCAGGTCGGCGGCCAGCGACTGGAGGCGCTCCACGTCGGCGAGCGCCTCGGCGGTCAGCTCGCTCGGCTCGGCCAGCTCCAGCCGGGCCCGCAGGGTGGCGATGGGGCTGCGCAGCTCGTGCGCAGCGTCCGCGACGAACCGTTTGTGCGTCTCGACGGCCGTCTCCAGCCGGTCGAGCGTGCCGTTCACGGTCGTCGCCAGGGCGGCGATCTCGTCGCCCGAGCTGGGCACGGGCACCCGCTGGTGCAGGTCGCGGGCCGTGATGTCGGCCACCTTGGCCCTGATGGCCGCGACCGGGGCGAGCGTGCGGCCGACCGAGAACCAGGTCATGCCCGCCACCACGAGCAGCAGCGCGGGCACGCCCGGCAGGAGGGCGCGGTTGAGCGTCTCCAGCGCCTCGTCGGCACTGACGAGCGAGGCCCTGGCCCAGATCTCCGCCGATCCGCCGGCCGTCGACACGGGCATGCGCGCGACCGCGAACTCACTGCCCTGCGCCCAGCTCGTCGCCGCCGGGGCCCCCACTGTCGTGAGCATGACGTCTGGATCGGCGATCCGCAGCGCGAGCGCCGGCTGAACCACCAACCCGCCCACTAGGTCATCGGCGAGGCGCGCCCGTGCGCCCGCGGTCGGCCCCGTCGTGGGCGCGTCACTGGAGGTACGTGTCAGCCCGCTGATGGTCGGTGCGTCACTGGAGGGGCGCGCCTTTCCTGCTGTGGGCGGCTCTCCCGCCGACGGGCTGCTGGAGGTGCGCGCCCGTCCAGTTGCGGCCGGCGCGCCGGAGGCGGGCGTCTGGGCAGTCGTGGGCCGGCTGAGCAGGGTGGTCAGGTCGACGGTCTCCGCGTACGGAGCCGCGGCCACGGCCTTCCTGGCCGCCTCCGCGCCCGCGCTGCTCTGCAGGCTGCCCCGCAGCGCCAGCACCAGCACGACCGCCGCCAGCCCCAGCGCCACGGCCACCACCAGTGTCGCCGCCGCGGTCGCGCGCAGCCGTACGGACGCCATCCCCACGGGCAGCCGTCCCAAGGTCAGGTGTCCGCGCCACCAGGTCATGCCGCCTCCAGCCGGTACCCGGCGCCGCGCACCGTCACCAAGGTCGTCCTGCCGAACGGTTGGTCGATCTTGCGGCGCAGCGCGCTGATGTACACCTCAACGATGTTCGGATCGCCGTCGTAGGAGAAGTCCCAGGCCTGCGCCAGCAGCTCGCTCTTGGAGACCACCTCGCCGGCCCGCCGCGCCAGCCCGTGGAGCACCGCGAACTCCTTCGGCGTCAGCGCGATCTGCACCTCCCCCCGGCGGCAGCGCAGCCCGGCCGGGTCCACGACCAGGTCCCCGACCGTGATCGTCACCGGCCGCTCGTGCCCGCCCCTCCGTACGAGAGCGCGCAGCCTGGCCAGCAGCACCACGTACGAGAACGGCTTGGCCAGATAGTCGTCGGCGCCCGTGTCGAGCGCCTCGGCCTCGTCGTAGATGCCGTCCTTGGCGGTGAGCATCATGATCGGCGTCCAGTTGCCGGCCTCGCGCAGCCGGGAGCACACGGTGTAGCCGTTCAGCCTGGGCAGCATCACGTCGAGCACGATCACGTCGTACGTGTTCTCCGAGGCCATCCAGAGCCCGTCGCGCCCGTCATAGGCCACGTCGACGGCGAACCCCTCACCCGCCAGGCCGCCCTTGACCAGATCGGCCAGCCGCTGCTCGTCCTCCACCAGTAGCACTCGCACACCGAACAGGGTCCCGCACCCAACCTAAAGCCAACCTGAAGATCATTTAGGGCGCCTTCAGGATCACTTCAGGTACGGCGGGCCAGGCTCGGGGCGTCCGATCGTTTCCAGCAAGGAGATTCCATGTTCAAGCGACGTCTCGCGGTCCTCGGCGCGGTGGGCGTGCTCGTGCTCACGGGCCTGGGCGGATCCGCGATGGCCGACGAGGCTCCGTCGGCCGTCCCGGGTGTCAAGGTGACGTGTACGACGAGCGACGGCAAGACCATCGCGTTCGCCGAGCGGGCGCGCACCCTTGGGGACCTCGCCGCCAAGCCGGGCGAGAAGGCGCCTGAGGGCGGTGTGGCCCTGCGCCTCCGGGACGACCAGACGATCGAGATCGAGTCGCTCCCGGAGGGGGCGGTCACGAAGGCGCTCCCGGCCAAGCCCGCTGAGGGGTTCACCGCCGAAGGCGGCGAGCCGGCCGACGACGCCGGGAAGACAGGCATCGCCCGGCCGACGGAGGACGGCAGCCTACCGACCAAGATCGCCAAGACGGTCGCCGTCAAGTGCGAGCCGATTAAGTGAGGGCCGATTAAGTGAGGGCCGCGCCCGCCGTAGCACCGGGGGTGTACGGCGGGCGCGCTCACTCGAACCTGACGGGTGCGCGTCCACGGGGGCGTTCACTCACTCCGGGAGCGACGGGTGCGGCCCCAAGGCCCAGTACTCGAACAGGCCGTGACCCACGAGCCCGTCGTACTCGAAGCGCCCCACGGCGTCGACCATCCCCCACATTTTGGACGCGTCGTCGGGCAGCGTGTACGTCACGCCTTGCACGACCGGCTCCGCGCCCTGGTACATCCCGTGCTTCCAGTCCGGCTCCAGGCCGTAACCGGTGCCGACCATGAGGTGGACCGGCAGCACAGGGGTGCAACGCACGTCGAACGCCTTGCCGCCGGGAGGTGAGAAGGTGATCGTGGCCTCGACGACGTCCCGGGTCCCGGGCGCGTAGACGGGGTGGTACTCGGGCCGGCCCAGATACTCCTCCTCGCGTCCGTCGGACCAGACCCTGGTGGCCTCCTCCAGGACGCGGCGGCCCTTCTCGTCCTCCTGGATGATGCAGAGGATCGCGTGGTCGTCGAACCGCATGGGCGTGTACAGCCAGTAGAAGCTCCCCGCGTTCTTCGCCTGGATGCCCGGCGGCTCGGGCTCGCCGACGGGCCTGATACCCCAGGACCGGTCGCGGGTGCCCTGCCATCGGTCAGGGGTGACGGATATCTCGTCGTCCCCGATGCGGATGTGGCCGGACCAGACCCCGGTCTGCGCCAGCCGTACGGAGTCGAAGATGACCCGCTCCTGCCAGCGGACGAAGTGCCGTGGCTCGAGCGTCGCCGGGATCGTGCCCTCCCAGGTGAGGTCGAAGGACAGGCCATGCTCGTTGGGCTCCAGGATGATCTGGAGCCGTTTGAGCCCTTCGATGACCTTCACCTGGAACGGGCCGATCTCGGTGTTCATCCGGTCGGTGCCGAGCTCGCGTGAGGCGCGGACGACCCGGTGCAGGTTCCCGTAGCGGACGCAGGCGAAGGCGTCGGTGACGCCCAGGTTGGGGTACTGGCCGGCGCCGACGATCAGCATGAGCTCGTCGGTGCCGGGGTGGCAGTTGAAGTAGTAGCGGTCGTAGAAATTGCGGTCCGAGGTCGCCACGTGCCGCATGACCTGAGCCGCCTGGTGGATGGGGTAGTCGTCGAGCGGGGACAGCGCCATGCCGCCGGTTGTAGCAAGCGCTTGGTGTAGACGTCAACGCCTATGGGCGGAAACGCGAAGCGCGCCCCCCGCTCGATCGAGTGGGGGGCGCGCTTTCGCGCGGATCACGTCATCTTGCGCGATGCCTCATCCGCCTTGTCGGACATCTCGGACGCCATCCTCTCGGTGGTGTCCGCGGTCTTGTCCGCCTTGTCGCCGGCCCACTGCGACGCGTCCGAGGCCGAGTCCTTCATGTGCTCGGTCCACTGCCGGACGTTACGCCGGTAGAACAGATAACCGAGCGCGCCCACAGCGATACCGGTCAGAAGGATCATCACTGGCATCCCCCGCGACCTTCGCGGGGTCGGGTCGATCCGCTCGGCGGCGTTGATCAGCATGGCGCTGACCTTGGGGGCGAGCTCATCCTCGACCCGATGCGCGGCCTCTTCCAGCCTCGGGGCCGCCCAGTAGCGGGCGTCCTCGATGCGATGCGCGGCGACCACCTTGGCCTGATCCGCCATCACCTTGGCTTGATCCGCCATCACCTTGGCCTGATCCGCCATCGGCGTCATTTGCCGGCCAGTTCTCATGGCCCGGGCCTTCATACGGCCCATCCACGTGGTTGGGACTACGATGACCACGCGGCGATTTTTCAGTGTCAGGGACACAACAACCTCCCCTGCTTGATGGGGCCCCGAGCCTGACCTTCCCGTAGCGAAGCGGCTCAATCATGGCGTCCGTGGCAGGATGGCTTTTGCGGCCTAACGACCGTGGTCATCAAAATCCACAAAACCAACCTTGTACATAGAGGGGGGCAGCTGTCTCGTGGCCGAGAAGCTGATCGCAAACCTGCAGACAAATCGCGGAAATATCAAGATAGAACTCTTCCCCAACAAGGCTCCCAAGACGGTCCGCAACTTCGTCGAGCTCGCCGAAGGCGGCCGTGAGTGGACCCACCCGGGCACCGGGGAGACGAGCACCGGCCGTTACTACGACGGCACGATCTTCCACCGGGTGATCCCCGGCTTCATGATCCAGGGTGGTGACCCGCTGGGCGAGGGCATCGGCGGCCCGGGCTACGACTTCGACGACGAGATCCACCCGGATCTCTACTTCAACCGCCCTTACCTCCTGGCCATGGCCAACGCCGGCATCCGGTTCGGCAAGGGCACCAACGGCTCGCAGTTCTTCGTCACGGTCGTGCCCACGCCGCACCTCAACGGCAAGCACACCATCTTCGGCGAGGTGATCGAGGGCCAGGACGTCGTCGACGCGATCGCCAAGACGCCGACCGGCCAGCGCGACAAGCCGGTCGACGCGGTGGTCCTGGAGTCGGTCACGATCGACCGCGTCCAGGGCTGACCTACGTGGGCTGACCAGGTACCACCCAGGATTGACCTAGGCACACATCCTGGGCTGACCCCGGCGAACCGTCCAAGGCCGCCCAAGGCGCACGGGGCGGGCTGAACACGCCAGCGCGGTGATGCCGCGCAGGCCATAGGCTGCGGTCATGACCAGCCAGCCGCCCAGCCCGCCCCCGCAGCCCGAGCAGCCTGCGGAGACCGTGCCGACGTGCTACCGGCACCCCAACAAAGAGACTTGGGTCCGCTGCCAGCGTTGCGAGCGTCCCATCTGCCCCGACTGCATGCGCGACGCCGCCGTGGGCTTCCAGTGCCCCGAGTGCGTGAGCGAGGGCAATCGAGGGGTACGCCAGGCGCGGTCGGCGTTCGGCGGCGCCGTGGTCACCACGCCATACGTCACCTGGGTGACCCTGGCGCTCAACGTGCTCGTCTTCGGCGCCCAATATCTGACGGGCAACGCGGTCACCGAACAACTGGCCATGCGCCCGTACAACGTCGTCGCCGGGCATGAGTACTATCGGCTGCTCACGTCGGCGTTCGTGCACGACGGGCCGTTCCACATCCTGTTCAACTGCTGGGCGCTCTACGTCATCGGCCCCTACCTGGAGCGGGCCTTCGGGCACACTCGCTACCTGGCCGTCTACCTGGTCAGCGCGCTGGGCGGCTCGGTGCTCGGCTACTGGCTCGACCCGCTCGGCCAGTACACGGTCGGGGCGTCAGGAGCCATCTTCGGGCTGTTCGGCGCCGTGTTCGTGGTGGGGCGCAAGCTGAACATGGACGTACGCGGCATCGCCGTGCTGATCGCGATCAACCTGGCGATAACCTTCCTGGTCTCCGGCATCAGCTGGACCGGCCACATCGGCGGCCTGATCACGGGATCGGCCCTTGCCGGGGCCCTGGCCTACGCTCCCAAGAGCAACAGGACCCTCTGGCAAGTGCTGACGGTCGTGGGAGCGCTGGCCATCCTGGTCGTGCTCGTGGCCGTCAGATCCTCGGCCCTCCTGGGCGGCGTGGGCTGACTTCCCCAGGGTGTGGAAAAACTGTGGAAAAAACTAACGCCAGCGGGTGGAGAGCACGACCCCGAAGATGATGAAGACGAACCCGATCAGCAGATTCCAGTTGTGGAGATCGCCGATGAAGGGTGCGCTGGGCGCCACGTAGTAGACGGCGATCCACAGGATGCCGAGGATCCACGACACCACCATCGTGGGAGCCAGCCAGCGCGGGCTGACCGTGACCTGCTGGGACTTCTGCGGCGGCGTGTAGACCGCCTTCTTGCGAGCCTTGGACTTGGGCACTGGAAACTCCTGCTGGGCGCCTGGGCATCCGGGTTGTCCACAGGCTATTAGTTTTGAGCGTAATTGCTTTGAGCGTAGTGGAAGCGTGCCCAGGATAGTCGCCACGCGCACGAGATGGCGATCCCCGGCCTCCGGATGGGCCGCGCTTACGCTGAGTGAGTGAGGGCCGTGCTGCGGGCCGCGGGGGAATCGAGCATCACCGCGGGCCTGATCCTGTTGTTGTTCTGCGCCTACCTGCTGTGGGGGACGGGCGTCTATACCCAGCGCATGCAGTTGCAACTGCAGCAGGAGCTGGTGGAGGAACACGCGCGCCCGGAGCCGGCCAAGCTCCGGAAGATCGAGCTGGGCCGGGCCGTGGCCATGCTGCGCATCCCGAGGCTCGGGCGCGACTACCACTACGCCGTGGTCGAGGGCGTGGACGCGGAGCACCTGAAGAAGGGCCCGGGCCACTACCCCGGCACCGCCCTCCCCGGACAGATCGGAAATTTCGTCGTATCGGGTCACCGGACCACGTACCTGGCGCCGTTCAACCGGATCGACGAGCTCCAGCGCGGCGACGAGATCATCGTCGACGCCCCCGAGGCCCGCTACACCTACCGGGTGACCTCGCAGGACGTCGTGTACCCCGACGAGGTCGACGTGATCGCCTCGGTGCCCGGCAAGCCCGACACCAAGCCCATCAGGGCCTACATCACGCTGTCGACCTGCCACCCCGAATACTCCGCCGCCCAGCGGCTCATCGTGTTCGGCGTGCTGAAGAAGACCGAGCTCAGGATGGAATGACATGTACGGATGGCTCTGGGACAGGCTGCCCGGCGGCACGGGCACCAAGCTGCTGGCGGCCACCGTGCTGGTCGCCGTGGCGGGCGTCGTACTCTGGTATGCCGTGTTCCCGCTTCTCGAACCCGCGGTGACGCTCGACGAGGTGACCGTACGGAAATGACCCGCGTGCTGGTCGTGGACAACCACGACAGCTTCGTCCACACCATCGTCCAATATCTGCGTGAGCTGGGCGCCGCGTGTGACGTGCGCCCGCGCGACGACGTGCGCGTGAGCGACGCCGACGGCTTCGACGGCGTCCTGGTGAGCCCGGGGCCCGGCACACCGGAGGCGGCGGGCGTGAGCGTCCCCCTGGTGCGCCACGCGGCCCTGCGCGGCCTGCCGCTGCTCGGCGTCTGCCTCGGGCACCAGGCGATCGGCCTGGCCTACGGTGCCACCGTGTCGCGGGCGCCTGAGCTCGTACACGGGCGGACCAGCGCGGTGTCGCACGACGGGCTCGGGGTGTTCGCCGGGATCCCCTCGCCGGTGCGGATGACCCGCTACCACTCGCTGGCCGTACGGCCCGACACGGTACCCGCCGAGCTCGACGTGACCGCCCATACCGAGGACGGCGTCATCATGGGGCTGCGGCACCGCACGGCGCCCATCGAGGGCATCCAGTTCCATCCCGAGTCCGTGCTGTCGGAGCACGGGCACCGGCTGCTCGGCAACTGGCTGCGCGGGATCGTGTAACACTCGACCGCCGCCGGACGACAGACAGATGAGCGTCCCCGCCGTCGCCCCCGAGCGGCGGGGACGCTCTTTTACGTGTCCGACGTGCCAGGGCCGCCCCCCGGTGTGGGAAGGCGGCCCTCTTTTACGTGCCTGACGTGCCGGAGCCGCCCTCCCGGTGTGGGAGGGCGGCTCCGTCGCCAAGCTCTGCTCAACGCCTCGCGGGTCAGCCTTGGATGCTGTCGTCGTCGATCGGTGAGTCGTCGGTCGGCTGCGTGTCGTCCGTGGGCGAGTCGGTCGGCTGTGGCTGGTCCGTCGGTTGGTCCGTCGGCTGTGGCTGCTCCGTCGGCTGCTGCTCCGGACCCGTGGAGACCACGATCGTCACGGTGGTGTTGGGGTTCTGCGGTGTGCCCGCTTCGGGGTTCTGCTGGATGACCGTGCCCTGAGGCTGGTCGTCACTTGCCTGCGGGACCGCCTTGACCTTGAAGCCCGCCCCTCTGAGCGTCTTGGTGGCGTCCGCCTGGGTCAGGCCGATCACGCTCGGGATGGCGGTCTGCTCCTTGGGCACGTAAAGCGTGACGGTGCCGTCCTTCTCGACCTCCTCGCCGGCCTTGGGATCGGTCTCGATGACCTTGCCCTGCGGCTTGCTGGAGACCTTGGTCTTGACCGTGCCGGTCAGCCCGACCTTCTCGAGGATGTCGTTGGCCTCCGCGGTCGTGGCGCCGATCAGCCCGTCGGGAACCTTCACCTTCGGCGGGCCCTTGGACACGACCAGCTTGACCGTGGAGTCCTTCGCCACGTTGGTGCCTGCGCCGGGCTCGGTCCTGATCACGGTGTCCTTGTCGTACTCGGCGCTGGCCTCCTTCACCACCTCGGCCTTCAGCCCCAGAGTTTCGAGCTGGGTCGTGGCGGCCTGCAGTCGCTGCGCGGCGAGCGAGGGGACCTTGATCTCGCCCGTGGGTTTGTCGCCGCCGCTGCTGAACACCACGTAACCGATGCCGATGAACGCGCCGATGATCAGGAGCGGGATGACGATCCAGGCCGCGGTCTTGAGCGCGGTGTTGCCGCCGCCGCTGTTGGCGCGCCGTCGGCCGCCCCGGCCGCCGTGCCCGCCCTCGTCGTACTCGTAGGGGGGCACCGCGCGGGTGCCCTGAGTGGCCGGGCCGGTGGCGGCCTGGGTCGCCGTCATCATGCGGGTGCCCGCGCCGTAGTTGCTGGTCATCGCCATCGTCTGGGCGTCGACCGGCATGCCGGACATCGCCCGCTGGATGTCGGCCCGCATCTCGCCCGCGTTCTGGTAGCGATGCGCCGGGTCCTTGGCCATGGCCTTCAGCACGATCGCGTCGCACCACGCGGGGATCTCGGGATCGATCTGCGACGGCGGGATGGGCTCCTCGCGTACGTGCTGGTAGGCGATCGCCACCGGGGAGTCGCCGGTGAACGGCGGCTGGCCGGTGAGCAGCTCGTAGAACACGCACCCGGTGGAGTAGATGTCGCTGCGGGCGTCGACCCGCTCACCGCGCGCCTGCTCGGGCGACAGGTATTGGGCGGTCCCTATCACCTGCGCCGTCTGCGTCATCGTCGCGGCCGAGTCGGCCATCGCGCGGGCGATGCCGAAGTCCATCACCTTGACGTCGCCGTTGCGGGTGATCATGACGTTGGCCGGTTTGATGTCGCGGTGGACGATGCCGCCGCGGTGGCTGTAGTCCAGCGCCCGCAGGATGCCGTCGACCAGCTCGGCCGCTCGCTCCGGCAACAACCGCCGGTCGGCCCGCAGCAGGTCGCGCAGCGTCCTGCCGTCGACGTACTCCATCACGATGTAGGGCACCGGGGCGCCCTCGCTGACGTCTTCGCCGGTGTCGTAGACCGCGACGACCGCCGGGTGGTTCAGCGAAGCCGCGGACTGCGCCTCACGGCGGAAACGCGCCTGGAAGGTGTGATCGCGCGCCAAGTCAGAGCGGAGGGTCTTGATCGCGACTACGCGGTCCAGCCGGATGTCTCGGGCGCGATAGACCTCGGCCATGCCGCCGCGCCCGACGACGCCGTCGAGCTCGTAACGACCTCCGAGTCGCCGAGGCTGAGTCATTTCCTGCACTGTCCCTTACCGTTCATCTTGGGTACCGGCCTGCTCGCGGGCCGCCGGTGTCCATCATCGACCCCGTGGCGCATCACGTCTCCTCCTTCGGCGGGTTTGTGACACCCGGGTCAGGCGAAGCACTTGGTGTCGGAGTTGTCGGTGTAGTGGTGGGCCTGGGCGTCGGTGTGGGAGTCGGGGTACGGGTTGTCGGGGTGGACTTGGGGGTTGGCTTCCTGGTTGGAATTGCCGTCACGCTTACCGTAGCCGACCGTGAGGGTACCGGCCTCTTCGACTTCACCGTAACGACGGGAGGTCGTCGAGTGTGAGTCTTGGTCTTGGACGGCTTCCATACCGGGGTCACGCTCACCGACTCCGACGGGTCGGCGATGCTGGGCGGGCCGGACACCGCGTCGCGGTCCATGAAAGTGAAGGCGCTGAGCCCGACGGCGGCGGCGCAGCCCGCGCTGGCGAACAGCGCCAGCGTCAGCCTGCCCCTGCGGCGGCGGGGTGGAGCGGGCGCCGCACCGGGCCGCCCGGTGATCGAGCCGGGGGACGGCGAGCGCAGCGTCGTGGCCGTCGGCGTGGCGAGGTCGTCGGTGACAGACCCCTCATCCGGCCGCCCCCGAAGGCCCTCGTGCTGCCGCCACTCCTGGAAGCCCTCTTGCCGCTGCCGGCCCCGGACGCCTTCCTCCTGCTGGCGTACGCGGAAGCCCGCCGGATCGGTGAGCATGCTGAGCTCGGCACCCGACTTGTTGGCGGCCAGCGACTGGCGCAGCCGCTGGGAGCGGTCGGCGACCTCCATGGCCGACGCGGGCCGCTGCCGCGGATCCTTGGACAGCAGCACCATGACCAGCTCGCGCACCGCGGCGGGCACGTCGACGCCGAGCGGTGGCGGCGGGTCGTTGAGGTGCATGAGCGCGATCGCCACCGGCCCTTCGGCCTGGAACGGCGTGCGCCCCGACAGGCACTCGTAGGCCACCACGCCCAGCGAGTAGAGGTCGGTCGACGGGGTGAGAGGCAGCCCCTGCGCCTGCTCCGGGCTGACATATTGGGCCGTACCGAGCACGGTGCCCGTCAGCGTCACCGGAGCCGACTCCATGGCGCGGGCGATGCCGAAGTCGGTCACCTTGATGGTGCCCTCGGGCGTGACGAGCAGGTTGCCGGGCTTGATGTCGCGGTGGATGACCCCCGCCGAGTGGGCGGCGTGCAGCGCCTTGGCCGTCTGGTGCACGACGTCGAGCGCCACTTCGGGCATGAGCGAGCCGTTGCGGGTCAGGATGGCGGACAGCGGCTCGCCGTGCACCAGCTCCATCACCAGGTAGGCCAGGTCGCGCTGCTCGCCGTAGTCGAAGATCTGCGCGATGCCGGGGTCGGCCAGGGCGGCCGTGATCCTGGCCTCGTTGCGGAAGCGGCCGCGGAAGGACTGGTCGTCCTGGATGTGGCTGCGCAGCACCTTGACCGCGACCTCACGTCCGAGCAGCTCGTCACGAGCACGCCAGACATCCCCCATACCGCCCGAGGCGATGCGGGAGAGCAAGAGGTAGCGGTTACCGAGCCGCATGATCCAGCAGAGTAGCGGTCATCACTTGTTCAGCACCGCCTCCATCACGGCTTTGCCGATCGGCGCGGCGGTGTGGCCGCCCGTCGCCTCGGCGCCGACGTTGGCCGCGCCCGACTCGACGATGATCGCGACCGCGACCTTCGGGTCGTTGGCCGGCGCGAAGCTGATGAACCAGGCGTGCGGCGGCTGGCCGTTGGACGTCTCAGCGGTGCCGGTCTTGCCCGCCACGTCGACGCCGGGGATCTGCGCCAGGTTGGCGGTGCCGTTGTTGACGACGCTGACCATCATCTCGCGCAGCTTGCCCGCCGTCTCGGAGCTGACCGCCTCCGACAGTTCCTCGGGCTTGGCGTCCTCGACCGAGTCGCCCTTGGAGTCAGTGATCTTGTTGACCAGGTACGGCTTCATGACCTTGCCGTCGTTGGCGATGCCCGCGGCGATCATGGCCATCTGCAGCGGCGTCATCTGGTTGCTGCGCTGGCCGATGGAGGACATGGCGATGGCCGCCTTGTCCTCCTTGGGGCCGAAGGAGCTCTGGGCCACCGACATCGGAATGCCGATCTGGGTCCCCATGCCGAACTTCTCCGCCTGCTGCTGCATCTTGTCGTAGCCGAGGTCCATGCCGATCTGGCCGAACGGCGTGTTGCAGGACTTCTCCAGTGCGTAGACCAGCGGGACCTTGCCGGCTCCGCAGGCCGCGCCGCCGTAGTTGGGCAGGCTGATGTTGGTGCCGGGCAGCGGGAGGCGCTGTGGGGCGTCCACGACCGTCTGGGGGCCGCGGCTGGAATCGTCTTCGAGGTAGGCCGCCGCGGTCACCACCTTGAACGTGGAGCCGGGCGGGTAGGTGCGGTCGATGTTGCGGTTGAGCAGCGGCTGGCCCTTGTCCTTGGCCAACTTGTCGTAGAGGGGGAACACCTCGCCCTTGTTGGTGCCCGACAGCTCGGCCGGGTCGTAGGTGGGCAGCGACACCATCGCCAGGATCGCCCCGGTCTTCGGGTCGAGCGCGACGACCGCGCCCCGCTTGCCGCTCTCGCGCAGCGCGTCGTAGGCCGCCCGCTGGGCCTTGGGGTTGATCGTCACGTCGACGTTGGCGCCCCTGGTGGGCTCACCGGTGAACAGGTCGATGCTCCGGCGCAGCAGCAGGTCGGGGCTGGAGCCGTCGAGCCATTTGTTCTCGGAGCGCTCGATGTTGGACTCGCTCTCCGGCGAGAAGAAGCCGGTGACGTGCGCGTAGAGCTTGCCGTCGGGGTATTCCCTGAGGAAGCGGAAGTCGCCGTCCTTCTTCTCCACCGACTGCGCCAGGATTACCTTGCCACCGGCGGTGATGCGACCCCGCTCCACGGCGTAGCGCGCGTAGTAGTTGCGCTGGTTACGGGAGTCTGCGCTGTATTGCTCCGCTTTTACGGCCTGCACGTAGTTCACGTTGATCATCAGAAGTGCGAACATGGCCAGGCAGGCCACGGCCGCACGCTTCAGAGTGCCGTTCATCGCTGGAACACCTGCGTCATTCCCTCGTTCTGGATCGCCTGGGGCGGAGGTCGCCGTGCCGAGTCTGACATGCGTACCAATAGTGCGATAAGGATCCAGTTAGCGAGCAATGCTGAGCCACCCTGGGACATGAACGGGGTGACCAGGCCGGTCAGGGGGATGAGGTTCGTCACGCCGCCGACGATGATGAAGACCTGCCAGGCCAGGATGAACGACAGGCCGCCCGCCAGGAGCTTGGAGAACGGGTCGCGGGCCGCGAGCGAGGTGCGCAGGCCGCGCTGGACCAGCAGGGCGTACATCATGAGCAGCGCCATCAGCCCGGTCAGGCCCAGCTCCTCGCCGGTCGCCGCGAAGATGAAGTCGGAGAACGCCAGCGGGATCAGGTAGGGGTGTCCCTGGCCGAAGCCGGTGCCCAGGATGCCGCCCGCGCCGAACCCGAACAGGCCCTGCATGGTCTGGTAGCTCTTGCCGCACATCGGGTCGCCCGGAGGATCCTGCTGGCAGATGTCGGCGTTGCCGTAGTAGACCTTGTTGGCGGGGTCGAGCCAGACGTCGAATCGGGCGCCCACGTGGTCGAAGACCTGCCCGGCGAGGAAGGCGCCGCCGACGAAGAGCAGGATGCCGATCAGCACCCACGACGTGCGCTGGGTCGCGATGTAGAGCATCGCGATGAACGTGCCGAATATCAGCAGCGAGGTGCCGAGGTCCTTCTCGAAGACCAGCACCAGCAGGCTGAAACCCCAGGTGACGAGGATCGGGCCGAGGTCCCTGGCCCTGGGCAGGTCGATGAAGAGCAGCCGCCGCCCGGCCAGGGCCAGCACGTCGCGCTTGGCCACCAGGTAACCGGCGAAGAAGACGACCAGCGCCAGCTTGGCGAACTCGCCGGGCTGGATGGAGAAGCCGCCGATGCGGATCCAGATCTTGGCGCCCTGCACCTCGCTGAGGCTGCCGGGCAGCATCGCGGGGATGGCGAGCAGGACCAGGCCGACGGCGCCCGCGGTGTAGGTCAGCCGTTGGAGCACGCGGTGGTCGCGCAGCACGATCAGCGTGATCGAGAACATGACGACGCCGAGACCGGTCCACATGATCTGGTTGGCGGTGGACGCGCCGCGCATCCCGGAGGCCTCGAGGCGGTAGATCGTGACCAGGCCGAGGCCGTTGATCAGGGTCACCAGCGGCAGGATCAGGGGATCGGCCCAGGGCGCGAACTTGGCCAGGACGAGGTAGGCGGCCAGCATGAACCCGCCCAGCCCCAGGCCGTACGTCAGCATGCCCGAGGGGATCGCGCCGTCGAGAGCCAGCCCGACATTGGCATAGGCGCCCATGACGATCACGACCGCGAACGCGAGCATGGCCAGCTGGGCCCCACGCCGCTTGGCCGGCATGAGGACGGGGGCTTCCGCCACTTCACTCATCTACTGCGGTTTCGCCTTCGTCTTCGTCGCGCTCGCGGAGGGCGAGGCGGTCGCGGTCGGGGTGGCGGCCTTCTGGTCAGTCGGCTCCGCGGTGGCCTTGAAACCGTTGATCCTCGTCATGCCTTCCGCCAGGGTCTTGACCTCGATGCCGCCCTTGATCAGTGCCTGGTCGGGCTCGGAGAGCTGGGAGAGCGGCTTGCCGGTGTGCTGGGCGACCGAGAAGAACTCGAACGGCCCCACCTCCTGGCGGATGCCCCGGAACACGACCACCTCGTCGCCCTTGGCCCCGACGAAGAACTGGTCCTGGGTCCACTGCCAGCCGAAATAGCCGCCGGCGCCAATGGCGACGACGGCCACACCCAGGACCGAGACCAGCATGGGCCACGCCCGGCGCCGCTTGACCGGCCGCCGGGCCGCCTGCGGGCCCGGCTCGTCGAAGTCGTCGTCGGTGAGCACCGGCTGGGGCGCGGTCACCGCGCCCGGCCGGCCCGGCGAGGTGTCGTGCGCTTCGAGCCGCAGGCGCGTCATGCCCGCCGCCCCGACGGTCGCCGACTCGGTGGTGGGCGCCTGCTGCCCCTCGGCGAGCTCCAGCACGTCGGCCAGGACGCAGGTGATGTTGTCGGGCCCACCACCCCGGTTGGCCAGGTCGATCAGCTGACGCACGACCTCTTCCGGGTCGTCGATGTTGGTCAGCGTGGCATGCAGGGTCTCCGCGCTCACCACTCCGGACAGGCCGTCGGAGCAGAGGAGATAACGGTCGCCCACCTGCGCCTCGCGCAACGTGAGGTCGGGATCGACCTCGCCGCTCCCGTCGAGTGCCCGCAGCAGGATCGAGCGCTGCGGGTGCGTCGCGGCCTCCTCAGGCGTGATGCGCCCGTCATCGACCAACTGCTGCACCAGCGTGTGGTCGTGGGTGATCTGGTAGAGCTCCCCGCGTCTGAGCAGGTAGGCGCGCGAGTCGCCGACATGCACCAGGGCCACCGAGGTGCCGTTCCAGAGCATGGCGGTCAGCGTGGTGCCCATGCCCTTGAGGCTGGGATCCCGGCCCACCATCTCGTGCAGCTTGCGGTTGGCGTCGCGTACCGCTGCCTCGATGGCGTTGAGCAGGTCACCACCCTGTTGGGCCTCGTCGAGAGAGGCCATTGCGGCGATGGCGACAGAACTCGCCACCTCACCGTGTGCGTGTCCGCCCATACCGTCTGCGACGGCTAGCAGACGGCCGCTTGCGTACGCCGAGTCCTCGTTTCCTTCGCGGAGGAGGCCGACGTCCGAGCGGGCGGCGTAGCGGAGTGCGATGGTCATTTGCGCAATTCAATGACTGTCTTGCCGACGCGGATCGGAACACCGAGCGGCACCGGGGTCGGGCGGGTGACTTTTGAGCGGTCGAGATATGTGCCGTTGGTCGAACCGAGATCTTCCACGATCCACTGACCGTCCTGAGGGAAGAGCCGGGCATGCCGGCTGGAAGCGTAGTCGTCGGTGACTACCAGCGTGGCGTCGTTCGCCCGGCCAATGGTGATGGGCGTCTCCGTGAGATTAATGGTGGTGCCTTGCAGCGGGCCACCCGTCACAACGAGCTGGCGTGGCTCGCCCTTCTTATTCTTCGGCTTGGCCGCCGGTTTGGTGGGCTTGATGCCCTTGCGTGGGCCCGCGGGGGCCGTACGTGATCCGAACAAGTCTGTCCGGATCACGCCGACTGCGGCAATGACGAAGAACCACAGCACAGCCAGGAAGGCGAGCCGGATCAGCAGCAGCGTGAGCTCGGACATGGACCGTCTGTCTACCCCTAATCGCGCCGGAACACCAGTGTCGTACGCCCCAGGGTCACTCGCGTGCCGTTCTGGAGCTCGACTCTGCGTACCGGCTGGCCATTGACGAACGTGCCGTTCGTCGATCCGAGATCGACTAGGGCGACTAGCTGACCCTCGACGCGCAACTCCGCGTGGTGGCGAGAGACGCCGGGGTCGACGAGACGAAGATCGCAGTCGGTGCCCCTGCCCAGCAAGGTCACCGGAGTGGTGAGCTCGTAGGAGCGGTCGCCCTGCGGATCGTCCTGAGTGGACACGAGCAGCCGGGGCCGCCCGTTGAACGCGTTGGGCCTGGATGGTGGCAGATCACTCGCCGGCTGGCGAATTTCGTCCTGCTCCACCGTCGCGCCGCGGATGACTCCCGACCTGATGCGGAACAACCCCACTGCCAGGTCGGCGGCGGTTTCGAAACGAACCCGGACCGGTCCCACGAAGGAGTAGCCCTGTTCTTTGGCGTACTCCCTGGCGAGGTTGGCCAGCTCGTGGCTGATGCTGTCGGCATAGACCTCAAGCCGCTCGCTGTCGGTCGTGGACAGTTCAACCACGAAGTCGTTGGGCACGAGCGTCCGACCTTGAGCGACGATCGCCGCACGCTCATCCATCTCCCGCTGAACCGCGCTGGCGACCTCGACCGGCTGAAGGTCAGATTTGAACGCCCGCGCAAAGGCCCCCTCAACCAAGCCTTCGAGCCTTCGCTCGAAGCGCTGAAGGACTCCCACCGGGTACCTCCCTTCCTCCGTGCATATGATCGCGGCCACCAAACGCGCACCGCGCCTGGCCTCCGCTCCTCCCACGTCGCGGGTGGTCCCGGCGCTCGTCGGCTGTCGCGCCCAGCTCCTCCGCTCCCGTGTCTTATGCGATCGTATCCGGGTTCAGTACCAGCGGCTGTTCCGTGCTACTGTTTCTCCGCACCCACAAGGGCGGGTGGCGGAACGGCAGACGCGCACGGTTCAGGTCCGTGTGTCCGAAAGGACGTGAGGGTTCAAATCCCTCCTCGCCCACTCGTTGACGGGGACCCTATGGTCGCCAGCCCCCCTCCGGGGGGGCTTGCTTCCCTCGGGTCCCCTCGTCGTTTACACCGGGGGGCGACCCCCGGACCCCCAGCAGGAAACCCGCTGGTGGTTGTTCACCGGCCGGTTCCTCGCCTTAACCCGCTGGTGGTTGCTCACCGGCCGGTTCCTTGCCTTAACCCGCTGGTGGTTGTTCACCGGCCGGTTTCTTGCTTAACCCGCTGGTGGTGCTCTTCGGGCGGTTCCTTGCGTTAATGCCTGTAGTGCTCTCATCGGCCAGTTGCTGGCTTGAATCCTTGTGTACGCGGCAGACCCACAGTGGCGAAAGAGGGGCCGGATCGCAAGGGGCGGGGACTCCTGTTTTTGGGAACCTTGTGGGCCCGCGTTGGGAACGGTAGGCCCGGCCGGTTGCAGATCGCTTTCGGATGGCTTTCCGGCCGGGCGTGTGTTGTTGCCCACACTTGTGGGGTTAGGCGGCCATTGCTCGGGTGTCGAGGAGTTCGCCCACCAGGTCGGTCAGGCTGACCATTCCGATGACCGTGCCGCCCTGGCCCGTGACCAGCGCCAGGTGGGCGTGGGCCTCCTGGAGTGCGGTCACCGCCTCGGGGACCTGGGTGACGCAGGGCAGGCGGGGGACCGGGCGGGCCAGGTCGCCCGCTGCGCGGTTGGGATTGATCAGGGCGTCTCGGGCATGCAGCACGCCCTGTACGTCCCCTGGAGCGCCCACCAGGAGGCGTAGGTGGCCGCTCTCCGCCGCCGCCTGCTTGATGCGCGTGGCGTTGGCCGACGCCGGCACGGTGACCACCTGGTCGATGGGGACCATGAGGCGCTCGATGCCTTCTGCCTGGAGGCGGAGGGCTCTGGTGAGCAGGTCATGCTCTTCTCTGTCCAGGAGGCCCATCCGGCCCGACTCGCCCACAAGCATGGCGAGCTGGCGCGGGGTTCTGGTGGTGGCCAGTTCGTCACGTGGGACCACGCCGAACAGGCGCAGGATCACGTTGGTCAGGCCGTTGAGCGCCGACAGAAGCGGGCTCATCAGCGACGTGAAGCCGCGGAAGGGCAGCGTCAGCAGCAGGGCGGCCCGCTCGGGGTGGGTCAGCGCCCAGGACTTGGGGGCCATCTCGCCCACCACCATGTGCAGGAACGTCACCAATGCCAGCGCGATGGTCAGCGCGATCGGCATCCGCATCGACTCGGGCACGCCTACTGCGGCGAAGACCGGCTCCAGGTAGTGCTCGATCGCGGGCTCGGTGACCTGGCCCAGGCCCAGCGTGCAGAGCGTGATGCCGAGCTGGGCGCCGGCCAGCATCAGGGACAGTCGCCGGCCGCCGCCCACCGCCGACTTCGCGGTGATCCGCACCAGGCGGTTGCCGTTGGCGGCCATCTCCTCCAGGCGGTGCCGCTTGGCGGAGACGAAGGCGAACTCGGCCGCCACGAACAGCGCGTTCAGCAGTAGTAGGGCCAGGCTGATCAGGATCATCGTCATCGGACGGCCTCCGCGTGCTGGACCGGTGCCAGCCGTACCCATTCGGGGACGCGGCGGTTGAGGGACAGGACGGTGAGTTCGGCCTGGTGCTCCTGTTCGTCCTCGGCGAACGGGTCCGTCTCCGGGATGACGGGCACGGTCACGGTGTCACCGGGCTCCGGCATACGCCCCAGCCTGGCGAGGACCAGCCCGGCGAGCGTGTCGTAGTCGTCGCTCTCGGGCAGTGAGACGCCGGTGGCCCGCTCGACCTCGTCGAGCCTGAAGCGGCCCGGCACCTCCCAGATACCGTCCGGCTGCGCGACCGCGCCGTCCGGCTCCGGGTCGTTCTCGTCGATGAGCTCGCCGACCAGCTCCTCCGCCAGGTCCTCGACGGTGATGACGCCGGCGAGGTCGCCGTACTCGTCGATCACACATACCAAGTCGTCCTTGGCCGAGCGCATCTGGTTCAGTACGGCCGGCAGCGGCAGCGAGTCGGGCACCAGCACCGCGGGGCGGGTGATGCCGATGATCGAGCCGTCTTCGAGACCGGAGGTGATCAGCTCGCGTACGCCCGTCACACCCACCACGTCGCCGTCGGCGCCGAGCACCGGGTAGCGGGAGTGGCCGCACTCGCGTATGACCTCCACGAGGTCGGAGATCGGCTGGGAGTCGCGGAGCACGACCACGCGCGGGCGCGGGACCATGATCTCCTCCGCGTTGCGGTCGCCGAACTCCAGCGCCCGCTCCAGCAGCTCCGACAGCCGCGGCGGCAGCTCGCCCGCCAGGGTGGACTCGGCGATGATCCGCGAGAGCTCCTCGGGGGTCGCGCCGTGCTCCACCTCCTCGACGGGCTCGATGCCGATGCGCCTGAGCAGTCCCGTGGCCGCCGAATCGAACAGGCGGACCACCGGGCCGACCACGGCCAGGTAGACCAGCGTCGATCCGGCGAGGAACTTGGCGACGGCCTCCGGCCTGGCGATGCCGAGATTCTTGGGCGCCAACTCGCCGAGGACCATCTGGACGATGGTCGCGACGAACACACCGATGGCCACGGACAGGCCGGTGATGAGGCCGTCGGGCATGCCGGTGTCCGTCAACCACGGACGAACGATCGTCGCTATGGCGGGCTCGGCCAGGAAGCCGACCAGCAGCGCGGTGACGGTGATGCCGAGCTGCGCGCCGGAGAGCATGAACGACAGGCGGGAGGTCACCTGGAGGGCCTTCTCCGCGGCCTGGTCGCCGGCGGCGGCCTGCTCGCGCAGGAGGCCCCGGTCAGCGGCCACGAAGGCGAACTCCTGCGCGACGAAGTAACCTGTCGCGGCGGTGAGCAGGAAGAGGGCGATGAGCCCGAGGTACGCGCTCACCGGGACGAGCTCCGAAGAGGTGAGCGATCAGGGGATCCCGTGCGTCCGCACGGGCGAATATTCCAAGGGTCCGGGGCGGACACGATCATCCTTTCGATGGCGGAAGTCCATAAACCGTAACGATGCAGATGGCAGCAATGTTTCCGACGTGACGCTCCGCTAGTTCTGCGTACTTTTCCGTGGGAAAACCTTGGCGAGACGTCTTCACTGGTGGGGGGTTGGACGTAGCGTCTATGACAACCGAAGGGGAAAGAGGCCAAGTGTCTGAGGAAGACCGGACGAGAGCCATGCGCTCGCCGGGCGATGGTCGCCCGCTGCCGGGTCGGAACGGCGACGGGCCGCGGTCGGGTGGTGCCCCCGCGCATCGGATTCCGTCGACGCAGCAGGTCCCTCCGCCGGCTCAACAGGCGCCGCCGACGAACCAGTCGCCCTCCGACGCGCCGCGCGCCGGTGGTTCGCGCGTGTACGGCCGCGAGCGCTCAGGCGGCAGCCCGATGAAGCCGTTCACGCCCAAGGCGGAGCCGGCCCCGTCGGGGCCGAAGCCGCCGCGTAGGCGGATCAAGGGCCGGACCATCCTGAAGATCGTCGCCGCCGTGGTCGCACTGCTGATCGTGGTGGCAGTGGGGCTGTTCTTCTGGATCGACTCTCGGCTGACCGGGATCCCCGGCGTGCTCGACGGCGAGGGCCACCCCGCCGACACCCCGGGCACCAATTGGCTGCTCGTCGGCTCCGACAGCCGCAAGGGCCTGTCGGCGGCCGACCGCAAGAAGCTCGCCACCGGCAAGGCGGCCGGCCAGCGCACCGACTCGATGATGCTGCTGCACATCCCGGCGGGCAGCGACAAACCGACTCTCATCAGCCTGCCGCGCGACTCGGCGGTCACCATCCCCGGCAAGGGCCGCAACAAGCTCAACGCCGCGTACGCCATCGGCGGCCCCAAGCTGCTCGCCCAGACGATCGAGTCCGTCACCGGGGTGCGCATCGACAACTACATGGAGATTGGTTTCGCCGGGTTCGTGGACATCGTCGACGCGGTCGGCGGCGTCGAGATCAACGTCCGCGCCGCGGTCGACGACCCCAAGGCCGGGCTGAAGCTCAAGAAGGGCGTCCAGACGCTGACCGGCGCCCAGGCGCTCGGCTACGTCCGTACCCGCAAGGGCGGCGCGCTGCCCGACTTCGAGCGGACCAAGCGCCAGCGCCAGTTCCTCGGCGCGGTCGTGAAGAAGGCGGCCAGCCCCGGCACGCTGATCAATCCGTTCACCTCGATCCCGCTGGCCATGAGCGCCACCGACGCGGTGGCGGTCGATTCGAGCACGGGCGCGTTCGACATGCTCTCGCTGGGCCTGGCCATGGGCGACAGCCCGGTGACCACGGTCGTGCCGTTCGGCGGCAACGAGATCGCCGGCGGCGGCAGCGCGGTCAAGTGGGACAGGGAGAAGGCCACCGCCCTGTTCAACGCGATCAAGGAGGACAAGCCGGTGCCGAAGGAGATCCTCGACGCCGGCTGATCCCGTCTTCTTTCTGGTCTTCTTGCTGTCCTTCTTCTCCTCCGAAGGTGGAATCCCTTCGGGGGAGAGTCCTGCCACGACGGGCCGTCGACCCCTGCTGTAGCTAGCTTCCTGCGGTGGTGGCGCCGGTGCTGGCGCCGATGGCGGCGGTGGTGGCGGCGATCACCATGACCGAGTTGATCGCGGCGATCGTCTTGGCCACCGCGTCGCCCGCCCAGTCGCCCTCGGAGATCTCCTTGATGCGGGCCTTGTTCGCGCCGGGGAACGCCTTGCGGTCGAGCTTGGCGGCGTGCATGACGGCGATGAGCACCGCCGTACGCCCGTCGGGCTCGGCGCCCGCCAGGACGCCGCTCACGCGCTGCCTGACCTCCGCCTCGACGCTGCCGTCGGCCTCCGGCCAGCGGGTGGTGGGGAAGATACCGAGCACCTTGCCGCGCTCCTCGGCCAGCACGCCCGTCTCGGCGAGCCGGACGAGCAGGCGCCGGCGCAGCTTGGTGGAGTGGAACCGCTGGACCCACCAGTCGGGCTTGCGCTCCTTGCGCTCCTCCGCGATGCGGGCCAGCGCGGCGTCGAGTTCGTCGTCGCCCAGCGGCGTGGCGTCCTCGAGGGACACCTTCTTGCCGGTCAGGGCCACCCGCTCGTTGATCGCCAGCTCGGCGAGGATCGCGCCGCCGAGCGCCGGATCCAGTTGACTGGCGCTGATGAGTTGCTTGCCCTCCTTCTCGCTGTACGCGAGCAAGAGGAGTTCTTCCGCGATCGTCACACTCATTCCCTGACACTAACCTGCCGCTCATGGGTATCTCCGAGAAGTTGCACGCGGCCGGGCGCCCCCTCCTCGACGCGCAGCTCGCGCATCCCACGGTCGTCGGCATCGGGCGCGGCGATCTGGCGGAGCCGGTGTTCCGGTCGTGGCTGGAGCAGGATTATCTGTTCCTGCTGGACTATGTGCGGGTGTTCTCGCGGTTGGCCTGGCAGGCGCCGGCCGCGCATCTGGGCGATCTCGTCGACCTGGCGCACACGACCTTCCATGACGAGCTGAGGCTGCATCGGGAGCTGTCGGCCTCGTTCGGGGCGACCTTGGAAGGCGCACGGAAGGGGCCGGCGTGCGCGGCCTACACGACGTTCCTGCTGGAGTCGGCCGCCGATTATGGCGAAGGGCTGGCCGCGCTTTATCCGTGCATGTGGGGATATTCGCAGCTTGGTCGGCTCTTGGCGGAGGACTTGCCCGCCGAGCCGCGCTATCGGAGATGGGTGGAGACGTACGCCGATCCGGGATTTGCGGCGCTGACTGTGCGGATCGCCGAGATGATCGACCAGGCCGATCCCGAGCCCGCGCGGGCGGAGGCGTTGTTCCGCGAGGGGATGGCGCACGAGCTGGCGTTCTGGGACGTCCCATAGTTATCCACAGGCTGTGGATGACGGTGCGTCGTACCCTGGTGGCATGCCTGAACTCCCCGAAGTGGAATCGCTCGCCGGTTTCCTGCGCGAGCGGGCGGTCGGTCGCACGCTCCTGGGCGTCGACGTGGTCGCCTTCTCGGCGCTCAAGACGTTCGACCCGCCGGTCACCGCGCTCGGCGGGCTGACCATCACGGGCGTGGCCAGGCACGGCAAGTTCCTCGACTTCGACTGCGACGGCCTGCACCTGGTCATCCACCTGGCCCGCGCGGGGTGGCTGCGCTGGCGCGAGGACCTCTCGGGCGCGAAGCCGGTCCGTCCGGGCAAGGGCCCGCTGGCGGTACGGGTGCGCCTGGCGCCCGACGACGAGGGCCTGGCGCCCGGGTTCGAGCTGACCGAGGCGGGGACTCAGAAGCGCCTAGCCGTCTATGTCACGAAAAATCCTGATGACGTGCCGGGTGTCGCCGCCCTCGGCCCCGACCCCCTCGACGACGCCTTCACCGTGGCCACGCTCAAAGCCATCCTGAACGGCAGCCGTACCCAGGTGAAGGGCCTGCTGCGCGACCAGAAGGTGATCGCGGGCATCGGCAACGCCTACTCCGACGAGGTGCTGCACGCGGCCAAGATGTCACCGTTCAAGATCGCCTCGACCCTCACCGACGCCCAGATCGCCGACCTGCACGAGGCCATCGTCACCACGCTGCGCGAGGCGGTGGAGCGGGCGCACGGCCTGGCCGCGAAGGACCTCAAGGCGGAGAAGAAGTCCGGCCTCCGTGTCCACAACCGCGCCGGTCAGCCGTGCGACGTCTGCGGTGACACCATTCGCGAGGTGTCCTTCGCGGACTCCTCGCTGCAGTACTGCCCCACCTGCCAGACGGGCGGCAAGCCGCTGGCCGACCGCCGCCTGTCCCGCCTGCTGAAGTAACGCCTCCGCGCCTATGGTCATGCTCTGACGATGATGGGTTTCTCGGGCTCTCCGGACCTGTCGGTCCCCTGCGTGGGGGTGGGCGGGCGTCGGCGTAGGCCGGTGGCCATGATGAGCGCGGCGACTGCCGTGGCGGCCAGCGGCACCAGCAGTGCCGTCCTGATGGCCGCCAGTCCGGCCTCTGCGGAGGTCGCGTCGCCGAGTGCCGCCACGCTGACCGCCGTGACCATGGACAGCCCGAGCGCCGCGCCGAACTGGAAGGCCGAGTTCAGCAGCCCACCGGCCAAGCCCTGCTCGTCCTCCGCGATGCCCTCCGTGGCGACGATCGTGAGCGGGCCGTACACGAAGGCGAACATCAGCCCGATCAGCAGCATCGACGGCAGCATGGCCGCGTACGACCAGTCCATCCCGACCCCCACGAACAGGCCGTAAGCCGCGAGCCCGGACAGCAGGCCGCCGAAGATCACCCGGGCGTTGCCGTACCTCTGCACCAGCCAGGGGGTCAGCGTGGGCGCGAGCGCCACGTCGGCGGCGGCGGCGAGCAGGGCCAGGCCGGTCTGGACGGTGGACCAGCCGCGCAACTCCTGCAGGTACAGCGTGACGAGGAACTGGAAGCCGAAGAACGACGCGGTGAGCAGCAGCGCCGTCAGGTTGGCGCGCACCAGTGGCGCGGAGCGCAGGATGCCCAGGCGGACGAGCGGAGTGGCCGACCGCCGCTCGATCACCACGAACGCCGCCAGCAGCGCCACGCCGCCCGCGAACGCGCCGACGGTCCAGGCCGGGCCGTCGGTGGGGTGCTCCAGCCGTACCAGGCCATAGACCAGCAGCGTCATCGCGCCGGTGATGGTCGCGGCCCCGGCCAGGTCGACGCCGCCGGCGGGCCGGGGCGTCCGCTGCTCCTTCAGCAGCGGGACGGCGGCGATCAGGATCGCCAGCGAGAAGAGGACGGGCGCGAAGAAGACCCAGCGCCAGCCGATCGAGCTCAGCAGACCACCGATCACCAGCCCGAGCGCGAACCCGGCGGCCCCCGTCCCCGCGTACACCAGCAGCGCGCGGTTGCGCTGCCTGCCCTCGGGGAAGCTCGTGGTGATCAGCGACAGCCCGGCGGGCATCATGAAGGCGGCCGCGACCCCGGTGAGGAACCTGGCGACCAGCAGCACCCACCCCTCGGTCGCGAACCCGCCCAGCCCGGAGAACACCACGAACACGCCGAGCCAGAGCAGGAACATCCTGCGCCTGCCCAGCAGGTCGGCCGCCCGGCCGCCGAGCAGGATGAAACCGCCGCAGCCCAGGACGTAGGCGCTCACCACCCCGCTCAGCATGCCCGTGGACAGCCCCAGATCCGCCCTGATCGACGGCAGGGCCACGTTCAGCATGGCCACGTCGGTGCCCTCGATGAAGATGGCCCCGCACAGCACGATCAACATGCCCCAAGCGCGTTTGGACATGGTCAACTCCTGGTTACTTATCGGCATTCGGTTATCTCTGGTAACCATCCAAATCATCCGGCAGTATGAAATGTCATGGAAGACGGCACTTCTAAGTCACCCGGTTACTGCGAGAGCACCGTGGACGACGACTACGACGTGTGGCAGTGGGACACCAGGGAGGACTGCGAGGTCCGGCAGATACTCGACCGGGTCGCCGACAAGTGGTCGCTGCTGGTCATCGCGCTGCTCGACTGCCAGAGCCTGCGCTTCACCCAGTTGCGCCGCGAGATCGACGGGGTCAGCCAGCGGATGCTCAGCGTGACCCTGCGCCACCTGGAGCGCGACGGCCTGGTCAGCCGTACGGTCCACCCCGTCGTGCCCCCGAGGGTCGACTACGCGCTCACGCCGCTCGGCCGGACGCTGCACCAGACGATCAAGAGCCTGGTCACCTGGACCGAGGAGCACCGGCAGGAGATCGCCACGGCGCGTGCTGCCTACGATGAGCGACGCGAGATGATGGAGGCATGACGGTTCCAGAGATTCCGGCAAGCGACGTTCCCGCTGACGCCTACCTGCTCGACGTGCGCGAACAGGACGAATGGGTGGCCGGGCACGCCCCCGAGGCGGTGCACATCCCGATGACGCAGATCCAGGGGCGGGTCGAGGAGGTGCCGGGCGACCGGACCGTCTACGTGGTCTGCCGGGTCGGCGGCCGGTCGTTCCAGGTCGCGGCCTGGCTCAACCAGCTCGGGCGCGAGGCGGTCAACGTCGACGGCGGCATGCAGTCCTGGGCGGGCGCGCGCCGCCCGATGGTCAGTGAGACGGGGCGCCCGCCGTTCGTCGCCTGACGGATGGCATAATCCGCTCGACAACTACACAAACCGCGGGAGCTCGGGGTGCACCGGGCTGAGAGGGCGACTGATCTGTCGCCGACCGCATGAACCTGTCCGGGTAATGCCGGCGTAGGGAGTGTGAGATGACGCATGTCGTCGACGAAGTCCCGCTGACCCTCGAAGGGACGCCCCCCAAGACGCTCGGGCTGCTCGACCAGGGGGCCCTGTGGGCGAACCTGGCGGTGAGCCTGCTGGGGTTCAGCGGCGCGCTGTTCCTGCTCGACCCGCTCGGCGGCAGCCCGCTCAGCCTGACCGCCGCCCTGCTCGCCGCGCTCGTCGGCAGTCTGGTCGGCACGGCCATGGTGGGGCTGTCGGCCATCCCGGGCACGCAGACCGGGCGGCCGGCGATGGTGCTGCTGCGCGGGTTGTTCGGGGCGCGGCTGTCCTACATCCCGACCGTGCTCAACATCGTCCAGATGATCGGGTGGGGCGCCTTCGAGCTGTGGGTGATCGCCAAGGGTGCGATGGCCATCTTCGGCGACGTGGTGCCGTACCAGGTGTGGGTGGTGGTGGCGGGGGCGTTGACCACGTCGCTGACCATCTGGCCGCTCGGGTCGGTCCGGCTGCTGCGGCGTTACGTCACCATCGGGGTGATCATCTCGCTGGTCTGGTTCGCGGTGGCGTTCCTGTCGAAGGCTCCCCCGCAGGGCGGCGGGTCGTGGACGGCTTTCGCGCCCGCGGTCGACTACGTCATCGCGCTGTCGGTCTCGTGGGTGCCGATCGCCGCCGACTTCGCCCGGCACTCCAGGTCGAGCCAGGCGGCCTTCGCGGGCGTGGTCGGCGGCTACACGCTGGCCCAGGTCGCCTGCCTGGGGCTGGGCGTCTACGCGGTGGCCATCGCCGGGTCCGCCGCGGTGGCCGCCGACGGCACGGCCGTGTTCGGGGCGTTCGTCGCGGTGCCGCTGGGCGCGCTGTTCTTCGCGATCCTGGTGCTGCGGGAGGCCGACCAGTCGTTCGCGAACGTCTACTCCACGACCATGTCCCTGCAGAACCTCATGCCGCGCGTCGACCGGCGGGTCTTCTCGATCGCCATCGGCGTGCTGACCACCGCCATCGCGCTGGTGGTCGACGTGAACTCGTACGGGGCGTTCCTGGGCGTGATCGGTGCGGTGTTCGTGCCGATGTTCGCGGTGCTGGCGGTCGACTACTTCCTGCTCGGCGGATCCTCGGGGTGGAACACCGACGAGGACGCGCCCGCTCGCTGGTCCATGCTGGTGCCCTGGGCGCTCGGTTTCGTGGCCTACTGGCTGACCACCTCCACGCCCACGGTCGCGCAGTGGGACGGCCTCTGGGCGGCCGTACGCGAGGCCATCGGGTTCACCAGGCAGCCGTGGATGAACGGGGCCCTGGGCGCGGCTCTCGTGGCGGCTCTGGTGACGCTGGCGATCGGCTGGGCGACCAGGCGCGCGTCGATCACGCGTCGTTGAGTACGTACCTCAGGCCCGCGAGCGTTTCTCGATGTTGAGGAGATGACGCTTGGCGGCCTGGCCGCCCGCGTAGTCGCCGAGTTCGCCGTCGCCCGGCACGATCCGGTGGCACGGCACGACCACACAGACGGGGTTGGCGTTGAGCGCGTTGCCGACCGCGCGCAGCGCGCGCGGGCGGCCGATGCTCTCGCCGATCTCGTCGAGGGTCGCCGTCTCCCCGTAGGGCACGGCCATGGTCTTCTGCAGCACCGTGCGGGCGAACGTCGTGGCGATGGACAGGTCCACCGGCGTGGCGAAGGCCCGCAGGCGCCCGGAGAAGTAGGCGTCGAGCTCCCTGCGCACCGGATCGAGCCGCCCGGGGTCGGGCCCGACGAACGCGCCCACATGCCGGACGACCAACTCGAAGACGGTGTCCTCCGACTCGAAGCTGCACGCCACGATGCCCTTGCCGCTCACCGCCAGCACCAGCCGGCCGACCGCGCCGTCATAGGTGCCGAACGCCACATCGGGCGGCACCTCGCCGCGATAGGTGGCGGAAGTCACCCGCAGCAGGGCATCGAGGTCTCCACTGGACATACCCGCCACCCTCTTCCGCCGCCCTGAAAGGCCGTGCCCGCAGCGTATCGGACGGATCGCCCGACGAACGCCGCACGCCACAGGCACTATGGAGGTGTGGGTGACGACAGAGCAGGCAGTGACGATGAGATCGCTCGCGCGGTGCTCGCCAGCTCGCCCAACGCCGTGGTCGCGCTCGACAGGGACCAGACCGTACTCGTCTGGAACCGGGCGGCGGAGCGGCTCTTCGGCTGGTCGGCCGAGGAGATGCTGGGCCGCAGGGCGCCGATCGTGCCGGGGGAGCTGACAGCGGAGCACAACGCGGTGCTCGAACGGGTGCGTACGGGCGGCCAGGTGTCGCTGCGCACCAAGCGGTTGCGCAGGGACGGCACCGTGCTCGACCTGAGGGTCGACACGAGCGCGCTGCTCACGGGCAGCGCCGTGGCGGGCTACGTCTTCGTGCACCATCTGACCGAGGCTGACGAGGCCGCCAGGAACCGCATGGCGCGGCGGGCCCGGCTGGTGCGCCGGCTCACCGACGTGGTCGGCGACATCAACGCCGAGCTGGAGCTGTCCACGGTGCTCGACCGCATCGCGGCCAGCCTGACCGAGCTGACCGGCGCCGACGCGGGCGGCTTCGTGCTCATCGAGGGCGAGCGGCTGCGGCTGGTGAGCGCGCACCAGTTGCCCGACTCGCTCAAGGACGTGACGGCCGAGCTGCGTACCAGCCTGGTCGGCAAGCTCTTACGTACCGGGAAGACGGTGATGCTGGAGTCGCAGGGGCTTGGCGACCTGGTGTGGGCCGAGCTCGACGGGCTGCACACGATCGCGCTCGGCCTGGCGGCGGTCGGTGGCCGTCCCTACGGGGCGCTGTACGCGCTGTTCGCCGAGCACAAGCCCGGCCATCTGGAGCTCGAGCTCCTGGAGCTGCTGGCCGGGCACGCCGGCATCGCGGTCGGCAACGCGGTGGCCTATCAGGAGGCCGTACGCCAGCGGGCGCACGAGCGGGCGGTGTTCGACGCCAGCGCCGACGGCATCGCCGTGCTCGACCGCGCCGGGCGGGTCAGCCAGTGGAACCCGGCCGCCGCCGAGCTCACCGCGACGCCGGGAGAGGCCGTCATCGGCGGGCCGCTGCCCTTCCCGCTGCCCAGCCCGGGAGAGAAGCTCACCTACCAGCTGGAGAGCGGGCGCTGGCTGGACGTGGTCAGCGCCCAGATCGTGGAGACCGGAGAGGTGGTCGTCGACTTCCGCGACGTGACCACGGCCAAGGAGCTGGAGGAGGCCAAGGACCTGTTCCTGGCCACGACCAGCCACGAGCTGCGCACGCCCATCACGATCGTGCGCGGGTTCGCCAGCACGCTCGACGCGCGCTGGGACAAGCTGAACGACACCGAGCGGCGCTCCGCCGTCCACACGATCGCCGAGCGGGCCAGGTCGCTCGGCCAGCTCATGGACCACCTGCTGCTCGGCGCCAGGGCGGGCGCCGACGAGCCGCCGGTGCGCATCGAGGCGTTCGATCTGGCCGAGCGGATCCACGCGGCCACGCTCGGGCTGCCCGTGCTGTCCGACAGGCACCGGGTGGAGGTGGCCATCCCCGACGCGCTGCCGTACGTCAGAGGCGACGCGCTCGCCACCGACATCATCCTCGGCCAGCTGCTGGAGAACGCCTTCAAGTATTCGCCGACGGGCGGCCTGATCAGCGTGGGCGCCTGGCCCGAGGACGACGCCGTGGTCGTGGTCGTGGACGATGAGGGCGTCGGCATCGCCGCGCCGGACCGGGAGCGGGTCTTCGAGCGGTTCGTCCAGGTCGACAGCGGTGACCGCCGCAGGTTCGGCGGAGTCGGCCTCGGGCTCTACATTGTCCGCAGTCTGGCCAGGGCTCAGGGCGGCGATGTGAGTGCCCATCCGCGACCCGGTGGAGGCACTCGAATGCGGCTCGTGTTGGGCAACGCTTCCCCTATCCGATCCGACACACCGATGCGGTAACGAGGTGGTAACGGTTACGCTGATCTATCGTCCGATGTGTACAAGCTGTGATCGAGATGCGGTTTCTGGGATCGAGTAACGGGGCATTTCGGTCGTACCGGGGAGTGTTCCCGTGGGGGGCACTGGGAGCGGGGAGGTGGGTGTGTCAAGCGTGGTGCTACTGCCGTACGCGCCGTCCAGTGTCGCCGTCGCCCGCCAGCGTCTGAGCACTGACCTGCAGGATCGCGGTGTTTTCGCCACCGCGATCGACGATGCCGTCCTCGTGGTGAGCGAGCTGCTGAGCAACGCGCTACGGCATGCGCATCCGCTGCCGTCGGGCATGGTCAGGGTGGCCTGGCTGCGGAGCGACGAACACATCGAGGTCGCTGTGAGCGATGGCGGCGCGGCCACCGAGCCCCGTGCCGGCCGGCCGACTCTGTCGTCGCTCGGGGGCAGGGGACTCGGCATCGTCGAGTACGTCGCGGAGAGCTGGGGAGTCCGCCACGACGGTGACATCACGACGGTGTGGGCGATCTTGCACGCCCCCAACGGATTGATGAACGGGCAGGTCCACGCACTGCGAGAGGCCGGATAGCGGCTACGCGCTCAGCGGCCGGCCGGCCAGGATCGCGCGCTCTCCCACGGTCCACGCCGTGGAGATCAACAGGTAGAGCGCCGCGCCCAGCGGTAGCACCGCGGCGGCCAGCACCGTGCCGAACGGCATCAGCGGCATGATCCTGCGGATCAGCGCGGGCTGCTCGTCGGGCAGTGTGGCACTGACTTTGCGGGCTGAAATCCACGCCACGACCGCGATCAGCGCGATGACCACGGCGAAGACCGAAAATGGCACACTAACCAGACCGTAATTGGTGACGATTCCCGCCACATGCTGCCCCAAAGGGGCGCCCAGCAGGTCATGGCCCAGGAAAGCGGTCGGGTGCGTGGCGACCCGATACATCACCCAGATGAACGGAAGCTGCCCCAATCCCGGGAGGATCGTGGCGAAAGGTGAGGTGCCTTCCTTCGCGTACAGCTTGGTGGTCTCCTTGGCCAGCCGCTCGGGGTTGCGCGACCACCGCTTCCGCAGCTCGGCCAGCTTGGGCGCCAAGCGCTTCTGGACCTGTGCGGCGCGGGCCTGGCGGATGCTGAGCGGCAGCAGCAGGAGGCGTACGGCCACGGTGAACAGCACGATGGCCACGGCGGCGTTGTCGCCGGCCACGGCCAGCAGAAATGACACGAAAGAGTCGAACATGAGCCCTTCAATCAAAGAGAGATGGATCAGGGCTCACTGAAGAGAGCCCCGCTTAGCCGGAAGCGGGGCGCGATGACGGGGCTCGTGGCCGTGGCCGGCCTGCCGCCGCGGGATGGCGCTGGCGCTGGAAGGCCGTGCGCCGGGCGTACATCAGCGGGAACCCGGGCGCGTCGCCGCCGATGGCGGGCAGCAGCCGGGCGGCCCAGGTGGCGAGCAGCAGGATCGCCACCATGGTCACGCCGATGAGCCAGGGGTCGAACAGGAAAAGCGTCACCGTGACGAGGACGACTTCCCGACCAAGGTGACGGCGATGAACACCAGAAGGGCGACCACACCGATGATGAGGGCGACCTTGACCAGGCCCATGATCATGGGGATCACGAAATTGAACAGCACGAAGAGGCCCAGGAGGGCCCCCAGCACGAGCATGACGACGCGACTCATGCGCCCACCGTACGTCCTGCGAGCATGATCCGCGAGGCTTACGAAGCAATGACGTAAGTGTCGATTCGGCACGCTCCCGCCGTACGGTGAAAGGGTGAACACGCGCATCCTGGTGGTCGACGACGACCCGACCGTGGCCGAAGTCGTGGCGCGATATCTGGAGCGCGACGGGCACGAGGTCGAGTGCGTGGGCGACGGCGCCGAGGCGCTGCGGCGGGCGCTGGCCAGCCCGCCGGATCTGATGGTGCTCGACCTGATGCTGCCGAAGATCGACGGGCTGCAGGTGTGCAGGAAGCTCAGGGAGCGCTGGCCGGTGCCGGTGATCATGCTGACCGCGCTCGGTGAGGAGATCGACCGGGTGGTCGGGCTCGAAACCGGCGCCGACGACTATGTGACCAAGCCCTTCAGCCCGCGTGAGCTGGCGCTGCGCGTCCAGTCGGTGCTGCGCCGCGCCCGCGGCGCCTCGGTCACGGGCGGCACGGGCGTGCTGCGTGACGGCGACCTGGTGGTCGACGTCGGGGCCCACGAGGTACGGCTGGGCGGGGCCGAGGTGCTGCTCACCGCCCGCGAGTTCGACCTGCTGGCCTACCTCGTGCGCAACCCTCGGCAGGCGTTCAGCCGGTCGGCGCTGCTCAACCAGGTGTGGGGATGGTCGTTCGGGGACTCCTCCACGGTGACCGTGCACGTCCGGCGGCTACGGGAGAAGATCGAGCCGGATCCGACCGCGCCGCGGCGGATCGTCACGGTCTGGGGCGTGGGATACCGGTACGAACCGCTCGAACCCGCCGGTGACCCACATATCGCTGGCGACCCACTCGACGGTGCGTCGTGACTCCCCATCCCGCGGTGATGAGCGATCTGGGGATGATCGTGGCGGTCACGGCGGGGCTGGGGCTGCTGGTGGGGATCCTGGGCGTGTCCGTCATGTGGCGGCTGCGTACTCGCTCGATCGGGGTCATGCTGGCCGTCGTCATGGTGGTCGCGATCGTGGCGACGCTCGCCGGCGTGGTGGCGATCACGCTCAAGATGATCATCGAGGGCGCGGTCAGGGACATCGTGCTCAGCGTGGTGGCCGTCGGCGGGCTGGTCGGGCTGGGGGTGGCGTTCGTGCTGGCCAGACGGGTCGTGGGGGAGAGCAGGCGGTTGGTGGCGGCCGTACGCGATCTGCCGTTCACCGCGCCCAAGGGGCTGCCGTCGGAGCTGCAGACGATCGCGAACACGCTGGAGGAGGCGTACGAACGGGAGCGCGCCCTGGAAGGGGCTCGGCGCGAGCTCGTCGCCTGGGTGAGCCACGACCTGCGCACTCCGCTCGCCGGGCTGCGGGCGATGGCCGAGGCGCTCGAAGACGGCGTGGTGTCCGACCGCAGGACCGTCGCGCGCTATCACGGCCAGATCAAGCTGGAGGTGGAGCGGCTTTCGGCGATGGTCGACGACCTGTTCGAGCTGTCGCGGATCCACGCCGGAGCGCTGCGGCTCACCCCTGCCCGGATCGGGCTCGCCGACCTGGTCGCCGACACGCTCGCCGGGGCCGAGCCGCTGGCCCGCGCCAAGGGGGTGCGACTGACCGCCGAGGCGGCCGAGGCGGTCCCCGTGCGGGCGGACCCGAACGCCCTGAGCCGGGCGCTGGGCAACCTCGTCGTGAACGCGATCCGGCACACGCCGTCGGACCGCACGGTCGTGTTGCGGGCGGCCGTCGACTCGGGCATGGCGTGCCTGTCGGTCAGCGACTGCTGCGGAGGGATCCCCGACGAGGACCTGCACCGGGTGTTCGAGGTGGCCTTCAGGGGCGAGGCGGCCCGGACCCCGACCAAAGACGGCGGGGCCGGGCTCGGCCTGGCGATCGCGCAGGGCATCGTGGAGGCGCACGACGGGGTGATCGGTGTGGTCAACGACGGGCCGGGCTGCCGCTTCGAGATCCGGCTGCCGCTGGTCTCGGGATAGCGCGCCCGTCAGGTTTGGGACTTCAACCGGACTCCGGAAGTGCGCTGTCGTGACCGGCGCCGAACGACTCCGACATCGCGCGGAACGTCGGGCACGGCCAGCGCCACATGCAACTCCGGCACCGCAGGATGGGGTGCTCGGCGTCGCTCGTGATGCCGCCCGCGTCGCGCGGCTGGTGGAGGTCGAACAGCCGCAGCCCGAGCTCGGAGAATCTGAGCAGGTCGTCGCGGGCGTCGGCGAGGAAGTCGAGGTCCTCGCCGGCGAGTTTCGTGTGTACGGGGACGAAGCCTTCGTGATTGATCAGACTACGCAGGCGCCCCACTCTGTCATGCCACGAGGTGGCCTTCTCTGTGCGGATGAGGATGGCTTCCAGCCGTTCGCGGAGCCGTCGTCGGTGCGGGTCTTCGGGTTTCTCTGTTCTCATGAATGCTCGGGCCCGTGGGTCTCGCCCGGCCCCTCCTTCTCAAGTGAAGTAGTGACCAGAAGCGAGGTGCCGGGCCGCCCCCCTCTCCGGCCATGCCGGTGTCACACAGTCAAGCTTCGCGTACTCTCTGTTTTCATGGAGTCCAAACGGAGGACAAAATCCTGAGGTTGCCCTATCGGCGTGACAACGTGACCGGAAGCCTCCGCGCCGCTAGCCTGCCCATGTGGAGCTCAAGGTCTCGACTCGATCACATGCCGGCCATGCGCTAGTCGCCATCACCGGTGAAATCGACCTCTATACGGCACCCCACCTGCAGGCGGAGTTCGCTCGGCTACTGCAGGACGGGCCCAGCCGCGTGGTCATCGACATGTCCGGCGTGGATTTCTGCGACTCCACGGGGATGAACGTCTTGCTGTCCGCGCTGAAACGCGTCAAGGAGCAGGGCGGGGCGCTCGACGTCGCCGCCCCACGGCCGGCCGTACGCAAGATTCTGCAGGTCACCGGTCTCGATTCGGTCTTCACCGTGCATGACGAGGTGCCGCAGGAGTTCCTCATCTCCGAGGGGTCATGAAGGATACGGCAGTTATCGTCCCGGCCAAGGACGAGGCCGACCGCATCGGTGCCACGGTCACCGCGGCCCTCGCGCTGCCCGGCGTCGATCTGGTCGTGGTCGTCGACGACGGCTCGACCGACCAGACCGGCCGGGTGGCGCGGGCGGCGGGGGCCAGGGTGGTCCGGCACAGCCGCAACCGCGGCAAGGCGGCGGCCATGGAGTCGGGCGCCGAAGCCGTGCGCCTGCTCGACGGTGAGACGCCGCACCACTTACTCTTCCTGGACGCCGACCTGGGCGACACCGCCCGGGCCGCTTCCCCGCTGATCGAACCGGTGCGCGCCGGCACGGCCGACATGACCATCGCGGTCTTCGCCACCCGCGTCAAGCTGGGCGGCCACGGCCTGGTCGTCCGCCTGTCCAGGGACGGCATCCGCAGGGCCACCGGCTTCGAGCCCGCTCAGCCGCTCAACGGCCAGCGCTGCATCACCAGAGACGCCTTCGAGGCCGCCCGGCCGCTGGCGCACGGGTTCGGCGTGGAGACGGCGCTGACGATCGACCTGCTGCGCAAGGGCTATCGGGTGGAGGAGGTCGAGGTGGAGATGGCCCATCGGGCCTCCGGCACGGACTGGCGGGCCCAGGTGCATCGGGCCAAGCAGCTACGGGATGTGGCACGCGCGCTCGCCACTCGGGAGCCGCTAATCACCCAAAACCTCGACAAAATCCGCCCAAAGCGCTAGCCCCCTCCGCTCCTTTACCTGGCAAACTTCCCCAACTTTCCTGATCGGCCGGGAAATGGGCGGTTTTCCCGGTTT
Source organism: Nonomuraea sp. NPDC049129 (assembly GCF_040648495.1). Taxonomy (NCBI): domain Bacteria; kingdom Bacillati; phylum Actinomycetota; class Actinomycetes; order Streptosporangiales; family Streptosporangiaceae; genus Nonomuraea; species Nonomuraea sp. NPDC049129. The sequence goes on along the minus strand of NZ_JBEZDU010000003.1, from coordinate 411,358 downwards.
GTGGGCATCGGTGGTTGGGGGGCATCGGGCTTGCGCTGCGCCGGCTTCGCCGACGGCAGCACCGTGATCGACGGCAGCGCCGTGACCGGCGACGTGCTGGTGGCCGCTGACGGCGTGATGTGCGCTGCCTTCGAGCTGCCGGACGGCTTGTTCAGCTGCCGGACGGCCTGTTCGAGCTGTCGGACGGTTCGTGCGAGCTGCCGGATGGTTCGTGCGAGCTGCCGGATGGTTCGTGCGAGCTGCCGGACGGTCTGTTGGAGCTGTCGGATGGCTTGTTCGAGCTGCCGACCGCGGGGCCGTGGCGGAACAGTGGCGGAACTGTCGGTGCGGGTCTGTTCACTGTGTTCATGGACACCGAACCGCGGCGGCGCGGGCCATTCTGGGATGTGCTGGCCGGGCGGGTCCCGCCGCCGGCCGCGGCCGAGACCCTGGGCTGGCAGCTGATCGAGGTGGATCCCGAGCGGGGCACCATCGAGGTGGCGTTCGAGGCGAGCGAGCGGTTCGTCAATCCCGTCGGGGTGATCCAGGGCGGTTTCCTCGCCGCGATGCTCGACGACACACTGGGGCCGGCGCTGGTCGCGACGCTGCCGGAAGACCAGTTCGCGGTCACCCTCGACCTGCACGTCCAATACCTCCGCCCGGCGCGGCCGGGGCGGCTCACCGGCCGGGGGCGGGTGGTGCGGCGCGGCAGGGAGGTGTGCTTCCTGGCCGGCGAGCTCATCGCGCCCGATGGCAAGACCGTGGCCGTGGCGACCGCGACCGCCCACCTCCAGACCCGCCGGGATTGAGGAGAATGTGGCACTCGGTCGCCGACTGATATCTCGTACGCGTTATGCCCGTAGAGACCACTAAAGTGGCTCTTGGACGAGCGTGGCCGGGGGCCGCGGTCAACCTCAGGAATGGAGTGTCATGAGCGATGACATCCCCACCGGCCAGTCCGCATGGGAACGCATTGACACGACCATCCCCCATTCAGCCCGCGTGTGGAACTATCTGCTGGGCGGCAAAGATCACTTCGCGCCCGACCGCGAGGCCGGTGAGCTGCTGCTTCGGACATTTCCTGACTTCGCCGAGGTTGCTCGGCTGCAGCGGGAGTTCCTCATCCGCGCGGTCACGTACCTGGTGGAAGAGGCCGGAGTCCGGCAATTTCTGGACATCGGGACCGGCTTGCCGACGGCCAACAACATCCACGAGGTCGCTCAGCGCACCGCCCCCGAGACCCGGGTCGTCTACGTCGACAACGATCCCATCGTGCTGGTCCACGCCCGTGCCCTGCTGACCAGCACCGAGCCGGGCGTCACCGCCTACATCGACGCCGACGTACGCAACCCCGATGTCATCCTCCAAGGCGCGGCCAAGACTCTCGACTTCAGTCAGCCCATCGCCCTGGTGATGTTGAGCATCGCCGGGCAGGTGCCCGACGAGGACGACCCGTGGGGGATCGTCGACCGGCTGATGGCCGCGTTATCGCCGGGCAGCTACCTCGTGCTCAGCGACGGCACCAACACCAACCCGGCCCTGATGGAGGCCGTCAGCGCCTACAACAAGGCGGCCGCCAACTCCTATCACCTGCGCAGTCCCGCCCAGATGGGTACGTTCTTCGAGGGGCTTGAGCTTGTCGAGCCCGGCGTCGTACCCACTCCCCAGTGGCGGCGGCGCAGTGACGCGTGGGACGAGCCGTCCAAGCTGGTGAGCGCGGTGTGCGGGGTCGCGCGAAAGCCGTAGGAGCTCCAGGACATCCATCGCGCTCTCTGATCCGAACCACCTGTGACCGGCGCCACGTCGGTCACGGCGGGAGGGTGCATGGAAGCGGGACGCGAACCGGGCCGCATTGAACCGGGACCCACGTCGGGCCGTATCGAACCGGGACGTGCGTCGGGGGGTTTCGAAGCCCGGTATGGGCCATCGAGTCGCGGCGAGGGCCGTGGGTCGGGGGATTTCGAGGCCCGGTATGGGTCGTCGGGTCCTGGTGAGGCGGGACGTGGGTCGGGCGGTTTTGACGCCCGGCGTGCGTCGCCGGGCCGCAGCGCGCCGGGGCGTACCTCGGGCCGTGGCGAGGCAGGACGTGCCTCGGGCCGCGTCGAAGCGGGACGTGAGCCGGGCTGGGGAGGCGAGCGGGTCCCTGGGGTCGAGGAGTTGCTGGAGGACGTCGCGCGGGGGGACAGGGCGGCGTTCGAGCGGCTGTACGAGGTCGTGGCGCCGCGCGTGTTCGGGCTTGTGCTGCGGGTGCTCCGGGATCGGGCCCAGAGCGAGGAGGTGGCTCAGGAGGTCCTGGTGGAGGTGTGGCGCAACGCCGCGCGCTTCCAGTCGGGCCGGGGCTCGGGGATGGCCTGGGTGCTGACGATCGCGCATCGCCGGGCGATCGACCGGGTCCGTTCGGCTCAGGCGAGTATGGATCGCGAGGAGCGAGCGGCCCGGATGGACGTGCACCGGCCCTTCGACGAGGTCGCCGAATCCGTCGAAACCCGGCTCGAACGCGAGCGCCTGCGCCGCTGCCTGCAGGGCCTGACCGCGTTGCAGCGAGAGTCGGTCACCATCGCCTATTACGGCGGATATTCCTATCGTGAGGTCGCTGAGCTGGTCAAAGTCCCGCTCGCGACGGTGAAGACCAGGATGCGCGACGGGCTGATCCGGCTGCGCGACTGCCTGGGGGTGGAGCGATGAGAGGCATGACCGGCGGGCCCGATCCGCACACGCTGGTCGGCGCGTACGCGCTGGACGCCGTCGACGACGAGCTGGAGCGGCGCCACTTCGAGGACCATCTGACCGGGTGCGCCGAGTGTGCGCTGGAGGTCGCCGCGTTCGCCGAGACCGCGGCCCGGCTGGGTTCCGCCGTGGCCGTCGAGCCGCCGCCCGGCCTCAAGGAGCGGGTATTCGCCCAGATCGACCAGGTCCGGCAGGTCCCGCCGACCGTCGCCGTACCCGCCCAGGAAGACAGCTGGGGGACACCGCGGCGCCCCGAGCATCGGGCTGGGCGGCGCCCACAGGGGCGGGCCCAACGGTCTCGGCCGCGGCTGCGGTGGCGGCCGCTGGTGGCGGCCGTGGGCGTCGCGGCCTGCCTGGCGGCGGCCGTCGTGTTCGGTGTCGGCGCCTTGCAGGCCCGTGACGAGCTGGACCAGGTACGGCGGATGAACCAGGAGGTCGCCGCGGTGCTGACCGCGCCGGACTCCCGCATCGCCACGGCCGCGGCCAAGCAGGGCGGTCGTGGCACGGTGGTCGTGTCGCGCTCGCGGGGCAAGATGGTGTTCCTGGCCGCCGGGCTGGCCGATCTGCCGGAAGGCCAGGTCTATCAGCTCTGGCAGCTGGCCCCTGGGCGGATCAGGTCGGCCGGGCTGCTCAGCGCCGACGCCGCAGGCCGCACGCAGCCGGTGATCGCCGCGCCGGGACCCGGGGTGGCCAAGCTCGGCGTCACCGTCGAACCGGCCGGCGGCTCCGCACAGCCGACCACCCGGCCGCTGTTCCTGGTCAACCTGCCCGCCACCTGACCCCGTCACCGCGCGACACGGTCACCGCACGGTGCCCACCACCTGACCCCGATCGCCACTCATCCACGGTTGCCCATCCATCCGGGGGTCGGCCGCGAATACCTGGTACGGCAGCGGCGGCGAGCGCGTCACTCGAGGCCATCTCGTGAGTGACGCGCCGACCGGCCCGTTGTTGAACGGTTATCCGGCGCACCGCGTATCTCCACGTGACCCATCCCCACACCCCCCAAGGGGAAGCATGCGTTGGACCACGATCGTCGGCGCCCTGCTCTGCGCGACACTGGCCGGTGGGTGTGCCGCGTCGGCGGCGGGAGCGCCCGCCGCCATGGCCGCCTACGACCAGCAGGACGTCACCTTCAGCCAGGAGATGATCACTCATCACCGGCAGACCATCCAGCTGGCCGAGCTGGTCGCGAAGCGCACGGACACGCCGTACGTACGCGAACTGAGCCAGAAGCTGGAGACCAACGAGAAGGCCGACATCGAGAAGATGTCGTCGTGGCTGAAGTCCTGGCAGGTGGCCGTACCGGCCGAGGACACCAAGGGCGTCGCCGACCAGGTCGCCCAGCTGACCCCGAAGTCCGGTAAGGCCTTCGACAAGCTCTGGCTGTCGCTGATCTCGCAGCACCTCGACCACGGCGTCATGATGGCCACGTCCGCCCAGAGCGGCGGGAAGCACGGTCCCACGATTGAGATGGCGACCCGGCTCGTCTCCGAGCAGACGGCCCAGATCGCGGAGATCAAGGAGCACCAGGCCTGATCGTGACCCGTACACAGGACTCGCGGCGGCAGGTGGGTGCGACGCGCGCCAGGCTGCCGATGCGTCTTGCGCGGTCGGCCTCGTTCACGGTCGTCTGCGTGGCCCTGTCCGCCATCGGGCACTGGCTGGCGGGCGGCAACGCCCCAGGGCCTGGCATGGTCGCGGGTGCGGGCGCCGTCGTGCTGGTCGCGGCCACCGCTATGGCCGACAGGGAGCGATCCCAGCCGCTGATCATCGGGCTGCTCGGCACGGGGCAGGTGGGCCTGCACGTGCTGTTCGCCTCGACGGGCGAGTCCCCGCACCTGGCGGATGTCCATGGCCAGAGCACCTGGCCCGGCATGTTCCTGTGTCACGCCGTCGCCACGCTGCTGACCGCGTGGTGGCTGGCCGGCGGTGAGGCCGCCCTCTGGTCGTTGCTGCGCCGTCTCGCCTCGCGCGCCGTACGGATCCTCACGCCTGTCGTCGGCCCTCTCTGGCCGCCCGCCGCCCCCGTGGCCGCGGATCTCGTTCCCGACCGGCCGCGCGAGCGCATGTTGCGGTACGCGGTCGTACGGCGCGGCCCCCCACTTCGTTCTGCCTGACCCCTCAACGACGCGAGCAGTCGAGCGCGTCGTGTCCGGCATTTCCGAAAACGAAGTGGAGACTCCCATGCTTTACCGCCGAATCGGCACCGTAGCCGCGGCAGCCCTGGCCCTCACGGTGGGCCTCGCGATCCCCGCCCTCGCCCATGTCACGATCAACCCCGGGACCGCGGAGAAGGGCGGCTGGACCAAGCTCGCCTTCCGGGTGCCCAACGAGCGTGACGACGCCTCGACCACCAAACTCGTCGTCACCTTCCCCACCGACCATCCCCTGCCCTTCGTCTCGGTCAAGCCGGTTCCCGGCTGGAAGGCCGAGCTGACCGAGGGCAAGCTGCCCGAGCCCGTGGTCGCCGACGACGGGGACAAGGTCACCGAATCCGTCCTGAAGGTCACGTGGACGGGTGGCAAGATCGAGCCGGGACAGTTCCAGGAGTTCGAGGTGTCGGTCGGGCCCCTGCCCAAGGACGTGGACGAGATCGCTTTCCCGACCGAGCAGACCTACACCGGCGGCGAGGTCGTCAAGTGGGCGGACGCGCCCAAGAGCGACGGCACGGAGGCGGAGCACCCGCTGCCCACGCTGAAGCTGGTGGCGGCGGCGTCCGGCGGGGAGCACGCCGGGATGGCCATGACCACGGCGGCTCCGCCCGCCGCGCAGCAGACGGTCGCCATGATGAAGCAGTCCGCCTCATCGTCGCCGACGTCCGACGGCGCGGCCCGGGTCATGGGCGTGGCGGGCATCATCGTCGGGCTCCTGGGCGGCGGTTTGGGGCTGGTGAGCCTCAGACGGCGCTCCCCGGCCGCCTGACGCGCCGCTCCCCGGCCGCATGACAAGCCGCTGTCACGCCCTTCCCGATGAGTTTCCGGCCGTTAGCGTCTTCAACTCTCTGTGTTTACCTGAGTAAAACGGACATCAGCGTAGCCTCGTCGCTTTCCGGCCGAGGTCGGGAGGCGATCCGGTGGAAGCCGATGCCGCGTCCGTCCGGCGAGCCGGGCGGACCGTGGTTGAGAGCCGCGTTGTCGGGGCCTGATTCCGCATTCCCAAATGGGGTGCGGCTCTTGGGCCACCGCCCCGCCGGACGCTGTCCCGTTGGTGCGAACACCAATGGGGGCGGGGACCGAGCGCCAGTCAGGCACCCGGCCGTTGCTGAACATTACCATACGATTACTTTCGGTAGCGGTCGGTCGGAAGCTTCGATCACAGTTCTTCTGGCAACCACAGGTTGGCGTAGCGAGCGCTAGCAACGGTTCATAGCCTGTCTACACCCGCGACAGCGGTAGCAGCAGGCGGAGGGGCGCGGTGATGAGCGACATCCAGCAGCAGGTCCAGCAGGCCATCGACCGGATGGTCAAGTCCGGAGCCGAACGTGGCGTGCAGGTCGCCGTCTACCAGCACGGCGAGCAGGTGGTGGACGCCGTGGGGCCGCTGGGCGTGGCCGACGAGCTCTACTTCGGCATGCCGGCCGCCGAGCACGGCCGCCTGGCCCGGCTGGAGGACCAGGAGGGCGCTGCGGACATGATGGCGGGCATGCCGCCGGACTCGCCGATGTTCAGGGCGGGCCCGGCGGCAACGTTCCCGTCGGCCGCTCTGGGCAACCGGGCGGACATTCTGGCGGCCGACATCCCGGCGGGCGGCAAGACCTCGGCCCGCGCCATCGCGCGCGTGTACGCCGCGCTCATGGGCGACGTCCCCGGTGTGCGGCTGATCTCTCCGGAGCGGCTGCGCGAGTTCGCGGTGACCAAGAACCGGCTGACCGCCGACTTCTCCGCCGCCACCCAGCTCATCCAGATCGTCTCCGGCCACTGATCCCTGCGTGAACGAGTACTCCAGGCGGTTGTTCCTCCGGCTCGGCGGTGCCGCCGTGGCCGGCGGGCTGGTCCACGACGCGCGGGGATCGGCCCACTCGGCGGACTTCGCCCTCCTGCGCCGCCGGTGGCGGGACGTGACGGCGGGCGGGGGGTTCGACGCGACCGCGGAGCCGTACCGGACCAGGCTCGTACAACTGGGCAGCACGGCGGCCGGCTACCGGGACACCATGGCGCCGACCGGCACGTCGCTCTGGCCCGGCCTGGCGTTCCCGTCCTTCGTCCAGACCCCGGTGCGGCTGCAGGCCATGGCCCGTGCGTACGCCTTACCCGGGACCGGCCTGACCGGCGACGCGAGCCTGGCCGCGGCCGTCGCCACCGGTCTCGACCACTACCGGCGGCAGGTGTACGCGGCGGGCGCCCGCCCGGTCGGCAACTGGTGGCCCTGGCAGATCGGCACCCCGAAGCGGCTCCTCGACGTGGCCCTGCTGATCGGCCCGCACCTGACGGACCAGCAGAGCCGGGCGCTGAGCGAGGCTGTGGACCACTTCGTACCCGAATGGCGCCTGGACGACTACAGCGGCAACAGCACCGGAGCCAACCGGGTGGACCTGTGCACGGTGACGCTGCTGCGGGCCATCCTCAGAGCCGACGCGGACAAGGCCGCGCTGGCCGTCTCGGCGCTGGAGCCGGTCTTCCCGTACGTCACCGAGGGCGACGGCTTCTACCGGGACGGCTCGTTCATCCAGCACACCTCCATCCCATACCAGGGCGGATACGGAATGGTGATGCTGTCCGGCCTCGCGACGCTGTTCGCGGTGCTGCGCGGCACTCCGTGGGAGATCGCCGCCCCGAACCTCTTCGACATGGTCGAGCGGTCGTTCGCGCCGTTCATCCACGACGGCTTCTGCATGGACCTGGTCAGCGGGCGGGGGATCGGCCGGGATCCGTACGGCGACCACAGGAGGGGGCGGCTGATCGCCTCGGCGATCCTGCTGCTCGGGGACGCGGCGCCCGTCGCGGCCCGGACCCGCTGGCAGGGCATGGTCAAGGGCTGGGCGGTACGTGACACGGTCCAGCCGATGCTCGAAGAGGCCGACCTGGGGTTCCACGCCCGCCTGGCCGCGATCCTGGACGACGAGACGATCCCCGCCGCGCCGGAACCGGCCGGGCACAGATTGCTGCCGATGAGCGCCCGCGCCGTCCACCGGGGGCCGGGCTGGTGCGCGGGGCTCAGCATGGCCTCCTACCGGATCGGCCACTACGAGCACGGCAACGGCGAGAACCTACGCGGCTGGCACACCGGCTCGGGAATGCTCTACTGGTGGGCGAAGGGCCACGGCGACCAGTACTCCGACTCCTTCTGGGCCACCGTCGACCCCTACCGCCTGCCGGGCACGACCGTCTCCACCAAGCGGCTGGCCGACGGCGCCGGCGCGGCGTGGGGCGACACCTGCCCGCCGGGCCGCTGGGTTGGCGGCGCCACGGACGGCAGGTACGCGACGGTCGGCCAGCACCTGAACGGCCTCCAGAGCACGATGGAGGCGTTCAAGTCGTGGTTCTTCCTCGATGACGCCGTGATCTGCCTGGGGGCCGGGATCACCGGGCGGGACGGTGTGCCGGTCGAGACCATCGTGGACAACCGCCGGACCGGCGCGCTCCTCACCCTCGACCAGAAGGCGGGCTGGGCGCACCTGGCGGGCCACGGCGGCTACGTCTTCCACGGCCTCCTGCGCACGCTGCGCGAGAACCGCGCCGCCGGCTCGGTGACCCGGAGCTATGTGACCCTCTGGCTCGACCACGGGATCGACCCGGACGCGGCCGGTTACTTCTACGTGCTCCTCCCGGGCGCGACCCCGGCGCGGACCCGCGCCCGCGCCACCGACCCGACCTGGTTACGCGTCCTGGCCAACACCGCGCGCCAGCAGGGTGTCCAGGTGCCATCGCTCGGCCTGACCGCCGTCAACTTCTGGAACGCCGGAGCGGTCGGTGGCCTGACCGCCTCCGCTCCGTGCGCGGTCCTCGTCAAGGAGTGCGGCGACGGCACGGCCACGCTGACGGTGTCGGATCCCCGGCGCGACCTGAGCGAGCTGACCGTGACCTGGGACCGGCCGGTGACCCGGGTGCTGCGCGGCGATCCGCTCCTGGTGAGTGCCACGACGGGCGCGCGGCTCACCCTCCGGTGGGGGCGGCTGTCGGACCGGGGCGGCAGCTCGAAGACGATCACCGTACGGCTGGGCTAGGGGCGACCTCGCCTACAGGTCCAGGCGGACGCCGTAGGACTCGAGCCAGACGTTCAGGTCCAGGGCCAGCTCCAGGCTCATCCTCGACATCGTCGTGGTCGTCTTGCCGACCGGGGCCGCGGTGAGCTCCCTGACGGCCGCCGCGTCGAGCAGCGGCAGGACCGGCGCCTTCCCGGCGCGGACGAGGTCGCTCAACGTGTCGCGGAGCGCCTGCTCGTAGGCGACGTCCTGAGTCGCCGGGTAGGGGCTCTTGACCCGCCGCAGGATCGACTCGGGCACCAGGTCGCCGGCGGCGGCGCGGAGCAGGCTCTTCTCCCGGCCGTCGAAGGTCTTCATCGCCCACGGCGTGTTGAAGACGTACTCGACCAGCCGGTGGTCGCAGAACGGCACCCGGACCTCCAGGCCGACGGCCATGCTCAACCGGTCCTTGCGGTCCAGCAGGACCGGCAGGAACCGGGTCAGGTGCAGGTAGCAGACCTCCCGCATCCGCCGTTCGAGGGCGTTCTGGCCAGGCAGGTACGGCACCTCGGCCAGCGCGCTCCGGTAAGTGTCCGCGGTGTAGGACGGCAGGTCGAGCCGGTCGAACAGCGCCCTGTCGAGCAGATCGGCCGGATCGTGGTCACGCATGACCATCGCGAGCCACGGGAAGGTGTCGGCCTCGACCGCCTGTGGCATGTGGAACCACGCGTACCCACCGAACAGCTCATCGGCCGACTCTCCGGACAGGGCCACGGTGGAGTGCTCGCGGATCGCCCTGAACAGCATGTACAGGGAGCCGTTCATGTCACCGAGGAAGTTCGGGATGTCGAAGGCGCGCACCACCGACGAGCGCAGGCGCGGGTCGGTCAGCTCCGCGGTGTCGAGCATGATGTCGGTGTGGTCGGAGTCGACGTAGCGCGCGAGCTCCTGTACGAACGGCGCGTCCGGATCACCGCGCAGCTCGTCGGGCTGGAACTGCTCGGCGTATCCGGCGAAGTCCACGGCGAAGGACCGGATCTGCCCGTGCTTCTTGGCGAGCGCGGTGATGGTGCTGGAGTCCAGGCCGCCCGACAGCAGGCTGCACAGGGGCACGTCCGAGACGAGCTGGCGGCCCACGATGTCCTCGAGCAGGGCGCGGATCGTGCTGATGGTGACGTCGAGGTCGTCGGTGTGCTCGCGCGGCTCCAGCGCCCAGTAGCGGCGGATGGCCAGCCCTTCCCGGCGTACCCGCAGCAGGTGGCCGGGGCGCAGCTCGCGCATGCCCTTGAAGACGGCCCGCTCCGGGCTTCTGCCCAAGGTGAGCAGTTCGCGCAGGCCGTCGGTGTCCACCACCGGCTCGACCAGGGGGTTGGCGAGGATCGCCTTCGGCTCGGAGCCGAACAGCACGCCGTCGCGCAGCGGGTAGTAGTAGAGCGGCTTGACGCCCAGGCGGTCGCGCACCAGCAGGAGCTCCTGGGCGCGGTCGTCCCAGATGGCGAAGGCGTACATGCCGTTGAGCCGGTCGGCGACACCCGCGCCCCATTCCAGATAGCCGTGGAGCACGACCTCGGTGTCGCTCCTGGTGCGGAAGCGGTGCCCCTTGGCCGCCAGTTCGGCCCGCAGCTCGACGAAGTTGTAGATCTCCCCGCTGTAGGTGATGACGACCGGGCCCTCGGCCGTCATGGGCATGTGGCCGCCCTCGACGTCGATGACCGCGAGCCGCCGGTTGCCGAGTATGGCGTGCGGTGAGAGCCACAAGCCCCGATCGTCCGGGCCGCGGCAGCTCATGGTCTCGGTCATGGCCTGGGCGGTGCCGTGTTCACTGGCCAGGTCGCGGCTGAAGTCCACCCATCCGGCGATTCCGCACATGCGAGAGTCCTCCCAAGGGTTTGGGGGTGTCGTCATATCGGGATACGTGCAACGTATCCGCGCGTAGGCGGTTGGTCTATGAACGGGAACGGAAGGACTCGTACAAATCAGGCGCTCAACCGCTGGAATGGCGGTATCGGGCGAACCTTTCAGCCTAACTGGATTTGCCGAAATTGATCGACCCGAAAATGTCGCCCGCTTGGAGCACCGGGCCGGTGATCCGGGCGTCGCCGCTGATCGTGTTGGACACGTCGTGCTTGGTCTGGACGAGTCTGGCCGTCTCCGTGGTCCACGACGTCAGGTTCTGCCCGAATTCAGCGTCTTCCTGGGCGCGTTCGACCAGGCTTTTGGCGGTTTCCTCCGGGGTTTGCGCTGTTTCGATGGCGGCTACGGCGTCGTCGCCGAAACGGCGGCGTACGAGGCCCGTCAAAGAGGTCCAGGCATTCTTGCCGGCTTCGCCCGCGGCGCCGCCGACAATCGCCGATATGACCGCCGCCAGAGCGGGAATGACGCTCGGATCCATCGCGCAGCTCTTTTCGTCAAGGACGTTCTCCCAGACTAGCGCTCCGCTTGCCACGATCCAGTGCGACGGGAACACTACTGAACCGTGGCTGGGCCGGAGAGCGCTGGGCAGGCGAACGACGCTGATATACGCAACGAGGTGTCCGGACAGGTGTCCGGCGGGGTGGTGCAGGCCAGGGACATAGGGTCCGTGACCATAGGCGCCACGCCTCCGCCGCCCGTACGGATCCCCCGGCAGCTGCCCGCCGCGCCGCCCGGCTTCGTCAACCGGACCACTGAGCTGGCGCTGCTCGACCGCCTCCTTCTCCTTGAGGAGGGACCCGCGATCGCGGTGGTCAGCGGCCTCAAGGGAGTCGGCAAGAGCGCGGTCAGCCGCCGCTGGGCGCACCAGGTCCACGAGCGGTTCAGCGACGGCCAGCTGTACGCCGACTTCGGCGCGCTGCGGCACCGGGGCGGCACCGAGGTCAGCGACGTCCTCGGCGGGTTCCTGCGCGCGTTCGGCGTCCATGAGGAGTGGATCCCGGCGGAGCTGCCGGAACGGGCGGCCATGTTCCGCTCCATGACGGCCGACCTGCGGCTGCTCGTGCTGCTGGACGACGCCGAGCACGCCGCCGAGGTGACGCCGCTGTTCCCCGCCTCCGCCGCGAGCGCGGTCGTCGTGACCAGCCACCACCAGCTCGGCGAGCTGCTCGTCGCGGGCGCGCGGCCGGTCAGAGTCGCGCCGCTCCAGGACGAGGAGGGGGTACGACTCCTCTCGGGCATGCTCGGCGAGGACCGGGTCGCCGCCGAGCGGGAGCGGGTGAGCGAGCTCGTACGGCTGTGCGGCGGCCTGCCGATCGCCCTGCGGGTGGCCGGGGCGCGGCTGGTCCAACGGCCGACATGGACGGTCGAGCGGCTGGTCGGCGAGCTGCGGGACGCCGAACGACGGCTGGACCACCTGATGACGGAGGGAAGAGCGATCGTCGAAGCGGTTTTCGACTCCGCGTACACCGGGCTGCCGGAGCAGGCGGCCCGGCTCTACCGCCTGCTGGGCACGCTGCCCGGCCCCGGCTTCTCGGCCGGGGTGGCGCGGGCCGTCCTGGAGAGCGAGCCGGACCACGCGCTGGACCTGCTTCTCGATGCGAGTCTCGTCGAGGAGCTCGACGGCGACACGTACCGCTTCCATGACCTGGTCCGGCTGCACGCGGCCCGGTGCGCGCGGCGCGTGGACCCGCCCGAGGCGCGGGAGGCGGCGCTGCGGCGGGTGGCGGAGTGGTACCTCGGGCAGGTGGCCGCCGCCGACGCCGCCATGGGTCCCCGGCTGCGCCTGGCCGACCATCGGGAGCGGTTGTCGGCCGTCGGCCTGCCGTTCGCCACACCTGGAGCGGCCCTCGACTGGCTGGAGAAGGAGCGCCCCAACGTGCTCGCGCTACTGCGCGCGGCGGCGGCAGGTGAATGGGACGAGCTGGTCTGGCAGCTGGCCGAGGCCCTGTGGCCGCTCTATCACGAGCGCAAGCACTACGCGGACTGGATCGAGACCAACCGGCTGGGCGTGGCCGCGGCGCTCCGCGTCGGCGACCGTGCCGTGGAGGCCAGGATGCGGAACCAGGTGGCCCGCGCCCACCTGGAGCTCGGCGAAACCGACCAGGCCCAGGCCGAGCTGGTCCACGCGCATCAGGCGGCCCGCGAGGCGGCTGACCCGAGGATGGAGGCGGTCGTCCTGGAGTCGCTCGGGCAGGCCGCCCTGGCCCAAGCTTCCGCCTTGGAGTCCCTCGGCCAGGCCCGGGGACTGATGGAGGATGCCGTCGCCCACTTCGCCGCCGCGCTGGCCATCCACGATGGGCTGGGCAACACGCGGGGGATCGGCCTGCAGAGCTACCATCTCGGCCTGGTCCACAGCCGCGCGGGCCGGCACGAAGCGGCGATCGCCGCCTTCGACCGGGCTCTGGCTCTCATGATCTCGGCCGGTGACCGGCTCAGCCAGGGGAAGATCCACCTCGTCCTGGGCGAGGCCCACCGCGAGCTCGGCCACTCCGCGCAGGCGCTGCACTCGGCACGGATCGCCGCGGATATCATGCGCGAGCGCCGCATTCCGGCCAAGGAGACGCGTGCCCTGGAGCTGCTGGCCGACCTCGACCCCAGGGACGCCGGGGGCTATCTGCGGCAGGCCATCGCGGTCTGCCTCGCCTCCGGCAACCTGCCCAAGGCCGAGGAACTCCGCGCCCGCCTGAGTGGCGACTAAGCGAGGTCGATGGCCGCTTCCCGGTCGCCGACCCGGACGGTGGTCAAGGGGCCGTCGCCGTTGACCAGCCAGCCGTACACCGCGGACGGCAGGCACCGGGGGTCGAGGTCGCCGCGCGCTCCGGCGGACGCGGTGACGTCGAAACGCCGCCCGTCCCGTAGCGTCAGACGGACCCGCCGCGCACCGACCACCTCGGCCGCCATGAGACAGCCGGGATAGCGCCGCAGAGTCTCCGCCGCCCAGCCGTCGGCCGGGTCCCCGCGGACGATGATGGCCGCGGTCTCCAACCGCCGCCGGTCCGGCTCCTCGGCGTCCACGACGAGATGCGGGTCTCGTACGCGCTCCCCCTCACCGGTCACGGGGAAGCGCTGCCCCGCGCCGGCCACAGGGAAGCGGCGCAGGGACACGGTGCCGTCCTGGACCTCGGCTTCGACCAGGAACGAGAGCACCTCGCCACGCTCCCCCAAGGGATCGGGCAGCGCGGTGGCGGCGGGCTCGGGTCCGGGTTCGAGGTCCATCAGCCGGTACGCGACGTGCCGTAACAACGTGCCCGCCCGGCCGGACTCGCCCAGCGTCCGCCCGGTGACCTCGTCATAGGCACCCGGCCGGTACGTGTCCATGATCCGCTCGATCTGCCCCAGCAGGTCCCGCCGCGGGTCGAGGCGGGGCAGCGCCCGGGACAGCGCGGCCGTGGGGGAGGCCGGATCGAGCTCCTCGGCCTCCCGACCGGACGAGGCCAGGAGGGTGGGGCGGCCCAGCGCGGCGCCGTAGAAGGTGACCGACCCGTGGTCGCCCACGACCACGTCCGCCGCCAGGAGCGCCGCCTGCCAGCCCTGCCGGGGAGGCAGCAGCACCAGGCCGGCGTCGAGGGCGTCCCCCAGCCACAGCCGGACCTGCAGGCCGCCGTGGCCGTACCAGACGTTCGGATGCGCGGCCAGGACCACCTGGTACTCGTCCACCGGCAACTCGGCCGTCAGCCGCGCGACCAGGTCGTCGTTGGCGCCGAGCAGGGAGTGTTCGCCCCAGGTGGAGCTGATCAGCACCAGCTTGCGGTCGCCGGTGCCGAGGGCGCGCCGGTAGCGGTCGCGCCGCGCGGCGTTCGCCAGGATCCGGTCGAAGCACGGATCGCCGGTCACCACGGCCAGAGGCACCGCCTCCGGGCATTCGCCCGCCAACCGGGTCAGCTGCTCGTGGTGCGGCAGGGCGATGGCCGCCGGTACGAGCCGGCCGTCGTGCACCAGCTGACGCCGGGCGAGACCCGAGACGCCGCCCGCGGCGGGAAGCAGCCGGTTGTGCCCGGCGCCGTGCGGAACCAGCAGCAGCGGGGCCTTCAGCCGGTGCAGGTCGCCGTTGGCGCTGGCGGAGACGGCCAGGTCGAAGGGAGTGTCCACGGCCTGCGCCCAGGAGACGACACGTGCCTCGACGTCCCGCAGATAGTCGCCGATCCCGTCGTCGAACGCCGAACCCGCGGCGACCGTGAACAGCACCTGGACGCGAGGATCCGAACGGAACAGCGGCAGCACGTCCAGCAGCCGGCTCGCCGAGGTGACCGTACGCGCCACCGCGAGGATGTTCCGGCTGGTGCCGACCGTGCGCCAACGGCGAGACCCGGCGCCGATCGGTACACGAAGCCAACCCTCGCCGCTCACCACCACTCCGACCGGCCCGATTCCGCAGTAAAAGCCCACCATATGCCGCGAACCCGTCGTACATGGTACGCGGCCGCCCATTCCCCGGGAGGCCTTGTCGATGGATGCGGCGGCGGCCCGCGCCGCCGTCGATGCGGCCTGTTCGGCGCGCCAATACCGGGCCGCGCCGGCCGCCACAGCGACGGCGGCGTGGGCCGCCGGTCTGGGAGAGCCGCACGTGGGCGAGCGCCAGGCAATCACCTTTTCCGTCATTTACCATTTTCCTGGTGTGTCGTTGAAGAGCCGGGGGAAGCGCCGATCGCCTCTCCGGTGAAGACGATGAATTCCCGGCATGATGCTTTGGGGCGCCCCTCCTCGCGCGATGCCGCATTTCCCGACATATCCGATGCATTCGCATTATGTGGCCCCATGTTGTGAAATGAGGCTTTGCCTGTCGCCGGGAGACCGGGCCGCTCGCCGGGATTATGGTGGGATATGTTCATGCCGTATCGGCGTATCCCGGGAAACCGAATCCGGCGCTCTCATCCGATCCCCATCATCATCGGGGGAACGATCGTCATTCAGGGAGTGATCTCTGGTGCTCAAGCGTCTGCTTCTCAGCGCCGCCCTGGCGGCGTCCACCGTAATCGTCACCGGAACGGCCACCACGCAGGCCGCCAGCGCCGCGAGCGCCTGCCCGCCCACCGCCCAGCTCGCGGGCACCACGCCGCAGAGCGTGGCCAAGAAGTGCAAGTGGATGTGGGACAGTCACCACAACTGGTGCAAGTTCTGCTGGAGCCACGGCCACTGGTCCAAGCAGTGGTGCAAGAGCGGCGGCGGCGGTGGCGGCATGGGCGGTCACGGTCACGGCCATGACCACTGGTGGGATCACCACGACAATGGGTGGTGGGACGACGACCACTGACCCACCAGCACCGACCCACGCACAACGGACGCTCCGCGCGGCATCATCGCGCGGAGCGATCCCCCATGTAAAAGGCGCATTCTTCGGCGTGCTTGGTGGTGAATTCCGGAATCTCGCGTCGGCCGGAACCAGGCCCCTGCGGGGAGTCAGGAAGTCGCGCTCGGAGGCGCCAGGCCGAGCATCCGGGTGGTGATCCGGTGCAGGTGGACGCGGAAGCGGTCCACGCTCCTTTCGCCTTCGGAGAAGCTGGAAAGGGGCGTGCTCATCGTGGCGTAGCGCACGAAAATGATGACGGACCAGGCGATCGCTCGCACACAGAGCTCCACGTCGGCCTCGGAGTCCATGAGGCCCGCCGCGGCGGCGCTGTTGAACTTGCTGTAGACCGCATGGACCAACGGCTCGTTGTAGATCTGCTCCAGGTTCTGCAGATCGGCGGCGTCGCCCAGCCAGCGGTGCATCAGCAGCGCGGAGACGTCGGGGTTGTCGAGGCAGAAGTTCAGGTAGTCGTCGACCAGGGCGTGGACACTCGCCGCCAGTTGCGGCGCTCCCGACTCGTCCAAACGGGCGAGGGCGTGCTCCAGCAGGGCCTTCTGCGCGGTGTAGCCGCGCCCCATCACCGCCAGATAGAGCTCCCGCTTCGAACCGGCGAGCTCCATGACGGTCTCGATGTTCAGGTCGGCGGCTTCGGCGATCTGCCCCATCGTCGTCGCGTCGTATCCGAGGGCCGCGAACAACCGCGTCGCGGCCGAGATGATCCTTTCCACGCGGCTCCTTTCCTGAACGCCCGCGATCCGCTCCTCCATACGCGAGGTAACCCCCGTCCACTCCAACAGATCAGCTGTCAAGCCCGGGCAAAGCGACACGCGGCACGCCGGTCTGGCATCATGCGATCATGCGAATCGGGACGCTCGGCGCAGCTCGCATCACCCCCATGGCGCTCGTCAAGCCCGCCCGCGCCGTGCCCGAGGTCGAGGTGGCGGCGGTGGCCGCCCGGGATCGGTCGCGTGCCGAGAAGTTCGCGGCCAAGCACGGCATCCGGCTCGTCCACGACTCCTACGAGCAAGTGATCGCCGACCCCTCCCTGGACGCGATCTACAACCCGCTGCCGAACGCCCTGCACGCCGAGTGGACGCTCAAGGCGATCGAGGCGGGCAAGCACGTGCTGGCCGAGAAGCCGTTCACCTCCAACGCCGCCGAGGCGCGGTCCGTCGCGGACGCCGCCGCGAAGTCCGGCGTGGTGGTCATGGAGGCGTTCCACTACCGGTATCACCCGCTGATGGAACGGGCTCTCGAGATCGTCGCCACCGAACTCGGCGAGGTCCGGCATGTCGAGACATGGATGTGCTTTCCGCTCCCCAATTTCTCCGACATCCGCTACTCGCTGGAGCTCGGCGGCGGCGCGCTCATGGACGCGGGCTGCTACGCGGTGCACTGCCTGCGTACGCTCGGGCCGGGCGAGCCCTCGGTCGTGAGCGCGGCGGCCCTGCTGCGATCGCCGGGCGTCGACCGGGCGATGGCCGCCGACCTGCGCTTCCCCACCGGCGCGACCGGGCGGATCCACGCCTCCATGTGGTCGGGAAACCTGCTCAAGATCGCCGCGCGGGTCGACGGCGAACGCGGGTCGCTGCGCATCACGAACTTCATCGCCCCGCAGCTCTTCCACCGGATGACCGTGACCGTTGACGGCCGGCGGCGCCGCGAGCGCGTCGCGGGCGACGCGACGTACACCTGCCAACTACGCGCCTTCGTGGCGGCGGTGGAGCAGGGCACCCCGCCGCTGACCCCGCCTGCGGACTCCGTCGCCAACATGACGGTCATCGACGACATCTATCGCAAGGCGGGACTTCCCCTCCGCGGCATCCAGTAGACGGCCCCGGCCCTCACACGGTGAGCATCCCCTGTCCAATTACCTACTTGAACATCCTATATAACTGGTAGGAAATTGGATGTTAGGCGCCGGGATTTGGAGGGATGACCGTGGATATGCCGAACTTCCTGGTCGTAGGGGTTCCGAAGGCGGGAACGACGGCCCTGCACGCCGCTCTCCAGCGGCATCCGCAGCTCTTCCTGCCACAGGTGAAGGAGCCCAAGTACTTCCTCACCGACGGCCCGCCACCGGCCAAGGGCGGGCCCGGCGACGTGGAGACGTACCGGGAGCACGTCTGGCGCCGCGAGGACTACGAGGCGCTGTTCGCCGCGGCGCCCGCGGGGACGCTGGCCGGCGAGTGCACGCCCTTCTACCTGTACGACCGGGACGCGCAGCGGCGCATCAAGGCGGCCATCCCGCACGCCAGGCTCATCGTGATCGTGCGGGACCCGGTCGAGCGCGCCCACTCCAACTGGACCCACCTGTGGTCGGCCGGGCTCGAACCGATCGGCGACGTGGTGCGCGCCTGCGAGGCGGAGAGTAAACGGATCGCGGCCGGGTGGGCGCACTTCTGGCACTACGTGGGGCTCGGCCGGTACGGCGAGCAACTGGCCGCCCTGTACGAGCTGTTCCCGCGCGAGCAGGTGCTGCTCTTCCGCTACCGGGACCTCGTCGACCGGCCGGCCGACACGCTCGACCGGATCTGCGGCTTCCTCGGGGTGGAGCGGGGGCTGCTGACCGAGATGCCGAGGGAGAACGTGACGGCGCATCCCGACGCGAGCCCCCGGCACGCGGTGCTGTCCTCGGTCCGGCGGCTCCTGCCCGGGGCTCTGGCCGATCCCGTCGAGCAGCTGCTCCAGCGGCGGGCCGCCCCGCGCCGCCCTCTGACCTGGGAGCAGCGGCGCCAGCTCATTCCGTACTTCACCGACGACATCCGGCTCCTTCAGCAGGTCACCGGCGAGGACTTCAGCGACTGGCTCAGGCCCAGGGAGCGTTCGGGCGGCCTGGTCGGCAGCCGGCCGCCCGGCCAGCGGCAGTCCAGGAACGGGCGCCCGCACCCGTCCTGACGATCAGCGGCAGCCCCAGAAAGACCGGCCACCCTGACGATCAGCGCAGCTCGGTGCGCAGCTCGTGGGCTCCGTCGGCGCGGGTGTACTCGTAGTACAGCCGGATCCGCCCGTCCGGCAGGTCGACGATGTCGAGGTAACGCAGGCCGCCGCCCGCGTGCGGCGACATGGCCGCCGGGGCGGTCCCCACCGGGGTCAGCTCGCCGGGGTCGGTCCCTACGGCGATCCCGGTGCGCTCCTCGTAGTTCTCGGCCGCGCTGGCCCGCCCGTCGTAGAAGGCCAGCACCCGGTCACCGTCGAAACGTACCGAGCTGATCCGTACGCCCCGCCCGTCCCACAGCCCCGGCCGCCCGCTCAGCGCCGTGCCGTGCCACGTCCACTCCAGGCCGTCGGCGCTGGTGGCGTAGTCGGTCACCATCTGGTCGGCCTCGTCGGAGTCGGCCAGCGGATGGCAGGAGGCCCACAGGTGCCACTTCCCGTCGCGCCGGACGATCACCGAATCCTTCACGCCGGTCTTGGGGTCGCCGGGCAGGACGGTCTCGCGCGAGCGCGGGTCGAACCCGGCGGGGTCGTCGCTCTCCAGCACCTCCACCCGCCAGTGCTTGGTGCCCGGGGTGGCGCAGCTCAGGTACAGCCGCCAGCGCCCGTCCTCGGTGCGTACCAGGGTGGGCCGCTCCAGGGACTCGGCGGCCATCTCCTCGCGGGTGATCGTCGTCAGGGTCTCGAACCGTTCGCCGTCCACCGAACGGGCCACCACCACCGCGTACCCGCGTCCCTCCCCCACGGGGCGGCGCAGCCGGTAGGCGAGGTAGATCAGCCCGTCCGCCGCGACCGCGCTGGGACCCCCCGCCCAGTGCCCTTCGCCCGCGATCGGTGGCGCGATCGCGACGGTCGCGCGGTCAGGGTCGGGGAGCAGGGCAGCGGGAACGTCCGTGGGGTTCGACATGGACTCGAGGCTAGGCCACGACGTGGAGTGCGACACCGCTGCTCACCGACCCTTTGCATTCCCTTATTCCTACCTAAATAGTATGGATAATACACGCCCTGGTCCACGCAGGGCGCATCATGTGGACCGCCTCCCCGAACATGCAGGAATCGGTAAGGGAAGTGACCTGGTCGTCCGCATTCCTCCATCGACGTGGTCACTATGTGCATCGAATGCTTACTCGTTGTCATTAGGGGCGATACCTACGGCATTCCCCCAGCTGCCGAGACGAGGGCCGGGTACATGAGCGAAACCACGACGAAAACCGCTGTGGACGAGGTTCACGTGCTGTGGACCTCGGAGGGCATGAGCTGCGACGGCGACACGGTCTCGGTGACGGCGGCCTCCAATCCGAGCCTCGAAGCGGTGCTGCTCGGCCTGGTGCCCGGATTGCCGAAGGTGCATCTGCACAACAAGGTGCTGGCGGCGGAGGTGGGCAAGGACTTCATGGCCCCCTTCCACCAGGCCGCGGAGGGCCAGCTACGCCCGTTCGTCTTCGTGGTCGAGGGGTCGATCCCCAACGAGCAGATCAACGGCGACGGTTACTGGACGTCGATGGGGAACGACCCGGTCACCGGACAGCCGATCACCGTCAACCAGTGGATCGACCGGCTCGCGCCGCAGGCGTGGGCGGTGGTCGCGATAGGCACGTGCGCGACGTACGGCGGCATCCACGCCATGGCGGGCAACCCGACGGGCAGCATGGGGCTCGGCGACTACCTGGGCCACGACTTCCGCTCGGCCGGCGGGCTGCCCATCATCAACGTGCCGGGCTGCCCGGTGCAGCCCGACAACTTCATGGAGACCCTGACCTGGCTGCTGTACCAGGCCGCTGGGCTGGCTCCCATGATCCCCCTGGACAAGGAGTTGCGACCGACCTGGTTGTTCGGCAAGACGGTGCACGAGGGGTGCGACCGTGCCGGCTACTACGAGCAGGGCGACTTCGCCAAGGACTACAACTCCCCCAAATGCCAGGTCAAGGTCGGCTGCTGGGGGCCGGTGGTCAACTGCAACGTCCCCAAGCGCGGCTGGATGGGCGGGATCGGCGGCTGCCCCAATGTGGGCGGCATCTGCATCGGCTGCACGATGCCCGGCTTCCCGGACAAGTTCATGCCGTTCATGGACCAGCCACCCGGCGCGCTGGTCTCCTCCACCGCCACCGGAGCGTACGGGTCGTTCATCCGCAAGCTGCGCGGCATCACCAACAGGACGGTCAACAAGGAGCCGAAGTGGCGCCACAACCGGCCTGAGCTGACCAGCGGCTACCAACCGGACCATAGCTAGGGGAGAGGGAACGTCGCGGTGACCATCCGATCCAAGGAGGCTCAGGAGACTCGGCAACTGGTCGAGATGTCCTGGGACCCGATCACCCGCATCATCGGCAACCTGGGGATCTACACGAAGATCGACTTCAACAACAAGGAAGTCGTCGAGTGCAAGAGCACCTCCTCGTTGTTCCGGGGCTACAGCGTGTTCATGCGCGGAAAGGACCCGCGGGACTCGCACTTCATCACCAGCCGCATCTGCGGCATCTGCGGCGACAACCACGCGACCTGCTCGGTCTACGCCCAGAACATGGCCTACGGCGTCAAGACGCCGCCGCTGGGCGAATGGATCATCAATCTCGGCGAGGCGGCCGAGTACATGTTCGACCACACCCTGTTCCAGGACAACCTGGTCTTCGTCGACTACTGCGAGCAGATCGTCAAGGAGACCAACCCCACCCTGCTGCGCAGGGCGGAGACCACCGAGGCACCGCACGGCGACATCCACGGGTACCGGACGATCGCCGACATCATGCGGGCGTTCAACCCGTTCACCGGCGCGATGTACCGCGAGGCGCTGCAGGTCAGCCGGGTCACCCGGGAGATGTTCTGCCTGATGGAGGGGCGGCACGTACACCCCTCGACGATCTACCCGGGTGGCGTGGGCACGGTGGCGACGCCCCAGCTGTTCACCGACTACCTGTCCCGGCTGCTCAGGGTGCTCGACTTCGTGAAGAAGGTCGTCCCGCTCAACGACGACCTGTTCGACTTCTTCTACGAGGCGCTGCCGGGGTACGAGGAGGTCGGCAAGCGGCGGACGATGCTGGGCTGCTGGGGTTCGTTCCAGGACCCGGCCGTGGTCGACTACGACTACCGGAACATGGGCGAGTGGGGCCGGGGCATGTTCGTCACTCCGGGCATCGTCCTGGACGGCGAGCTGCGCACCACGAGCCTGGTGGACATCAACCTCGGCATGCGGATCCTGCTGGGCAGCTCGTTCTACGACGACTGGGTGAACGAGGAGGTCTTCGTCACCCACGACCCGCTGGGCAACCCGGTGGACCGGCGTCATCCGTGGAACCAGACCACACTGCCGAAGCCGCAGAAGCGCGACCTGGCGGGCGGCAACTACAGCTGGGTGATGAGCCCCCGCTGGTACGACGACCGCACGGGCGATCACCTCGCGCTCGACACCGGGGGCGGGGCCCTCGCGCGGCTCTGGACGACGGCGCTGGCCGGCATCGTCGACACCGGAGGCGTCCGGGCGACCGGCAGCAGCGTGGAGATCAACCTGCCCAAGAGCGCGGTCCTGCCGGAGATGCGGTTCGAGTGGAAGATCCCCAAATGGTCAAACACGATCGAGCGCAACCGGGCCCGCATCTACTTCGTCGCCTACTCCGCCGCGATGGCCTTCCACTTCCTGGACCAGGCGATGGCCGAGGTACGCGCCGGCCGGACGCGGGTCTTCGCCGACTTCGACGTGCCCGATGACGCCATCGGCTGCGGGTTCCACGAGGCGGTACGCGGGGTTCTGTCCCACCACATGGTGATCCGCGACGGCAAGATCGCCAACTACCACCCGTACCCGCCCACGCCGTGGAACGCCAGCCCGCGGGACGTCTACGGCACTCCCGGTCCGTACGAGGACGCGGTCCAGGGCATGCACATCTTCGAGGAGAACGGCCCGGAGAACTTCAAGGGCATCGACATCATGCGTACGGTCCGCAGCTTCGACCCCTGCCTGCCGTGCGGCGTCCACATGTACCTCGGCGACGGGAAGGTGCTCAAGCAGGTGCACTCCCCGACGCTGGGCACGAGCGTCTCCGGTTAGGGGCGGACGATGTCACTGACCGACCGTGAGGTGGCCGACCGGCTGGCCCGGGTGGACGCCCTGCTGGACGGCGTCGAGTCGCTGCCCGACCCGGAGTCCACCATCGAGGTGCTCCAGGCGCTGCTCGACCTGTACGGCGAGGCGCTCGCCCGGATCGTCGCGATCGGCGGGGAACGGCTCGGGCCGGCGCTCGCGCAGGACGAACTGGTCTCCTACCTGCTGGTGCTGCACGACCTGCACCCGCTGGACGTGTCCGCCCGGGTGGAGAAGGCCGTGAGCGGTGTACGGCCCCGGCTCGGCGGCGCGGCCGTGGAGACGGTGGCCGTGGCGGACGGCGTGGCGAGCGTACGGCTCCTGCGCGGTCGCGGCGGCTGCGGCACTGCCGATCGGGCGGCTCTGCTGGAGGAGGCGATCCGCAACGCGGCCCCGGAGCTCGACCGGGTGGAGATCGAGGAGATCGGCCCGCCACCCGTCTTGATCTCCATCGACGCCTTGCGCCGCAACCCCGGCGCGCGGACGTCGTGAGGGAGCGCGGCATGGCACGAGGGGGTCTGCGCGGCCTCATCGACCGGACGGCCGAGCGACGCGCGGCTGACCAGCCGGCGGCTGACCAGGATGCGGCCGACCACGGCGGCAACCCCTGCCGGTGTGAGCTGTGTGCCGCGCCCATCCCCGCCGACCACCGGCACCTGCTCGAACCGGCGGTCCGCGAACCGCGCTGTGCCTGCCGCCCGTGCGCGCTGCTCTTCGAGCATCCACCGGCCGAAGGGGACCGCTACCGCCTGGTGCCCGACCGCCGGTGGTATCTGCCGGACTTCGTTCTCGACGACGCCACCTGGGCGTCCCTGGACATTCCCGTACAGATGGCCTTCGCCTGTCACGACTCGGCCGAGGGCCGGACCGTGATCCGATACCCCGGCCCGGCCGGCGCGGTCGAGGCCGCGGTCGAGCCGGCCGCCTGGGCCGCGGTGGAGGAGGCCAACCCCGTGCTGCGGCGGCTGGCCCCCGACGTGGAGGCGCTGCTGGTCAACCGGACGCGCGACGCGCGAGACCACTGGCTGGTGCCGATCGACGACTGCTTCGCCCTCGTCGCCGTGCTCAGGTCTCACTGGAAGGGCCTGGCCGGCGGCCAGGACGTCTGGAACGAGGTCGGCGCCTTCTTCGCCGAACTGCGGCGCCGAGCCAAGCCCATGCCCATGCCCGTGGGCGTGTCGAAAGGAGTTCCACGATGACCGGCTCCATCAAGGTGGGCCGCCCCGATGCGCGGCCCGACATGACCGCGCATCTGAAGGGCGTCCATGAGGGCAACTCGGTCGGCAACTACGAGCAGCAACCGGGTCATCTTCCCGACGGCCGCTCGACGGCGGCGCGTTCCACCGGGATCAACCCGAAGGACCATGACCCGATCGACCCGGCCATGCCCAACCTGTCCCCGGCATGAGGCCGGACTCCGCCTTCGCCACGCGGGAGGACGCGCCGCCGCCGGCGCTCAGGTTCGTGATCGAGAGCGCCGAGGCGGTGGAGTTCGCCGCGGTGCCGACGGTGCGGTTCACGCTGCGGATCGACGGCGCCGGCCCGTCGCCGATCCGCAGCGTCGCGCTGGACACCCACATCCGCATCGACGCCGCCCGGCGCCAGTACGACCCGCCCACCCGGCGGCGGCTCACCGACCTGTTCGGCGCGCCCGAGGATTGGGGCCGGACGTCGAGGAGCCTGCTGTGGGCGCGGGTGGTGACGCAGGTACCCGGCTTCGACGGGCACACGGTGGCGAGCATCGACGTGGCCTGCACCTACGACTTCGAGGTGGCGGTCGCCAAGTACTTCCACTGCCTGCCGGACGGTGAGGTCCCGCTGACCTTCCTGTTCAGCGGGACGATCTTCTACCTTGACGCCGGCCTGCTGCGGGCGGCCCGGATCCCGTGGGACACCGACGTCGCGTTCCGGATGCCGGTCCAGGTCTGGAAGGACGTCATGGAGCACTACTTCCCGCGCAGCGCCTGGCTCCGGCTGGACCGCGACGCCTTCGACCAGCTGTACGACTACAAGGTCCGGCACACGCTGGCGACCTGGGACGACGTCGTGTCGGCGCTGCTGGTACGCGAGCGTCAGGGAAAAGAGCAGGACGGTGGCTGATCGATGGACCAGGTGACAAAGGTCGCGCGCGCGGTCCTGTACGAGGGCTACCTGCTGTGGCCCTACCGCCCCTCGGCGCTCAAGAACGCGCAGCGCTGGACCCTGGGCGGCGTCTACCCGGAGCGGTGCGCCGAGACGGGCGACTCCTCGCTGATGCGCACCCAGGTGCTGATCGAGGCGGACCCGGCCGACACGATCGACGTCCGGGTCTGCTTCCTGCACTCCGTCGCCCGCCAGGTCGCGCGCGGCACCGGCGAGGAGCTCGTACCGGTCGCGGAGCTGACGGCCGGGGGCGAGCGTCACGTGGCCAGGGACGAGGCGACCGAGCGGGAGGTCGCCGCGCTCGGGCTCGACCTCGCGGGTCTCGTCCAGCGGGCCGCCGTGGTGGACATCGACATACCCGAGGGCGGGGACGTCGAATGGCTGATCGGCCCGGACGGGCGGGGGGTCGGAGCGCTTTCGCGCAGCTGGCGGGCGCTGCGCGGGCGGGTCGAGATCAGCGCGGAACGCCCGGCGCCCGGCCTCTTCCGGATCACCGTCGAGGTCGCCAACACGACCGGCTGGGCGGGCGGCAGTCGTACCGAAGGGCTGAAACAGGCGTTCCTCTCCGCGCACACGGTCCTGCACGCGCCGCGCGGCCGTTTCGTCTCCCTGACCGACCCGCCGGAGGAACTGCGGCCGCTCGCGGAAGGCTGCGACAACGCCGGCGCCTGGCCGGTCCTGGTGGGCGAGGAGGGCGAGCGGCACACCATGCTCTCGGCGCCGATCATCCTGTACGACTACCCCCGGATCGCGCCGGAGAGCCCGGGTGACCTCTTCGACGCCACTGAGATCGACCAGTTGCTCACCCTGAGCGTGCTCGCCCTGACCGAGGAGGAGCGGCGGGAGATCCGCGACGGCGATCCCCGGGCCAGGGAGATCCTCGACCGATGCGCCTCGCTCACACCCGAGCGGCTCATGCGGTTGCACGGCACGGTACGCGAGATCCGTCCGCTGATCGAACAGGAGCCGGTACATGACCGCGACGGATGACTTCTGGGCCCGGATGGAACGACGGGGCCCGGACACGGTGATCGTGGACGGCGTGACACTCGGCGCGGGCAGCCGGGTGCGGCTGCGCCCACGATCGCGGGCGGACGTCTTCGACCTCGCCCTCGGCGGCCGGGTGGCCGTCGTCGAGAGCGTCGAACAGGACGAGGCGGGCGCCCTCCACCTGGCCGTCACCCTTGAGGAGGACCCCGGCCGCGACCTGGGAGAGGCGAAACTGCCCGGACACCGGTTCTTCTACTCCGCCGAGGAGGTCGAGCCGATCGTGGCGGAGAGCCGGCCCGCCCGCGTCCTGGTCGCGGGCATCGGCAACATCTTCCTGGGCGACGACGGCTTCGGCGTCGAGGTGGCGCGGCTGCTGGCGGCCGAGGACCTGCCGCCCGGAGTGGACGTCGTGGACTTCGGGATCCGCGGCATGGACCTGGCCTACGCCCTGCAACGCGACTACGACACGGTGATCTTCGTGGACGCCGCGCCCCGTGGGGAGGCTCCCGGGACGCTGACCGTACTCGAACCGGCCGAGCCGGAGGCGGGCGTACCCATGGAGACCCACGGCATGGATCCGGTACGCGTGCTCCGGCTGGCCGCCGAGCTGGGCCGGATACCGCGCCGGGTGCTCGTCGTCGCCTGCGAACCGGAGACCGTGATGACCGGGGAGCCGGACGAAGACGTGCTGGTCGAGCTGAGCGAGCCGGTACGCGCGGCCCTCGGTCCGGCACTCAAGACGGTCCGATCCCTTGTCGAGACTTGATCGAAGCCATCGATGGACCGGGGTTACCGAAAAGCGAGGAGGTGGAAACGGATGAGGAAGGGGCCTGTGGTGGCTCTGGTGACGCTGTGCGCGGCCGTCGCGATGATCGCCGCGCAATGGCCGGAGATCAAGCGCTACCTGAACATGAGAAGGATGTAGGCACTTCATGCATGAGCTAGGAATGTGCGAGGGCCTGGTCGACCTGGTCCGGCAGCAGGCGGAGGGCCGGCGGGTCACCGGGCTGCGGGTCCGGATCGGCGCCCGCCACGCCGTCGTGGGCGAGGCGTTCGACCATGCCTTCGCGCTCGCCGCCGAGGGCAGCGCCGCCGAAGGGGCGGCGCTCGACCTCGTCGTCACGCCCGTCACCGTGGACTGCGGGGCCTGCGGTCACCAGTCGGAGTCCGTCGACGTGCTCGCGGTCTGCGCGCGGTGCGGCGACGACGACGTGGACGTCAGCGGCGGCGACGAGCTGGTCCTGGAATCGGTCCAGTTCAAGGAGGAAGCCGATGTGCCTCGGGATCCCCGGTGAGCTGGTGGGGGACGTCGAGGAGCACACCGACCTCGCCATGGTGGACGTCAGCGGGGTACGCCGCCGCATCAACATGGGGCTGCTCGCCGACGACCACCTCAAGCCCGGCGACTGGGTGCTCGTCCACGTGGGATTCGCCCTGTCGAAGATCTCCGAGGCCGAGGCCAAGGCCGTGATGGACATGCTGCACGGCCTCGGGCAGGCGTACACCGACGAGATCGACGCGCTCAAGGAATCGGACATCTCATGACCCTCCTCTGCAAGGAGCGCGATGCGCTTCGTCGATGAGTTCCGCGACGCCGACGCGGCCCGGGCGCTGGCCGCGCGGATAGCCGCCCGGTGCGAGCCGGGACGCCGGTACAAGTTCATGGAGGTGTGCGGCGGACACACCCACACCATCTACAAGCACGGCATCGAGGACTATCTGCCGGAGGCCGTGACGCTCGTGCACGGGCCGGGCTGTCCCGTCTGCGTCATCCCCATGGGCCGGGTGGACGACGCCGTCCACATCGCCCGGCAGCCCGATGTGATCATGACGTCGTTCGGCGACATGATGCGGGTGCCCGGGGGAGCGGCCACGTTCCTCGACGCCAAGGCCCAGGGCGCCGACATCCGGATGGTCTACTCGCCGCTCGACGCGCTCAAGATCGCCCGGGACAATCCGGACCGGCGGGTCGTGTTCATGGCGATCGGCTTCGAGACCACGGCGCCGTCGACGGCGGTGACCGTGCTGCGGGCGGCCGAGGAGGGCATCGACAACTTCTCCGTCTTCTGCAACCACGTCCTGATCATCCCGGCCGTCAAGGCGATCCTCGACTCGCCCGACCTGCGGCTCGACGGTTTCATCGGGCCCGGCCACGTCTCGACGATCATCGGCTGCCGGCCGTACGAGTTCATCGCGCGCGACTACCGGCAGCCGTTCGTGGTCGCCGGGTTCGAGCCGCTCGACATCCTCCACGCGGTCGACCTGCTGCTCGGCCAGCTGGCCGAGGGCCGTGGCGAGGTGGAGAACCAGTACGCGCGGGTGGTCCCGTGGGAGGGCAACCGGATCGCCATGGAGGTGATCGGGACGGTGATGCGCGTGCGCCCGCACTTCGAGTGGCGTGGGCTCGGCTTCATCTCGCACTCGGCGCTGGGGATGGCCGAGGAGTACGCCGCCTTCGACGCGGAGCGGATCTTCGACATCCCCGGTACCCGCATCGCCGATCCCATGGCCTGCCAGTGCGGCGAGGTTCTCAAGGGAGTGCTCAAGCCGTGGGAGTGCAAGGTGTTCGGCACCGCGTGCACCCCGGAGACGCCGATCGGGACCTGCATGGTCTCGTCGGAGGGAGCGTGCGCGGCGTACTACAACTTCGGCCGGTTCAGCCGGGAACGAGTGCGGGAGGCGACCCGGGCATGACCACCGAGAAGCAGGTCCTCGACCGGATCGAGCGCGTACGGCGCCGCCGCGCGGTGGTCCGGGAGGAACGCATCACCCTGGCGCACGGCTCCGGCGGCAAGGCGACCCGGACGCTGATCGACGCGGTCTTCCTGGAGGCGTTCCGCAATCCGCTGCTCGCCCCGCTGGAGGACGGGGCCACGCTGGCGCTGGGTGGCTCCCGCGCGGTGTTCACCACTGACGCGTTCGTGGTCTCCCCGCTGTTCTTCCCTGGCGGCGACATCGGTGACCTGGCGGTCAACGGCACTGTGAACGACCTCGCGGTGTGCGGGGCCCGTCCGCTGTACCTGTCCGCCGGGTTCATCCTCGAAGAGGGGTTCCCGGTCGGCGACCTGCGGCGGATCGTCGCCTCGATGGCGGCCGCGGCGGAGGCGGCGGGCGTCACGATCGTCACCGGCGACACCAAGGTGGTCCAGCGGGGCAAGGCCGACGGCTGTTACATCACCACCGCCGGGGTCGGTGTCGTCGAGCGTCCGGTCACGCCGTCCATCTCCGCGGCCCGGCCCGGTGACGCGGTCATCGTGTCCGGGCCGATCGGTGAGCACGGCGTCGCCATCATGCTGGCGCGCGGCGAGCTCGGCATCGAGGCGGACACGGTCTCGGACACCGCCCCGTTGAACGGCCTGGTGGCCGAGCTGCTGGACGCCCTCCCCACCCAGGTGCGGACATTGCGGGACGCCACCCGCGGCGGGGTGGCCACGGTGCTGAACGAGGTGGCGAGCGCCTCGGGTGTCTCCGTGGTGATGGACGAGGAGTCCGTACCGGTCCAGCCAGCCGTTACCGGGATGTGCGAGCTCCTCGGGATCGACCCGTTGTACGTCGCCTGCGAAGGGCGGCTGGTCGCCGTTGTCGACGGTGAGCACGCCGAGCGGGCGGTGGACATCATGCGCGGCCATCCGGTCGGCGCCGGGGCCGCGATCATCGGGTGGGTCGGGGAGGACCCGCCCGGCCTGGTGCTGCTGAGGACCGCCTTCGGCGGCACCCGCATCGTGGACCTGCTGGTCGGCGACCCGCTGCCGCGCATCTGCTGACGCCCGGCGACCCGTTCAACGGGTCGCTCGGTCCTGAGCCCCCGCCACCACGGCCTGCCCGAGGCTGATGCCGCCGTCGTTGCAGGGGACGCGCCGGTGCAGCAGGACGCGCAGGCCGTGGCGGCGCAGCCCGTCGACCACGGCGCCGAGGATGAGGGTGTTGCAGAACACCCCGCCGGACAGCGCCGCCACCTCCAGCCCGTTGGCGGCCGCGACCCGCGTCGTGGCCGTCACCACCGCCTCGGCCAGCCCGTGGTGGAAGCGCGCCGCGATCACCTCTGACGCCTCGCCCCGGCGAAGGTCGCCGACGACCGCGCGGATCAGGTCGGTGCTGCGGATGACCGTTCCGGTGACGGTGACCGGATAGCCGCCGCGGATGCCCGGGTCCGCCCGCTGCTCCAGCTCCACCGCCGCCTGTCCGTCGTAGGTGACCGTGTCGCGGATCCCCAGGAGCGCGGACACCGCGTCGAACAGCCGCCCGGCGCTCGACGTCACCCGTTGCGCCGGGCCGTTCGTCACGAGCGCCGCCACGGCCGGCCACCGGTCCTGATTGCGGCGGACCACGTCGAGGTCGTCGAAGGACCCTGGGCCGTACGCGCTGTGCAGGAAGGCCGCGGCCATCCGCCAGGGCTGCCGGATCGCCGTCAGGCCGCCGGGCATCGGCACCGGCTCCAGGTGCCCGGCCCGCTCGAAGCCCGCCAGGTCGGCCACGAGCAGCTCGCCGCCCCAGATCGTGCCGTCCGTGCCGTACCCCGTGCCGTCGAGGGCCACGCCGACGACCGGGCCGCTCTCGCCGTTGTCGGCCAGGCAGGAGGCGATGTGGGCGTGGTGGTGCTGTACGCCGAGTGGCTGGACGCCGTCGAGGGTGAGGGCGTACTTGGTGGACAGGTATTCCGGGTGGAGGTCGTGCGCCACCACCTCCGGCTCGATCCCGAACAACCGCCGGAAGTGGGCGACGCCGCCGGCGAAGGCCTGCATCGTCGCGTAGTTCTCCAGGTCGCCCAGGTGCTGGGAGACGAACGCGTGGTTGCCCGTCGCCAGGCAGAAGGTGCTCTTGAGCTGCGCTCCGCAGGCGAGGACCGGGCGGGGGAACGTCCAGGGCAGCGCGAGCGGCGCGGGAGCGTGCCCACGGGCTCGCCGTACCGGAACCTCCGTGTCGCGGAAGACCCGGACCACCGAGTCGTCAAGGCCCGCGTGAATCGGCCGATCGTGGGTGAGAAAGGCGTCGGCGGCCAGCCGCCGCGCGTCCTCGTCGCGGTGCGCGATGGGCTCGCCCGACAGATTCCCGCTGGTCAGTACGAAGGGGCGGCCCAGTTCGCGGGCCAGCAAGTGGTGCAGGGGCGTGTACGGCAGGAGCACGCCGATGTCCCGGTTGCCGGGCGCCACTGAGCTGGCGATGGGCGAGCCGGGGCGTCGTGGCAGCAGCACGATCGGGCGACGCGCGCCGGTGAGGGCGGCGACCACCCCGCTCGCCTCGCCGTCCAGCACACACAGCTCGCGTACGGCGGCCAGGTCCGGCGCCATCACGGCGAACGCCTTGTCCCCACGGTGTTTACGGACCCGCAGCGCCGCCACAGCGTCCTCGTCGGTGGCGTCCACAGCGAGATGATGGCCGCCGAGTCCCTTCACCGCCAGGATGGAACCACCGCGGAGCAGCGCCGCCGCCTCGGACACCGGATCGCCCGCGACCATCGTGCCGTCGGAGGTGTGCAGGACGAGCGTGGGACCGCAGGCGGGGCAGCACACCGGCTGGGCGTGGAAGCGACGATCGCGGGGGTCGCGATACTCCGCCGCGCATGCCGTACACATGGCGAAGGTCCGCATGGTGGTCGCGGCGCGGTCGTACGGAATGGCCGTGATGATCGTGAACCTGGGGCCGCAGTTGGTGCAGTTGACGAAGGGGTAGCGGTAGCGGCGGTCGGCCGGGTCGAACAGCTCGGCCAGGCAGTCGTCACAGGTCGCCGCGTCCGGTGACACATGCGCGCGTGGGATGCCGCCGATCACGCCTGGTCCGCCGGTCTCGTTGCGGACGCTCATCTCGCTCGGTACGCACGTCCCGCCTCGTCTACCCGTCTCGCTCGGTTCGACCGTCTCGCTTGGTCTGCCCGTCTCGCTAGGTCTGCCCGTTTTGCTTGGGACGATGCGAAAGCCGCGGGCGCCTGTGGGCGGCACCGATTCCACGCTCACCCGGTCCACGACCGCCAGCGCGGGCGCGTTCCATCGGACCGCCTCGACCAGTGAGTTTACCGCCCCCGCTGGGCCTTCGACCTCGATGAACACCCCGAAACCGTCGTTGCCGACCGTGCCCGACAGGCCGTACTGGACGGCCAGGCCGTGGACGAACGGCCGGAAACCCACGCCCTGGACGATGCCCTCGACCCGGATCCGGGAGCGCACGATCGGGTCCAACGGTCAGTCCGCCTCGTCCAGTGCCCGCCGAACCGACTCCCACAGCACATGGCACACGGTGGCCTGCGCCTCCTGGATCCGATGTACGGATGAGGATGGGATGACCAGCAAATGATCTACGGCACCGCACTCGGCCAGTTGGCCGCCTCCCGAGCCGGCGAGCCCGACGGTCACCATGCCGAGGCGTTTGGCCTCCTGGAGCCCGCGGACCACGTTCAGCGAGCCGCCGCTCGTCGAGATGCCCATCGCGATGTCCGTACCGGTGCCCAGGGCGGCGAGCTGCCGGGCGAAGACCGCGTCGAAGCCGATGTCGTTGGTGAGCGCGGTCAGCAGCGCGACATCGGCCGTCAGCGACATCGCCGGCAGCCCTCTGTGTCCGTGGCCGGGAGCGAGGAACAGGTGGGCCACGGCCTGCGCGTCGGTGCTGCTGCCCCCGTTCCCGAAGGTGAAGAGTCGACCGCCGCCGGAGAATGCCGCGGCGAGCGCCCCGGCGCACGCGGCGATCCGGGGGCCGAGCAGGGTGAGCACTTCCCGCCGCAGCGCGACGATCTCCCTGGCCTTCTCCGCCGTGGACCGGGTCACCGTGGCCAGCAGCGCTTCGACATCGCCCGCCGCAGAGGACAGGAAGGGATAGAGCGCGTCACTCACGGCCCTCTCCCCAGCACCGCGCACTCCGGCACCGCTCTTCCCGGAACCGCTCTTCCCGGAACCGCTCACTCTGGCACCGTTCTCTCCGGCACTGTTCTCTCCAGCACCGCGATGGCTTCTTTCGCGTGCACCAGGACCACGTCACCGGCCCGCGCGTCGACCAGCCGCACGCTGATCTCCTCCGCACCGACGGCGGTGTCGACCAGTGCGAGGTGGCCGGGCAGCAGGGCAACGATCCGGACGGGTACGGCCGTGTCCGAGCAGGTCACACACACCTCGCCGGGACAATCCGGACTCGACCGGCCCGAACCTCCCGGCGAATTCACCGGACTCGACGGGTCCGAACCTCCCCGCGAATTCACCGGACTCGACGAGTCCGAACCTTGCGGCGAAGTCACCGGACTCGACTGGTCCGGATCTCCCGGCGAGGTCATCGGGAGACCTCCGTCGCCGCGAGCAGAGGGTCGTTCAAGAACACATGCACCAACTCCCACAGCACGTGATATGTCGTCATATGGAGCTCGCGGGCGACCTGCGGATCACGGCTGCGTGCCGTGAGAAGGTGATCCACCACCGCGCTGTCGAGCCCGCCCGCCTTCGTCAGCGCCAGCGTCGTCATGCCCATCTCACGCGCCACGGCGAGCCCCGCCGCCACCTCGTCACAGTCGTCGTCGACCGTGATGCCCACCGCGACGTCCCCGGCGCGCCCGAGCAGCCGCAGCTGGGTCGCGAACACTCCCGCGCGGGCGAGCCCGCTCATCGCCGACGCATCATTGGCCAGCGAGAAGGCCGGCAGGGCGCGCTTCCCCACGATCACCGGATGAACGAACTCCACCGCGAGATGCGCCGCGTCGGCCGCCGACTGACCGGTGCCGAAGCTCAGCAACCGACCGCCCTGATGGAAGCACAGGGCCACGGCATGACACGCGCGGGCGATCCGCTCGGCATCCTCCGCCAGCGCGAGGCCGGCTTCGTCCCGTTCCTGGAGAGACGTGCCGAGAGCGAGTGTCATGGATGATCCTTTCCTCGGCTCTCGATTCTCAGTGCCCCGAAAGAAAGGCTGGCAATCGCGTTTTACAGGAGGTTGGAGTTTCGTTTCCTTTTAGCGGCGACAATGTATGCAAACGGTGGTACTGGCGCAGAGAAAAGACCTCAACCGGCGCTGATTCGGTGGCGGAAAACCCAATAAGTCCAGCTCTGGTAGAGCACCACCAGCGGCAGGAAAATCGCCGCGATCCTGGTCATGATGCCGAGCGTCTTCGGCGTCGAGGCCGCGTTCTGGAGGGTCAGGCTGTAGGCCGGGTTGACCGTCGAAGGCAGAACGTTGGGATACAGGACCGCGAACAGGCAGATCACGGTCACGCCGACGGCGACCGCGGACAGCAGGAACGCCCACCCCTGACGGCCCTTGGCGACGGCCCCGAGCGCGGCCACGAAGGAAAGAGCGGCGAGGGCGGCCAGGATCACCGTGCCGGGCCCGCCGCCGTGGAACTGCGTCCAGACCAGGAAGATCACCGCGAGCAGGGCCGCGACGCCGCCGCTCTGCAGCGCCAGCGTGGTCGCGCGCCGGCTGATCTCGCCGCTGGTCTTCAACGCCACGAAAACGGCGCCGTGCGTGACGAACAGAAACAGCGTGGTCAGCCCGCCGAGCAGCGCGTACGGGTTGAGCAGATCCCCGACCGTACCGACGTAGTCGTGATGGGAGTTGAGCCGCACGCCCCGCACGATGTTCGCGAACGCGACCCCCCACAGCAGCGCGGGCACGAACGAGCCGATCGCGATGCCCGCGTCGCACCACCGCCGCCACGTTACGGAGCTCCGCTTGCCGCGATACTCGATGGCCACTCCGCGCACGATCAGCGCCAGCAGGATGAGCAGCAGCGGGACGTAGAACCCGCTGAACAGCGAGGCGTACCACTCGGGGAAGGCGGCGAACGTGGCGGCGCCCGCGGTGATCAGCCACACCTCGTTGCCGTCCCAGACGGGGCCGATCGTGTCGAGCATCGCCTCGCGTTCGGCGTCGTTCCGCGCCATGACGTGCAGCAGCATGCCGACGCCGAAGTCAAACCCCTCCAGGACGAAGTACCCGACCCACAGGATGGTGATCGCCACGAACCAGATCTCGGTGAGCTCCACTACCCGATCCCCCTAGTAGGCGAAGGACGTCTCGCCGCCGTCCTGCGGCTCGGCACCGTCGGCGGGCGGCGGGGCCGCTCTGCCGTACTTGATCATGAGACCGACCTCCACCAGGGCCAGCGCGCCGTACAGGGCGGTGAAGACGATCAGCGAGGTGAGTACGGTCCCCGCGCCGACGCTCGGTGAGACGCCACGCGCGGTCTTCATCTGGCTGAAGACGATCCACGGCTGCCTGGCCATCTCGGTGAAGATCCACCCGAAACTGTTCGCGAGGAAGGGCAGTACGACCGACCAGACGGCGGCCTTCCAGGCCCAGTCCTTGCCGTGGATCCGTCGTCCACGAGTCATCCAGAGCAGGAGGAGCGCCACCAGCGCGGCGAGCATGCCGAAGCCGATCATCAGCCGGAAACCCCAGTAGGCGACCGGGATGTAGGGACGGTAGTCGCCCGGTCCGAACCTGCGCTCGTAGTCCGCCTGGATGTTGTTGACCCCCTCGACCTTGCCGCTGAGCGAGCCGGTGGCCAGCTGGGACAGCAGGCCCGGGATCTCCAGCTGGTAGATCGGCTTGGTGCCGTCCAGCGTCCCGATGGTGAACAGGGAGAACGGCGCGGGCTGCCGTGTCTCGTAGAGCGCCTCGGCGGCGGCCATCTTCATCGGCTGGGTCTGCGTCATGATCTTGCCGAGCAGGTCCCCGGAGACGAGGG
Source organism: Nonomuraea sp. NPDC049129 (assembly GCF_040648495.1). Lineage (NCBI taxonomy): Bacteria > Bacillati > Actinomycetota > Actinomycetes > Streptosporangiales > Streptosporangiaceae > Nonomuraea > Nonomuraea sp. NPDC049129. Next base: position 375,522 of record NZ_JBEZDU010000003.1, on the reverse strand, counting down.
TGCCGAGCGCGCCCAGCAGTACCGCCGCGATGCCCAGCCGAAGCGACGGACGAAAGACGTCAACATCCCGCTTTCTAGCCAGATGCCAGGCGGAAACCGCCATGAAGATCACGCCACCGGCCAGCCAGCACCCGAAGATCGTGTGCGGAAAGGTGGCCAGCAGCACCTTGTTGCTCAACACGGCCCCGAAGTCGACCAGCTCAGCCCGCCCGTCGAGCCGGAAGCCCACCGGCCACTGCATGAACGAGTTTGCGGCCAGAATGAAGTAGGCGGACATCATTGTGCCGAACGCGACAATCCAGATGCACGCGAGATGCACCTTCTGCGGCAATCGCTCCCAGCCGAAGAGCCACAGCCCCAGGAATGTCGACTCCAGGAAGAACGCCAGCAGCGCCTCCATCGCGAGTGGCACCCCGAAGATGTCGCCGACGAACCTGGAGTAGCTACTCCAGTTCATCCCGAACTGGAATTCCTGCACAATCCCCGTCACCACGCCCATGGCGAAGTTGATGAGGAAAAGCGTCCCGAAGAACTTGGTGGCGCGAAGGTAGGCCACCTTGCCGGTCCACACCCAGGCCGTGTTCAGGATCGCCACCAGCAGTGACATCCCTATCGTGACGGGCACGAACAGGAAGTGGTACACCGTAGTGACCCCGAACTGCCAGCGTGCGAGATCCACGGCATTCATGGCCACTACTGTACGTATCCGACCATGCCCAGTGCGTCATGACACACTGGGCCGGAAGTAGCGTACTCGCGCGGGGTCAGTCCCAGGTGGGGAGGTGCTGCTCGGGATAGCGGGCGCCGAAGCCGCCGGTCGGGAGGATGTCGGCGATGCGCTTCAGATCGGTGTCGTCGAGGGTGAGGTCGGCGGCGGCGACGTTCTCCGCCAGGCGCTTGGGGTCGCGGGTGCCCGGGATGGGGACGATGTCGTCGCCCTGGGCGAGGAGCCAGGCCAGGGCGAGCTGGGCGACCGTGGCGCCCTTGGTGGCGGCCAGGTCGGCGAGCTGGTCGGTGGCCGCCACGTTCTTCTCGTAGTTGCCGGGCTGGAAGCGGGCGTCCCAGACTCGCATGTCGGTGGCGTCGTACTCGGCGCCGGGCTTGGCCTGGCCGGTGAGGAAGCCCCGGCCGAGCGGCGAGTAGGGGACGAACCCGATCCCGAGCTCGCGCAGGACGGGGAAGAGGGATTCCACCTCGCGCTCGAACAGGCTGTACTCGGTCTGCAGAACCGACACGGGATGTACGGCGTGCGCGCGGCGGATGGTGTTGGCGCCCGCCTCGCTCAGGCCGAAGTAGCGGACCTTCCCGGCCTCGACGAACTCCTTGACCGTCCCGGCCACCTCCTCGATCGGCACACTGGGGTCGACGCGGTGCTGGTAGAGCACGTCGATGACGTCGACACCGAGGTAGCGCAGGCTGTTGTCGACGACCTCGCGGATGTGCTCGGGACGGCTGTCGACGCCGCCCTCCCGGGTGCCGGTGAAGTCGAACCCGAACTTCGTCGCGATGACCACCTCGTCCCGCACCGGTGCGAGCGCGGCCCCGACGATCCGCTCGTTCTCGCCCTGTCCGTAGAGCTCGGCCGTGTCGAAGAACGTCACTCCCAGCTCGTGGGCCCGGCGGATCGTCGCGGCCCCCTCCTCCTTGTTCGAGGGTCCGTACGCCAGGGAGATCCCCATCGCGCCGTATCCCAGAGCCGACACCGTCAGGCCCTGTTGTCCGAGATTTCGCTGCTGCATGATGCGCCTCTGTTCCGAATGTTAGAAGGCTCTTACATAAAGTAAGAGTACTCTAACATCTGGAAGAGGGGACAATCGTTCGCCGTGAGCAGTCCAACGACACCGCAACGCGGTTACCACCACGGCGACCTGCGCGCCGGTTTGATCCGCGAGGGCATCGCACTCCTGGCCGAGATCGGCGTGGCGGGTTTCTCCGTGTCCAAGGTCGCCGCCCGCGCGGGTGTGTCGTCGGCGGCGCCCTACCGCCACTTTCCCGATCGCGAGGCTCTGCTGGCCGCCTGCGCGGCCGCCATCGTCGCCGACATCGCCGACCTCCTGGCCCAGGCGGCCGAGCAGGCGGGGCCCGATCCGGTCGACCGGCTCGCCGCCACCGCGGGCGCGTACACCCGCTATGCCCTGGACCATCGCGCCGGCGTCGACCTCGTCTACTCGTACGACTTCGGCGCCCCCTACAAGCAGACCGTCCAGGAGCAGGGCCGCCGCCTCATGGACACCCTCATGGCCCTGACCTCGGCCGCCCTGCCCGACGACGTCTCCTGGGCCGAGACGACGGACTTCGTCTACGTTCATCTGTCCATGGCGCACGGCTACGCCACGCTGGTCCCAAGAGACGCCCGGCCACCGCAGGAAATCGACAACCTGGCCACCCGCGCCGTCACCGCCGCCCACGACCACATCACCGGCTACCTCTTGCGCCTGCGCGACCGGTGAGACCCCCTGACGAAGCCCCTAAGGCATGATCACCGTCGTCAGGCGTCAGCCTTCGTCCGAACGCTCCCGGGCACGGTTCATCCGCAGCGCTTCGGCGAGCTGGTCTTCCAAGATGACGATGCGGCAGGCGGCTTCGAGGGCGGTGCCCTGGTCGACGAGCTCGCGGGCCCTGGCCGCCAGACGTAGTTGGTAGCGGGAGTAGCGACGGTGGCCACCGCTGGAGCGTTGCGGCTCGATCAGTTTGGCGGCGCCCAACGCGCGTAGGAAGGCGGCGGTGACGCCGAGCATCTCCGCGGCCGCGCCCATGCTGTAGGCGGGGTAGTCCTCATCGTCGAACCGGTCATTGGCTTTGCTGGGTGCGAGTGTGGGGTCGCTACGCGCTGGAGATGTTTGATCCATAAATGCCTTCCGCATGCGTCAGGGGGCCCCGGCGCGCATTGCGCCGGGGCCCCGAAGAGGTTCAACACCATCTACCGGCCATCTGGCCGGTCTACTGTCGTCCGCATCAGCCGTAGTGGACGGCCATGACGCGGGGATCGCGGATGCGTGACCGTGTACCACCTTCCCATCTGTGGAACTCCGGTACCCGAGCGGCGAGTGATCAGCCGGCAGCGGGCGATCCCGATGGCGTTCAACACTCCCTTCTCTTACTCGAACTTCTTTTCCTACTTCTCGTGTGGCAGCACGTCCACGGCCAGGGCCCCTTGCCACTGCGCTGGCCCCGTCAGTCCGACCTGCTGCCATCACCTGGTATTTCGTCAAACTCATCCGGGCAGTTCGTCGTGGTGCTGGGGTCTTCGTGTTCTGCCCGGTTGGATCCGTTCCTTGCGATGTCAGAAACTCTAGCTTCCGTCATCGCGAATGTCTACCGCAGCCACTACAGATTTTCGGCAGCCGGTGGAGCAGGCCCTGAGCTCGTGGTTGATCGTCTTCGCGGTACGGAACGGGCGCCACGCGCGTGCGACACTCGGGGGTGACGGGCCCGCCGAGCCGTCCCGGCGGCAGCTGGACGGCCACCGCCGCCGGGTCAGGCGCGCAATGTGGGAGGCCTCAGCGTGAGCGTGCAGCGTTCGCAGCCGTACCGGCACTTTGACACGGCGCTGATCCGCGCCACCGCGCACGGGACTGAATTGGATCTCCCTCCATGGCCCGAGCCGGATGTCCCGCCGCCCCCTCAGCCGTATGTCGCGCCGCGTCCCGAGCCGGATGTCCCGCCGCTCCCTCAGCCGTATGTCGCGCCGCGTCCCGAGCCGGATGTCCCGCCGCTCCCTCAGCCGTATGTCGCGCCGCGTCCCGAGCCGGATGTCCCGCATGTCCCGCTGTCGCGCGAACTGGATGACGAGGCCGCCGTTGAGCGGTGGTGTGAGTGGCTCGTCCAGGTCTGGGCGCGGGAATCTGTGGCAGCGGCTGTCTCGCTGGCCAGTCCGGTTCTGGCGGCCCAGATCGAGGCAGTCTGCGCGGGCCGTCGGCCCCGGCCCGGTCGCCTCCGGCGTATGGCGCTGTCACTGGCCCGGTATCTGGTGCGGATGCGCGGCCGAGCCACGCCGTTCGGGACGTTCGCGGGCGTGGCCCCGCTCCGCTTCGGCGCGGCGCCGGAGTACCTGGCCGGAGCCCCGCGTACGCGGACGACCGCGGACGGGGTGTGGCTGGCCGCGGTGATCGCCCGGCTGGAATCGGACCCGGAGCTGCGGCATCGCCTCCCGGTCATGGTCAACGATCTCGCGTTCGTACGGGGGGAGCGCCTCGTGGTGCCCTGGCAACCGCACGCGGGCGATCCGGCTCGAAGCGAACTGACGGAGGTGTCGGTACGGCGCAGCGCTGCCGTCCGCACGGTCATGGAGCTGGCCCAGGCACCCGTTCGGGCCGGTGACCTGGTCGACGGGCTGGCCGTCACGTTCCCCGCTGCCAGGGTCCCGGCGATCGAGGCGATGGTTGCGGAGCTGGTCACGTGCGGGGTGCTGATCACCAGCCTGCGTCCTCCTTCGACCAGCGTCGACGGGCTCGCGTACGTGCTCGACCGGTTGCGAGACACGGCGGCGGACTGGCCCGGCGACGCCACCCCGCAGGGCCAGGTACGAAAGGCCGACCCGCAGGACCAGGCACAAGAGACCGTCCCGCAGGACCAGGCACAAGAGGTCCCGCAGGATCAGGCGCAAGAGGTCCCGCAGGACCAGGTAGAGGCCGTTCCGCAAGGCCGGCTACGAGAGGCCGTCTCGCAGGATCAGGTACAAGAGGCCGCCCTGCTGGGCCGGGAATCCGAGGTTAGCTCGCTGGGCCGGGGGTTGGAGGTTGCCGGGCTGGTTCGGGAACTGCGGGCGATCCACGTGGGGCTGCGGGCGGCCGACCGCGCGACCGGCGCGACCGGCGAGGCCGCCGTACGGGCCAGGCGAGCGGTCGGGGAGCGGATGCGGGACGTGGTGCCGGTCGAGGTCGCTCAACCGCTCGCGGTTGACCTGCGGCTGGGCGGCACCGCGGTACTTCCTCGGGAGGTGGCTGCCGAGGCCGAGTCCGCCGCCGGGGCGTTATGGCGGCTGACGCCGGACCCGTCCGGGCATCCGGCCTGGCGGGAGTACCACGTCATGTTCCTGGACCGGTACGGGGTCGGCGGCGTCGTACCGATCGAGCAGCTCGCCGATCCCACGGCGGGGTTGGGGTTTCCTGGCCATTACGACGGGCCGGCCGTCCCCGCGCCTCTGTCGCGCAGGGATCAGCGCCTGCTGGCCCTGGCGCAGCAGGCGGCCCTGGACGGCGAGCGGGAGATCGTACTGGACGACGCCGCGATCGAGGCTCTGGCGGCGGACGGGATGGACGGGGCGCGACCGCTCCCGTACATGGAGCTGGTCGCCGAAGTCTGCGCGCCCACCGCCGACGCGCTGACCGCCGGAGCCTTCACCCTGACGGTCCTCGCCGTCGACGGCACCGCGGCCGGCCTGGCGGGCCGCTTCACCGATCTCTTGCAGGACGGCGACGGACAGGACGGCGACCCGCGTGACGGCCTCCCGCGTGATCGCGACCGCGACCAACAGGACAGTGACCGGCAGGCCAGTGATCGGCAGGACAGTGACCGGAGGCCGATGGTCGGTGTCTACAGTCGGTTGCCCGTTGCGGTGGACGGTGCCGTGCCGGTGCAGTTGTCGTTTCCGGCCCGGCATCCGCGCGCCCAGGACGTCGCCCGTACCCCACCCCTGTTGCCGGAGCTGATCACCCTGGCCGAGCACCGTGCCGGCCCCCACGGGCGGATCCCCTGGCGGGATCTGGCGGTCACGGCGGACAACGACCGCATGTACCTGCTGTCGCCGTCGCGGCGGCAGGTGGTGGAGCCGGTGCTGAGCAGTGCGGTGGCGCGGCATGCGATGCCACCGATCGCGCGCCTGCTGTTCGAGATCCCGCGTGCTCGGGCAGCTGTGGTGTCACCCTTCTCCTGGGGGGCGGCGGCGTGTCTGCCGTTCCTGCCGCGAATCCGCTACGGCCGCAGCGTGCTCGCGCCCGCCCGATGGCGCATCTCCACCGACGTCCTGCCCGGGCCGGACACCCCGTGGCCGGAGTGGGTGCGGGCCATGACAGCACTGCGCGCCCGCCTGCGGCTGCCCGCCGTCGTGTCCGTGGGTACGGCGGATCGCCGGCTGCGCCTGGATCTGGACGAGCCCATGAGCCTGGCGCTGCTCCGCGCCCACCTGGCCGGCGCCGGCGAGGCCGTCGTCGTGTCGGAGGCGACGGGACCGGCGGACCACGGCTGGTTCGGCCGCCGCGCGCATGAGGTCGTCATCTCGATGGCCGCCACCGCGCCGCCCGCCCGTGCTCCCGCCGCCGTGACGGTGCCGGGGCCGCTGCCGCTGGTCGGGCGGGAGGACGGGGTTCTGCCTGGGGCGCGTGTCCTGTACGCCAAGCTGTACGGGGATCCCGGTGTTGTCGACACGATCCTCACCAAGCACCTGCCCGACCTGCTTGAGACCTGGGATGAGCCGCCGATGTGGTGGTTTGTGCGTTACCGCGACCCTCGTCCGCACTTGCGGTTGCGCCTGCACCTGGCCGGTGAGCACGACTACGGTCCGTCCGCCGCCCGGGTCGGGGCGTGGGCCGCCGAGTTGCGCGGTCGCGGCCTCGTGGGTGACCTGGTCCTGGATACGTACCACCCGGAAACCGCACGGTATGGGGCGGGAGAGGTCCTGGCCGGCGCGGAGGCCGTCTTCGCGGCTGACTCTGTTGCGGTGGTCGCCCAGCTCGCGGCCCTGTCGGCGACGCGCCACGTACACCCGCACGCGCTCACCGCGGCGAGCCTGGTCGATCTGACGGCCGCCCTGATGAGAGGCCAGGCGGCGGGGGCGCGTTGGCAGATCGAGCACCCTCTGACCGGGCATGCTGCCCCGAATGACCGCGAGGTCGTCCGCCAAGCGGTCGGCCTGGCGGACCCGAGCGGGGGCTGGGCAGCGCCTGCGGCTCTCCCGGGCGGGGATCGGGCAGCGCCTGCGGCTCTCCCGGGCGGGGACCGGGCGACGCTCGCGGCTCTCCCGGGCGGCTGGCGGATCGTCAGGGCATGGGAGCATCGGCGGCGAGCCGTGGACGCCTACCTGGACCGCCTGCCACTCGGTGCTCCACGTCTGACCGAATCGTCGGTGGTGGCGTCGTTGCTCCACATGCACCACATACGGGCGCTCGGGATCGACCGCGACGCTGAACGCCGGTGCCGCAAGCTGGCCCGCGCCGTCGCGCTGACCTTCGCCGCCCGCGACGGCACCCCACCCGGCACCGGCGACTGACGCCGCCCGCGACGACACCCCATCTGGTGCCACGAGTGACGCTGCCCGCGACGACTCCCCCCAGACCGCAGTGCATCGGGGCGTGGTCGTGGCTGATATCGCCCAACGCCTCGTGTCCTGACTGATCGCCTGGCGCAGTGGTAGGTATGGACTGTGGCCCCTTTTTTCCGGACCAACAGCCCGGAATTCGACTTCCCGCCGTTCGCCGGGCTGCCGCCGACCCGCTATGTCCTGGCCGCGGCGCCGCGTTCCGGCAGCAATATGCTCGTCCGTACGCTCTGGCACACCGGGCGGGCCGGTTTCGCCGACGGATATCTGGCGGACACCCATGTTCTCGACTATTTCGAGCGCTGGGGATTCGACACCGCCGATCCGGAAGGCCGGGTTAAGGACTATATCGGCCGATTAATGACCTGCCGGACCAGCCCGAACGGGGTTTTCGGCATCAAGGTGCATGGCGAGCACCTGCAAGGGCTCGAAGTCGACCTGGACGAGCTTCTCATGTCACCCCGATACATCTGGCTGCGGCGCAGGGACCGGATCCGGCAGGCCATCTCGTACGTCCTGGCGAAGCAGACCGGCGTCTGGATCGTGGACGGGATCTACCTGTCGACCAGCCGGGCGCAGTCCGAGCCCCACTACGACTACGCCGAGATCCGCCGCCACCTGCAGCACCTCGACGACGAGACGAGGGCGTGGCAGCAGTATTTCGACCGCCGCGAACGCGTCCCCCACGTCGTCTACTACGAGGACATGCTCGCCGACCACCCGGAAACCGTCCGCGGCTGCCTGCGGCACCTGGGCGTCGACCCGCCCGAATCCCTCCCCGAGCCCGGCATCAAGCGCCAGGCGGGTGCGGTCACCGAACGATGGCTGGAGATGTTCCAGCGGGACAGCGCCCAGGACGGAAGCGAAGCATGGGTGAGCGCCAACCGCTAAGGGCCGCTAAAGGCGCCGTTAGCAGCCGTTAGGGGATCGTCGAGCTGAGCGGCCAGCGTCTGATCCGGTACGGCGTCCACCACACGTACCGCCCCACCTGATGCAGCAGGTCCGCCCGCAGATACCGCTCCGTCACCGTCGGCGCCAGGCTCGCCGCCCGCACGCCCCGCAGCAGCGGCGCGATCGCCTCCTCGCGGTTCGGGTTGCGAATGACGAGGCGTCTGAACGAGCCCGTCCGGCGGTCGCGGATCTCGATGAAGCCGGGACCGAGCCGGTAGCCGCACTTCGCGATGTGGAAGGTGTCGCGCCACTCGGCCGCGATGCCGTCCCCGGCGGACCCCGCGTACACGGCCGCCGGAGGGTGCAGGTGACTGAGCGGCCGCCAGCCGGCCGGGCCGACCGACATGCGGAGGGTCCAGTCGACCGCGATCCCGTGGCTGGTCAGCTCGCGGATGACGGCGAGGGCGGCCACCGCCGCCGCGCCGCCCGGGTCGTCCAGATCGACCATGTCGTCCAGCTGGGCGAGCTGGACGCCGTCCGCCGCCAGCCGGGACACGGTCGCGAGGGGGTCGCCGGTGACGTTCACGCGGCCCGCGTACATCCCCCGGACCCGCATGGCCGCCGGGTCGCGATCCTTCCACAGCGTCATCGGTACGTGAGCCGGAAGCCCGGCGACGGTGCTCATCGGGGTGTCCCCACTGGTACCGCAGCCTTCGAGAGTGCCGGTACGAGCGGTTCGCCGCGACTGAGATTCTCGCCGTCGAGCCGCATCAGGTCCTGGTTGGCGACGGCCGGGGCGACGTGGACCGCCTGGCCGGCGTCGCAGAAGATCAGGCCGAGTTCGCGCCAGCGCGCGAGCAGCACGTCGATCCGGTCATCGGTCACGTCCTCGTGCCGGGCCGCGGCCTTGCGTACGAGCGCCGCCGGGCTGTGCGGCGTGTCGAGCAGGCGGAACACCGTCAGCTCCAGCGGTTCGGTGAGGTCGAGCAGGTGCCAGGAGAAGCCGGGCCGGGTGTCGACGAACACGATGTGGTCGCCCAGGTCGCAGTGGGTCAGGCGGCTGCGCGGGTAGGCGTCCGTCCAGGCGGCGACGGCCGCGCGCAGGCGGTCGAGGCAGTCCGCGTCGATGCCGCGGCGCGGGGAGTCGAAGACATAGACGAGGTCGGCGAGCTCGGCTTCGGGCAGATCGTAAATATGCCGATACTGCGCGGCCGGGCGGAGCTCCCCGAAACCCAGCTCGGGCCGGTCGAAGTACGGGCTGAAGCGCTCGACCTTCAGCCGGGTGGCGTTCGACGGCGGCATGAGGTGGACCAGGGCGGGCACCTGGTCGATCACGCTGTCGTAGTCGGCCTCGGACTCCTCCGGGAAGCCGTAGAGGTAGTTCCAGTTCAGGTTGATGCCGACGGTCTCCGCGTCACGCAGCAGCCGTACGTTCAGGCAGCCAGTCACTCCCTTGTCCATCAGGGTGAGCACCCGGCTGCTGAGGTTCTCGATTCCGGGCTGCATGTAGTCGATGCCGGCCGCGCGCAGGATCTCCAGCTGGTCCCGGCGCAGGTTCGACTTGATCTCGTACCCGATCCGCAGGTCGTAGCCGGACTCCTGAAGGCGCGGCGCCATCGACGTCAGGTAGGCCATGTCGAGGATGTTGTCGGTCACCCACACGTCGAGGACCCGATGCCGTTCGACCAGGCTGAGGATCTCCGCCACGAACCGGCCGGGGTCCTTGCTGCGGAACTGCATGAGCGAGCCGTTCAGCCCGCAGAACGTACAGTGGTGCTTCTCGCCCCACCAGCAGCCGCGCGAGCCTTCGACGGTGAGCCGCGGTTCCACCCAGGTGCCCGCGAGGGACCTCGCGTGCTGTTCGAAGTAGTCGCCGAAGTCGGGCGGGACCAGCGCGTCGGGCGGTAGCGGCCGGGCCTCCACCGCGTTCACGACGGACTCGCCGCTCGGCCCGCGCCAGCACAGTCCGGCGATCTCGCTGACATCGCCCCCGTCCCCGCCGTCGGCGCCGATCGCGGAGAGCAGTTGCGGGAAGGCCAGCTCGCCCTCGCCGCGTACGACGAAATCGATGAACGGGAAATTGCGGTGCATCGCCGCGCCCTGCGGACCCTCGCAGTTCGCGCCTCCGAACACCGTGATGGCATCCGGCGCCTGCCTCTTGACCGCGCGTGCCGCCGCGAGGGCCGCGGCGTTCTGCGCGAAGGTGGCGGTGAAGCCGACCACGTCCGGCGTCATGGCCGCGATCCGGGCGGCGGTCTCCTCGATGAACAGCGGCGCCAGTTCGTGGAGTTGCGTCGCCTTGGCGAGCATCGGCTCCGGCACGCTGCCCCCGAGGAACTCGGCGAACTCCGCCACCTTCCACCGAGGCCGCTCGTTCAGCGCCGCCGAGAAGATCCACTCGCTGTGACCGGAGAAGTAGGAGCTCACGAAGGTGTCGTACTCCTCGAACGTGAAGCCCACGTGCTCGTCCACCCAGTCGATGTAGTCGAGCTTGGCATGGACGACGTCGACCTCGGCGTCCGGGAACACGTCGAGGACCCGGCGTTTGAGCACGCCGAGCGAGAGCGACGGCGCGTCGATCGACGACCACGGCATGTCCACCAACACGATGTGCATGGGTTTGTCCCTCATCTCCAGGTCGTACGTCTTACCGGGTCACCACAGGCCGCGCCGGGACAGCGCGCGACGTGCCGCGTCGCTCTCGGCCGTCGGCTCGGCCGCGAACGCCGTGGCCACACGCTCGGAGATCACTCCGCGAGTGACCCCGGCGGGCGTGGCGAAGTACGCGTACGGCACGCTTGCTTGGCCGGTGCCCGGCGTGGCCTCGCCCCAGGAAGTGAGGGAGGCCGGCGCGTACCGGCGCAGGGCGGCGTGACCGCGGCCGGTCTCGACGATCCCCTCGCTCTCGATGACGAACGACAGCGGCTGCTCGCACGCCAGCGCCGCGAACAGGGCGATCATCAACTCGTGGTCCACGGTCTCCCGCAGGATCGCGGCGTCAGCGACCCGCTCCTCTGTCAGGTCGAGCAGGAACGCGGCGAACGCCTCCTCCACCGACACTCCGGCCCCCGAGTACGGGACCAGCCGGAACCTGCTGAAACGCGGCGACCCGAGAAAGCCGTCGAGCAACTCCGCCTCGCCGATGCCAGCCGCGACCAAGGCGGACACGCTGCGCGGGAACGCCGACGCCAGGCTGCCACCCGCACCGAGCCGCCAGATGGTCGAGCGGAACCGGCGGGCGGCGGCGTCGAGCTCGTCAAGGTCGATGGTCTCCAGGCACTCCAGCTCGCCCGCGTCCGCCGCCACGGCCGCGGCGCCGTCGGCGGCGAGCCGCTCCCGCAGCCCGCTGTCGAGCAGCAGCCGCATGATCAGGTCGGCGAGCTGCTCACCGTCGAGGGACCGCGCCACCGAAGTGCTCATCACGTCGTCCCGTCGCGCCATGCGCCTACCAGCGCCTTCAGGCGGCCGTAGTTCCGCCGCGACTTCTCGACCAGCCGCCCGTCGTCGCGGAACATCGGGTCCTCGTAGGTCACGCCGAGCAGGTTGGGGCAGCGCGGCAGCAGGTACTCGGTGAGTTCGAGCTGCTCGTCCAGCAGCACCCCGTGATGCAGGTCGCGGAACTTGCCCTTCACGATCTGGCAGCCGGACAGGTGCAGCTCGCGGCAGCGTTCGAGCGGCAGCGCCTCGATGTCGTCGACCATGTGGCGGCCGGTACGCCCGCGCAGCCACTGGTAGCTGAGCAGGTGGCCCACGTCCAGCGTGACGTGCACGTCGGCGTCGTCGGCGAGCCGCCTGAAGTACCCGAAAGCGTCGAGGTGCCCGAGAACGAACGACCCGCCTTCGGTGAACCCGGGGAACTCGACGTGCAGCGGCAGCTCCAGGAGGCGGGCCGTCTCGGCCACGTTCCGCGTGGCGATCTCCAGGCCCGGCTCGGTCAGCGGCGGCGGCAGCGGGTACGGCAGCGGATAGCCCCGGAGGTTCCAGATGCCAAGGTCCTCGACCACCCAGCGGAAACCGTAGCGAGCCGCGAGTTCGTTGGTGAACTCGGCCGCGGGTCGCCGGTCGTAGCGCTCGGGTGTGCCCATGTTGAACTCGGTCTGATGAAAGGCCCGGCCGAGCCCGGCGGGCAGCGCCTGGAAGAAGCGGTCGTAGGTGCGGACGTAGTCGGCCGCTCGCGGGGTCGCGCGTGAGCGGGGCTGGTAGGCGAAGGCGGCGTACGCGAAGTCGTCGCCATGGCGCTCGGCGAAGGCGCGCACCCGTGGCGTGATGTCCCCGCCGTCGTCCGTCTCCACGAACCCGACGCCCCGCCGGCCGAGCGACCCGCCGCCCCACGGCATGTCCATGAGGAGACCGAACCCCAGCCTGGCTGGGCCGGTCTCGCCGGCCCGCATGGTCCCGGTCGTGATGTCGGTCGTCATGTCGGCCTCCTGACGGGCTCGCCGCCCGCGACCACCGGCGGCGTCTCCCGATGCTCCTCATCCGCGCGTTCCGCGCTCGCGCGTTCTGTGTCCGCGTGTTCCTCATCCGTGTGTTCTGTGCCTGCCGTCGCCTCGACCAGGCGGGCCAGCAACCGCCCTCCCTGGGAGGTGCGCGCCACGAGCACGCCGTCGGCGCGCTGCTCGACGTCGCGCCGCGGCAGCGCGTAGAACCGCTCCCAGACCAGATCGGCCACCAGAATCCGGCGGTACGTGTCCGCTTCGCGCTTCGCCCCCGTGAACCCGGCCGCGTCGACCTCCGCCGGCACCGTCCGTACCCATGGATACGGCCTGACGGCTGCGACGGTGGCTCGGGCCCCGGTGCGGCGGGGCAGGATCGCGCTCACCTTGCCCGGCTTGACCGTGTGAAAGACGCGGACCAGGCGATCGAGCGCCTCCGCCCGAGTGGGCCCGCCGGGCACCGTCAGGGGATGCCCGACCCGCCCGGAAAGGTAGCTCAGCTCCGGATTGCCGGCGAGCGCACCCGAGGTGTCCAACGAAAGGCCGAAGCCGTCCGGGTCCCCCGCCAGCCTGCTGCCGGGCTCGGACACCATGAGCTCCAGCGCGTCGATGCCGATGCGCTCCTGGTTCGCCGCGAGGAAGCGCAGGGACTCCTCGAACTCGGCGGGCGTCTCGTCGAAGACGTACCCCATCACCGAGAACCGCAGGACGATGCCCGCCGCCGCGACATTTTCGACGATCCGCTGGTAGTCGGCCGCCCGCACGCCTCTGTCCATCAGGTCGAGCAGCCGCTGGGAGGTCCCCTCGTAGCCGACCGACATCAGCTCGCACCCCACCTGGGCGAGGCTCCGGCAGAACTCGGGGTCGGCCAGGGTGGCGTCCAGCCTGCTGCGTACGCCGAACCCCACATTGACGCCGCGCTCGCGCACCTCGCGCATCGCCTTCACGATCAGCCGCAGGTTGGTGTTCTCATCGGAGATCGACACGAAGGCCGCGCCCGTGTCGCGGACCACGCTCTCCACGGCGTCGGCGATCTGGCGCACCGTACCCTGCTGGTAGGCGCCCGGCGCGAGGGACCGATTGCCGTACGAGCAGAACGCGCACCGCCCCCAGTAGCAGCCGACGCACGAGATGATCGCGACCTCCATGGTCTCGTTGAGGTACGACCGGACCGGCAGCCCGGCGAAGTCGGGCGGCCCGAGGTCGTGGAAGCGCAGCGTGACCGGCTCCTCAGAGCGATAGGCGGGCGCGGTGCGCGGCAGCCAGGTCATGCCGGGGACCGCGTCCGCCGGGATGTTCCCGTCCAGGGCGTCTAGCCAGCGTTCGAGGGGCTGCTCGCCGGCGGTCCAGCACAGCGCGTCCACCGCGGCCCGTACGCCGGGCAACCGCGCCAGCTCCTCGTGCCGGAGCATCACCTGCTGGCCACCGAGGCAGATCTTGGCGTCCGGCCGCAGCCGCCTGATCCAGGCGGCGATGAGCAGCGCGGGGGCGAGCTGGCTGAAGAACGCCACGGACAGGCCGACCACGCGCGGCCGGTGCCGGGCCAGCAGCGCCTCGACCATGAGATGCAGCCGCTCAAGCGGTATCCCCGACGCGGCGGGCGGCAACCGGGCGGACCGCCGCACCGCGTCGTCGAGCTGGGCCAGATCCTGCCACGTCCGGACCAGGAACGTATCGCGCACCAGCAGCTCGATCGCGTGATGGGCGAGCCTGACCGCACGAGCGGGGCCCAGCTCTCCGGCCGGCTCCTTCCGCAGGACATGCGCACGGAGCTCGTCGACGTATCGGGCCACGACGTCGGCCATCGCCCCTCGGTACCAGGTGCCCGCCCCGTCGTCCGGCTGCTCGCGCACCACGTCGCCCAGCAGTTCCGGATGCGCCAGCAGGTCGTGCAAGAGGGCGATGTTCAGATCGGCCTGGTGGACCCGCCGCCCGTGCCGCCGTAGATGACCGGTGAGATAAGGCAGGCTCAAATAGGGAAAGAACCTGGCTTCGGTCTGCGGCGGAAACAGGAGCAGAACGTCGGCGTCGCGCGATTCCACCGGACCGGCCGACAGCCTCGTCAGCCCTTGGCGGGTAGGTCGCCGGTGTCCTCCGCCGCCTTGTAGGTGTAGGAGTGGTACGACCCGCTGAGCTTGAGCTCGCTGGATTCGATCACCTCAAGCTGGTCCAGCTCGGTGAATTCGTCGTCGATGACCATTTCGGGTTTCACCGCGACCACGGTGCCTCCTCGTGGGAATCTGCCAGGCAGTCTGGCGGTCCCGGCGGCAGTCAGCGCATGGACCGCACCCTTCTTAACCTGTTCAACGATAGTCACGTCATTCCGCACGTCAATAGCCGTCGAAAGCAGCCAAGGGGATGCATCTATTCCGGCCGGACATTAAATCGGGCGGGCCGATTCCAGAATGAATAGTATTCGTCACCCGGCGGTGTGGGTCGAGGCGCTGTGGTAGTCGGTATAGGTATACGGATTATCGAGGATGGTCGTCTCGGGAATGTCGGGGTTCATCCCCTTCTGCCATGCCTCTTCGCCCATCGTCGAGCGCAGATACTCGATCGTCCGATCGGCGGCGCCGCGGGCCGCGGCGAGGTCGACGCCGACCAGGCGGTGCTCGTGCTTCACCACCCGGCCGTTGACCAGAACCGTGTGCACGTCCCCGCGCTGAGCCTGGAACGCGACGTGCCCGTACGGGTTGAGCAACGGGAACGACACCGGCGAAGCCTCGTTCTTGATGAGAACCAGGTCGGCCTTCTTCCCGGCGGCGATGACGCCGAGATCGTCGCGGCCGAGGGCGCGGGCGCCGCCGCGGGTGGCCCACTCCACGACCTGGTCGGCGCGCAGACTGCAGTGCGTGACCGTGTCGCCCCTGGCGTGCGCCTCCAGATGCTGGCGAGAGCGGTCGGCGCCGAGGGTGGCGCGCATGGCGGAGAACAGGTCGCCGCTCCACCAGACGCTGGTGTCCATCGACAGTGACACGGGAATGCCATGGGCGCGGATGGCCCAGGTGGGCGGGTAGCCCTGGCCCGCGCTCTGCTCGCTCTCGGTGGAGACCGAGATGGAGCCGCCGGTGGCGGCGATGCGGTGGTAGGAGTCGGCCGACAGCGACGCGGCGTGCACGTACACGGTCTCGGGCGTCATGAAGCCGTGGTCGTGCATGAGCCGGATGCCGTCGTCGCCGGTGGCGCCCCACACTCCGGCATGGGTGGTGACCGGGACGCCGAGTTCGCGGGCGACCTCGAAGGCCGGCCGCTCGGGGAAGGCGGGGTCGCCCAGGACGTCGAAGGCGAGCTGGAAGCCGAGCAGGTCGTCCCCGGTGATCCGGCGCCGCACGAAGTCGCGGAACTCCGGCGCGCCCGTCCACGCCGCAGGTGGCTGCTGGATGTTGCCGTACGCGAGGACGTACCGGCCGGGCGCCGACTGGAGCGCGTCCACGGCCGCGTCGGCGTGGTCGACCGTCTGGAGACCGTGCGACCAGTCGACGACGGTCGTGACCCCGGCGTCGACGGCTTCGAGCGCGGCCAGCAGGTTGCCCGCGTGCACGTCCTCGGGCCGGAACAGTTTCCCGTGCTCCAGGTAGTACCAGACGAAGTACTGCGTCAGGGTCCAGTCCGCGCCGTAGCCGCGCATGGCGGTCTGCCACATGTGCCGATGGGTGTCGATCATCCCGGGCATGACGATGCCGTCGCTCGCGTCGATCTCGACGGCATTGTCCGGCATCTGCAGATCGGGCCCCACGGCCGCGATCCGGTCGCCGGCGACGAGGACGTCCGTGCGGGGGAGCACCTGCCGCCCTTCGTCCATCGGGAGCACGGTGCCGCCGCGCAGCACCACGGGCCGTCCGTCCATCGACTCCATCGCCCTCTCCTTACCGCCTCGCGCCGCGTTGCCGAACGAGTGTCCGCTGTACGGTCAGCGCAACTCTAGAAGCGCGGCAGAGGATGTCAAGCAGAGGATTTCCCGGTTAGAGTGCAACGGACCAATGTCCGTTGAACGGACGACGGAGGGTGAGTCAATGAGTGATGGGCCGCTGTCAGGTGTTCTGGTGGCCGACTTCTCCCGGATCCTGGCCGGCCCGTACGCCACGATGCTGCTCGCGGACATGGGCGCCGACGTGGTCAAGGTCGAGGGCCCGCAGGGAGACGACACGCGTACGTGGATGCCGCCGGTGCGCGAGGGCGTGTCGACGTACTATCTCGGCGTCAACCGCGGCAAACGGTCGATCGCGCTGGACCTGCGCGACCCGGCCGACGCGGCGGTGGCCAGGGAGCTGGCCCGCCGCGCCGACGTGCTGATCGAGAACTTCAAGCCGGGCGGGCTGGCCAAGTTCGGCCTCGACTTCGCGTCCGTACGGGCCGCCAACCCGGGCGTCGTGTACGCCTCGATCACCGGGTTCGGCTCGGGCGCCGGGCGCGACGTGCCGGGCTACGACCTGATGGTCCAGGCCATCTCCGGCCTGATGAGCCTCACCGGCGACGCGGACGGGCCGCCGTACCGGGCCGGAATCTCGGTCTTCGACGTCATGGCGGGCAACCACGCCGTCATCGGCATCCTGGCCGCGCTGCGGCACCGCGACGCTGCGGGGCAGGGGCAGCTGGTCGAGGTCAACCTGCTGTCGTCGGCGCTCACCGGGCTGGTCAACCACAGCTCGGCGTACGTGGCGGGCGGCACGGTGCCGTACCGGATGGGCAACGCGCACCCGAGCGTGTTCCCGTACGAGCCGCTGCCGACCGCGGACAACGACCTGATCATCGCCGCGCCCAACGACGGGTCGTTCCGCCGGCTCTGTGAGGTCCTCGGCATCCCGGACGTCCCCAGCGACCCACGGTTCGCGCGCAACGTCGACCGAGTGGCGCACCGCGAGGAGCTGCGGCCCATCCTCGTCGAGCGGCTGGTCAAGCGGGGCGCCGTGGAGTGGTTCCAGCTCCTCGTCGAGGCGGGGGTGCCGAGCGGGCCGATCAACACGATCGACGGGGGCTTCGCGATGGCCGAGCGCTTCGGGCTCGACCCGGTCGTGGCCGCCGGGGAGGGCGAGCGCGCGATGCCGACGACACGGCATCCGATCAGGTTCTCCGAGACTCCGGTGAGCTACCGGCTACCACCGCCCGACCTCGACGAACACGGCGAGGAGCTGCGCGCATGGCTGACTCCGTGAACGGCGGTTACCCTACGGCGCTCGGCGCGTCGACGCCCACGTCGATCACGCTCCTCGGCCACGACCTGGCCGATGAGGTCATGGGCAAGGTCGGCTTCGGCGAGCTGGCCTTCTGGCTGGCCACCCAGCGGCGGCCGACGCCGGGCGAGACCCGCGTGTTCGAAGCCGTGCTCGCCGCGCTGGCCGACCACGGGTTCACGCCCACGGCGATCGTGACCCGGCTGACGTACCTGTCCGCGCCCGACTCCGTACAGGGCGCGCTGGCGGCCGGGCTGCTCGGCGGCGGGTCCCGCTTTCTCGGGGTCACCGAGGACAGCGGCCGGTTCCTGCACGACGTGCTGACCTCGCTCGACGGCCCGCCGCCGGACGACGACGCCGGGTGGGACGCCGTCGCCCTGGACGTCGTGTCGGCCCAGCGTACGGCGGCGCGGCGCATCCCCGGCCTCGGCCACCACGTGCACAAGGAGGTCGATCCCCGGACGCCGCGGCTGTTCCAGATCGCCGAA
This sequence comes from Nonomuraea sp. NPDC049129, assembly GCF_040648495.1. Lineage (NCBI taxonomy): Bacteria > Bacillati > Actinomycetota > Actinomycetes > Streptosporangiales > Streptosporangiaceae > Nonomuraea > Nonomuraea sp. NPDC049129. Next base: position 357,281 of record NZ_JBEZDU010000003.1, on the reverse strand, counting down.
GAGGAGGGGCTCCTCGGGCCGCACCTGTCGCTGTTCGCCGCGATCGGCCGCGTTCATCCGCGGGTGCTGGGCCGTACGTTGCCGCTCAACGGGGCCGGGGTCTGCGGCGCGGCGCTCGCCGATCTGGGGTTGCCAATGGAGCTGCTGCGCGGGTTCGCGTTGCTGGCGAGGACGGCGGGGCTGATCGGGCAGCTGGCCGAGGAGCTGCGCCGCCCGGTGGCCAACGAGATCTTCCTGTCGGTCGACCTGAACCACCGGTCCGTCTCACCCGAGCCACATCCCCCAGGAGGTTCGCATGGCTGAACTGGTCGCGGTGATCGCGTCCACCCACCATCCCTTCTTCTACCGGGCCAGCACCGCCACCGGGGAGGACCGCCCGCCGTTCGCGGACGAGTGGGTACGCAAGGTGGAGGCGTTCCGGGAGACGCTGACCCGGGCCCGCCCGGACGTGCTGGTGATGGTCGGCTCGGACCACTTCCACCAGCTGTGGCTGGACAACATGCCGCAGTTCCTGGTCGGCAAGGCCCCCTTCTACGACGCGAACTTCTACAACGAGGAGCGCGAGTTCGGCCTGCCGAGGATGCTGTTCAAGGGCCAGGAGGACCTGTCGGCGTACGTGCTGCGGCAAGGCATGGACGCCGGGTTCGACCTGGCCTTCTCCAACGAGCTGCGGATCGACCACTCCATCACGTGCCCGATCATCACGCTCCGGCCGCAGAACGACCTGCCGATCGTGCCGATCTACACCAACATCTTCGCGCCGCCGTTACCGCGCCCGGCCAGGTTCGTCCAGCTCGGGAGGACGATCCGGCAACTGGTCGAAGCGTGGCCGGCCGACAAGAGGGTCGCGGTCATCGGCACCGGGCACCTGTCGCTCGAGCTCGGCGGGCCCCGCCAGTTCGGCCCGCACGGGCCGGACCCGGAGTTCGACCAGAAGGCCGTCGGCTGGATCGCGTCCGGGGACATCGAGGGCTGCCTGGCCGAGGTCACGCTGGACAGCCTGTGGACGCCGGGCAACGCCACCCACGGGTTCATGGACTTCATGTTGATGATGGGCGTCGCGGGCGAGGGCAGGAAGGCCGACTACGTCGACACGTACGACCTGTTCCACACCATGGAGGCCTACTTCACCTGGTATCCCACCGGAGGCGGCTCATGAGCAAGTACCTGCTCGACAAGTTCCTGTTCACCGTCGACCGCGATCCCGAGCTCGTCGAGCGCTACCGCGAGGACCCGCGCGGCACGGTGGCGATGTGGGAGACCGACTACGCCAACCGCATCCTCAACTGCCACGACGGCGAGTCCTCCACCTGGCTGCGGTTCGACGACGTCGAGCGCGAGGCGCTGGCCACGCACGACTATCCGGCGCTGTTCGGGCTGGGGGCGCATCCCTTCCTCACGCTCACGCTGTTCATCGCGATGTTCGAGCGGGACCACGAGCCTCTGGGATTCCAGCTCGAGTACGCCCAGCGGCTCGCGCACTTCGCCATGCCCTATCCCGACATCGCCACCTGAGCCGCTGGGGTGATCATGAGGCGGTGACCTCGGGCACCGTCTCATACTGCGCCCAGTCGGCGCTGATCGCGCCGGCCGTGGTGAGCAGCAGCGGCAGGTATTCCTGGGTCAGCTTCCGTACGGAGGTCTCGGCGGCGTGCACGTTGACGTTGACGGACGCGATGACCTCGCCGAGCCCGTTGCGCAGGGGCGCGGCCACCGATCGGATGCCCAGCGAGAGCTCCTCGTCCGTGAGCGCCCAGCCCTTGGCCCGCACCACCCGCAGCGCCGCGTCGCGCTCCTCCGCGTCCGGCTCCCAGCGCGGCTGGATGCCCGAGCGGCTCGGCTCGGCCAGGACCCGGCCCACCTCAGCGGGCGGCAGCGCGGCGAGCAGCACCTTGCCGAGCGAGGTCTGCAGGGCCGGGAACCGCGTCCCGATCTGCACCCGAAGGGCGACGATCTTCGGCACGGCCACCCGGGCGACGTACACGATGTCCGACCCGTCGAGTTGGGCGATCGAGGAGGACTCGTTGGTCTGCTCGACCAGCCGCTCCAGATGCGGCCGGGCGACCTCCCACAGACCCATCGAGCGCACGTACGACATGCCGAGCTCGAGCACGCGCGGAGTGAGTGCGAAGCCACCCTGTTCGGCCCGCGCGTATCCCAGCTCCTGCAGGGTCAGCAGGATGCGCCGGGCCGTCGGACGGGCCAGCCCGGCCGCGGTGGCCACCTCGGTCAGCGACATGCTCGCCCGTCCCGGCTGGAACACTCTGATGACATCGAGGCCACGGGCCAGCGCCTCGATGAAATCGGGTCCGGTCTCGGCGCGCGCCATGGGAGGTCTTCCTCTGCTCGGTTGTCCGCATGGCGGCGGCGTCCCGGCCGTGGCACCTGCGGCGAATCGCCTGATTATATCAGCGGGCGACCGCCAGTCGGACAGTTGTCCGAGCAGACTGGTTCTAACCGCCGATCACCCCGAAGACGGCGATGGAGACCGCGTAGCAGAGCGCGATCACGACGACGCCCACCACGTTCGCGCGGGCGGAAGTCGTCCGGCCGGGTACGAGCCATCCCGCGAAGACCCTGTTCACCAGCGGCATGGCCAGCCACGTCAGGACAGTGACACTCAACACGTTGCTGAGGAACATGGCGAGATATCCAGGCAGGTGCGCCATCGCGAACCCACGGACCGCTGTCAGGTTGAGGATCATCACCGTGGGATAGAGAACGAGCAGCACGGTCATGGCCTGTTTCCAGCTCGGCGGGGCGCCGTCTCCCGCTTCGCGGCCGAACTGGAACCAGCCGCTGAACGCCGACTGGACCTTCCGCACGTCGTAGTCGACGAAGTAGTCACGACCCTCCTCCAGCAGTTTCGCGCGGCTGTCGGACCCGAGCCATTCGTCCAGATGCTCACGCGTGTCGTAGCGCAGCAGCACGACCCAGCGATCCTGAACACCACTCACGGGCTCGAACTCCTCGGTGCCCATGAAGCCCGCGAACCTCTCCTGCGCTTTACGGACCTTCTCCTGCCAGCGCGCGAAGTCGGCCTCGCGTCCCGGCCGCACATTGTGCGAGATCACCGCCGTGACGGCTTCCCGGACCGCCGTCCCCCCGGCGAGAACCTCCTGCGACGCGGGCTCCTCCAGCATCGGGCGAACCTCGTCGAGCAGTTTCCGCCGCACCTCGGAATCAAGCCACGCGGTCAATTGCCCGATGCTGGAGAAGCGAAATACGACGACCCATGAATTCTGCTCGCCGGCGATCGGCGGATAAAGCTCGGTGCCCTCGAACCCGGGGAAACCACGGGCGATCTCAGTCGTCTTTTCCTGCCACCGCTCATAATCATTGTCGCGGCCTTGGCGAACTGTCGAGGAAATAACCACGGTCGCGCCCTGACCGTCGGGACTGTGGCCACCACCAGGCTTCATAAGGCCGAGTGTAGTGCAGCAACGCCCGGGTAAGGAGCAGGATGCGGCGGTTGACCAGATCGGCGAAGGGCCGAAACTTCAACCGCCTTTTACGGATCGGAGGGTTCGGAATGGACTCCAAGGATTTCATGGCGGAAGCGGTACGGCTCGCTATCGAGTCCGTAGAGAACGGTTGGGGCGGCCCTTTCGGTGCGGTCCTCACCAACGATGGAGAAATCATCGCCCGAGGGCAGAATCGCGTCCTTCTCACCGGCGACCCCACGGCCCATGCCGAAGTGGAGACCATCCGCAAGGCCATTCAGATCTTGAATTCCCGAGCCCCCTCCATACCGGAGAGCCAACAGAACGAATCGACACTGGAGCTCGTGCCACGCCCTAAGGGATCCCCGGATCTCATGCCGGAGCGGGCCCGGATGCTCATGGGATACACGCTCTACAGCAGTGGCGCCCCTTGCCCGATGTGCATGAGCGCCATCTACTGGTCACGTATCGACAGGGTCTACTTCGCCTTCGACCTGGCGGCGACGAAGAAGATCGGCTTCGACGACGAGTTCCAGTACCAGGACTTCACCCGGCCTCTCGACGAGCGAAGGATCCTGATCCAGCAGGCTCAGCCCGAACTCGGCGCCAAGGCCTGTGCGGCGTGGATGAACAAGCCCGACCGGCACCCGTACTGACCGGGTTGTTCAGGTGATGGTGATACGGCCGCTCCAGGTCGCGGCCGCGGCGCGATAGATCGTGAACAGCCCACTGTCGAAGTACGGGGAGACTCCCGTGTCGTAACGGCCGTCGCCGTCGGTGTCGGAGACGCCGGTCGTGATGCCGTTGAGATAGCCGAGGCCCTGGTCGTCGCGGTAGCTCTGCAGCCAGGAGGAGCCGAGGGAGCCTTCGCCGGTGAACGGCGAGTCGACGCCGACGGGCTGGTCGGCGGGCGGATCGGAGAGCTTCATGACAAAGGTCTGCCCGGTGGATCGCTCGAGGGTCGCGCCGGTGTAGGGCCGAGTCCCGTCGGGGTGGGGACCGGCTGGATAGCCGAAGACGTCGACGGCCGTCGTCGTCGTCTGGTCGATCGTCTGATTGAAGGCGAGGCCCTGCGCGCCGACGATGTCCGCCAGCCTCCCATTACTGGTCAGCGCTCCTGAGGCGGAGGGGACGACGCCGTAGTAGACGTTCACGAAGGCGAAGTCGCGGTCCTGATCCCTGTACGTCGTGAAGTCGTAGTGGGTGAACGCCTGCTTTCCGACGTACAGACCGAACGGGGTGGCGCCCTCGGAGTAGCCGGGCACGAAGGCCCACTTGTCGACCGTGGCCGAGGCGCCCTCCATGTCGTACACGCAGTGCGCGTCGGTGGCGACGAGGTTGCGGTACGCCGACTGGACGGCGGTGCCCGAACACCAATGCGGCTGACCGTCGGCGCCGACGAAGAACACCTTCCCCGAGGTCTGAGGCAGCTGCCCTTCCGCCTCCGGAGGCACCGGCACCACCAGACCGGGCTTACCGGACGGAACGACGGCGTCGGACGTGCGTTCCCCGTGGATCTCGGCCGGTGGGGCGTAGGGCGTGGCGCTCTTGAGGTTGGCGCCCCCATCGGCGAGCCAGAACGTCGCGACCTGCTGCCCACCCGCCATGCTGGCCAGCGGGGCCGACACCACGTCCGCGGCCTGAGCGGGCGTGGCGACGGCGGTGGCGCCCAGCAGCCCTACGCCGACACCTAGCGCGAGCAGCTTGCGTCGGATCATCGATCATCCCCGTTCCGTTGTGGCGCGTCCATGACGGCCTCATCAGCATGGAAAGCCGGTCTGGATCGACCAGCACCAAGATCGTAATCCGCGCGGGTCGTCTCGGGAAGACCTAATGCGAACTTATGTTCGACATTATGTGGAGCGTCAATTGCCACGGCTCGCACCAGAAGGCCACACGGCCTTGAGGCAGATGCCGTCCGCTGCTTTGGCGGGGATTTACGTGGGATAGACATGGATCATGTCCGGGCGATCCTCCCGGCCGAGAGCGGCGTGTCCGTGGGAGGCAGCAGGTGTTCGAGAGCCCGCGTCCACTGGTCGGCAGAACCGCAGAACTGGCCCACCTGTCGGGTCTCCTGGACGCGCGGAGGCAGTGGGTCTTCGTGTTGCTGACCGGTGAGCCGGGCATCGGCAAGACCCGGATGCTGGGCGCGTTCGCCGACCTCGCCCGCGAACGTGGCGTTACGGCCATCGCCGGACGGGCCACCGAGTTCGAGCGCAGCGCGCCGTACGGGATCGTGCAAGACGCGCTCGCCGACGCCCACCAGCATCCCGACCTCGCCGGACACCTCGATGGGTTGCGCGCGCTGCTGTCGCGGGAGAGCGGGACGGGTGACCTGGCCGGTCTGGACCGTCACCGCCGCTTCCGCGAGATGCGTCAGGGAGTGGAGCGAATGGGCGAGTCGAGCACGCTGGTGGTCCTGATGGACGACGTGCAGTGGGCCGACGACGCCTCGGTGGAGGTGATCGACTATCACATCAGACATCCGCCGAACACGAGCGCCGTGATCGTGCTCGCCTGCCGTACCGGCGAGCTGCCCAGAGGGCTGGCCCGGTCGCTGACCTCGGCGAACGTCGTCAACCTGCCGCTCGGCCCGCTGTCGGCCGCCGAGGCCGACACCATGCTCGCTGGGCAGCCGTCCCGTCCGGGGAGGCGGCAACTGTCCCGTCCGGGAAGGCGGCGGCTGTACGAGCGCAGCGGCGGCAACCCGCTGTTCCTGGAGATCCTGGCCACGCTGCCGGACACCCCGGCCGCCGACCTCGCGGAGGTCACCGGTGCTCTCACGGAGGTCACCGGGACCGATGTCCTTGACCGGTTGATCGTGGCCGAGCTCGCCGGGCTGGACCCGGACCGGCAACTGGTGGCCCAGGCGGCAGCCGTCGCCGGTGACGACGTGGATGTGGCGTTCGTGGCGGCCGTGTCCGGGCTGGATCCTCGTACCGTCGAGCCGGCGCTGGACGAACTGGTGCGCCGAAGGGTGCTCGGCACGGCCGGGCGGGCGCTGGTGTTCAGGCATCCGCTGGTTCGCGCGGCCGCGTACCAGCTGGCCGGGCCCTCCTGGAGGAGATCGGCGCATCGCCGGGCGGCGGAGCACCTGCTCTCGCGGGGCGCCTCGGACGTCCGCCGCGCGGTGCACATGGAGCACGCGATAGGCGTGGGCGACGCGGACGGGGCCGCGCTGCTCGTCTCGGCGGCGGGAGCTGTGTCGGTCAACGCGCCCGCGACGGCGGCGCGATGGTTCCGCGCCGCGCTGGAGGCGTCGCCCGCTGACGCGACGCCGGAGCTGCGGATGTCGCTCGCCGCGGCGCTCGCCGTGTCCGGACGGTTGGAGGAGGCCCGGGGGCTGCTGGACGAGCTCGTACGGGAAGGCGACGGCAGCAGGGACCGGGCGGTGGGGCTGCTGTCCGCGATGCAACGGTCGCTGGGACGGCTGGAAGAGGCCAGGGCGCTGCTGACCGGCGAGCTGGCCAGGGTGGACGATTCCGCGGGCAGGCCGCCCCTCCTGGTGGAGCTGGCGGCGATCGACCTCTTGCAGGGCCAGTGGGACTCGGCCGCGGACAACGCCTCACAGGCCCTGGACCAGCTGGACCAGGAGAGCCCCCAGGGGGAGCGGGCGACCGTGCGGAGGTCTCCCCGGCCGGGGACATCGGCCTCGGCCGTCACGCTGCTCGCGGTCGCCGAGCTGTACCGCTGTCACTTCGCCGACGGATATCGCCTGCTCGCCCGCGCCAAGGCGCTCATGGACGCCCTGACCGATCGCGAGCTGTGCGACGACCTCGGCTTCGTGGCACCTCTGGCGTGGGGCGAGTTCATGGTCGACCACCACGACGACGCGCTGCGGCACCTGGCCCGCGGGTTGCAGGTCGCCCGTGACCACGGTCGCGACAACGTCGTCCCCCTGTTGCACGCGGCACGGGCCATGGTCCGTTCCGCGCTGGGCGAGATCGAGGCGGCGCTGGCCGACGCCGAGGAGGCGGAGGAGATCGCGCGTCATCTCGGCAGCGCCGAGATGCTCGCGTTCGCGCACGTGGTCAAGTCCCGGCCGCTGCTGTGGCAGGCGGGTCCCGAGGCCGCCGTGCCGCTGGTGGAGGAGGTGCTGCACGGTCCGGGAATGCGCTCGGCGTGGTGGCGGACCATCGCCGACGACGTGGTGTCGGAGGTGCTGCTGTCGGTCGGCCGTACGGAGGACTGCCGGCGGTTCCTGGCCGCCCGCGTCGGTGGCGATCCGTCGGGGCTGGGGCCCGGCGCGGCGAGTGTCTTCGCCCGTCGCGCGCGGGCGGAGGCGGCCTGCGGCGACTTGACGGCGGCCGGGCAGTGGTACGAGCGGGCCGTCGCGGTCGTGGCGTCGGGAGCGCCGCCCGCCCGGTCCGCCGACGTCGAGGCGGCCCGCGCGACGCTGGCGATGGCCGCGGACCGCCCGCACGAGGCGGACGCGGCGGCTCGCGAGGCCGTGGCGTGTCTCGTCACGGCCAGACTGCCCGTCGGCGAAGGCTTCGCCCGGATGCTGCTGGCGGAGGTGAGAGCGGACGCGGGCGACGTCCGCACGGCGCAGGAGCAGCTCGGCCAGGCCAAGGCCCTGTTCGCGCGGGTCGGTGCGCCGTGGCCGGCGGCGCAGGCCGGGCGCAGGCAGCGCGGCACCGCGGCCCATGGGGCGGGCGGGCGGCTGTCGGAGCGCGAACGCGAGATCGTCGAACTGGTCGGCGAGGGCCTGACGAACCGGCAGATCGGCGAGCGGCTGTACCTGAGCCCGCGCACGGTCGAGACGCACCTGGCCCGGGTCTTCCGCAAGCTCGGCGTCAACACCCGCGCGGCCCTGGTCCGCCGGTCGTCGGGTCAGGCGTGAGGTCACCTGGACATGGTGGATGGGCGGGCCCGGCCGCGGGATCCGTTGAACGACGTACCCCCTGACAGGGCGGCATCCGTGAAATGACGGACCTTCCCGATTACGGGTCGGTGGCTCTTCGCCGGTGAATGGCCACGTGGTGAGAATTCGGACGGATCACCCGAGCACCACGAACGGAAAGGCCTCCATGGGCACCCCCAGAAGACTGATCACCGCATTACTCACCGCCCTCATCGCCCTGACCGGCTTCGTAGTCGCGTCACCGCCGGCCAGCGCCGACAGACTGGTCGCCGAGGCGTCACTCCACTCCTGGCACGCCAACAACCAGAACAAGACCATCGACACCACGGTCAAGGTCTACGCCAGCGGCAACGTCTACGGCGTCTCGACGGTCGAGTCGGGCGTCTACCTCACCGGCGTCCGCCTGTGCGCCAAGGCCCTGCTCCTCAACGTCGACGGCATGGTCATCGGCGAGGTCGGCGGCGACTGCTGGGGTGTCAACGGCACCGCCTTGGGCTACTCCAAGCGTACGGAGAACTGGTCCGGGCAGGTCTCACCGGACATCGCCGAGCAGACGTACGCGGTGTCGATCGTGCACTGGAACAACGGCATCGACTGGGGTCAGGTCCTCGGCTTCGCCAAGTTCATCTGGACCGTGTACAAGACGCTCAGCACCGACGGCTCCGACGCCTCGGCCAACACCGTGGTCCTGCCCAACTACCAGCCCATCCAGTTCGCCGGCAACAACGGCAGCAGCGGTGGAGGTGGCGGCGGTAGCCCGCACAACCCCAAGCCGAACGATCCCTGACCGGAACCTCTTGGGATGGCGCGACGACACACTCGCGCCACCCCTCCGGGCGTCACGCCGCGCCCCAGCCAGGTCAGCCCGGTTCCCGCACCCACGACCTCTTGAAGACCATCAAGCACCCTGGGGAATGCCGATCGAACGACACCGACTCATCCTTCAACTCCACAACCGGGGTGAACCCCACCAGTTCCCACCCCTCCGCGCCGAGTTCGTCGCACTGCCGCTGCAACTCGCTGCGACTGACCTTGTCGCCGAGTCGCTTCATCTTGTACTCCCACACCATGCTGCCTGCCTCCCGCGCGATCACCCGTCCAGGTAACCCCGGATCGCCGCGTCACGCTACCGCGAGGTGGCCGCCGTCCATGGCCGGAGCTTCTCGGGGTTGCGTACCGCCCAGATGCGCCTGATCCGGCCGTCTTCGACCTCGAACGCCGTCACCGTCACAGTGACGTCGTTCTGCTGAGCCACCAGACCGGGCTGACCGTTGACCGTACGCTCCAGGATGGTCAGGTCGGGGGCCCGGCCGGCGAGGGCGAGGATGTAGCGGGCGATCCGCTCGCTGCCTTCGATCGGGTGGAGTCCGGCGCTGACCAGGCCGCCGCCGTCGATGATCGCCGTGGCGTCAGGGTCGAGGAGGCCGATGAGGGCGTCGATGTCCTTGGCCTCCCATGCCTGTTTGAAGTCCCTGACGATGCCAGACTGCCGCGCCGCCGGAGTTGTCGGCGCCTGCGAGGCAGCAAGACGGCGGCGGGCCGAGGAGGCCAGCTGGCGGCAGGCCCCCGGCGTACGGCCGACGATCTCGGCCACCTCGGCGAAGGAGTAGCGGAAGACGTCGTGCAGGACGAGCGCGACGCGCTCGGCCGGGGTCATCGAATCGAGCACGACCAGGAAGGCCATGGTGATCGACTCGTCGAGGGTGACGCGGTCCACCGGGTCGACCGGCCGCCCGGTGATCCACTCCGTGGGGTCGGGCAGCGGCTCGGGGATCCATTCGCCGACGTAGCTCTCGCGCCGGGTCCGTGCCGAGCCGAGCAGGTCCAGGCAGATGCGGCTGGCGACCGTGGTCAGCCAGGCGCCTGGGACTTCGATGGCGTCCTGCTGCTGCCGGGTCATGGCGTACCAGCGGGCGTAGGTCTCCTGTACGACATCCTCCGCGTCGGCCAGGGAGCCCAGGAGGCGATAGGCGAGATTGATCAGCTGACGCCGCTCACTCATGATCGCGCTCAGTCCCGGATCGGATGGGGTGGTCATGGTGACGATGGCTCCCTTGCTCGCGGCTGCCCTCACCCGTTCGACGAGACAGCCCACGGGACTGTGAGGTCGGCGCGTCGCCTGACGTTTTCCGCGGTTGTTTCGTCGGACTGCTGGGACCCGGATCGCAGTGATCAACAATGCCCGGGCCGGCTTCCTCGACGGAAGTTCTCGCAGCTGACAACCGCAAAGGAAAGCTTATGTTCACCGCTTATGTCGCGGTCACCATCTTCGCCGCGCTCTTGTTCGGCAGCGCCGCCGTCGTCTACCTGATCGGCCACGAATTTCCCAAGGCCCAGGCGGACATGAAGCGCCTGCCACGGTCGTGGGTACCGGTGCTGGGCATGATGCTGGCGGCGGGCTCTTTGGGGCTGCTGGGCGGGTTCGCCGTGCCGATGCTGGGCACACTCGCCGCCTACAGCCTCGTGCTGTACTTCGTCGGCGCGCTCCTCGCGCACCTGCGAGTGGGTTCCCGCAAGCTCGTGAACTGGGGCGGATTCTTCTTCACCGCGGTGGCCGCACTAGCCGTGAACCTGGCCTACCACTGGTCGTGATCCGTAGAGATCGAGAAGGGAAACTCGAACTACACCGGGTAATGAAGGCGAAGCGTGGCCGTCGCGCCGCCGTCCGGGGCGTTGGCGAAGGCGAGATCGGCGCCGATCACCCGTGCCTGTCCGGCGGCGATGGCCAGGCCCAGGCCATGGCCGTGGCCACGCTCGGCCCCGCCCGTACGGAAACGCTGCGGCCCCTCCGCCAGCAACCTGTCCGGGAATCCGGGGCCGTGGTCGCGTACGACGATCGTCGTGTCGTTCACGGCGACCTCGACCGGAGCGCGCCCGTGGCGGTGGGCGTTGATGACCAGGTTCGTGATGATCCGGTCGATGCGCCGCGGATCGGTGTCGACCACCGGCTCACCGGTCACCGTGAGCCGAACCGCAAGCTTCGTCCGGGCCACGCACTCCTCGACGACCCGGCCCAGCGGCACCGGACGGCGATCGGCCCACTCCGCGCCCGCGTCCAGCCGGGAGATCTCCAGCAGGTCCTCCACCAGCGCCCGTAGCACCCGTACCCGGTCACGTACCAGGTCGGTGGCCTCGCTCTCCGGGAGCAGTTCGGCCGAGACGACCAGCCCCATCAGCGGGGTACGTAGCTCGTGAGCCACATCGGCGGTGAAGCGCTGCTCGCTCAACAGCCGGTCCCGCAGACTGTCGGCCATCGAATCGATGGTGGCCGAGATGTCGGTGATCTCGTCGCCGCCCCGGCCGCCCATCATGCTCCTGGCCTCCAGGTCGCCGTCCGCGATCCGCCGCGCGGTGCGGGCCACGCGCCTCAGCCGCCGGTTGGACGTCTCGGCGGCCAGCACGGCCAGAGGTACGACGATCGCGAGCGCGACCAGCGACGCCTTCACGATGTTCCGGTCCAGGGCCCACAGGCCGCGTATCTCCGAGCCCATGTCGATCTGCACGGCCAGCACCTGGCCGTCGATCTGCTGCGCCGCCCACATCCAGGGAATGTCCGGCCGGCGGTCGTCGTACCAGGTGCTGAACTCGCCGGTGCTCCTGGCCTGTTGGAGCAGCGCGGGCGGGACCTGAGCGGGTTGCGGCGCCTCGCCCGTACGCCGGTAGGTGTCCACCTCGGCCAGCAGCGCGCTGAAAGCCCGGTCCCTGCCCAGGCTCATGGACCGGTCGAAGGCGCTCCGGTGGACCAGCACCCCGACGGCCAGCGCGACCGCGCAGGACGTCACGGCCACCAGCGCGGCGATCTTCCAGCGCAATGACCGCCAGTTCAGCAGTCCGCGTGCGGCCTTTCCCACGTCAGCGCCGCAGCTTGTAACCGAAGCCGCGCACCGTCTCGATCCGGTCGGCGCCGATCTTCCTACGCAGCCGCTGCACGCACAGGTCGACGACGCGGCTGTCCCCGTCCCAGCCGTAGTCCCAGACGTTGCGCAGCAGTGTCTGCCGGTCCAGCACGATCCCCGGATTCGCGGCGAACTCCAGCAGCAGCCGCAACTCGGTGGGAGCCAGCTCGACCAACTCCCCGGCGCGGCGCACTTCCAATCCCTGCGGATCGATGGCCAGGTCCCCGAAGACCAGGCCGGTGGCCTCCTGGAGGTGTTCGGGACCCGGAGCGAAGGAGGCCCGGCGCAGCAGCGAACGGATCCTGGCCACCAGCACGGAGGTGTCGACCGGCTTGACCACGTAGTCGTCGGCCCCCGCCTCCAGCCCCGACACCACGTCGAGAGCGTCGCCCCGCGCGGACATCATCAGGATCGGCACCAGGCTCCACTCCCTGACCTGCCGGCACAGCCCGATGCCGTCCAGCCCTGGCAGCATCACGTCCAGGAGGAGCACGTCATGCCGCTCCTCCCTGAACAGTTCGAGGCCGGTCAGGCCGTCGCCCGCCGTGCTCACGCGATAGCCGTAGCGCTCCAGCACCATCCCGACGGTCTTGCGGATCACTTCGTCGTCCTCGACGAGCAGCACGGTTACCGGAGCCGACACCGAAAGCGACATTTCTCCCCAAAGGCCTGAGGCAACAGACGATACAAGCCGCCGACATCCGCGACGCCTCAGCCGTGTATCAGCCACGAATCAACCCTCATACGGAGGAGGGGTATAGTCCGCACTCTACAACCCGTACATAGATGTACGAGATAGCGAGGAATGCGGATGCCATCCATTCAAGTGCGGCTGTCGGTGAACGGCCGCAAGCATGAGCTGGAGCTGGACGCCCGGGTCAGCCTGCTCGACTGCCTGCGCGAGCACCTCGGCCTGACCGGTACCAAGAAGGGCTGCGACCAAGGGGCCTGCGGCGCCTGCACGGTGCTGCTGAACGGTGAGCGGGTCAACTCCTGCCTCGTGCTCGCCGCGCAATGCGCGGACGCGGAGGTCACGACCATCGAAGGGCTGGCGTCGTCAGAGGTCGGCCGGGCGATGCAGGAGGCGTTCGTCCGCAACGACGGCCTGCAGTGCGGCTACTGCACCCCGGGCCAGGTCTGCTCGGCCGTGGCCATGCTCGCCGAGTACGAGGCGGGGGTGCCCAGCGCCATAGGCGAGCCCGGTCTGACGGACACCGAGATCAGGGAACGGCTGGCAGGCAACCTGTGCCGGTGCGGCGCGTACAACGGGATCCTCGCGGCGGTGCGGGAGGTCGCCCGGTGAACCCGTTCTCCTACGTACCGGCTACCGACACCTCCTCGGCCGTTGAACTCGCCGCAAAAGGGGCGAAGTACCTGGCAGGCGGCACCAATCTCGTCGACCTGATGCGCCAGGGCATCGAGACGCCGCACGAGCTCGTGGACATCACCCGGCTACCGCTGGCCGACATCGAGGAGCACGCAGGCGGCCTGCGGATCGGGGCCCTGGTCCGCAACACGCGGGTGGCCGCCGACGAGCGGATACGTGATCGCTACCCGGTGCTGGCCCAGGCCATCCTGAACGGCGCCTCTCCCCAGCTGCGCAACCGCGCCACCGTGGGCGGCAACCTGATGCAGCGCACCCGCTGCGGCTACTTCTACGACCGGCACTCGGCCTGCGGCAAACGTGATCCTGGCGCCGGCTGCGACGCTCTCGACGGGTTCAACCGCACGCACGCCATCCTCGGCACGAGCGAGAGCTGCGTCGCCGTACATCCGTCGGACATGTGCGTGGCGCTGGCCGCCCTGGACGCCGTGGTCAACATCGCGGGCCGCGATCCCGTACCGCTGGTGGACTTCCACCGCCTGCCCGGAGACACGCCGCACCTGGAGACGGCGCTCGCGCCGGGGGAGTTGGTGACCTCCATCGACCTGCCGCCGGCTCAGCCGGGCCGCTCGGTGTACCTCAAGGTGCGTGATCGGGCCAGTTACGCCTTCGCGCTGGTCAGCGTGGCCGCCGTCGTCCGCATGGAAGCGGGCCGCGCCACCACCGTACGCATCGCGCTGGGCGGGGTCGCCGCCAAACCGTGGCGCGCGTACGAAGCCGAACAGCTCCTGACCGGCACCACTCTCGACGACGAGCTCATCCACCAGGCGGCCGAACAGGCGCTGGCCGGCTCCCGCCCACGCGCGCACAACGCGTTCAAGGCCGAGCTGGCCCGGCGACTGATCCGGCGAGCGTTGCAAGGAGTCAGATCATGAATCTCGCCGCACGCGGCTTCACCCTCGCCAGCAAGGCGCTGACCAGGCTGGCCAGACTCCTGCCCGACGGCAGGCCCGATCCCCTGGCCCACCACCGCGCCGAGCTCGGCAGGCCCGCCGACCGGCTGGACGGCCGCGCCAAGGCCACCGGCGCCGTCCGCTACACGGCCGAGCGGCACCTCCCCGGCCTCGCCCACGCGGTCGTGGTGGGCAGCACCATCACCAGAGGCCGGATCACCGCCGTCCACGTTCCGCGGGCGCCCGGTGTGCTGCTCGTGATGACCCACGACAACGCGCCCGCGATGAAGCGCACCCCCGCGTACGCCACCATGAAGGGCCCGCTCGGCGCCGCCGCGATGAGCCTGCCGGTGCTCAACACCGACGAGATCTTCTGGTACGGCCAGCCCATCGCGGTCGTCGTGGCCGAGTCCCTGGAACAGGCCCGGTACGCGGCGTCGCTGATCCACGCCGACTACGAGCCGTGGCCCGCCAGGCTGTCGATGGCCGACGGGAAACCGTACACTCCCGCGCACGCCGTGCTGGAGGAGCCCGTGACCAGGCGCGGCGATGTCCGTACGGCGCTCGGCGCGGCGGCGGCCACGGTCGAGGCCGAGTACACCACGCCGCTAGAACACCACAACGCCATGGAACCGCACGCCACCGTGGCCAACTGGGAGGGCGACCGCCTCACGGTCTACGACACCGCGCAGTACCCCTATGGCGTCAAGGAGATGCTGGCCAAGAAGTTCTCACTCGCCGAGGAGAACGTCCGCGTGCTGGCGCCGTTCATCGGCGGCGGCTTCGGCGGCAAGACTCCGGCCTGGCCGCACGTCTGGCTCACGGTGGCGGCGGCCAAGCTCTCCGGCCGTCCCGTCAAGCTCGTGCTCTCGCGGGCCGACGTGTTCGCCATGACCGGCGGCCGGGCCCCGACCCGCAGCCGCGTCGCGCTCGGCGCCGACGCCACGGGACGGCTCACCGCGCTCGAACACGACGCCCTGGCCCCGTGCACGACCGACGAGTTCGCCGAGGCCGCCGTGGTCGCCTCCCGCCATCTGTACGCCTGCCCGAATGTCCATGTCGTCCAGCAGGTGGTTCGCCTGGACCGCATCCAGAACGCCTTCTTCCGTGGTCCGGGCGTGGCCCCCGGATCCTTCGCGCTGGAATCCGCCATGGACGAGCTGGCCTGGCGGCTCGGCCTCGACCCGCTTGAGCTGCGCCTGCGCAACGAACCTGAGCGGGACCCGATGAGCGGAATCAGCTTCACCAGCCGCCACTTGCGTGAGGCGTACGCCCTGGGCGCCGAGGCGTTCGGCTGGTCACAGCGCCCACCCGCGCCCCGCGCGACGCGGGACGGCCGCTGGCTCATCGGGCATGGGATGGCCGCGGCGATCAACCCCGACGCCGTGCTCATCGCCGGAGTCAAGCTGCGCCTGTCCGCCGACGGCACCGTCACCATCCGCAGCAGCACCAACGAACTGGGCGCCGGCACCTCGACCGCGCAGAGCCAGGCCACGGCCGACCGTCTTGGGCTGCCTCTCGACCGGATCCGCTTCGAGCAGGGCGATTCCAACGTGGCCAGGACCCGCATCCCCGGTGCCTCGGCCGCGACCACGACGCTCGCCTCGGCCGTCTGGTCCGCCCGCGACAACCTCGTCCGCGAGCTGCTGAAGCTGGTGCGCGACACCGACTCACCGCTGGCGGGACGGTCGTTCGAGGAGGTGGACACCCGCGACGGTGGCCTGTTCGGGCCCCGTGGGGGTGAGAGCTATGAGCGCATTCTGGCCAGGGCAGGGCAGGAGGCCGTGGAGGTGGCGGGGAAGTCGGCGGTGCCGTACCAGACCATCAAGCGGGGCACCTACTCCTACGGTGCGCACTTCTGCGAGGTGCGGGTCGACGAGGAGACCGGCGAGGCGCGCGTAACGCGCTGGGTCGGCGCCTTCGACGGCGGCAGGATCGTCAACCCCAAGCAGGCCACCAGCCAGATGCGCGGCGGCATCATCATGGGCATCGGCATGGCATTGACCGAGGAGACGCTGCTCGACGAGCGCACCGGCCTCATCGTCAACCGCGGCCTGGCCGAGTACCACGTGCCCACGCACGCCGACGTGCCCGACATCGACATCCACTTCGTCGACCAGCCCGACCCGCAGACCCCGCTGGGCGCCAAGGGCATCGGCGAGCTCGGCATCGTGGGCGTGGCGGCCGCCATCGCGAACGCCGTCTACCACGCGACCGGCGAACGCGTCCGCTCCCTCCCCATCACTCCGGACAAACTCGTGTAGCCAGATTGGAATACGGTAGGGGGGTATAGTATGTTGAAGGAGTCGAAAGCGATCCTGACGGCCGAGGAGGCGGTATGACATGAACACCGCGAGCAAACTAGGTGCCTACGCTGTGGGGCTGGCCGTCGTCTTCGGCGGCGCCCTGGGCGTCGGAAACGCGGTCGGGGAAGGCACCCCCGCACCGGCGCCCCCGAGCCATGGGAGCGCCCACACCACTCCCACTCAGGTCGGCGCAAAACCGCAGGACGATACCCCCGGGGGGCTGCAGGTGTCCCAGAACGGCTACACCCTCAATCCGTTGACCACCGTCAAGACCGGCGAGCCCACCGATTTCCGGTTCACTGTGACAGGGCCCGATGGCAAGCCGGTGACCGACTATCAGGTTCAGCACGACAAGAAGCTCCATTTCATCGTGGTCTCGCGTGACCTGGCGACGTTCCAGCACCTGCACCCCGAACAGGCCGGCGACGGGGTGTGGTCGGTGAAGCTGACGCTGGACGCTCCTGGCACCTACCGGGCCTTCGCCGACTTCGCTCCCGCGGGTGGGAGCGGTCTGACCCTTGGTACGGATGTGCCGGTCGCGGGCGACTACGCGCCGCGGGCACTGCCTGCGGTCAGCCGTACGGCGGAGGTGGACGGTTACACGGTTACCCTCACGGGTGACCTGGTTCCCGGCCAGGCGAGCAAGCTCACGCTGAGCGTGAGCAAGGACGGCAAGCCGGTGACGGATCTGCAGCCATACCTGGGGGCGTACGGCCACCTGGTGGCGCTGCGGGCGGGGGATTTGGCCTATCTGCACGTACATCCAGAGGAAAGCGACAAGGCCGGGCCCGAGATCACCTTCTACGCCGAAGTGCCCAGCGGCGGCGACTACCGGCTGTTCCTGGACTTCCAGCACGCCGGCAAGGTACGCACCGCCGATTTCACCGCCCGAGCAGGGGCCGGACAGCCCAAGCCCGCGGCGGAGCCGAGCGTCAGCCCGTCCCACGGCGACCACACGCACTGAGTAGAAAGGGGGAGTGATGTCTTCCCTCACTGAAGGCAGAGCTGTCGAACTCACCATCGGCGGCATGACGTGCGCATCCTGCGCCAACCGCATCGAACGCAAGCTGAACAAGCTCGAAGGCGTGACCGCGACCGTCAACTACGCGACGGAGAAGGCGAAGGTCACCTTCCCCGAGGGCATTGATCCGCAGCAGTTGATCACTGAGGTGGAGAAGGTCGGCTACACGGCTGCGCTGCCCGCCCCGCCCAAGACGGAGGCGCAGCGGCAGGAGGAGCCGGAGGACGAGCTGCGGCCGCTGCGTCAGCGCCTGCGCACCTCGTTGGTGCTGAGCGTGCCGGTGGTGGCGATGGCGATGGTCCCGGCGCTGCAGTTCACCAACTGGCAGTGGCTGTCGCTGGTGCTGGCCGCGCCGGTGGTGGTGTACGCGGGCTGGCCCTTCCACAAGGCCGCCTGGACCAACCTCCGGCACGGCGCCGCGACCATGGACACGCTGATCTCGCTGGGCACGCTGGCCGCGCTCGGATGGTCGCTGTGGGCCCTGTTCTTCGGCACCGCGGGCACGCCCGGCATGACGCATCCTTTCACGTTCACCATTGAGCGCTCCGACGGTTCGGGCAACATCTACCTCGAGACGGCGGCGGCGGTGACCGCGTTCATCCTGGCCGGTCGCTACTTCGAGGCCCGCGCCAAACGCCGCGCCGGCGCGGCACTGAAGGCGCTGCTGGAACTGGGCGCCAAAGAGGTCGAACTGGCCGACGGCCGCCGCATACCCACCGAGCAACTGCAGGTCGGTGACACCTTCGTCGTACGGCCGGGCGAGAAGATCGCCACGGACGGCGTGATCACCGAGGGCAGCTCCGCCGTGGACGCCTCGATGCTGACCGGCGAATCCGTGCCCGTCGAGGTGAAGCCCGGCGACGCGGTCACCGGTGCGACGGTGAACGCGGGCGGCCGCCTGATCGTCAAGGCCACTCGAGTGGGCGCGGACACCCAGCTGGCGCAGATGGCCAGGCTGGTCGAGGAGGCGCAGACCGGCAAGGCGCAGGTGCAGCGGCTGGCCGACCGCATCTCCGGGATCTTCGTACCGATCGTGATCGCGTTGGCGGTCGGGACGCTCGGATACTGGCTCGGCACGGGCAACGGCGCGGCGGCGGCGTTCACCGCGGCGGTCGCCGTACTGATCATCGCCTGCCCCTGCGCGCTGGGCCTGGCCACGCCGACCGCGCTGCTGGTCGGCACCGGGCGGGGCGCACAGCTGGGCATCCTGATCAAGGGCCCGGAAGTGCTGGAGTCGACCCGCAAGGTCGACACGATCGTGCTGGACAAGACCGGCACGGTCACCGAGGGCAAGATGACCCTGGTCGCCGTCCACCTCGCCGAGGGGGAGAACCGCGAAGAGGTCCTCAGGCTGGCGGGCGCGCTGGAGCACGCCTCCGAGCACCCGATCGCCCAGGCCATCGCCCGCGAGGCCCGATCCGACGCCACGGTGGAGGACTTCGCCAACGTCGAAGGGCTCGGCGTACAGGGCATCGTCGACGGCCACGCGGTGCTGGTCGGCCGTCCCCGGCTGCTGGCGGAGTGGTCCCAGCACCTGCCCGTCGACCTGGAACGCGAGCTCGCCGACGAGCAGGCCAAGGGCCGCACCGCGGTCGCGGTCGGCTGGGACGGCCAGGCCCGCGCCGTGCTGGTGGTGGCCGACGTGGTCAAGCCGACCAGCAAGCAGGCCATCGCCGACCTGCGGGCACTCGGCCTGACACCGGTGCTGCTGACCGGCGACAACGAGGCCGTGGCCCGTACGGTGGCGGCCGAGGTGGGCATCGACGACGTGATAGCCGAGGTGCTGCCCGCCGACAAGGTCGACGCCGTCAAGAAGCTGCAGGCCGAGGGCAAGGTCGTGGCCATGGTGGGTGACGGGGTCAACGACGCCGCCGCCCTCGCCCAGGCCGACCTGGGCCTGGCGATGGGCACCGGCACCGACGCCGCCATCGAGGCCTCCGACCTGACCCTGGTCAGGGGCGATCTGCGGGTGGCGGCCGACGCGCTGCGCCTGTCCCGCCGCACGCTGTCGACCATCAAGGGCAACCTGTTCTGGGCCTTCGCCTACAACGTGGCCGCCCTGCCACTGGCCGCGCTCGGCCTGCTCAACCCGATGATCGCGGGGGCCGCGATGGCGTTCTCCAGCGTGTTCGTAGTGAGCAACAGCCTGCGCCTGCGCCGCTTCAAGTAATCCATTCGCGTGGCCGAAGGCGCTCATCGCCTTCGGCCACTCAGTGGTGATACTGGTGCACCACCGCATGGCCCTTGCCCCGGGAGATCAGCCACTTGTTCACCGGCGTCGTCACCACGAAGGCCACGACCAACGACCCGGCCAGCGACGCCCAGAACAGCCAGCTGGTCAGACCCGCGTCCATGGCACCGGGCACGACCACGACCACCGCGTTGTCCATGATCTCCATCACCGCGATGGAGACGGTGTCCGCGGCCAGCGCCACCTTCAACGCGTCGCGAAAGCCGAGTCCGGCCCGCAGCACGCCACGCATGGTCAGCCCGTAGCCGAACACGAAGGCCAACACCACCGACAGCACCACGGTGGTGAAGTTGGACAGGCCGGCGGCGGTGCCGATGACCATGCCCAGCACCTCGCCGATGGCGCATCCGGTCAGGCAGTGCAGGGTCGCCTGCGCAGCCACCGTCCACGTGGCCGTGGGAGGGGCGTGGTGGCCGGTGGCCGGTTGATCGCTGTGGTCCATGATGCTGCTCCTTAGCTGGCGTCAAGCCGTGAGCATACTCACAGGGGGTATCTCGTCGCATTTGTCGCGTACGGCGGCGTGTATCCAGCTCGCCGATTCGTAAACTGGCCGGGTGCCGAAGCTGTGGAACGAGACGATCGAGACGCACCGCCGTACCGTGCATGACGCGATCCTGGACGCCACTGTCGAGCTGGTGCGGGAGCGTGGGCTCCTGGCGGTGACGATGTCGCAGATCGCCGAGAAAACCGGTATCGGCCGCGCGACGCTCTACAAGTACTTTCCCGACGTCCAGACCATCCTGCTGGCCTGGCACGGCCGTATGGTCGCCGGGCATCTGGAGCACCTCGCCCAGGCGGTGGAGCGCGAGAGCGACGCCCGGGTGCGGCTCGAAGCCATGCTGGAGACGTACGCCCTGATGCATCGGCGGATGGCGCGGCATGGCTTCAGCCCTGATCTCGTCATGCTCCTGCACCGGTCCGAGGACGCCGGCCGCGCCCAGCGGCGGCTGCATGACATGCTGCGCGACGCGCTGACGGATGCCGCGCGGGCCGGTGACGTACGTGAGGACGTGGCGGCGGACGAGCTCGCCGCCTTCTGCACGCACGCGCTGCAGGCGGCCGTCGACCTGCCCTCGGAGGCCGCGGTCAAGCGCCTCGTCTCCCTTACCCTGGCCGGGCTGCGACCGCGCTGAGCTGATCTCCCTACCTGCGTTCAGCGGGCCTCGGCCGGCTCCGGCGGGCTTCAGCGGGACTCAGTGAGAGCCCGCGGAGGACCGGCGGCGGCGCCGGAGATGGCCGGTGATCAGGACGGCTTTCGCCAGGGCCATCACCAGGATGATCCCCAGGACGGCGTCCGAACCCAGTCCCGCCCACTGCGGGATCGCCCAGTCGAGGTTGATGGTGCCGTCCGTCTCGGACCAGTCTGCTTTGACGCTCTTGGGCCTTTCGCCGCCTGCGTGCGGGCCGTGGCCGGGGCCGGTGGGCAAGCCGAACCGTGAGGAGCGCGGAACGGCGGGTCGTAGGCTGGTCGTATGGTGAAGACCGCGGCACGGCAGCCGGTACCCGCCCGGCGTGCGGACGCCGAGCGCAACATCGCCGCGATCCTCCAAGCGGGGACCCGGCTGCTCAGCGCCGACCCCACGGCCAGCGTGGCCGACATCGCCAAGGCCGCCGGGGTGGGCAGAGTCACCCTTTACGGCCACTTCCCGTCGCGGGAGGCGCTGGTGGACGCGGTGCTCGACCACGCGGTCGGCGTGGCGGAGGCGGTGCTGGCGGACGATTCGATCGACACGGCACCCGCGCCCGAGGCCATGGCCAAGCTTCTGCGGTCGTCCTGGGAGATCCTCGACCGGCACCGCCGCCTGTTCCTGGCCGCCGACCGGACGCTGGCCACGGAACAGATCAGGAAGCACCATGACCGGCCGCTGCAGCGGGTGGAGCGGCTCATCGCGCGCGGTCAGCGTGCGGGCGACTTCCGTACGGACCTGCCGCTGGCCTGGCTGGTGACGACGTTCTTCTCGATCATCCACAGCGCGGCGCAGGAGCGTGAGACCGGACGGCTGGCGGCCGAGGAGGTCGAGCCGGTGCTGATCAAGACGATGCTGGCGCTGCTCTCCAAGCCGGCCTGACCACGGCCTCCGCGGGCTCCCCCCAGAAGCTCATCCCGAATGAACCCTACCCGTGTATGGTTCACGGCTGCTAACTTGAACATCGGTGTTCGAGTTAAGGAGACTTCGGATGAGTCATGGCATGCCTTCCGCCCAGACACGCACGAGCGGGTGGGGCCTGCTCGTGCTGCTGTGCCTGGCCCAGTTCATGTTGATCGTCGACATCACGGTGGTGCAGGTGGCGCTGCCCACCATCGGTACGGACCTCGCGCTCGACCGTGAGTCGCTGACCTGGGTGGTGACCACGTACACGCTCTGCTTCGGCGGCCTCATGGTGCTCGGCGGGCGGCTCGCCGACGCGTGGGGCGCCCGTCGCACGCTCGTGATGGGGCTGGGACTGTTCACGGCGGCCTCGCTGGCGTGCGGGCTGGCCGGGAGCGGCGCGATGCTCATCGCCGGGCGCGCGTTCCAGGGGGTCGGAGCGGCGCTGCTCTCCCCGGCGGCCCTGGCCGTTATCACCACCACCTACCAGGGCGAACGACGCGGCCGGGCGCTCGGCGTCTGGGCGGCCATCGGTGGTACGGGGGCGGCCCTGGGCGTGCTGCTCGGCGGCGTGCTGACCGCCGGGCCGGGCTGGACCTGGGTGTTCATCGTCAACGTCCCGATCGGGCTGGTGGTGCTCGCCACCGTGCCCGCCGTCGTACCGCCCACGCCCGGCCGGAGCGAACGGGTCGACGTACCCGGCGCCCTGGTCGTCACGCTGGCGACGGCCCTGCTGATCTACGGGCTGGTGACGGCGGGCGACGCCGGCTGGGGCGCGGCGGGCACGGTGCTGCCGCTGGTGGGGGCCGTGCTGCTGTACGCGCTGTTCGTGGTCGTCGAGCGGTCGGTACGCGCACCGCTCATGCGCGCCGAGACCCTGGCCAGACGGCCGGTGATCTCGGGGACGTTCGTCATGCTGATGGCCACCGGGCTGATGCTGGGGTTGTTCTTCCTCAGCTCGCTCTACCTCCAGAACGTGCTGCGGTTCAGCGCGCTGGAGACCGGGCTGCTGTTCCTGCCCGTGGCCATCGCGATCACGATCGGCGCGCAGCTCGGCGGCCATCTCATCGGCCGGATCGGCGGCCGGCCGGTGGCGGTGGCGTCCTTCGTGGTGACAGCGGCCGGGGCGGCGCTGATGACCCGCATCTCGCCCGATGCGAGCGCGTACACCACGTTGCTGCCCGGCTTCGTGCTGGCCGCCCTGGGGATCGGGCCGGCGTTCGTGACGGCCACCACCACGACCATGGCGAACATCCCGCCCGGCGAGAACGGTGTCGCCTCCGGCGTCATCAACACCTTCCACGAACTCGGCGGCTCGATCGGCGTGGCCGTCATCTCCACGGTCGCCGCGTCCAGCCTCGTACCCGGCTCGGCGGCGGGCATCGGCGGCTTCGTCTCCGGGCTCACCCTGTGCGCCGTCGCCGCGGGTGTCGCGGCAGCCGTCACGCTGTGGCTGGTGCCACCGGGCAAGCCCGCGGCGGCGTTCGTCGGCCATGGGCACGGACACGGCCACTGACGGGTACGACGCGCGTGGGCCGGGCGGCCAGGCCGTCGAGGCCGGCACCCAGCTCGCGGGCGTGATGAACCCCGAGGGGCGCTAATCGTCCTCGCGGAGCCGCTCCAGCCGAGTCTGGGCGAACGAGCGGATCGCCTCATCCCTGGCCATGGCCGCGTGCGCCAGGAGGTACGTGTCCTCCTTGTGGGACAGGCTCGCGGCGGCCGCCCCGGCGAACAGCCGGGTCAGCGGGTCGCCTTCTTCCATCCGGATGACGATGCCGGTCCGGTCAGACTCCTCCTCGTCCTGGAGGATCAGCCACTCCACCAGCTCCTTGAGCTGGCCCGGGGGCAGACATGACGCCCCTGCCTCAAGCTGCTCGATCGAGGCCTCGGTCAGGAACTCGAGGATCTTCCAGCGGATGGCGCGATCGGGGTCGAGGCTCAGGTTGATGACCTGCGCGAGGATGGGCCCGTGCCGCCCGTCGGCGTTCGCCAGCGCGACGGTGATCGCGTTGTACCGGGTGTTGCGGACCGGGCTGGACAGCAGGGCCGGGAGCTCGTCCATCATCGGGGCCGCGAGCTCGGCCAGCTCGGAGAGCAGCCAGGAGGCCACGCCGACGACCACCTCTTCGCCGCTGCGAAGGAGCCTTGCGAGGTTCTCGACGGGGTATCCCGCGTACAGCTCGCTCAGCAGGTCATTGGCGGCCTCGCCCATGATCTCGTCGTCGGCCGGATGCGTACGAATACGCTCGATCAGATCGTCGCCTGTTTGCGTCTGCATCGACTACTCCCAGTATTCGCCGTTCCAGTACGGCTTCCGGCCCATAGTTCTCTCGAACTCGCTGGCATCCGGGCTCCCCCCGGCGCTGGGTCCGCTCCCGGAATCCTGGTGGAACTCCCGCCGTTGGATGCTCTCCTCAAATTGCTTGAGATTTTTTTCTTCCCTTTCGATTCGCTGCGCGTGCCCGACCTCATAACCCTTGACCTCCTCTTCTTGCTTTCTGACCTTGAGGCTTCTCTTCATCTCGGACAGGGCCTTCCTCGCCTCCGCCTCTGTCATGCCCCTGGCACTGGTCGGGGTCTCCTCATGGATTCTTCCGTCTCTCTCCACGCGGTAGCTCTTGTTGCTTCTTCCTCTGCCGAGAAAGCCGCGGCCTCTACCTCGGTTGCCCCCGTTCCCTCGATTGTTGTTGCGGGGAGACATCCGGGCGATGCCGTTCTCGGCCGAGCGGGGGCCGGACGACGCCCTCATGCCGGCGGGCCGCAGGGGCACTCCGCCGCGCGGGCCGGCCAAGGCCATGCGCCCGCCGGGCCCGCCGCCGCGGCGCGGGAGATCGTCCAGGATGCGGCGCATCGGCTCCTTCAGCCTCCTGATGACCACCTCCCCTACTCGCTTGCCCGTGATCTCCATGCCCTCGGCCTGGGCTCTCCTGAGCTGGGCCCGGGCCAGTCTCATCCGTACCAAGGCCAACGAGACTCCGGTCACGCCCCCGACCGCCAGCAGCTTCGCCACGGTGACCGCCGTGGCCGCCGCCTGCATGCCCGAGACGACCTTCACCGCCGACACCACGGAGGCGGCGCCGTCCAGGGCCGCGGGCGCCACGGATAAGGCCTGACTGGCCTGCCCGAGGGATCCGCCGTTGACGCCGAGCCTGTTCCACTGGGTCTGCATGGCTTCGGCGGAGCCGCCGTGGTAGTTCTGCTGGGCGCCGCGGACCGCCGTCTCCGCCTGTGTCGCCGATGTGAGCGCGGTCGCGGCGGTGCCGCGCATGGCGTTGGCCTCGGCCCGCATCTCGTCTTCGTTGATGTTCGGCCAGTGGCCGATCATCTGCATCATCCCGGCGGCGGCCGGGTCGAGCATCACCGCCATATGTCACCGGCGTTCCGCGCGTTCGCGGCCTCGGCTTCGGAGTTGTTCCTGACCACGCGGTGGAGCCCGTCGCCGGTTTCGCCGAGCGCCGTGGACAGGGCGGTGAGCGCGGCCATCGAGGTCTCGCGGGCATCGGCGTAAATGCCGGCGAACATGCCGAACATGCCGTCGTCCCCCCAGGACGAGACGCCGTCCCCCCGCTGCACGAGAGGGTTGAGCGCCGAATTGTGCTCTTCTGCGTGGGTTCTGAGCCGAGAGGCATCCTGTCCCACAGCCCCCAGGCTGATCTCCAATCCCGTCATGCCGGATGACCATACCTCGACATTTCGCCAAATACGCAGCTTCCTGCGATGGACCGGCAAATGCGGCGCCGACAGTTTTCATCGTCCATCGGTACGGAAGAAGAGCGGAAGAAAAACGGAAGAGCGATCTCCTAACATTCTCCGACGTCGGTCACGACCAGTTAGGAAAGCGATAACCGAGTGCCCGCGCTTTGCGCCATTGCGGCGGGCCCCCTTCACCGAACCCGCACGGAGTCGACGTGTCTGTACCCACCCCAGAGCAGGACGCGGCGTTCCTGGCCGAGTACGTGGACCGTTGCCGGGAGGTCATTCGTGGCCTGTACGCCGCGCAGACGGCCATCGGACGGCTCGAGGGTCAGGCGGAGAGCGCCGACGGTCTGGTGTGGGCCACCGCTGACGGCCAGGGCCGGGTGACACGGCTGAGCATCAACCCGCGGGCGCTGCGAAAGAACGAGCGGGAGCTCGGCCGCGAGGTGACCGAGGTGCTCCAGGCGGCCCAGAACGACGCCGCACGGCAGGCGCAGGAGGTCGTGGACAAGGCGTCGAGACGAGCCGACGCCTTGCCGGAACCGCTCGACGCGACCTTCGTCCGCGCACGGGGCGAGCAGGCCATCCGCGATCTCATCTAGCTCATCCAGGAGGCGCAGCGTGTACTTTCCGGAGAACGACTTCGGCGTCCGGGACGTGGACGGGCCTGCCCGCGAGGGCGCGCGGATGCTGACCGCCCTGGAGGCGGCCCAGGAGGACCTCGACAAGATCGTCGGCACGGCCAAGAGCCGGTCGGGCCACGTCGAGGCATCCGTGAACCCCGAAGGCCGCGTGCTGAACGTCTCCTTCGGCCCCCGCGCTCTGCGCATGGGCAGCGAGGACCTGGCAGAGGAGGTCATGGCGACCCTCGACCTGGCGGGCGCCGACGCCCAACGCCAGGCCGACGCCCTCCTGCGCGACACCCTTCCCGGGTACGACCTGGAGCGGGCCGCCGCCGACCTCCGGCGCGTCATCGGCGACTGGCGCTGACCTACGACGCCGGCGGCGTGACCTCGACCCGAGCGGGGTCAGGCCACTGGCGGCCGGTTCAGTAGGTGATGAATCCGTACAGCGCCATATGGTTCGACTTCGTGCTGCTCACCGTGTGATCGATGCTCGACGGCTGCACAGCGCCCTTGACGAACAGATAGTCGATCTTCCTGGAGCCGGACGTCACCTTTGCCCCATAGCCGGTCATGCCGAAGCCGCTGAGCGTCGTGGAGGCGATGTTCGTACGATTCGCGTCGATCCCGATCACCCGGATCGTCGAGGCGTTCATCAAGCTGGTGGCGTCCGCGCCGACGTGGATACCGGAGTTGGCGATGCCCGTGTCGCCGGCGCCCGCGCAGGCGTTCGCTCCGTTCTGTTCCGGGAGGTGCATGGTCGCGGCGAAAACCGTGGTGCCCGTTTCCTTGATCGTGAACTTCGCCGCGATGGCGCTCGTACGCTTCCATTTGTAGGCGTTGGTGCTGCCGTCGTCGTTGCTCGGCGGCTTGTACAGCGTGCACCCGGCTCCGCCGCCGTACGATGTCCCGGGCTTTAACCAGCCCGCACTCCAATACGCGGAAATGTCGCCCGCCGCCAGGCTCAGCGTTCTGGTGTTGTAGACGATGCCGTTGGTCTGCTTCTTCTTCAGGTCGCCCAGCGCCTGCTGAGCGCACTTGTGCGTGGAGCCCCACGCCTCGGGGTCGTCCCAGGCCACGATCGCCTTGTAGGTGCCCGCCGGATATCCGAACTTGGCCGAGAGCTGGTCGGCGTAGGCCGTGGCCTGTCCGGTGCCGCGTACCTGCTGCACGATCAGGAGATCGGGAGCCTGCACGCCGGAGGTGCCCGTCTTGCCGTTGTCGTCGACCAGCATCGACGTGAGGTGATCCGGCCCGGAGATCCGGGTGCAGGAGCCGTCGGCGTTGTTTCGCACCAGGTTCTCGATGTTGTTGTTGTAGACGCGCAGGACCCGGTCGGCCGCGGCCGTGGGCGCCGCTTGCGCCTGCGCGATCGAGGTCGTGGTGGTGGCCAGTGCGGTGGCGGCAGCGAGCGCGATCGCGCCGGATGATCGATAGATGAACGACATGAGCGCAGGGTAACGATCGACGCTGAGAGCACCCCGCGACCGTCAGGCCAACCCGGGTCATTCCATGCTGGGGAGATCGATAGGTGGGAAGAGCGGGGGGTCGTTGGCCAGGTCGAACGCGGCGGCGAGGATGCTGACGACCTGAGGCATGGCCTGAGGCGCCAGCTCGTACTCGCCGCGCCGTCGTTGCGTGATCAGCCTGGCGCTCTGCAGCGCGCGGAGGTGGTGATAGAGCTGGCCACTGGTGGTCTGCTCACCGTCTCCGGCAAGGGAGTCTTGGAGGTCGGTGCTGGTCCGCCGCCCCTGTCGTAGGAGCGCCGCGAGCAGCGCCAGCCGCGGCTGACTGCCAAGGGTCTCCAGGATGTGGGCCACCGGCGCCCAATCGGCCGACAGCAGATCGGCGAGGGAGAGCTGCCTGTCCCAGAGAGTCTCGCCGGCGGCCAGCCGTGAGGCTCCGATGTAGCCCACTGTCCCGAGCTTGTCCTCTTTCTTCGCCTGGCGAAGCATGCCGGTGGCCGCCGCGCTGAGTGACGGCGACTCCGGCGAGCGTCGCGGTGGGTCGGCGGTGTCGAGCCGACTCTCCAGGTGGGCGATCCGGCGTTCGAGTGCGGCGAGTCTGTCCTCGCTCATCGGGCTCTCCTACGTTATTCCATTATTACGGAGTAGCGTAGGAGATTGGTGCCGGGCATGGCAATGGGTGAAGTCCCGGTTGTGCAACGCACGAAGAACAACTCAAAGTGCGAGGTGCTCAGCAGGCTGAGAGCCATCTGACGAACACAGCCCTGGACGGGATGCCGTTCGGCACCACCACGACGTGGTCCCATTCGTAGACGATGCTCGGTCCCTCGTCGCCTTCGGCGGGCACCATGTCGGGCGAGTCCAGAGGGCTCGAGCCCGTGCTGCCCACGCTGGCCACCACGCGCTGCTGGGCGTCCATGAAGACGAGCTGGCTGTGCCAGACGTCGGCGTGCTTGGTGAAGTCGGTGTCGCTCACGGCGTGCACGTGCACGCGAGTAGTGCCGCTCTCGATATAGACGTAACTGGGAAACTCCAGATGGCAGTCCCCGACCTTCCACGGGCTGCCGAACGCCCCTCGCGCGAAGAGCGAGCTCGACGTGAGCGACAGAATCCTGGAGTCGGTGGCGGCGTCGGCGGAGGCCGGGGTCGGGATGCCGAGCATGGCGGTGAGTGAGACGATCGCGGCGACGGTGAAGAGACGCGGTCTTGAGATGCGCATGGATCCCCCTGAAAGGCAGTCTTGCCCTTTAGGCGTTCCACGCCGTTCCTTCATGGCTTGGGGCGGCCGGCTCCTCAGCCTCATCCGGCGCTTCAGCGACAAACGTCGCGCAAGCAGTTACTGTGCTGCGGCAGACTTGCCTAGATACCGGTCGGAATGATCCATGACGCAGCCAACCGCAACGAACTGGCCGGGCCAGGAGGACGAGCTTCCGCCCGATACCTAGGGGCGTGGACAGTCGGCGGACTCTCCGCTTCCGTGGGCGTTCATCGTCTTGGTCGGGCTGTTGGTGGCGGGGCGGTTCCTGCTGGCCTCACCCGCCATCAACCCGGTGGTGATGGTGGCGACCGCGGTGGCCTTTCCCGGCGATCCTGAGATGGTGCTGGCCCGGTTCGGCGCCTCGCTGGCGGTGGCGGTGCTGGTGGGCTGGATGTGGGCGCGGTTCGGGCGCGGGGAGTGGTTGCGGACGCCTCGCCGTACGAGCTCGCCGGGGCAGGGCCGGTGGAGCGCGTTCGTGGACGCGATGTGCCACGATCTGTTGCACGCCGGCGGCTTCCTGGTCGTTGGCGCGCTGGCCGCTGCGACGCTGAACGTGCTGGTGCCCAAGCCCTGGCTGACGACTGTGGCGGGGGTGCCGGTCACCGGCAGCTGGATCCCGTGGAAGGGCAAGATCCCCAACGGGTACGTGATCCCCGCCATGACCGCCACCGACGTCACGAAGATCGACCAACCGGCCGAGCCGTACGAATGAACCGGCGGCCCCGCAGGAGCGACCTCGGGAACGCCAGAGTCACCGATGCCCGGCCTGGGCGACCGCGTCCCTGCCACGAGGCGATCGGTGGCAGGGACGCTTTCCGGTCGGATGCGTCGGCCGGCGTCCTGTCGCTAGCTCTTCGCCTTGACGCAGTACGGGCAGAAGGGTTCAGGGTCGACGCAGACCTTGACGCTGTCGGAGTCGTTGGCGGGATCGAGATCCAGTTCCTTGCCGTCGGCGGTGGCCGCGTTGGTCGTCTCTCCGATCGCTGTGGCCTTGGCGTGGATGGTCAATGTGGCCGAGGCGCCACTGGCCAGCGTGCCGACCGTCCACATCCCGCTGGCCGGCGCGTACGTCCCGTTGGAGGCCATGGCGGACACGAAGGTGAGGTTGGACGGCAGCATGTCCTTGACCGTGACCCCCGTCGCGTCGTTCGGGCCGGCGTTGCGTACGGTGACGCGGTAGGTGACGGTCTGGCCCACGGTCACCTTGGTCGAATCGGCGGACTTGACCACGCTCAGGTCCACGGCCGGGTTGACCTTGGTAACGGCGTCGCCGCTGGTAGAGGTCAGCAGCTCCGGCTCCGGACCGAGCCGGTTCTCGTAGCCGACCGTCCCCTGGTTGGTCACCTCTCCGCCCGCGGCGTCCCGGCCGACCTTGACCTTGAACTGCACGGTGGTGCCGCCGGGCAGGCTCGAGGCGTTGGGCAGCGAGCCGCCGGCCGCGGCGGTGGCGCCGTTGCCCAGGGTGAAGGAGACCTTGCCGGCCGCGGCGTTGAACTCGCCCTGGTCGTCGCCCGCCTGATCGGTCTTGTCCCCGCTGCCCGGGCCGTCGACCACCTGGAGCGAGCCGGGCACGTAAGTGGTCCCCGCCGGGACGGTGTCGGTGAGGCGCACGTTCTCCGCCGGGGCGCCGCCCCTGTTCACCGCGGTGAGCCGGTAGGTGATCACATCACCGACGTCGACCGGCCCCTGCGGGCTCGCGGATTTGCTGACGACGACGCACGGCGCGGTGGCGAAGGAGATGTCGTCGAGCAGGTTGCCGAAGGTGGCGTTCCCTCCGGCCGCCGAGACGGAACGGAAGGCGAACCTGGTGGTCGTCTGGCCCGCGGGCACGATGTAGATGCCGGAGTAGGTGCCCCAGCTCCCGGTGCCGTCCGACATGACCCTCTGTTGCACCGGGGACGCCGGAGCGCCGATGTCCAAGGCCATCGAGTCGACCCCCAGCCGGCCGCGGTGGGACAGCCGCCAGTACAGCTTCGCCCCCGGGGTGGTCGCGTGGTCCTGGTACAGCGTCGAGACCTGGTTGGCGTTCAGCTCGGCGAGTTGTCTGCCCTCCTTGGGCGGGGTGTTGGCCGGGTTCGGCGGGCTGGCCCACAGCTCGATCATGTGGTCGGTGGCGGTGGTGAGCCAGCCGGGCACATGGTTCGGCACGCCGGTCTGCGAGGCATCGGGGAACGAGGCCCACGTCCCGCGGCTGACGACCGGCTGCTCGAAACCGCCGTTGACCAGCGACACCTGGTCGGGGCATGAGGCGGGATCCGGCGCGACCCGCGAAACCGCCGGGGCGGTGACGGCAGGTGCGGCCTCAGCCGGGACCGCGCCGAACAGCGTCAGCGGAAGGGCCGCCGCCGCGAGGGCGGCGACCGGGTAACACATCCCTCGGATGCGCCTCATCGTGATGTTCCTCTCGTCGCAGAGCACTGCCTTCATCCACCGGACCGGAAAACGGCACCGGCGCCGGACGGTAGCCTCACCCGACGAGGGCACGCGGCGGCACGCGACACGTACGGTCGCACCAACAGTTGGGGTGATCTTGTTCAGCGCGTATACGACCCTCGGCATCGCCCCCGTGCGCCAAGAGAGGCTGGGCGGGTCACCAGCCCAGGTCGTCGCAGCCGGTGTGGTCCACGGGTTCGACCTGCAGAGTGGCATGGGCGACGCCGTGGCGCTGTCGTAGCAGGTCGCGGGCCTGGTCCAGGACGGCGTGGTTGTTCTCCTGGTCCACGGTGACGAGATGGGCGGTGGCGACGTTCATACCGGAGGTGAGGGTCCACAGGTGCAGGTCGTGGATATCGCGTACGCCGCGAATGGCGGCCAGGTCGGCCGCCACGGCGGCGGCGTCGAGACCTTCGGGGACGTGCTGACCGAGGACGGCGAAGACCTGACGGCCGAGCGAGACAGCGCGTACGGCCACGAAGACGCCGATGGCCAGGGCGACGACGGTGTCCCAGAACGCCTGGCCGGTCGTCGCGACGAGCCAGCCCGCGATGATGACGCCGACCGAGCCGGCGGTGTCGGCGACGACCTCCAGGTAGGCGCCCTTGACGTTGAGACTCTCACTTGCTCCGGAGCGCAACAGGAGCAGTGCGATCAGGTTCACCGCAAGTCCGATCGCGCCCACGACGAGCATCGGACCGGTGGAGACTTCGGCGGGTCCGCCGATGCGGCCGATGGCTTCGGCGACCACGTACAGGGCGACGCCCAGCATCATGATCACAGCCAGCAGGGAGGCGAACACCTCGGCCCGGTAGGAGCCGTAGCTGCGGCGGCCGGTGGTGTCGGGGCGGGTGGCGATCCTGGTGGCGACCAGGGCCGCGCCGAGGGTGACGACGTCGGCCGCCATGTGCCCGGCGTCCGACATCAGCGCCAGCGAGCCCGAGATCAGCCCGAAGGCGAGCTCGACCACGAAGTACGCGCCGATCAGCGCGAAGGAGACCGCCAGCCGCCAGCGATGGCGGCCGCCCGCGTGCCCGTGCCCGTGTCCCACGCCCATCAAGTGTTCCCGCCACGTTCGGGATGGATGGCGTCGGTGTGCTCGGTGTGGGCGAGCGCCAGGTCGAGCAGCATGCGTACGTGCGGGTCTTCCAGACGGTAGTAGGCCATCCGGCCGGAGCGGCGCGCGGCGACGATGCGGTGGGCGCGCAGCAGTCGCAGGGCGTGGGAGACGGCGGACTCGCTCTGGCCGGTCACGGCGGCCAGGTCGCACACGCACAGTTCGCCGTCCAGCAAGGCGACCAGGAGCCGCAGCCGGTTCGGGTCCGACAGCAGCCCGAAGATGTCGGCGGTGTCGGTGAGATCCTCGGCGGCCGGCATCCGCTCGCAGACCGCGGCTACGCGATCGGCGTCGACCACTTTGGCGGCACAACCGTCCATCGCCAACACACCCTCATCTGAAGAAGCATTCATATGAGCAAGATAGAGCGTCGCCTGGACGGCATGTCAAGCGCGCGGTCTTTGCCGGCATATGTCGCACAGCGCGGCCGTTAAGGGCAGTGCCGGTAGTCTTCTACTTTGAGTAGAACGCGGGCAGGAGGGGTGACGGTGCAGCTCGGCAACCTGGAGCGATCGGTCATGGAAGCCCTGTGGGAGCATCCCGAGGGCATGTTCGCCCACGGCCTCGCCGCGGAGCTGCCGTCCCGGCCCGCCACCACGACGGTGTTGACCGTCTTGATGCGGCTCTCGAACAAGGGCATGGTCTCCCGCGAGCGCATCGGACGAGCACACCTGTACAGGGCCACCGCGGACAAGGACGCCTTCGTCGCCGAGGCCATGCGCGCCGCCCTGAACGAGGCCGGCGACGTCGCGGCAGCCGTGCAACGCTTCGTCGGAACGGTGACGCCGGAGGTGGCCGCCGCCTTGCGCGCGGCCCTGGGCGAGCGGGGCGGATCGGCGCGATGATCGCCTGGCTGGTCATGGCCGGGATCGCGCTGCTACCGGTGGCGCTCGGCGACCGGGCCGCGCGCAGGCTGGCCGGGGCGGCGTGGACGCACCGCTGCCCCCGCGCGGCGCTGGCGCTGTGGCAGGCGATCGGGCTGGCCGCCGGTCTGAGCGCGGTCGGTCTCGGATTGGTGGGCGCCGTCGCGCCGCTGGCCGCGGTGTTTCCGCACGGAGCGCACACCCTGGTGAGCCAGATCGTCAGCGGGCATGGCCTTGACGGGCTCGGGCCGGTGCATCTGCTGGCCCTGGCCTGGTCGGCGGGCCTGATGGGCTGGCTCGTCATCCACACGGTGCGCGTCGCCACCAAGACGATCCGGGAGCGACGCCGGCAGCGCCTGCTGGTCGACGTGGTCGCTGATCATTCACCGGCGCATGACGTCTATGTGCTGCCTGTCTCCGAACATGTCGCCTACTGCGTACCGGGCAGAGACCGGCGGATCGTGCTGAGCCGGGGCACTCTGGAGCTGCTGGCTCCGAAGGAGTTGCAGGCCGTTCTCGGGCATGAGCGGGCCCACGCCCGGGGCCACCACGACCTGGCGCTGCTGCCTTTCGTCGCGCTGGCGCACGCGTTCCCATGGCTGGCCTCCGCCCGGACGGCGCGGCACGCGGTCGCGGTGCTGGTGGAGATGATCGCCGACGATCACGCGTGCCGGGCGCACGGCGCGCTGCCTCTGGCGCGCGCTCTTGTCCGCATGGCGACCGCCGAATCCGGCCCGGGTCTCGCCGCGCTCTCCCTGGCCGACGCGGGAGTCGTCGAGCGCCTGAACCGACTGCTCGGCGAACGCGCGCAGCCTCGCTGGGTGCCCGCAGCGGCGTACTCGACCGCCGGCCTCCTGCTCAGTGGCCCGGTGGCCGTGCTGGTCGCGCCGCTGGTGTGCATCACGCTCTGACCGCGTCTCGCCTTATGACCTCTATATTCGACGTACGGTAGAAGTTCTACAAGGCGTAGAAGCTAGCGGTCGGAGGAGGTCGGATGGGCGAGAAGCCGCAGGGCTCGATCAAGGAGCGGCTCTCCGTGTTGCGGGCCCGCCAACGGAGAGAGGAGCTGCGGCGCCGGGCCATCATGATCGGCCTCTCGCTGACCGGAGCGGGCATGCTCGCGGCCCGCGGCGCCGCGGAAACCCCCACCGTCCCGAAGAGCGGAAGATGACGACGAACCTGAAGGTAACCCTCGGCATGGGCGCGGTCACGGCTTTGATCGTGGCGCTGATCGTGGGAGCGGTCGCGATGTTCGGCCCCGAGCCCGCCAACGCGCCGGCGTCCGCATCCGGTACGGATACCGTCCCGGAGCGGTTCCTGGTACGAGAAGACAGCCACCGGCTCGCAACGGCCCCCGACGGCAAGGTCACGCTGGTCGAGTTCCTCGACTTCGAGTGCGAGGCCTGCGGCGCGGTCTTTCCGCACATGGAACGCATCCGTGCCGAGTACGCCGGGCGGATCAACCTGGTCGTCCGCTACTTCCCGATGCCCGGCCACCGCAATGGCGAACTGGCGGCACGCGTCGCCGAGGCCGCGGCCCAGCAGGGCAAGCTCGAGGTGATGTACGCCAAGCTGTTCCAAACCCAGGCGCAGTGGGGTGAGGCAAGCGCATCGAAGGAGGCCTTCTTCCTCGATCTGGCGAAACAGGCCGGCCTCGACATGACTGTCTTCAAGCGCGACCTCGATGCCGCGAAGACCGCAGAACGGGTGAAGAAGGACCAGGGTGACGGACTCGCGCTCGGCGTGCAGGGCACGCCGACGATCTTCTTCAACGGCGCGCTGCTGGATGTCGAGCCCAGCTACGACAACCTCAAGGCCAAGATCGACGCGGCTCTGACGTCATGACGGCGGTCCCCGGCTCGATCGTCACGCGCTCGCTGCCGTACGTTCTCGTCCTGGGCGGGGTACTGGGATTCGGCGCGGCGTTCCTGCTCATCGTCGAGCGGCTCAAACTGGCGGCGAACGCCGACCATGTCCCTGCCTGCAGCATCAATCCGATCATCAGCTGCGGCTCGGTGATGAGAACCGAGCAGGCCTCGGTCTTCGGCTTCCCCAACCCGTTGATCGGCATCGCCGCCTTCCCCTTGGTGCTCGCCGTCGGCATGGCTCTCCTGGCCGGTGCCCGCTTTCGCGCGTGGTTCTGGCACGGCCTGCACCTCGGCTCCGGAGCGGGCGTCGTCTTCGTGCACTGGCTGATCTTCCAATCGCTGTACCGGATCGGCGCGCTGTGTCCGTACTGCATGCTCGTCTGGGTGGCCACAGTCGTCGTCTTCTGGTACGTGAGCCTGGCCAACGTCGAGGCGGGCCGGATCCGGCTCCCCTCCGCCGTACGCAACCTCGCGGCGGTGGCCGCGCGCTATCACACGGTCGTGGTGATGGCTTGGGGGCTCGTCATCGCTGGGCTCATTCTCCAGCGGTTCTGGACGTACTGGACACAGTGGGCAGGCAGCCTTTGACAGGGCGCACGCCTGAACTTCTATAGCTTGTAGAAAAAGTTGCTCAGGCGCCGAACTGGCGCCCGTCCCTTGACGTATCTCCCATCGATCGCAGTTTGGGAGGCTACGCCATGTCTGCTCCGTTGAAATGCGCTATCACCACTCTGGCCGCGCTCGTTCTCGTCGCCGGGTGCGGTTCTAACGACCAGCCCAAGGTTGCGGCGAACCCTCTCTACCAGAATGCGGTGCTGAGCGCCGAGGACCTCGCCGCGAAGCTCGGCTGCAAGCCCGAGATGCGGACCAAGGCCGCCGAGCTTCGCCAGGGGATCTGCAAGACGGCCGACGGAAACTACGCGGTCACCAGCTTCACGACGGAAAAGGGGCGGAAAGACTGGCTGGATTATGCGCTGATGTACAAAGGCACCCATCTCGTCGGACGCCAGTGGGTCGTCACAGCCCCGCCTCCCGTCCTGGAGACCTTGCGCAAGAAACTGGGCGGCGAGCTCCAGAGCAGTGACGGCAGCGGCTCCAGCCGCGCTTCCGGCACGTGATCTCCCTTTCCGGCCAGGCGGCTGTCGGGCACGGCCGGGATCGCGTCGCCGCCCGGCCGTGCCCGGTACTTCAGTGGCCGGCGTGGCCGTCCGCGTTCGCCACTGGTCCGGGCCTCAGCCTGTGGTGGGTGGGGCCGTGCGGGTCGGCGCAGTGCTGGACGAGGCGGCGCAGGGCTCCGTCGTCGAAGGCGTGGGTGTCGGAGGTGGCGTGGTCGATCTGCAGGGTCGTGTGCTCGATGCCGTGCTCGTCATTGAGGTAGCCCTCGACGGCCATGCGGGCGGCGTGACAGTCGGCTCCCGGGGTCACCAGCACGTGGGCCGACAGGGAGAGGTATCCGGAGGTGACCTCCCAGATGTGCAGATCGTGCACCTCGACCACGGCGTCCAGGGCGACGATCTGGCGGCCGACCTCGGCCGGGTCGAGTTCGGGCGGTGCGGCCTCCATGAACACCCGTCCTGAGTCGCGGACCAGCCCCCAGCCGGCCTTGAGCATCAGGACGGCGACCACCAGGGCGGCGATGGCGTCGGCGCGGGTCCAGCCGGTCAGCCAGACGACGAGCCCGGCGAGGGTGGTGGCGATGAAGGCGTACAGGTCGTTGAGGATGTGCTGGAAGGCGCCCTCGACATTGAGGCTGGAGCGATTGGCCTTGGACAGCAGCCAGGTGGCTGCTACGTTGACGGCGATGCCGGCCAGCCCGGTGACCACCACGAACAGGCCCTCGACCTGGCCCGGCTCGATCAGGCGGCGGATGCCCTCGAAGGTGAAGTAGGCCGCGAGCAGCAGCAGGGTGATGCCGTTGACCTGGGCGGAGACGATCTCGGCGCGCTTGAGGCCGTAGGTGAAGCCGCCGCGGGGCGGGCGGGCCGCGATCCGCATCGCGATCAGCGCGAACATGAGCGCCATCGCGTCGGTGAGCATGTGACCGGCATCGGAGATCAGCGCCAGGGAGCCGGCGATCAGGCCGATCACCACCTCGACGGCCATGAAACCGACGATCAGGGCGAGCGCACCGCTCAGATAGCGCCGGTCCGCTTGCGCGCTGACCCCATGCCCATGCCCATGCCCATGGCCGTGGGTTCGGTCGTGCGTGTGTTGATCAGACATGCGCTGAGCTCCTTGTAGAACGTCGTCACATCGACATCTGCCCAAGTGTTCATATATGCACATGATTGCGATGCCAGGGACCCGCCGTCAATGCGTCAGGGCGCCAAACTCTCTCGCTTCTACATATGAACATCACATCAGATGTTCAAGCGCTTTGTGGTGTGTCGACTACTCTCGGTGAAAGCCGGTCGGATCATGGCCGCGGCTGACCGTTGCCCGCGTACGACGACCCCGCCACCGGAGCGTGCCGATCCTGCTCGGTATGGTCACCGGCGTGCTGCTACGAGCCGATGACTCCCGCACGGCGCGTCGTGACATACGGGAGCCGAGGGAGAAGCCGGGTCGGTCCGGCCGGGCGGCCGCCACAGTGGAGGCGAAGTGCCCGCGTCGTGTCCGTGATCGGCCTCTCCGGCCGGTTCAGGCGGTCTGGAGCAGCTCGGCCAGGTCGGCGGGCATCGGCATGGGCTGGGTCAGTCCCACCATGGCGCGCCCGGTGTTGCCCTCGGGGTAGCGGCTCAGCGCCGAGCCTGGCGCGGCCACGATGATGCGCACGACCTGCCCGAGGGCTTCGCGCCGGTCGCGCAGGCGGACGGCCAGGGCGAACATGGCGATGTGGTTGGCCGTGTGCGGCCAGGGCCAGGGCTGGGAGATGATGTGCGCCCGTTCCAGGTGCCGCCACCTGGCCTCGGGGCCGGTGGTGGTGCGGGCGGCGCGCATCTCGGCGCGGTAGGCGGCCCGCACGCGGCTGGGCATCGGACGGCCGATCATCGGGATTCCTCCTGTGCGGACGAGCAGCAGCCACTGGCGCAGCCGTCGGGTCCGGCGGCGGGCTCGGCGGCGCCGGCGGCCGGGGTGAGTGCCGTGGCGGCGGGGATGGCGCAGCAGGCGTCGCCGCGCCAGGCCTCGCGGCCCTCTTTGACCGCGACCGCGGCGATGACCAGGGCGGCGATCGGGTCGGCCCAGGACCAGCCGAACAGACTGTTGAGCGCCAGCCCCACGAGCAACACCGCGGACAGGTAGGTGCACAGCAGGGTCTGCTTGGAGTCGGCAACGGCCGAGGCCGAGCCGAGCTCGCGGCCGGCGCGGCGCTGGGCGTACGACAGGAACGGCATGACCGCCAGAGAGAGCGCGGCCAAGATGAGGCCGGGCGTGGAGTGCTCGGCCTCGCCGACGCCGAGCAGCGCCCGTACGGCGTCGAAGCTCACGTACGCGGCCAGCGCGAAGAACGAGATCGCGATGACGCGCAGAGCCACCTTCTCCCGCCGCTCGTGGTCGGCGACGGAGAACTGCCAGGCCACCGCGGCAGCCGAGGCGACCTCCACGATCGAGTCCAGGCCGAACCCGATGAGCGCGGCGGAGGAGGCGATGGTGCCCGCGGTGATCGCCACGATGGCTTCGATCACGTTGTAGGTGATGGTCGCTGCCACCAGCAGCCGGATTCGGCGCCGCAGCATGGCGCGCCGGGCTGGGTCGGGAGCCGGGGGCATGCCGATGCCGGGCAGGTTCACGGCGCTCATGACAGCGCTACCCCGTCGCCGCTCTCGACACCATAGACCGGGCACAGCGCCACAGCGTGGCCGGTGGCGCCCAGCAGGTGCTCGGCCGAGGCCAGCAGGTCCATCAGCTCGGGCCGGGTCAAGCTGTAGAACGACTGCCGTCCTTCGGCCCGGTAGTCGACCAGGCCGCAGTCGCGCAGGCAGGCCAGGTGCTTGGACACCGTGGACTGGGCCAGCCCGAGCTGGCTGGTCAGATCCACGACGCGGGCCTCGCCGCGCGCGAGCCGCTGCACGATGCGCAGCCGGGTCTCATCGGCCAGAGAGTGGAACAGCGCCGCCGCCGGAGAGATGCCGGTGGCGATGTCAGCGCTGACGCACCGGCCACCTTCAGAATCAATCGTCATATGGCGATGATAGCCCGATGCGGGCATGTCAGCGCAAGGGGCTGGTCTGCGCGTCAAGATCGCCTGGCAGGGCGATGTACCAATAACGGACCGGTGGAGGGCCAGTGGTGTGTCGCGGCGAGGGTGAATTCTTGCAGGCGGTCGGCCAGGTCTTGGCGTGTGGAGGCAGGCATGCGCTCAAGCGCTCATCCCCGTCTGGGCTTCCTGCCGCCGTCCCGAAGCGCTCATCCAGGCTCAGCGATTTGTCCGCGTGCTACGGAATCTGTAACGTTCAAGTAACCATGGCTCAGTCATCTAATCCGGGCAACCGTCGGCCGACGGTGCGCGACGTGGCCAAGCTGGCCAACGTCTCCATGCAGACCGTCTCCAACGTGCTGCACAACAGGTCCAGCCAGATGACCCCCGAGACGCGGGCGCGGGTGGAGCAGGCGATGAAGGACTTGGCCTACCACCCCAACGCCGCGGCTCGTGGGCTGCGCTCGTCGAGCACGCGGACGTTCGGCTTTCTGCTTCTCGATGAGGCTCCGAGCTTCATGGCCGACCCGCTGACCAGTCTGCTCGTCGCGGGGGTGGGGGACATCGCCCGCGACGAGGGCTATGAGCTGCTGCTGCGCGCCGAGCGCCCCCTTGCGGCCGAACGTTCGCTGGTGCGTCCGCTGCACGCGGGCCGGGTGGACGGCGCGGTCGTGCTGATGTCCGGCGAACCAGGGCTGCGGCAGGACTACATCGGGCAGCTGGCCGGGACGGGCGTGCCGTTCGTCTTGTTCGATGAGGTCGTCCACGATACGGCGCTGCTCTCGGTACGGACCGACGAGCGTCAATGCGCGCGCAGGCTTACCGAGCATCTGCTGGCCGCGGGGCACCAGCGGATCGCGTTCATCGCGGCGAAGCTGCCGTGGGCGGTGGTGGAGCAGCGTCACCTCGGTTACCGGGACGCCTTGGCCGCCGCCGGGCGCGGCGTGTCGCCGCACCTGGAGCTCTTCGAGGCGACCTGGCAGGCGGATGGCGGCGAGCGGATGGCCCGCCGGCTGCTGGAGCTGGCCGATCCGCCATCGGCCATCATGTGCGCCAGCGATGTGCTGGCCATCGGAGCCATTCACACGGCCAGGGAACTCGGGCGCCGGGTTCCGGATGACGTCGCCATCTGCGGGTTCGACGACTTCGAATTCTCCCGCTTCGTCGATCCACCACTGACCACGGTCCGTGTTCCCGCGTACGAGATGGGCCGGAAGGCCGCTGGTTTGCTGCTCGACCGCCTGGCCGGGCGGCCCATCAGCGAGCCCCACGTGGTCCTGAGCAATCAGCTGGTTCTCCGCGCGTCTGCCTGATAATCGCGAGCACCCCCTTGAACGTTCTAGTAGCAACAGTTAGCATCCTGGACATCGAAGCTTTAACGTTCTAGAAGCCTCGCTGCTAGAAGGAGACGACATGCGCGCCCGGACCACGATCGGCCAGATGCGACGGAGCCTTGCCATCATGTCGGGCGTCTCGCTCGCGACCCTGCTCGTCGCCTGCGGGACCACCGGCTCCGCCGCCGAAGAAGGTTCCGGCGCCCGCGTGGTCAAGGTGGCGATCGTCCCCACGATGCCCTACATCGGCGTACAGAACGGCAAGCTCATCGGCCTCGACGGTGAGCTGTTCAACAAGGCAGCGGACAAGCTCGGCCTGGAAGTGAAGCCGTACACCGTCAACTTCACCGGCCTGATGGCCGGCGTCCAGGCCCACCGCTATGACATCGGGATCGGCGACATCTTCTGGAAAGCCGAGCGGGCGCAGGAAGGGATCTTCACCGACCCGCCCTTCTACTCGCCGGTCGTGCTCGCTGAGCGGCAAGGCCTGAAGGTCACGACCGTCGACGGGCTGAAGGGCAAGCAGTTGGGCACTGGTCAGGGCTTCGTCTACGTTCCGGCCCTGCAGAAGGTGCCGGGCGCGAAAGTCCACACATACCCGACTTATCAGGACACGCTGCAAGATTTGAACGCCGGCCGCATCGACGTAGCCTTCCTCGACCCGCTCACTGTCTCCTACTCCCGGCAGCGGGACCCGAAGTCCACTTACGATGTCGTGCCGCTCACCCCACCGGACGCGGCACAACTCGCCGCCCAGCCCCAGTACTCGGCATTCCTCCCGCTCATGACGGGGTGGTACCTCAACAAGGCCGAGAGCGCGTTGGAGGGCAAGCTCAGCAAGATCATCCGCGAGTTCTACGCGTCGGGAGAGGCCGGCCAGATCGTCCGTAAGTACGGCGGCGATCCGGAGACGATGCTCAAGCCCTACCGGGAGTTCAGCGCCCAGCGGCGCGCGACGGATCGGCCCGCGGATTGGAAAGCTCCGAGCATTCCCTGATCAGAGGGCGCTCGTAAGGAGGATGACGCATGAACGACCTGTTCCAGGGCGTGCCATGGGCTGACTACGTGCCGGATCTGTGGGCCGCGTTTCTCAGCACTCTCAGCTACACCGTGGTCAGCTTCGTGGCGGCGGCCGTCATCGGCCTGGTGACGGCGCTGGCCCGGCTGGCGAAGTTCAGACCGGTCAGCGCGGCAGCGCAGATCTACACCGAGACGTTCAAAAACCTCCCGCTGATCACCGAACTCTACATCCTGTACTTCGGCCTGGCCTCGGTCGGCGTCAACCTCAGCGCCTTCCAGGCGGGGAGCCTGGGGCTGGCCCTGTTCTACGGCGCCTACCTCTCCGAGATCTTCCGAGCCGGCCTGCGTGGCGTACCCAAGGCCCAGCGTGAGGCCGCCTACGCGCTGGGGTTGTCATCCGGCCGGACGTTGCGGCACGTGATACTGCCCCAGGCCGCGCGGATCGCGGTCCCCGGCACCAGCACGATGATGGTCGACCTGCTCAAGGGCACCTCGCTCATGGTCGCGATCGGTGGTGGCGAGCTGATGACACAGGGCACGCTCATCGCGTCGGACACCTTCCGCGCCCTGCAGGTCTACATCG
The DNA here is from genome assembly GCF_040648495.1 of Nonomuraea sp. NPDC049129. NCBI lineage: Bacteria > Bacillati > Actinomycetota > Actinomycetes > Streptosporangiales > Streptosporangiaceae > Nonomuraea > Nonomuraea sp. NPDC049129. The sequence goes on along the minus strand of NZ_JBEZDU010000003.1, from coordinate 314,734 downwards.
TGATCGGTCTGATCTACCTCGCCCTGTGCGCTCCGCTGTCACGCCTCATGCTGCGGCTTGAGCGCCGGATGCACGCCGGTGACGCGCTGTCGCCCAACCGCCGCCGGGTGTGTGGCCTGATCCGGCAGGCGCAACAGGACGGCACGGCCCTGTACGCGTCCAGCCGGTCCTGACACCGAATCCACACGAAAGAAGCTGTGATGAGCACGTCCCCTTCCCGACCGGTGGTGGAGAGCGAATCGCCGGCGATCCGGCTGCGCGGTCTGCGCAAGAGCTTCGGCGGCCACGAAGTGCTCAAGGGCGTTGCCCTGGACATCCGCCATGGCGAGGTCATGAGCGTCCTGGGCCGCAGCGGGGGAGGCAAGAGCACCGTACTTCGCTGCGTCAATCTCCTGGAACGCCCGACGAGCGGCACGATCGAGATCGAGGGCGAGACGATTTTCGCCGATGGTGCGGCCGTTCGGGGCCAGAATCTCGTACGGTTGCGCCGCCGGGTCGGCATGGTCTTCCAGAACTTCCAGGTCTTCCCCCACCTGACGGCCGCCGAGAACGTGGTGTTGCCGCTGGTGCACGGTGCCGAGGTGCCCGAGCCCGAAGCGGTCGACCAGGCGCTGCGGATGCTGCACAGGGTCGGCCTCGCGGACAAGGCGCTGCGGACCCCGGACACCATGTCGGGCGGGGAGCAGCAGCGCGTCGCCATCGCCAGGGCCCTCGCGCTGAATCCCGTCGCGCTGCTCTTCGACGAACCCACCTCCGCACTCGATCCCGAATCCACCCGCGAGGTTCTGGGCGTCATCAAGGAGCTGGCGGCGGACGGCATGACCATGGTGGTGGTCACCCACGAACTGGGCTTCGCCAGGGACGTCGCCGATCGCGTGGCGTTCTTCGACGACGGCGTCATCGTCGAGGAGGGGGACGCCCAGGAGGTGATCGGCAACCCGCGGCACCCGCGTACACGCGCCTTCATCACGGGCATGGAAACCGAGCCGCACACCGTTCACTGACGCTTCGTGGCCGCGACGACACCCGCCTGACAGCCACGCGGCCGAGCACGTCCCGAGCGGGAACCAAAAAGGAGATGAGATGGATCGCTGGGTTACTTTCGACTGCTACGGCACGCTGATGAACTGGAAGGCAGGACTGGCCGAGATCGTCCAGCCGCTCGCCGGCGAGCGCACCGACGCGCTCGTCGACGCGCTCGCCTACCTGGAACCGCCGATCGCCGCCCGGCAGCCGCATCTGTCCTACCGGCAGGTGCTCTCACAAACGCTGCAACAGGCCGCCGCCCGGGAGCTGATCCCCTTGACGGCCGAGCAGCACGACCTGCTCGCGGACGGTTGGGATCGGTTGCCGGCCTTCCCGGACGCCTCCGATGCCCTGGCCGGGCTGCGCTCGGCCGGATGGCGGCCGGCCGTACTGACCAACTGCGACGACGACCTGTTCGCCCACTCGGCCCGTACGCTCGGTCAACCGCTGGACGAGGTGGTCACCGCGGAGCAGGTCCGTTCCTACAAGCCGGTGCTGAACCACTTCCGCGAGTTCGCCGCCCGTACCGGCGCGGGGCCGTCGAACTGGGTGCACGTCGGCAACAGCTGGATGGCCGACATCGTGTCCGCCGCCCGGCTCGGACTGCCGCGCGTGTGGATCGACCGGGACCGCAGTGGCCATGACCCCTCGCTCGCCACGATCGCCGTTCCGGATGCCAAGGATCTGGCGGACGTCGTAGGGCGCGCCCTGGACATGGGAGCGGCGCCCGGCATCGACCCGCTGCGATGAGACCTGGATCCCGACGCCCCCACCCCCCGACGCAAGGAGAAGAACTGCCCATGACCAGAGATAGCGCGTTCCTGGCGGCGCTGGCCGAGCTGCGCTCCGCCCCCGTCGCGGACTGCCTCGACCAGGCGGGGCTCCCCTGTGCGGTGATGGCGCCGCACATCCGGCCCGTGTCCCCGGACTTCCGGGTGGCCGGCTTCGCCGCCACCATGCACGTGGTGGAGGTCGAAGCCAAGCCCGCCGACACCGCGAACTACTACACGAACGAGCTGGCCGCGGTGGACGGGCTGCGCCCAGGTGACCTGCTGGTCGTGTCGCACGCTCGAAAGGCCGGGTTCTGGGGTGAACTGCTGGCCACGGCCGCTGCCAGGAAGGGCGCGGTGGGACTGGTCGGCGACTGTTACGCACGCGATTCGCACGCCCTGACCGAGATGAACTTCCCGTCCTTCGTGGCCGGTTTCAACCCGCTCGACAGCCTGGGACGGCTCGACGTCGACAGCCTGGGCACGGATGTCGAGTGCGGCGGGGTCACCGTGCGTCAGGGCGACCTGGTGGTCGCCGACGCCGACGGGATCGTGGTGGTGCCCGCCGAGGCGATCGAGCCGATCGTCTCGGCGGTCCGGGACAAGCTGGCACGCGAAGACGCCATGCGTCACGACTTGCGGACCGGTATGGGAATCGTCGACGCCTTCCGCAAGCACGAGATCCTCTGAGTTTTCCGGAAGGGACAATGATGGCAACGCTGAAAAGGGTGGTGGTGCTCGACCACCCGGAGCCGCAGGGGCTGGATCCCGCCCTGGTGGGCCCGGAGGCCGAGCTGATCGACGCCTCCGGGCGTCACGACGCCTTCGAGCTGTGCCGCTCGGCTGACGTGATCGTCACCGACACCGTTCCGGTGCCCGCCGCGCTGGTGGCGGGGCTGGAGCGGTGCCGGCTGATCTGCGAGTACGGCGTGGGCGTCGACAACATCGACGTGCCCGCCGCGACGGCGGCCGGAATCTATGTGTCGCGGGTGCCGTCCTACTGTGTGGAGGAGTTGGCCGACCACGCCGTGGCGCTGATCCTGGCTTCGACCCGGGGCATCGTCAGATATCACGATCATGTACGGGGTGGCGGATGGGACTACCGCCAGGCCGGTACGCTCCGGCGTACCCGGGGGCAGGTCCTCGGCCTGCTCGGTATGGGCCATGCCGGCCATGCGGTCGCTGTCCGAGCCGCCGCGCTCGGGTTCCGCGTCCTGGCGACCGATCCGGTGATCGACCCTGGAGATTCTCGCGCGGGGGCCGCCGAGTTGGTGCCGCTCGAGCGGCTGGTGGCCGAAGCCGACGTGCTCAGCCTGCACGCCCCACTGACGCCCGCCACCACGCACGTCATCTCCGCCGCGCGGCTGGCGGCGATGAAACCCACTGCTTACCTGGTCAACACCGCACGGGGCGGCCTCGTCGACCAGGAGGCACTGGTGGCGGCACTGCGGGCCGGCCGGATCGCGGGCGCGGCCCTCGACGTCCTGGCGGCCGAACCTCCGCAGGTCCACGAGGAGCTTCTTGGTCTGCCGAACGTGATCGTGACCCCGCACGCGGGCTTCTACTCCGAGGAGTCGCTGGCGGACCTCACCCATGGGGTGTTCACCGAGGTCCGTGCCGCGCTGAGCGGGCTACGCCCGCGCAACGCGGTGAACCAGCCGCTCGACACCGACTGACTCATGGAGACCTGGCGGGTGACGGTGGCGCCGCCGATGGTCGTGTCGTTCTCGCGGGCGCTTTCGTGACCTTCCAGGGTGCGATCGGCTGCCCCTGGAAGTGCTCAATGAGTCCCTCATAACCCAAACGGCCGTGCCCTGTACGCCATCGGCGGCAACGTGGACGCGGCCAGGGCGGCCGGCATCCGTACCGACCGGGTGCTGTGGACCGCCTTGGTGGGCGCAGCATCTACCGGGCCCTGGCCGAACGCGAGAAGCGGGCGGTGTACCCCGAAGCCGTCACTGTGAGTCGAGAATGCCCAGTGACTTCACGACGAGGAAGGTGTCCTCGTACAAGTGCATGCGCGTGATCAGGCCGTCCGTCACGGTGAAGTGGAAGGCGACGGGCATGCGGAACTGGCGGCCGTTGCTCGCGACCGTCTGCCCCAAATGGGCCAGGACGACGGCGTCGGAGCCGGCGATGAGGATCTTGTCGATCGACATCTCGGCCCTGTTCGCGACGAACAGCCTCAGTCGGCGCCGGACAGTACTTCCCGCATTACCTCGACGAGGGTGGTGCGGGCGAGTTCGGCTCGCAGGGTCTCCTCAATGTGGTCGTAGATCTCCTGCATGGCCGGTTGGATGCCTACACCCACCGGACACTCCAGATTCGGCGTCGACCGGTGCATCGCGAACAGAACGCCAGGCTCCACCGCCCGATAGACGTCGAGCAGTGTGATCGACTCCAGTTCGCGGGTCAACGTCCAACCGGCTCCCGCGCCACGGCGGGATTCCACGAGGCCAGCCTTCTGCAGCTCTCCCAGGAGTCGGCGAATGACCACGGGATTGGTGTTGACGCTTCCCGCGATCTGCTCCGACGTGGAGATCTCGTTCCCCTGGCGTCGGTGCACCTCCATCCAGGTCAGCGCATGGACCGCGATGGTAAGTCTGCTGTTGGCGCCCACTCCGCCACCTCCTCGGCGTCGTAACATTAATTATTGCTACTATCGGCGTCAAGCCTCCATCCCTGTTCCTTCGGCGGCCGCGTCCAGCGCGATCGCTTCGCCGATGCGCAGGCCGGTGAGGTCAGCAGCCCCAGCAGTGACTGGTAGATCACCGCGTTCAGCCAGGCCGCCACCTCCTGCCGCCCCTCGATGTCAGAGCTGGTTGAGGCCGCCGTCGACGTACAGTTCGCTGCCGGTGGTGAAGGTGCTCTGGTCGGAGGCCAGGAACAGTGCGGCCGCGGCGGACTCCTCGGGGCGGCCCATCCGGCCCAGCGGCACGGTGCTGGCGAGGTGGGCCTTGAGCTGCTGCGCCTTCTCCTCGTTGGCGGCCAGACCGGTGATACCGGGAGTCTCGATCGGGCCGGGCACGAGGGTGTTGACCCTGATGCCGCGGTCCCTGAGCTCGTTCGCCCAGGTGCGCGCGAAGGAGCGGACGGCGGCCTTCGATGCCGCGTAGACGCCGAACGCCTCTTCGCCCTTGGTGGCTGCGGTGGAGCCGGTCAGGATCACCGAGGCTCCGTCGGCCAGCAGCGGCAGGGCCTTTTGCACGGTGAACAGCATGCCGCGCACGTTGCTGCCAAAGGTGGTGTCGAAGTGCTGCTCGGTGATCTGCTCCAGGCGAGCGAACTCACCGCCACCGGCATTGGCGAACAGCACGTCCACCGGGCGGCCGCGCTCGGCGACCGCTGCGTACAGTCGGTCGAGGTCGGCCAGATCTGACACGTCGGCACGCACGCCAGTGATGTTGGAGCCGAGCTCGGCGACCGCGGAGTCCAGGACGTCCTGGCGGCGGCCGGTGATGAATACGTGGGCTCCCTCCACGGCGAAGCGCCGGGCGGCGGCCAGGCCGATACCGGTGGTGGCGCCGGTGATGACAGCTGTCTTGCCCTCAAGTTGACCCATGACTGCACTCCTGTTGTCGATGTGGAAGTAACTGGTTTTTTGCGGCATGGCCAGCACCGCGACACGGTGACAGCCGTTGTAACAATAATTGTTTCGACAAGTATGTCAAACTATCCGCCCTGGTCAGGGGCAGGGCGCGGCTCCCAGAACATGAGCCTGCTCGACGTCCGCCCGCGCATCGCCGAACCCTGCGAGCACCACAGCCGCCGGAGGAACCAGGGACCGCACCCCGTCGGCCGCTGTCACTTTCTCGGCGAGGTCACGTCCACGGATCACGCTGGCGACGTAGGTGGTGTCGAGGTGATGCCACGCAGCGGGTTGGACTCCATCACAAACCCGTCCGCTTGCAGTCGCTCACACCCAGAACCTTAAGGACCCCCAGGGAAACACGATCACCCGATCGTGCGATGAGTTCCCCTTCTCCGCCACTCGCCAAGGAGCGTCACTGGCGGGCACCAACTATTCGGCTCGCGCGATTCTGGCTACCGACAACTCCACCGCGGGATCCTGAATGGGCTGGTGGTTCGGGCGTAACCGTGTCGCATAAGGTGTGGCCCGGCTTCCGGCTTTTCCGGTGGGCCGGGCCCTTTCTCTTTGCCGGGAGACGACATTGGACTCCGATGCGCTGACGCACTATCGCAAGCTGCTGGAGGAGAACCTGGACGTGCCGTTGTGCGTCACGTGGATCGAGTGCATGCCGGCCACTGAGGCGCTCGTCGCGGCGGGAGGGCAGGAGGACGGCTCGGGCAGGCGCACTTTCGCGCAGACCGTAGAGGCGGCCTACGACGCGATTCCCGCTCGGGCCGGCGCGGCGATGGCCGGAAGCCTGGGATCCTGGACCGTCCTGGTCGAGCCCAATGGCTTTCAAGGGACGCGTCCAGAGGTTCTGGCCCGGTTGGCGCGGCAAGGGCGGGCGCTCAGCGTGTTCTGGAACGCCAACGGGGACGGGCAACTCGCCTATGCCGAGCACGGTCGCGTCCTCGTCACGGCGGATCTGTTCGACCCCGAAGAGCTGGAAGACCTCGAAGACCTGCCCGACGTGCTGTCGGCCTGGCCCGAGCTGGCGGAACAGGACGATCTCCGCAGCGCGGCCCTGACCTTGGGCGAGATGCTCGCCGGCGGGCGTCTGGAGGCGGAGTGGCTGGCCGCGGAGCACCAGAGCGCCGTTCTGGACGCGTACGCGGAACCGGCCGGAGCGGTTCTGTCCGGCCAGGACGAGCGCGACCATCTCGCTTATCTCGCCGGCGACCCACGCGTGGCCGACCTCATCGCCGCTCCCGGCCCCGGTCGCGCGCGTGAGATCGCCGCGCTGGTGGCGGAGACCGCGTGCGAGCTGAGCGGCCTGCACGTGCCGGTGGCCGACCGTGTTCTGGCCGCTCTGGCGGGGGCGCCGAGCCCGGCTGTTCTCGCCGAGCTCCGCGCCGAAGTACGTCTTCTCAGCCAGGAACTGCTGGCCCAGAGGCCGCCGGCCGATGCTCCCGCTGAGACCGTGGAACGCTGGCGCGTGCGATACCAGGCGTTGAGCATCCTTGAGGCCGCGGTCGATGAGGACGCCCTGGCCGCGGCCCGGGATGCGATCTGGCGGATCGGCATGCTTCGACTGGGCGACCGGGGCGGCCGCCGGGTGGGCGCGCTCATGGCAGTGCTGGAACAGCTTCAGAAGTAGGGCTGGGATCGCTTCGTCACTCAGAGCTACCTTGGGGCTCATTGTACGGACCCGAGTGGGGCCGCCGAGGGCGGCGCGTGGCACGGCGGGTTCAACTGGACCGGTCGCCTCTGAGGGCAGGGAGTAGGGCATTCTTAGGTACGCGCAGATCACATCCACGATCGTCTGCCGCAACTCGGGGTCAGGATTGTCCTGGCCGAGCTGCTCGACGGCCTTGCCGTAGCGGTCGGTCACATGGCCGCGCTCGCCGAGCTGGAAGGTGCGCCGGGCGGTGTTGGCGTTGCGCGCGGTGTAGTAGATCGCGGACCAGCGCGGCCAGACCGGTAGCCAGGGCCAGCACCCGGCCGCGGACCGCGTCCAGGGCGGCCGCCAGGTCCTTGCCGGTCAACCCCGCCGATCCACCGACCGCCACCCCATCGACGTGCTCCAGCACCCAGTGCGCCCCCGGGCCCAGCACCTAGACAACTCCCGCCACCAACGCCACGCCGACTACAGCCGCCACTATCGAGACAGCTCTACCCTGACCCGGATCGATCAGCGGCACGACCCTTCGTCCAGGTGTAAGGATCTCGCCGAGACCTGGACCGGGGATGATCGATGCAAGCTGACCCCGGAGTGCGGGGCCAACAGGGCCCTAGCCCTGGGGAGACGACGTCTGCATGAATGCTGACCTTAGGGCCAGGGCCGTTCCAGCCGTCCCTCCTCATCATGGGTGTGCCGCCGGCTGACCAGCACGTCATGGTGTCCGCGCAGGTGGTCCTGGAATGACTGGGCCTGCGGGCCGAACGGGCCGCCGTGGATCTCCCACTGGATCACCTGGCCACGGCGTCCGATGTCATCGGGCGCGAGATCGATGCAGAACAAGTTGCCACCGCTGTCCTCGGCGAACGGTATCCAGCCCGGGTGCCACCACACGTACCGCACATAGCCCTCGATCGGGTCGAGTTCGCGGGGTTCCAGGTCGTCAAAAATCCCTTGATCGTGCAGCTCTTTGAGGCTCCGCCACCGGCTCAGCATCTGCTCGACCGACATCCCCTCGTACTCGTAGTAGGGCAGTCCACCGTGGCCGCCGAACAGCCGCAGGTACGCCAGGAAGTCGGCGGGCAGCGGCTCTCCGATCGCCGCCTGGAGTTCGGCCACCGCCGCTGGGTCCGCGGCGCCTCGGGCCTTGACCAGTGATGCGTGGTCGGGACGCGCGTGCTCGGCGAGCCAGGCGGATATCTCCGATACCAAGCGGGTCAGCCGTGCGGCGCACAGGTCGACCGGGTCGGCCGCGCCCAGCTCGCGCAGCACGCGTACGGCATCGCTGTGTCCTTCCCTGTCGGCGACACCGGCCGCCGTGACCTTCCCATCGTCCTTGGACGCGAGCACGTCCGCGCCGGCCGCCACCAGGGCTTGGATGACCTCGACATCCCCCTCCAAGGCGGCCAGCATCAGTGGCGTCCAGCCGTCCGGCCGGGACAGGTTCGGGTCGGCGCCCGCGCGCAGCAGCGCCGATACGATCGCCTGCGACTCCGCAAGTTCCAGGGCCAGGGTCAGGACCGTGGCCGCCTCTGCCCCGCGCCCGGTCCTGTTGACGTCCGCACCCGCGCTGATCAGGAATTCCACCAGCGGAAGGCTGCGGGCACCGACCGCGCACATGAGCGGCGTCCACCCCGATGAACTGACCTCGGCGTCCACGGGCAGGCCCGCATCCAGGAATGGCCGCACCAGATCGATCTGGCCGGTGTCCGCCGCGTCATACGCCACCAGGTGGAATTCGCCGCTTACGGCGGGATCGACGTTCTGCGCGAACAGTCTGATGAGAGCGGCTGAGTCGCCTCTGGCTACGGCGTCGAGCACAGCAGCGGCCGGATCATCCATGATCGGATGCTAGAGCCCGTATGCCCCACTGTTCAGCTTGATCCTCGATCTCGGCTCAGCACTGTGACCATCCCTGTGATCTCAACTCCGTACAGGCTTTAAGCCGCTGGAAGCGGTCCACCAGCGAGGCTCGGCAACGCAATCTAACTATATGTCGCTGATTAACTACAGAGAGTGATAGATCTGAGAAGTCGACACTTCCGAGACCCGAAAAGGGGAATCCTCGTGATCAAACTTTCGCTGGCCGGTCTGACCCTGGCCGTCACCGTGGCGACGGTCGGGTTGGCTCTCGTCAACCCATCGCTTGCCGCGGCCCAAACGCCGGAGCAGCAGTGGTTCATGGAGTTGGACGGCGTGCCGCATGGAAAGATCTGGACCCGGAGCAGTGGGCACAGCGAGTGCCTGACCGCGAACACCTCCGCCATCGCCACCGCCCCGTGCGGCAACAGCACCCCGGGGCAGTACTGGTTCATGGAGTTCGACGGCGTGCCGCAGGGAAAGATCTGGACCCGGAGCAGTGGGCACAGTCAGTGTCTGACCGCGGACCCGAACACCTCCGCCGTCACCACCGCCCCGTGCGGCAACAGCACCCCGGGGCAGCAGTGGTTCATGGAGTTCGACGGCGTGCCGCAGGGAAAGATCTGGACCCGGAGCAATGGGCACAGTCGGTGCCTGACCGCGGACCCGAACACCTCCGGCGTCACCACCGCCCCCTGCGGATGACCTCTCGACTCTCCGTCGCCTAGGTAGTCAGTACGACCGCTGCATGACTTTGGGCTCGCCTTTGGCCGGCCCCAACAAGGGCGCCGGCTACGCCAGCAGGACTCCGAGCGAGGTCGTCGGCTTCAACTGCGCCTAGCCGCACCGTCGCCCGCTCCGAGCCGGGAGCGGGCGGCCCGCCGCGTGATCGCGGCTACTCAGCGCTACTTCGCGCGGGTGAGCCGCATGGCCGGGTCCAGCTCGTTGACGAAGGCGGACAGCATGTCGTCACTCGGATTGCCGCGTCGCTGCTCGGCGAGGTCCACCAGGTACCCGCCCATGTCGCCCCGGGCCTGTCGCCCCGCCCTGCCGTCTGCCTGCCGTACCCCGGGACCGGCGTACCGGAGTCCACCTCACGGGCCGTGATGCCGCCGACGAAGCCGAAACCCGTCCACCTCGATCACCCCGTCCGGGCCCTGCAGGCTCCACTCTCCGTCCTCCCGCCACAGGCGCAGATCGGACTCGTCCCAGTTCCGCCCCGCGGGCCCGGGGACGTCCCGCAGGACGTCCCGGACGTCCTGCGGGACGTCTTCGCCGGCGTGGTCGACGTCGGCGAAGTCCTGGCGGTCGCGGGCGGCGGCCTGGACCTCTCAGCGGGTAGACGGAGTTGCGCACCGTGACCTGCGGCGAAGCCGCTCGTTTGGGCCGTGTGACGCGATGCTTACCACCGGGCCTACTTGTCGAAGGCCGCGTAGAGGCCGTCGGTCGCGTTCAGGGATTCGGCGGCGACCAGCGGGTTCCAGAAGTCGACGTAGCGGCTGATCTTGCCGTCGATCGTTTCGACGACCGAGATGTAGGTCTGGTGGTACGGCTTACCGGTGCTGATGGCAGTGCCCACGCTCTTGAACTCGGCGATGACCAGCGACGGGTCAACGGTCTCGTGGAAACGCAGGTCAACGAAGTCCACCTTGAAGTGCTCCGGGAAGTTCTTCATGTAGTCGAAGAGCGCGGCCTTGCCGCGTACCTCCTTGGGGAAGTCGGCGGGGCCGTAGGGGAACTCCAGGACCCCGTCGTCGGTGAAGAGCTCCACCCAGTCTGGGATCCGGCCGGAGGACAGGTACTCGAGGTGGTTCTTGAAGGCTTGCTGAGCGGCGTCGCGAACGGTCATGGTGCACTCCAGCTACTAAAGAGAAGAACTTCTCTTTTAAGATAGGTCGGGGATCGCCTAAACGTCAACTTCTTCTCGTTAAGATGGCGACATGCCGCATCAGAGCTCCGCGCGCCCCGGTGGACGCACCGCCCGCGTACGTGCCGACGTCCTGCGTGCCATTGACGAGCTGGCACTGGAGCAACCGCTGGCCCAGCTCACCCTCGCCCAGATCGCCGAGCGCTCCGGCGTGGCCCTGGGTTCGCTCTACCGCCGCTGGGGTTCACTCGACGGACTCCTGCTGGACGCGGTCACCGAGAGGCTGACCACGCGTTCACGCGTGCGCGACACCGGCGACCTGCGCACGGACTTGGAGGACTACGTCCGGCGCGCGGCTGAGGACGTCGGTGGGCCCGACGGAAAGCTGCTGTTGCGCACCCTCGTCGCGGCCCGGCTGGGCCAGCCCGGTATGGAACTGCCGCCCGCCCTGTCCCGCCGCTACGAGGAGGTGCAGGAGATGCTGGACCAGGCGAAGGCGCGTGGAGAGGACCCGCCGACCCTGCACGAGATCATGGAGATCGTCATCGCCCCGCTCTACACCGCCCTGCTGTTCGGCGCCGAACCGAGCACCCCGGCTGTGCTGGTCGACCGGCTACTGGCACTCCGCTCCGGAGAAATGCGGCCTGGCTGTGGCCGGAACTCTGGGTGAGCCTCGAAGCGAAAGCAAACAACGCGACACCGTACAAATCCCCGCCGTCATACTGATCGGCCCCGGCACCCGCATCACCCACGGCGCCGTCCAACTCCTCGGCGACTCCGGTACCGCCCCGGCGCGAAGCGTCCGTGACGCGGTCGTGAGCCGTGCGACGCAATCGGTCGGCGGAGGCAGCCCGCGGGACCCGCGACCTTGCTCCGGTTCAGGCACCGGCCTCGAGTACGGCGAGGTCGCGTACCGCATAACGGTGATGCTCGGCCTCTTCCTTGAGCACCACCTTGAGGCAGCGGCGCACGACGTACTCCTGGTCGGGATATGGGTCCGCCGGCTTGCGACCACACACCCGATCGAGCTCGGCCTCGGTGAGCCCGTCGACGACACGCCGCATCGTGGCCATGCGGGCGAGCCGCGGCACGAGTATCTCGTCGAGCGTCGGGGTGGCTTCGAGGGTGAGCCCGAGCTTCGCCGCTGCGTCGGGCGGCATCCCGCCATGAGGAAGGCCCAACGGGTGGTACGGCGCATCCTCCTCGAGCACGGCATTACCGAGCCAGGCATCGCCGGCCATCAGCAGGTGCCGTTGGGTCTGGACGAACGACCACTCGCCGTTGACCTGCTCGTGCAGCTTGGCCTCGGGCAGAAGCCTGGCGCGGTCGAGCGTCGCCTCCCATTGCGTCTCGATGGCATCCCAAGCAGCCCGGTAGTCGACGCAGGACGCGGCGTCACGCGCCAGCACCCGCGTGGGATGCTGCCGGTCGAGCTCAGCCTCGACATAGGCGGTCACGTCGACGTCGTTGACAACAAGACGCTTGAAGTCGCCACCGAGGTAGACGTCGCCCCCATAGCAGTCCACGATCTTCAGGCCGCTGACCTCGCAATCGCGAATCTCAAGGCCGGCAAGATCGCATAGGTGGATGCGGGCACCACGGAACTGGTCACTCTGGGCGTAGTCAGCAGGCATCGAGGCAGTTTCCCGCATCCGTCCCGCCTGCGCCAGTGCGCAGCACAGCGTGAGGGTTCTGTCGTTCGTCGGGGTACGGCGCCGGGCTGTGAGAGGACGAGCGCGGGTGGCTGGCGTGCGCCGGGTGCGGCTGCCTGGCGCTGGGCGCAAGAGAACCGACGTCCAGATGGGGCTCTCCCGTCCGGGAAGGTCATCGCTCGCGCAGTCCTCGTTGGGGACGCTGGATCAAGAACGCGGCCGTAGAGCCGTAGATCGGTCCCTTCATTTGTAGATCACAGAGGTTACCGTTCGGTCTGAGGCTGCGGTGCGGGGGATGACGCTTCGTGCCCGGCGAACAAGATCGCCCAGCCCGGAGCTGCCTACAATTCGGCGGATCGTCGGGAGGACGGCATGAGCTCCTCGGCCGTGATGCGTTCGAGTTGCTTGTGCCGGGTTTCCGGGCCGAAGGCGATGAGGGCGATCATGGCCAGGGCCATCGGGATGACGCCGACAGCGGCGGTCACTCGTACGGAAGGGATCGCGACGGCGGTGACCACCAGGGCCAGGATCAGCACGCCACCGGCCTTGGTCGCGCCAGCGGACAGACCGCTGGTGCGGGCGCGGATCACGGTCGGATAGATCTCCGCGGTGTAGGCGGCGAGCACGGCGTTCAGGATGCTGATTCCCCATACCGGCACGACGAGCAGGACGTACAGCAGAGTGCGGTTGGCGGCCACCTGATCGCCCAGCAACGCGAAGGTGGCGAGGGAGCCGCCCATCACCGCGGTCACGAGGATGATGGTCTTCTTGCTGCTCCAGAATCCGTACAGCAGCGCGATCGGCAGGCTGAACGGGAACCCGATGATCGCGGCGTTACGGAGGATCTCGCTCGCGTTCACCTCGGAGAAGCCGAGCCGCTGGAGGTTGGACGGCATCCACTGCTGGAAGCCGTACTGGGTGGTGCCGATGCTCAGGGCCAGCAGGACGACGACGACGGTCAGGCCGAGGAACGGCTTGCTGAACGCCAGCCGGGAGCCGCGTCCCAGGTCCTGCTCGACGGCGAGCTCGGACGGCGTCTCGACGATGGTGGCGCCGTATTTGCGCATGACGGACTGGGCCTCCTCATCGCGGCCCTGCTTGATCAGGAAGCGCGGCGACTCCGGGATCCAGCGGTTCAGCAGCAGCAGGATGAGACCGGTGGGAAGGCCGATCAGCCACAGCAGGCGCCAGCCGAGCTGGTCCGGCGCGGCCCAGGTGGAGGCCAGCCAGCTCACGATGATGTAGGCGCCGGCGATGTCGCTGCCGATGAGCACGATCATCCAGCCGCGATGTCTCCTCGGTACCGTCTCCGAGAGCAGCACGAAGGTGAGGGGCAGCATGCCGCCGACGCCGAGACCCATGACGAAGCATGTGATCAGGTTCATCCAGAACTCGGGCATGGTGCCGCACGTCGACGTCGCGATGAAGATGATCGCCGCCAGCAGGATGGACGCCCGTCGGCCGATGCGATCGCCCAGCCATCCCCAGATGAACGAGCCGATCATGGTTCCGGAGATGCCGGCCAGCGGGTAGAGGCCGATCGGCAGCGCGTCCGCCGTCGGGTTCAGCGGTCCGCGCAGCCCGTACTCCGCCGCGGCGCCGGGCGCGAGGAACGCGAAGGCGGTCGGTTTCATCACGTCGATCGTGATGGCGGCCGCCATGACCAGGAGCAGCCCGATGTGGGCGGGCCTGATCGGCGCGTCGTCGAGAGGGGTGATGCTCACCTTGCTCAGCTCGGGCCGACTGCCTCGGGACTTCGGGAACAGGCTGTAGGTGGTGATGCCGACGCCGATGAACAGCAGGACCATGCCGACGGCCATCTCGGTCGTCACGGGCATGCCGGCAAGGTGATAGTGCATGTCATGGGCCATGAAGTAGCTCGGCAGCTGTAACAGCACGCCGACCGTGGTGATCGTTACGCCGGACCAGAACGCCAGAGGATGTTCGTACGAGGCAGATCTCACGTCAGTACCCTTCTGGCGGTTTCCGGCAGGGCTCGGTCCGGGGGATCGCGGCCATCAGGAGGCGCTTGTCCGGTTTGCCGTTCGGCGCCGTCGGCGCCTCGTCGATGACGGTGATGGTCGCCGGTACGCATGCGTCACCGAGTCGCTCGCTGACCAGTGTCCGCAGCGAGGCGAGGTCGAAGGCCCGGCCCGCCACTGGTACCACGAATGCGTGCACCGCCTCGCCGGTGTCCTCGTCCGGGGCGCCGATCACGTACGCCTCCGCGATGTCAGGGGAAGCGGCCAGTACCCGCTCGATCGGACCGGCGTAGTAGAGGTTCGCGTTGACGATGATGACGTCCCGCGTCCGCCCGACCAGGTACAGTCGCCCGTCCTGGTCGAAGTGGCCCAGGTCCCGGGTGCGCACCCACCCGTCGATGAACACCTCCGCGGTCTGCGTCGGTTCGGCCCAGTACCCGGTGGCCTGGGAGGGCGTGCGGACGTACAGCTCGCCGTCGACACCGGGCGGGACGGGCCTGCCGTCCGCGTCCCGGATCACGACGTCGATGACGTCGGGCGGGAACCCGACCGAAGGGGCGACATCTGACGGCCTGGCCATGGAGATCGTGCCGGTCTCGCTCTGCCCGTAGCCCTGGAACACGATCGGGCCGAGCACATCGAGTGCTTCGCGGAGCCGGGACGCCTCCAGCGGCGACCCGGACACCATGAGCGCCCGCAGGCTGCTCAGGTCGGCCGGGGCGCTACGCTGCGCGGCGACGAGTTTGTACAGGCGGGGCACGGTGATGACGCTGGCGGACGCCCGATGTCTGGTGATCGCGTCGGGAAACACGGGCGGGTCGGCGACGACCATGGTCCCGCCCGCGGCAAGGCTGAGGACACCGTACTCCATCATCACTTGGCTGCTCAGCGACCCGAACACGAGGTAGCGCCGCAGGCGGGACGCCAGTTCTCGGATCGCCGGCGGCCACGCCGCCGGGCGGGCCGTCCACGCCGCGTTCAGCGCGGCGTAGGTCTGTGCGCATGCCTTTGGTGTGCCGGTGCTGCCGCTGGTGTAGACGAGCCGGGCGACGTCGTGCGGGTGGCCGGACAGGTGCAGCGGACCGTCCTCGTCGGGTGCGGCCAGCAGCTCGGAGACGGTCAGGGTGCGCGGAGCGTGCTCCGGCCCGGTGGCCGCGTCGGTCACGACCGCGGCGACGTCCTGGTGGAGCACGTGGCGCAGTTGGCCGTCGGACAGCCCGGGCCGCACCCCGACGACCCGAGCCCCCACGACGTAGCCGGCGATCATCGCGGCGAACGCTTCGGCAGTGACGCCCAGCAGCATGGCGAGGCCGTCCCCTGGCCCGATGGCCGCCGCGCGCAGTCCGGTGGCCATCCGCCGGACGAGGTCGAGCATCTGCGCGCCGGTGACGGTACGGGCACCATGCTCGAAGACGGATCGGTCCCCAGCCGCGCCAAGGAGGTCCAGAATGGAACGCGGGTAGGGTTCAGCCGGCGTCGGCAAGGCACTCCTTGACGAAGACGGCCAGGGGCTGCTGGTGCACCTCCGGCAGGTTCCACTGGTTCTCCAGGTTCTCCGCGAGGTGGTGGACGCCGGTCGGCGTCCCCTCTCGGTAGTGCCGCACCACCGGGTGCAGGTAGTTCGCGTCGTGAGCGTTGGCGACGTCGTTCTCGACGACCCTCCGGATCGAGATGTCGAACGGGTCGACGGCGTCGTGATCCTTTCCGTACTCCAGGGTGACGACGAACCTGTGCCGGGCACGGCCGAGGCCGCCGTCGGCGGCGTACGCCACCGGGACCTCCTCCTGGTACAGCGCGGTGTCGCCGTCAACGGTGACCACGTCTCCGAGCACGCCGAACTGCTGCCACAGCGCGGAAGAGCGGTTGACCCGGGCGATGATCGCGTCGCTGATCGCCTCCGGGGTCGGCTCGACCTTCCTGGCAGGCCAGGTCCCACCGTGGTAGCGGGTGGCCAGGATCCGGTGGAGCGCACGCACCCCATAGCGGAAGCCGTGGATGAACCCGCTCGTGGACTTCTTGAAATCGCGCTGCTGGGTGAGCGTGCCGGCGAAGTACAGACCGGGCACGGTGGTCGACTCATACGCTGACGTCTGCTCGGGGAAACGGTCGTTGATGACCAGCGCCGGCCGGCAACTGTCGTCGAACGCCGAGGCGTCGAACCGGAAACCGGTGCAAACGATCACCCGGTCGTAGAAAAGCTCGCGCAGCGCTTCCACGGTACGGGCGTAGCGGAACATCACCCGGTAGCGACCGTCATCACGGCGTTCGATGCTTTCCACCGTGCCGTCGAGGACCGTGTTCTGGGACTTCAGCTGGTAACTGTCGAGGAAGTTGTTGTTGACCGCGCGTAGGTGCCCGACGAAGTGCGACTGCCAGGCCATCTTGATGGAGTGCGGCCCGGCGACGTGGATGACCGCGGCCTTGGCCATGAGTGCCTCGGCGGTCTCGAACCCCGAGTTGCCCTTGCCGATCACCAGGACCCGCTGGTCGACGAAGGACGCCGGGTCGGTCTCGAACGTGTCGTAGCGTTCTGTGGCCTCGATGCCGGGGATCGGCGGGATGTACGGCTGGGAGACGCCGGTGGCCACGACCAGCCGCCGGCCCCGCCATGAACGTCCACCGAGGTCGACGGCGGTGAACCCATCGTCGTCCCGGCTGATCCGGGAGACGTGGGTGTCGTAGTGCACCCGGACGCCGGTCGCCGACGCGAAGTCGGACAGGTAGCGCACGAGATCGTCGGCCTGCGGGAAGTACAGCTCGCTGTACCGGGTGAACAGCAGCTCCGGATCGTCGCTGAGCAACGAGTTCCAGTCCATCCGCAGCCGCAACTCCGGGTCCTCGTACCCGGTGTGCACCTTGTTGATGGAGATCAGCTGGCGGTGCCGTGGGAACCGGGTGAAGAAGGTACCCGGCCCGGCTCCGCGTTCCAGGACGACATAGTCGTGACCGCCCAGTTCCAGCAGCGCGGCGAGCTGCAGCCCGGCCGGTCCGGCCCCGATGATCAAATAGTCATGAGCCATGATCCGGAAGCTACGGACGGATTCTCAGAGGATTCTGAGAATTCACCGCCTATGGTCCAGGCATGCCCGCCGTCGAAGGCTCCATCAACCTCAGCGCCCCGCTGCGCTCCGCCGACCTGCACCGCGCCGCGATACCGGTGTCCGTCGTGGTCGACGAGGCCGTCCGCGGCCGCGTCGAGCGCGGCCGTGACCACCTGCGCGGCGTGCTGAAGGAGGAGGAACGCCCGGTCTACGGCGCGACCACCGGCTTCGGCGCCCTGGTCGGGTTCGCCGGCCGGGACGAGGAGGCGGACCAGTGTGACAACACCCTGGCCCACCTCGGTGCCGGGCAGGGGCCGGATCTGGCCCATGACGTGAGCCGCGCCGCGATTCTCGTGCGCGTGTGGTCTCTCGCCCAGGGACTGTCCGGGGTGTCGGCTCACGTGGTCGACGGGCTGGCCGCGATGTTCGCCACGACGTTCATTCCGGTGATCCCACGCTACGGTTCGGTCGGCGCGAGCGGAGACCTGATCCCGCTCGCCTATGCCGCCCAGGCATTGCGTGGCCGGGGACAGGCGTGTGTCGACGGCCGGCGGATGCCCGCCGCCGAGGCGCTGCGCCATGCTGGGCTGACCCCGTTGACGCTCGACGGCCGGGATGCCCTCGCGCTCGTCAACGGCACCTCCCTCACCACCGCCGCGACCGCCCTGGCCCTGGACAGCATCCGGTCCTCCCACCGCGCGATACAGGCGCTCACCTGTCTGCTGGTCGATCTGCTCGGCTGCGACCCGGGCTTCCTCAACCCGCGTCTGCTCGACGCCTATGGCCATCCCGGCGCGATCGACGTCGCCGACGGCATGCGCAAGACCCTTTCCGGGATCAGCCCGACCCGCACACGTGCGCTGCAGGAGCCGTACAGCATCCGCTGCTCCCCGCAACTGCTGGGCGCCGCCGAGGACGCCCTGCGGTACGTCGACGGTGTCGTCGAGGCCGACCTGTCCAGCGTCAGCGACAACCCGCTGTTCTTCCCCGACGACGACCTGGTGGTGCACGGCGGTAACTTCTTCGGGCAGCCGGCCGCGTTCGCCGCCGATGTCCTGGCGATGGTCACCGCTCAGCTCGGCAACCTCGCCGAGCGGCAGCTCGACCTCCTCGTCGACCCGGCCCGCAATGGCGGGCTCCCCCCGATGCTCGCCGCCGGGCCCGGCCGCCAACACGGTATGCAAGGCGTACAGCTCGCCACGACCGCGTTCGTCGCCGAGATCCGCCGCGCTGCCGTTCCGGCCGGCATGCAGAGCCTGCCGACCAACCTGCACAACCAGGATGTCGTGCCGTTCGGTACCCAGGCCGCCCTTCGCGCCTATGACATGGCCGCCCTGTTGCACCTGCTCTGCGGCTCGCTGGCGGTGGGACTGCGGCAGGCAGCGTACGTCGGCGCCCGCCGCCCCACGGCCCCAGGCTGCGCGGCACTCCTCGACGCCCTGGTCGAGGCGATCCCTCCCGTCGATCCCGACCGCCCGCTGGACGCCGATGTCCGCAAGGCCGGCGGGTTGCTCACCGCGATACTCCCCTGAAGTCCCGCCATCCTGTGCGGCAGAGCCCCGGGGATGGCGGACGGCGCCTCGTCTCGCATTTGCCGGACATCTCCCACGAGTCAGTTGCCGGCCAGGTCGCGCCGCTGAAAGGCGGTGACACCGGCCAGAACGAGCGCCAACGCGACGGCGGTCAACCAGAGCAGCGGCGCGGCGCTCACCTCGCCCCCGGGCACCTGGGGGAGGTGGGCGAAGGGCGACAGGTTCCTGATCCAGTCATCGAGCTGGAGCAGCTCGCCGAGCTGGCCGAGCAGGGCGAAGGCCACCAGAGCCGCCCAGGCCAGGGCGGTCAGCCGGGGCAGCAGGCCGAACAGCAGCATCGCGATCCCGGCCAGTACCCATGCTGCGGGCACCTGTACCCAGGCCGCCCCGAGCAGCCGGGGGACCTGCTCGCCGACCTCGCCCGTTCGCACGCCGTGAGCCAGCCCGGCCGCCAGGCCGCCGGCCGTGATGATGACCGGGGTGCCGCCCAGTGCGATGACCAGGTGGCTGAGCGTCCACCGCCGGCGGGGTACGGCCGCTGCCAGCACGGGCTCGGCGCGGGCGCCGGCCTCTTCACCCTGCAACCGCAGCGTGGCCTGTACGGCGAAACCGCCCACGGCCAGGCCGAGCAGCCCCATCACGGCGGCCAGGAAGGTGTCCGCCAGCGCCCCCGCGCCGCCTATCCGCTCCAGGATCGCGGCGAGCTGAGGGTTGTCGTTGACGATGTCGCCCACGCTCTGGGCCAGCGAGCCGAACATGGCCCCGCCGATCGCGAAGCCGATCACCCAGCCCAGCAGCCCGCCCCGCTGCAACCGCCACGCCAGCGCGAGCGCACCGGCCAGGCTTGGCGCCGCGTCCGATGGGCCCAGCCGGGGCGGCAGCAGTCCGGCGCCCACATCTCGCCGCCTGGACAGCAGCGCGGCCAGCCCGACCAGGACGAGTCCGGCCAGCGCCAGCAGACCGACCACCCACCAGCGTTCGCCGGCGAAGGCACGTACACGCTGAGCCCAGCCCAACGGCGACAGCCACGCCAGCGCCTCGACACCGGCGGCGTCACCCGAAGCCCGCAGCAGATAGGCCAGGCCGAGTACCGAGACGGCCAGCCCGTTGGCGGTGCGGGCATGCTCGGTCACCTGCGCGGCCACCACAGCGATGCCGGTGAACACCCACCCGGTGCCGCCCACCGCGAGCCCGAACCCGAGCGCGCCGGAGCCGGGAAGTCCTTGGCCGGTCAGAGCCACAGTGAGCAGGAGCGCGATAAGGAGGTTGGCGCCACCTGCCACGATCACCACGGCCGCCGGGATCGCGTGGCGGCCGACCGCGCAGGCCCCGATCAGCTCGGCGCGGCCGGTTTCCTCCTCCGCGCGGGTGTGCCTGGTCACCACCATGATGCTCATCAAGCCGGCCAGGCCGGTGGCCAGGGTGGTCGCTCGCCAGGCGGTCAGTCCGCCCACCGATGTCGGGTCGAAGACCGGGCCGGTGAGCGCCTGCAGCGCGGGGGTCGAGCCGATGGTGACGCCCAGGGCGAGGCGTTGTGCCATGCCGGGGTAGAGCTCGCCGATCGCCGCGGCGGTGGCCGCGACGACACCCGTGATCATCACGATCCAGACCGGCAGCATGAGGCGGTCACGGCGCAACGCCAGCCGTACCAGCTTGAACGTGCCCGTCATGACGCGCTCTGATAGTGCCGCAGGAACAACTCTTCCAGCGTAGGCGGCTGGCAGGTCAGGCTACGTACGCCCGCGTCGGTCAGCAGTCGCAGCGCGCCGCCGAGCCGGTCGGCCTCGACCTCGAAGCGCACGCGCGCGCCGCTGACGGCCAGCTCGTGCACGCCCGCCAGCTCGGCCAGGCCGTCGGGGATCCGGTCCAGCTCGGCGGTGACGGAGCTGCGGGTCAGGTGGCGTAACTGCGCCAGGGTGCCGCTCTCGACGGCTCGGCCGTCGCGGACGATGGTGACCCGGTCGCACAGGGCCTCCACCTCGGACAGGATGTGGCTGGACAGCAGCACCGTACGGCCGTTGCCGCGTTCCTCGGTGATGCACTCGCGGAAGGCGGCCTCCATCAGCGGGTCGAGCCCGGCGGTCGGCTCGTCCAGCAGCAGCAGTTCCACATCGGAGGCCAGGGCCGCGACGAGGGCCACCTTCTGCCGGTTGCCTTTGGAGTAGGCGCGGCCCTTCTTGGTCGGGTCGAGGTCGAAGAGCTCCAGCAGCGCCTTCTTGCGCCGCTGGTCGAGCCCGCCGCGTAGGCGCCCGAGCAGGTCGATGGCCTCGCCGCCGGACAGCGTCGGCCAGAGCACGACGTCGCCGGGTACGTAGGCCAGGCGCCGGTGCAGCTCGACCGCGTCGCGCCACGGGTGGCCACCGAGGAGTTCGGCGTGGCCGGAGCCGGCCCGCAGCAGGCCGAGCAGGATACGCAAGGTGGTGGTCTTGCCCGCGCCGTTCGGGCCGAGGAAGCCGTGGACCTCGCCGGTGTCCACGGTGAGATCGAGCCCGTCCAGGGCGCGCACGCGCCCGAAGGACTTGGTCAGCCCACTGATGAGAATGGCAGGATTGCCCGGCATGGGCGCCTCCCTGAAGCCGGTCCGATATGACGTTGCCGACCAGACTTCCCGGCGCTCCAGGATCGACGTTAACAGCACCGACCCCTCCACACCAGACATACCTCAACGAATCCATTGCGCCATCGGGGGCCTCGACCCGGATCCCGCGGCTGAACGATCAGCTCGGCGCAGGGCCACTGGATAGCCGCAGGAAGCCAGGGTGGCACTGGACGAGCTCACCGGGTCCTTGTTATGGAGGGTGGTCACCCAGCCGGCGGCTGTGTCGTGTCGCGGATGGCGCGGGCGGCGTTGACCAGGCCGATATGGCTGAAGGCTTGCGGGAAGTTCCCGATGGGTTCGCCTGTGGCGGAGTCGACCTCCTCGGCCAGCAGGCCGACGTCGTTGGCGTATGAGGCCGCGGTCTGGAACGCCTGCTTGGCCGGGGCGCTCTCGCCTGCGAGTGCCAGAGCGTGGGCGAGCCAGAAGGTGCACAGCAGAAACGTGCCCTCCTCTCCCGGGAGTCCGTCGGCGGCGTGGTATCGGTGCACCAGGCCGCGGGCATCGGTCAGGCGCGCGGCCACGGCATCTATGGTGGCTCGGACGCGCGGGTCGTCGCCGGGCAGGAATCCGACCATGGGCATCATCAGCACGGACGCGTCCAGATCGGCTGCGGCGAACGTCTGGGTGAAGGCGCCCACCTGCTGGTTCCATCCGTGGGTCAGGATCGCGGCGCGGATCTGCTCGCGGTCGCGGGTCCAGCCGGGGACGCGGCTGGTGGCGTCCAGCAAAGGTGCCAGGGCGATCGCCCGGTCCAGGCCCACCCAGCACATGAGCTTTGAGTGCAGGAAGTGCCGGCTGGGGCCTCGTATCTCCCAGATGCCCTGGTCCGGCTCGCGCCAGTGGTGGGCGGCCGCGTCGGCCACGCCGGTCAGGAAGGAGCGGGTGAGTGTGTCGATCGGGCCCGCGTCCTGGTAGATCTGGTGGGCCGCGTCGAGCAGTTCCCCGTAGATGTCGATCTGGCGCTGCTGCCAGGCGTCGTTGCCGACGCGTACCGGGGCGCTGCCCCGCCAGCCGCTCAGGTGGGTCAGGGGTCGCTCGCTCAGGTCCCGCTCGCCGCCGACGCCGTACATGATCTGCAGGTCGACGTCGTGGTCGAGTTGGCTGGCCGAGGCGCGGGCGAGGAAGGCGAAGAATGCGGTCTCCTCCATCTCGCACGCCGCCGTGGCCAGTGCCTGCAGGGTGAAGCTGGTGTCGCGGATCCAGGTGTAGCGGTAGTCCCAGTTCCGCTCTCCGCCGACGCTCTCGGGCAGGGAGGTCGTGGCCGCGGCGACGATGGCCCCGGTGGGGGCGAACGTCAGCGCTCGCAGCACCCGGCCGCTCTGGCCGACCTGGTCTTGCCAGGGGCCTTGGTAGCGCGCGTGCAACCGGGACCAGGAGCGCCAGCCGGTGACGGTGTCCCTGAGGCGGCGGCGGATGTACCGGGGATTCAGCGGCGGTTGTTCGGGACCCCACGCCCAGCCGGCCCGCAGGGCCAGCCCCAGGCGTTCTCCCGCTCGCAGGGTGTGGGTGGTGTCGGCGACCGCACCGCTCACCCGCAGGTCGATGGGTGTCGAAAGGGTGAGGACGTGGGCGCCGCCGTGCGCGATCAGGCCGCCGCGGATCGGCTCTATCAGTGGCTTGACCAGCCCGAACTCGGGCCTCGGCGCGTACACCACCTCTACCGGCACGCGTCCCTCGACGCAGGTCACCTGGCGCAGGAGAACACCGGGTGAGGACGCGCCCATCGAGTGGCCGCGTTCTCCGTGGCCCAGTGCGAGGGCGTCCACGAGTACCACGGTTCCGTCGGGGCCACGGAAGGTGGTCTCCAGCACCAGGGTGTCGTCCAGATACCTGCGGGTGATCTCCGTGGGCCGGGTGGGCCGGATGGACCAGTGCCCGGCGTTCTCGTCGAGCAGCCGGGCGAAGATCGATGGGCTGTCGAAACGCGGCATGCAGAGCCAGTCCACCGAGCCGTCGGAGGTGACCAGGGCCGCGGATCGGCAGTCCCCCAGCAGGGCGTGGTCGCTGATCGGCCTGGTGCTCAAGGGCGCCTCATCCACTCGGCGAGGATCGCGGGGCTTGCGGTGCGCGAAGGCGGGGCCGTCGCGGCTCAGCCGCGGCCTTGTGTCGGCGCAGCCGGATGGCGTAGGCGAGTGCGGATCCGGCGAAGAGCACGCCGGTGACCAGCAGCCAGCGGCCGAGGTACGGGCTCGTGTCCAGCGCCGTTGACCGGTGGTAGTTGCCCTCGGCCAGTCGGAGGATGAGGGGGAACCAGATGAGGAACAGCAGACCGGACAGCGCGCCCGGTATGCGCAGGTAATTGATCGGTGGCGGCCAGGTGGGGGTGCCGGAAGGTCGCCGGCGGCGACGCCACGGCCGCCGTTGCGCGGCGACGTCGGCGAGGGCGTACAGCGGGTACAGCAGGAGGTCGTGGATGATCGCGGCGCCGACGAACCACACCAGGAAGCCGATCCAGATGCCCGCGGCGACGACGCGACTCGCGGCGTATCCGGCCAGGGCGAAGCAGGCGAGCAGCGCCAGCAGGTGCAACGGGTCGGCCCCATAGCGGCTGGCCATCCTCCTGCGGATCCGGGAAGGCATGTCGTCACTCATTTCACCGTCGGATGGAAGCTGAGTTCGCGGACCCATTTCGTGTTGTGGACGCCTGGGGCGTTCGGGACGATGATCCTGGCGGGATAGCCGTGGTCGAGGGACAGATCGGCGCCGTTGACCCGCAAGGCGAGCAGGGAGCGGGGGTCGGCCACCTGACCCGCGCTCAGCGACGCCCGGCTGAAGGAGCCGCCGCGTTGCAGGGATTCGACGAGCACCTCCGCCGTGCCGGGCACCACCCCTGCCAGCCGGGCCAGATCGGCCAGCCGTACGCCCGTCCACGACTCTTCGGTGGACCATCCCTCCACGCACGCGATCGGCAGCGCGTAGGTGTGCAGCGGCATCGCCAGCAGTTCGGCGCGGCTCAGGCGCGCCGAATGCGGTCCGGCCAGCTCCAGCCTCCATGCCGGGCCGGTGTCCGCCAGATGGACACCCATGGCGGTGGCGGACTTGTTCACCTGAAAGTCGTTGGCGCCGGGGCCGTAGACCCGTCCGTGCGGGGCCAGTAGCGCGGTGCGGCGCAGCGGTCCGTCTATTGTCTGGCCGACGGACAGGCCGAGGGTGAGCAGCGAGGCGCCGCCGACGAAGGCGAGCACGCCTCGCCGGGACATGGTGGGCTCCGCCGGAGACGGGGGAACCAGGCCATCGGGATCGGGTGGCTCCGGCCGGGTCTCTTCCAGTCCGGTCCGCAGCTCATGGAGCAGGCTCCGCGAGCGCAGCGATCGGATCATCTTCGGCAGCTTGAAGGCGACGTGGACGACGAAGGCCGCGAGGAAGATCCACGCCCCGTACAGGTGGGCCGGGTAGAAGGAGAAGGGGAAGACGTAGAAGAGCTGGATGTTCAGGATGCCGGTGACGAACTCGAACACCGCGCCGCCGACCAGGAGCAGCAGGCTGGCACGCTCCACGGCTTCGGCGGGGGAGCGGGCCGGTGGCCAGGTGAACAGCTTCGGTATCACCGACCACAGCTTGGCCAGCAGCACCGAGGTCAAGGTCAGCCCGAGGACGACGTGCACTCCCTGCGTGACCCGGTACAGCCAGGCCGGGTGTGTTGGCCAGTCGAACAGGTAGAAGCCCAGCCATCCCTTTTCGGGGGTCGTGTCGTTGATGGGCAGCTGCGGATCGTAGGCGGCGTAGGACACCAGTCCGGTGATCGCGATGATCGGGATCCCGAACAGCAGGACGAAGCCGAAAACCGAGGTCAGCCACGGGCCGCGCAGCGGGCTGCGCCAGAACTCCGGCCGGAAGGGGCCCGGTGGGGGATGTTCTCGCAGCCAAGCGGTGACGCTTTTCCGATCTGACACCGAATCACCCCGAAACAAGTGTTATGCCGGAAATACCCCTATTCGGGATCACATAACTAGGCCGACTGACGTCGGCCGCCGCGGTCACCCGAGCCGTCGCGCGATCTCCGCGCAGGAACCCTCGCCCCAGGGGGAGCCACAGGGTCGAAGGCGGCGGAGGGCCCCGCCGATCGGCCGGAACACCCTTTCTGGACGTCCGCCAGGAGCCTCTCAGGGCAGCGGCGGTAGTACCGCGTCAGGTCGGGGGAAATCCCCGGAGATCGGCCGGCCGTCCGACCACGATCGCGGCGAACCGCCGTTCGGCCACCGCGCGGGCGATGCTACGTTCGAGCTCCGCCCAGGCGGCGCGGTCGGTGCCCGCAGGACGTCGGCGCCGGCGGCTCGGTGGGCCAAGGGCGGGATCCCGGCCACCACGTTCGGTCTCGGATCGGAGAAAACCGCCACCGGCCCGTCGAACTCACCCAGCCACGCGCGGAGCCGCTCACCCACGCGCCGGTCAGCGGGGCCCGGGACCATCCGGTCGGCATCGAAGGTACTCACGGCCAGGACGGCGATCTGCGCCAGGACCAGCAGACCGGCCACCGCCCCGCGCGAACCGCCCATCCCGATACCGGCGAGCAACGCCACCGCCACATAGGCCGGAAGCATGTTGTTCACCGCACCGCCCGCGTGCACGAGGCCGGCCTTGTACGTGCTGCTGGCCGCACCTGATCTCGCCGACCAGCGCTCTGCCGCTCGGTGTCGCGGACATCATCGGCCGTCTGCGTGCCGACCGCATCGCCTTGGTCTACGTTCCCGAGACTCGCGCCCTGTGGGCGGACACGCGAGGGGAGGTGTGCGAGGGGAGGTGTGCGAGGGGAGGTGTGCGAGGGGAGGTGAAGGTCATCCTGGATTCCGCCGGCTGACTTGTAGCGGACAAGACACGGTGCTCCGGTGTCTCCGGCCTGCTGGAAGGAGGAAGGTCGGCAAGCCCTGACCCGGGCTTCAGCCGAAGGCTGGGCCAGGGTGACGTACCGTCATGCCTGGAAATACCCAGCTATGTAGAACTTACGTGTCCGAGGGGGGAGCCGAACCAATTGCACACCGCTTCACTCTCACCACCAAGTTCCTGTTGGGACAGGGGTGAATGGTGGAGCCGGACCTTCTTGCGGTGCGCAACATCCAGCGCACGACCATCGGCGGGGTGGTGCTGCTGGCCGGGATCGCGGCCGTCGTCTCGTTCCGTCACATGCATGACCTGTGCCTGCGTCATGGTGAAGACCGCTTCGCGGCGGTGCTCATCCCGCTCGCCGTGGATGGCGCTATCGTCGTCGCCTCGATGTCCATCCTGCTGGCCAACCGGTACGGTTCCCGCGGTGGCGTACTGGCCTGGACCCTTCTCGTGGTTGGCAGCCTGGCCAGCCTGGGTGCGAACATCGCGGTGGCCGAGCCCAGCGTGATCGGCCGGGTCATCGCTGCCTGGCCGAGTGTCGCTCTGATCGGCAGTTATGAGCTGTTGATGTCTCAGGTCCGGCGGCTTTCCGTAACCTCGAGCCGTGGGCAGGACTGCGAGGAGACGCTTGCGGCCGGAGGATCGGACGTCCCCGAGGCCGGAGACGAGATCTGTGGTGATCTGGCTCTGCGTGTGTACCGAGCCGGGCGCGCTGACATCGAGATCGTGAATCTTCATCGCTCTGCCTGGCGTTGGGCGCAGGAGAACCGGCGCCCGGATGGAGCTCTTCCGTCTGGGAAGGTCATCGCTACGCAGTTCTCGCGCAGTCCTCGTTGGGGACGCTGGATCAAGAACGCTGGTTTGGCCGGGGATCTGGGATGACGCAGGAGACTTCGATGATCGGCATACGGTAGGCCGGGTTCCTCCTCGGATGCCTTGTGTCAGGTCCGTCGTGGCTGTAGCAGGCCTGACCCGGGATATGGGATGGAGCTCGACAGGACCTAAATCGGCGGCGATGTTCGAGTCCAGGGCGCGGCCTGCAGGTTGATCGACGGTCGAGCGCGCCTGCCGGAGTGGTCCCGAAAGGGCTTTGCGGTAGGCGATCTAAGACCACCCGCGCCCACGGCTTACGCGGCTGCCGCTACAAAGGCCTCGCCAAAACCCACGTCCAGCACGTCCTGACCGCAGCCGGCACCAACGTCACCCACCTCGCCGACTGCTACACCCCCGGCACCAGCCCCGACCGGCCGCCACGTCCGATCAGCCCGTTCCAACACCTCTGCCGACGGCTGGCGGTCGAGACCCCAGAATGACCTCAACGATCACCACCAACATCAATTCCGAAAAGTGGGCCAGACCCGCACGTACTTGGCCGTTGACACAACGCACGTAACTCAATATTCGAGCGGTACACCGTCCACCTGGGCATCGTCATTGCTGTGGACACACCCTTGGTCGCTACCGTCCAAAGCGACGTTGCCGGGCAGCATATGAGGACAGGGCCTTCCAGACATCACGTACGCGAAGTCGAGACCAATGCACACCGGTGAAATACAGTTCGGCGTACGCACTGTGCAGAAGGAGGAAGCCAGGCGCTCGCCGCTGTCCCGACGTGCGGATGATGAGGTCGAGCGGCGGCAAGTCAGCTACTTCGGAGTGCTCGAGGAGCGCTCGCGCAGTGAGGTGAGAGGCAAGTTGGTCGAGTGCCCCTCGATAGTTACGGTGTACCGCCAGCCATCGACGGAGCGCGTCTGCCACCTCCTTCTTTCCAGAGTCACCTGCCGCGAAAGTTACCCTGAGCCTGCTGGATCCCCCCTTCTGGCTGGCGGCGGTCCTTGGCCCGAGGCCGTCCGCTGCGAGAATCTGCCGCTCATCTGCAGCACCGACCGTGTGAACGTCGATCGCAAGCCGGGCCTGCAATGCCGCGAATACCTCGCGGCAAAGATGGTCAGTGGCCCAGCGGCGTGGCAAGTCGCTTCCAGCCGGCGTGGACGAACGCCAAAAGGTCACGTATTCAACGCCGGCTCGCTGGCAGCATTCAACAAGGGTCAGCAGGCCGTCCCTTTTCGATCCCCGTCGTCGATGGGGCCAGATGTTGCTTGCCACGCCCTCGTCGGACAGATCATCGAGAACGACTCCTACATGGCGAGGCGCGACCTCTGGGGGAAACGGGCGCTGGAACAGACGTGAGCCAATCTGTTGCCATGGACCGGACAGCGTGCGGGCTAGTCGCATCATGCGCCATGATCCAATGGAGTGCTGCTTAACTTCGTGATCTCGGCCAGCACCAGCTCGACGCCTTCGTTCACCGCCGCATCAAGGCTTGTCGCGTGCATGTTGAGTGTGGGCCAGCCGCACCGTCTCGCAAACGTCGCGTAATGCTGCTGCGCAGCCCGCTGAAGCATCTCGTAGTTCTCGTATGCGCAGAGGGACGGGTCACCCAGGTGTTCGATCGGGCCGAGACCACGGGTGTCTTTGATCCGGCACTCATAGGCGAACCGAAGGTCACCTGTTAGGAACACTCCGAGTGAAGGCCTGCACAGGTTGAACATCATGTCGGCGAGCGTGATGTGGAGCTGGACGATTGCAGCACGAGGCATCCTCAGGTGATGGGCTGCGACCTCGGCCTGCTTGACCAGCTGTTTATAGCTGTAGGACTCCTGGATGACCACACAACCGCGCTGCAGCGCCGGCTCCACGACAAGCTTGCGTAGAAGCACGCTCGCGGCTGCCTCTAATTGCATGGCGGCGAGAACGCCGGTGCCATCGTTGAAATGAAGATTTTGAGCAATGAGATCCGCAAGGATTGCGTTATCTATCAGTCCGATATCCGGAGGCAGGAGATCGGTGCCAGCCAGGCCGTCAGCCGTTCTTGCGTCCGCGAACAGAGCGCGGACAGCTGCACCATGCATGGGTAGAAGAATGTCCCTGGCAAGTCCCGGCGGTGCAGTTTGCAGCCATTTTCGCCATGATACGACGTGGACCTCGTACCCCTCTTTCTCGAGACGAGCCACCAGGGTCGCGGTAAGGGTCGACTTGCCGACTCCATCCACGCCAAGGAGTCCGATGTCGAGTCCGTAGGGCGACCCCGAACCCTCGTGCGCACTCTGATCCGAGATGTGGGACAACATCATCCTCGACCTCCTTCGCAACGGTCCGCCAAGAGCTGTTCGCGCTCCGGTAGATGCCGTGCTCGCAAGGTAATCTTCGTACCTGTTCCGGGCCTTGTAGCGATGAGATCGCAGACGGCATCTGCCACATCGGCTGGGCGAAGGGCCGTGCCGCCCGCATCAGGTGCCAGGGCTCGCAAGAGTGGGCCGCTGACCTTGCCGGGCGCGACGCAGAACACGTCGATCCCGTGCTGCGCCCACTCTCCGGCAAAGGTGGCCACGGCGTGCTCTTGTGCTGCCTTGGCCGCGGCGTAAGAGAGCACTCGTGGGTCATGCCGCGAAGCAGCTCGTGATGTGATGACGATGAAGATTCCGCGTCGCAGCGCGAGCAAGGGCAGGAACGCCGAGCCGACGAGCACAGTGCCTCCGACATGGACAGCGGTCATACGAGTGATCCTGGCCAACCGCTCGGCAGCATGATCAGCTCCGCAGTGGAGTGGCTCGGCCTCAGCGCCACCAGCGGTGAGGATCACCACATCGAGTGGGAGAAAATGCGTCGTGATGTGCTGAGCGAGCGCACTCACCGATACCGGATCGGTGATGTCAACCGCCAAGCGAGCTTCGAGGTCCGCTTCTTCAGGAGAAGACTTGACGTCCTTGAAGCTCCTGGAAGCAACGACAACCGAATGTTCCCGCTCCACGAGAGCCTGCGCACAGGCGGCGCCGATGGTGCCAGTCCCACCGATCACCAGTGTGTATCCAGGTCCGTCACTGTGCGCTGGACTCGCTTCTGTCACCACTTCGCATCGGCGATTCGCGCGAGGGCTGGACGGGCCACCTCGTAGACGCTGTCGAACCAGACGCTGAGGCTATCCGCGTTCCGCAGATCGCGCACCTCCGATGGGGTCAGATACACCCAAGCCTCGATCTCCTGCGGGTTGGGCGAGGGCAGGCCCTCAACTTGCCCGACATAAGTGTGGTTGTACTCATGTTCGATAAGACCAGTGAAAGGATCTTTATGACGATACTCGACGATGCCGGCGAGCTCGAGGTCGCGGGTATGAAGGCCGAACTCTTCGAAGGTTCGACGGTTTGCGGCCTCGAGAGGATCTGCGCCTGGCTCGGGGTGGCCGCAGCACGTGTTGGTCCAGACACCAGGGGAGTGATATTTGGTGCTCGCTCGACGTTGCATGAGTAAGCGGCCGTCATCGCCGACCAAGAAGATTGAGAAGGCGCGGTGCCGGATCCCCGGATCACGGTGCGCAGCGAGCTTCTCCATTGTGCCGATGCTGTGGCCGTGAGTGTCAACCAGGTCAACGTAGATGGTTGAGCCGGACATGCCGGTATCGGTCTGAGGCTCGATGATCATCGGATTGCTCCTTTGTGGAAGAACGATCACACCGATCTCCCGCCCGTCGCCGGAGAATGGGGATCAAGCATTTGGATCCACGAGGGCGCCGACCACCGTCCCAGGGCGGCTTCGTCGAGAGGCCCGCCGCCTCCCGTACGAGAGGAGACCGCGTATGAGATCACGCTGACGGAAATCAGGCCAATGCCGGCGGGCGATGTGTAAAGCTGCTTCAGCTGAACTCCACAGCAGGAACCCGGACAACCGCCGCTCCCCCGATGTTCGGATGATGAGATCCGGCGGCGAGGGATGGTTTCCCATCACGGCCTCTAATGCGTCCTCGGAGATACCCGCGACAGCGTCATCGACCGTCCACCCGAGTTTCTGGCCCTCGGCTAGATATCGACATGCCGCACGAACGATCTCGTCAGGTCCTCCATAGCCGATCGCGACATTGACCGAGAGGGCCCCGTTGACGCGATATGGAAGCGATGACAGCATCTCGACAACGGCTGCAGGCAGAATTGCAGGATTGCCGATGTGGCGTACGGTGAAGCGCCCAGAATCGACCAGACTCTTCACTGCCCGGCAGATGATCGGCATCAATGCATTGAGTTCCTCTGCCTCACGCTGCATGTTCTCAGTGGACAACATCCACAGCGTGATCTCCTGAATCCCAAGGCGTTCCGCCCAGTCAGCAACCTCGACCACCTTGGCGAACCCAGCGTCGTGTCCTTGGGACGGGGTCAATCCTCGCCGCCGGGCCCACCGGCGGTTGCCGTCCATGATGAGCGCAACGTGTTGAGGGCGGGACGGAACGATGAGCCGTAACATGGAGCTTGAGAGAAGGTACTTCATAGCATGCGACGGGCGCCCCAGATGGGCACTACCTCGAAGAATGCCACCGCGTCGTCATCCCATCGGCCGCGCCAAGTCGACGCTTCGGCTGCGGCCAACTCTGCGTATTCGATGGACTGACGGGCGATCGTGTCCGCAGCCCCGGTCTCCGTGACGACCTCGCGTAGGCGAGCGATATCCTCGGAAGTCGCATCCTGGCGGCCGAGCGTGTATTCGAGCAAGGCTCTCTGCCGAGCGTCGGCCCGTTCCAGGGTCAGGGCCAGGACGTATGTCAAGCGCCCGTCGCGGATGTCAGCGTCATTGCTCTTTCCCGTCACAGACGCCGTACCGAAGAGGCTGAGGTAATCATCGCGCATCTGCCCGGAAATGCCGAACAGCCGACTGTACTTGAGGACGGTGGCCCCAAAATCGTTGGAATCGGCCCCTGCGAGAAGGAGTCCGAGCTCGATCGGTGCGAAGGCCGACGACCGTGTGGCCTTGAAGTCGGACACTTCATCCAGCGCATCAGACGTTCGCGGTCGCTCGTCTCGTTCGAGGTCGGCTGCCTGGCCGAAACAAGTAAGAATGTGTGCCCGTAGCTGGGCTCCTACGAGATCCTCACTGCGAGGAAGGCCCGTGAGGATGTCCATGGCCAGTGACGATGCGATGTCGCCTGTGAGCAGAGCCAGGCCAAGCGCGCGGGCGTGGTCACCGCCCATTCTCGTGAGGAACCGGTAGAGCGTTGACTGAACGCCCCGGCGGGTGGGCGAGTTGTCGATGATGTCATCGTGGATGAGCAGGTGTGCCTGCAGAAGTTCAATGCTCAGCGCCACTCGCTCGGCGTCGCCGGGTATCACCCCGTCAACGAGCCTCGAAGCCTCAAGAAAGAATGCAACCCGCTGTCGTTTGCCGCCGGCAAGTGCCAGCTCGCGCAGCGCCGCCAGACACTCTTGCGGGTAAGAGAAAGATCTTGGCAGTTCTTGGGTCGCCTGCAGGGAGTCGAAGTAGGACACAAAGGCCTTGTCGAACCAGGAGGCGTGCTCTCGCACCTTCGCCTCCGCGATTGTGAACCGAGAGTCCAGCTCACTCACCATCAGCGGATCACTCCCATTGCCGTAAGTCTCGCGGATAGCCCGAAATACTCTTCGAAACTCATCCGCCGGTTCATCTCAGTGTGGGACTGGAACGTATGGCTACCATTGAAAACACCGTCACGGATCTCCTCAGGCGCCTGCGCGGCATATGTCTCCATGTAGGTCTGGAGCATGTCCACGGCGGCGTACGATCGCTCCTGCCGCCGCGGCCCGCGGAGGAAGAGGGTGACCGTGTCGCGCTCCATGATGGTCTGGTGCACCTGAGTGTGCTGAAGGCAATAGCATGAGCCGGGACGCTCGACGGTGACGAGCCCAGGCTCGATCTCGGCGCTGGTGAATTCTCCGTTTAAGGCCCCCGTGCGCCGTCGCCACACATGGGTGTAGGAACCTCGCAATATCATGGTTGTGAAGCCGTACTTGTGGTCGTGCGGCATGATTTCGTTCATGCCTTGTGACACGTGCAATCGGAGGTAGATGCCCCGCGCATCGTCTCGATACAGCGTCAACCGGTCCATCACCGGATGCCGATCGCAATCGGCGAGGAGCGTCTCATTCTCCCCGATGCCCCGGACAAGGGCTCCCAGGGTGTCAGGAGAGTTGCCGAGCCGAGTGAGTAGCGAGCGACTCTTGCGGTACGCGGACCGCGGGTCATCCCAATCGATCGGTGAGGCATCGAACGACATAGACGACAGCACCCTCCCCTCGGGCAAACAGTGCATCGGCTGACACCGTCAGGCAGCGTGAATGACAGCGAGCTCTTCTAGTTGCGACCTCATCTGCCGGAGCTCCTCCAACGTGATGGGGCGCTGACCATTGGCGTGTTTGGGTTTTCCTGCCTCGGCGGGCGCACCCCAAGAGTCTGCTTGCGGAAGGAGGTCGAGAGCCGCATGCGACCGGACCTTCTCTCGTGGACCGCGGATGAACAGCGACACCGTGCCGGGCAGCATCGCTGTCTGGTGAATGAGCGGATGTCCAAACGTGTAGCATGAGCCCTCTCGTTCGACGGACGCTATGGCCGCGGATACCTGATGTGAAAGAAATTCCCCATCACCGTCGTCGCTTCGTCGCCGCCAGACATGGATGTAGCCGCCGCGGAGGACATACGCACTGAACGAATATTTGTGGTCGTGAGGCACGAGGTCGCGTGAGCCCGGCGACATATGCAGCCGAATGTGAAAGCCCTGGGGGTCGCTCTGGTGGAGAATGAGCCGGTTGATGAGCGGGTGAACCTCGCTGGCCTTCAGCCGGTCGGCGTCCAACTCTATGCTCCGGACGCGCTGTGTCAAGAGATCCTTGTCGGCAGCGAGCCGGCTCAGAATCGCTCTGGTGCGACGGTGTGCTCCGCGTAGATCCTTCCAGTCAAGGGGCTCTAATTCGTCGAGCCAATCGCTGGATGTCATGTCAGCTGGTCGCATCCATGAGCCGCAGTGGCTGCTGGGAGATCTCAAGGAGTTGCGTACGCGCAGCCGATATCGCTGCCTCGTATTCAGATTCCAAGAGAGGCTTCGCCCCTTCTATGACGCTCAGGGCCTCGCGGCTGAGAACGAGCTGGACGCCATCGGCCGAAAGGTCCAGACGGTGAACGGTGCCGGGGTGGCAGGCGTAGATACTTTCGGAATCGAAATCCCGGACGTACCATGGCTCATCGGCCTCGACATCGGCGGAGTCACGGAACGCCTCCATCGAGACCGATCCATTTAGCGTCATCACTACCGTCTTCTCCGCCGCAGTGATCGGTTGGGTCTCGCCGGCGATGTGGCGACGCAGATAGATGAAAACATCGCTGGCATCGTCCCGCGCCAAGAGCAGCACCTCTTGGCCATTGCCCCGGAACGAGCGCGACGCAAACTCGGCGTCCTGCGCCTGCCCGATGAGCGTGGCTGCAGCCACGCGTACGGGACGCAACCAGTGTTGATCAACGAATACGCTCGGGTCCGGCACATCGGTTGCAGCCGTGCTCTGCTCCAGCAGTTGTGTCACGGAACGAGAAATGATCGCAGACTCACGCATCGAGAATCCTCCTGCTCTCAATCAGGCCCTGAGAGACGAGTTGTTCTCTGACCCGACGGTACTCCTCGATCGTTAGCCGACGACCGCCCTTGTGATTCTTCCCGCCCGTCTTCGGCACCTCATACCCATCGGCTAGTAGGTGGTACATGTCCTTTGCGGCGTGCCAGTGGCTCTGGGATTTGGGCCCCCTAATGAAGATCGACACCGTACCGGGGGTCATGATCGTCTGGTGGATCAAAGAGTTCCGGAACGTGTACGCTGCGCCGCGCCGCTCGATCGCGACGATACCTGGGGTGATGTCATGTGACGTGAAGTCACCTTCGTGGGCGCCCAGTCTTCGGTTCCATATGTGGAGATATCCGCCCGCAAGAATATAGGCGCTGAACGTGTACTTGTGATCGTGGGGCACGATGTCACGGGCTTCCTCGGCAACCACGTGCAGCCTCACTTGGTATTCTTGCCCAAGGTCCTCGTGCAGCACTAGCCGGTACATCAGCGGATGCATTTCACATCTGGCGAACCTGGCCTCATCCACTTCCAGGTCATTCACCAGTTGGGACAACAGGGCCTTGTTCTCGCCGATATGTCGGGCGAGAGCTCGACATTGCCGGTGTGCGGAGCGGGCATCCCTCCAGTCGATCCTCCCGTATCTTTCGATCCAGTCATCATTCTGCCTGTTCATCCTCAACGCCTCTCGAGTCATCGTGATCGGGTGGATCTGTCCTGGATGAGCCCCCGATAAAATATGGACAGCACGTGATCAGCCCATTGAAGGGCCCAGCCGTTGCTACGGCAGAAATCCTCAGGCGGGAGAAGCGCGCTGCAATCAGGGCCACTTCGAGCGGTCCGGGCCGCTCTTTCCTGTTGATGCGATCAGGCCCGAAAGAAGTCGACCACCTGAGAATGACAGGCGCAGCAGGGGATCTCGTCCACCTATCTGCTTTCCTTTCGGCCCGTCGTCACGGCGAGGAGGTTTGGACCCGCACCAGGTCAATCTGGCGAAGTTGGTGTATCCCGTACGGGTGCATATCAATCCTCCACCCAGGGTCAAATGTTCTTGCGTCTGATGATCATGCGTGAGGAGTGTAGCAAGGAAATGCGGGATTTCGTTGTGATCTAGATCACATACACTATAGTCGAGAAATTTGATATGAGATGACATGTCAAGAGTTCAGCGAAGCTTTTCCCGCCCTGGTGGCGCTGGTCCCTGCGTGCGCACAGAGCGGTGGCTCTCGGTAAGACAGCAGTCAACCCTCTAACCCGGAGCCTTGATGCCGCCTTTCCGTGCCTCGCCCCCATGCCCAACCAACCCTGATGCACCTGGTCGAGCTCATCAGTACGCCATGGACTGCACACTGCTGCCAATGGTTGCGGTTAAGGAGGTATTTCCTCGGTCAGGCGACGAGACATGTGGTCGATCACGGCGACGTAGATCGTGGCTTCGAGCGGTCACTGCCATCCTCTGCAGTCGTGGGCCAGGCGGCTGTGTCGAGACGTTTAGCGCTTTGTGCGGTGCGCCGGGGCTATGCGGTACGGGCAAAGGGATGGGTACAGCCCCCGGAGAACGGGCGACTGTTCCCCCATCGGTTACACCGTCGAGGGGTGGACAAGCTGCACCGGCATGGCCGGTCGGTGCAGGCGCTCTCCCGGCGTCGGTTCGAGCGGGATGCCGATGGGATACACCTGGGCACGGCGCGGCGTCCGGCCGGTGGTGACGGTGCGCGGCAAGGGGCTCCGGCCGGATCAACATGGCCGCCGCCGTGGCCTACCGTCCCGCCGAGCTCTACGGCCTGCACGTCCACCAGTGGCGCAAGGGGGGAGCGCAAGTCGTCCTCCTGGACCGGTTGCCGGGATCATATGGGGACCACTCACCAGCAGTTGGGCGCACCACTGGTGGGGTGCTGGGTCAATGTGAACGTGCACCTGGACGACCGACTCGTCGACTTCGCCGCCGAGCACGCGACTGGCTGCGCATTGTCCAACTGCCCAGGACCGGCATCGACATCTGGCCGCGGTCATCACGGCCGGCAGCTCGAGCTTGGTCGAAGGACACGTCAGATTGCGTTGAGACGCTCAACCAGGCGAATCTATGCCTGAGCCAGCCTCGGCGGATCGCGTTGCTGGTAGATACCCGCCCTCTGGCCTCGCTCGAGCGTCGCCTGGGGCCGATATCTACCCATCCGTCGTGCGCATCCGGCAGAGGACATTCCTCCAGGTATCGGTCCTGCCTGCCCATCGCCTCGATACTCGTCCGCGCCGCCAGCGGCCCCTGGACAGAGATGAGCATCGTTTCCTGAAGCTTGCCACAACCTCTTTCCGCATGAAGCTTCGGGGCTGTGGAGATCTGGGGCTCAGTCTGCTGCCGGTCCGATTGTCCTCCCGTAACTCCGCCCTACCCTCGTGTTCGACCAGGACCAGCGCAGGCAACAGCACCGAGGCGACTGTCGAACACCCGTGTCGGCCATGGGGTCAACCAACAAGGCCTACGCGTGAGAGAGATCAAGGTTAGGCTTGACCGAAATCCGGACTCACGTCTATGCTCCTTACCGTCCTGAATAAGTGAAAGTCAATCAGCAGCTCTCATGTTTATCGCTGGTTGGCAGTTTATGCACTGAGGGACGGGGGAAGAGAGCTGGTGGCTGGTCTCCTTCGAGAGTCTGTTGCACATACTCCTGGCGACCGTCCACGGAAGCAGACCGTGTCAGAGGTCGCTCGTCTCCATCAATTCGGCTGATGGCACTTTGAGAGGTCGTAGGGTGATGAAGGAATGGGATCAAGGATTCGAAAGCATTCTAAGGCGAAACCTTCCCCTCCTTTCCGACAGCAATCCGCTCGAACCTGACGCGCGATTGTCAAACCTTGGCCTCGACTCTCTGCAGACGGTCTCGATGCTGGTCGAGTTGGAGTCCCACTACGAGCTCGCCATCCCGGATGATGCATTGTCCGTGGAAATTTTTGCGACCCCCTCAGACCTGTGGGCGGTCATTGCGGAACACATGCAAACCGGCTGATGGGCGTATAGGTAACGGGCGTCCCGGCTTGCGCGTTCAAGTAGGCTCTCCTGACGCGTATCTCCTGTCCATGCCCAGTTGCTCACTCCCGAACCGAATCCGTGCCGGTGGGCCAAGCAGCTCTTTGTGTACTCGTCGTGCGGTGCTGCCTTGAGTCCCGTCGGCTAGGAGGGTGAAAGCCCGTACAGCTGGTTCCCAATTCAGGCTTTTGCGGCTTGGGGCACATCAGCGGTATATCAACGGTTCCGGCGCGCTTACCGGCAGGTCCGAACAGTGGAGTAATTATGGCTAGTGGTGTCGGAATCGGCGCGGCGATCGAGCTAGACTCTCTAAGCCGGGTTTATCGGTCCCGCACTGGTTGGTTACGGCCTCGGACGAGAACGATCGAAGCCGTGAAGGACGTAACTTTGGAAGTCGGTCGCGGTGAACTGTTCGGGCTCTTGGGCCCCAACGGCGCCGGCAAGACGACCATCATCAAAATACTCTCCACGCTGCTCCTGCCCACGAGCGGTACCGCGCGCGTCCTCGGATTCGATGTCACCGAGCATCTCGCAGACGTACGGCGGCGGATTGGTTACGTCACCGGTGGGGACAAAGGGCTGTACGACCGTTTGTCTGCTTTGGACAACCTACGTTATTTCGCCGAGCTCTATGCGGTTGAACCCCGCAGGCAGCGCGCGAGGATACAGGAACTCCTTGAACTGGTTGGCCTCGCGGGGCGAGAGCGTGAGCGCGTCGGAGCATACTCGCGTGGCATGCGACAGCGTCTGCATATCGCACGCGGGCTCTTGCATCAGCCCGAGATGCTCTTTCTCGACGAACCGTCACTGGGATTGGACCCCATCTCGGCACGTGAGCTGCGAAGAACCATCGCGGATCTTTCGTCTCAGGGCACAACCATCGTTCTGACCACGCACTACATGGCCGAGGCGGAAGAGTTGAGCGACCGCATCGCCATGATCGTCAGAGGTAGGATCCGGGCCTTGGACAGACCGGAGAAGCTCAAGGCGTCCGTATCTGCCGACTCGCTCATAGAGATTGAGGCACGAGGAATGATGCAGACGCATCTCGATGCCCTCAATGAAGTTCCCGATGTGCGGGCGGTACAGCCAGAGATGCACGGTGACACGATCTTTTCGGTCTCCGTGCGGGCCAGAAGCGGGATCGACATCAACAACGTCATCCTGAATGGTCTCAAGGGCACTCAGATCGTACGGCTTGCCATGCGCGAGCCGACCCTGGAAGACGCATACGTGGCGATCATCGGTGGCGCCGACCAGGAAACGGTGGACGCGCCTTGAGGAACAGGACGACACATGTGTTACGGGTGATCGCCGCAGGCGTCCGTATCTATGCAAGCCACATGTCCCGATCTGTGTTGTCGATCGTCTTCAATGTGATGACGCCTCTCGTCTATGGCTCGATCGCGCTGCTCCTCTATCGCGGAGACGAGCCCGCAGGCCATCTCCTCCAGATCAGCGTTGGCGCCGGTTTGATGGGCATCTGGACTTCCGTGCTCTTCGGTTCGGGGAGTGCCATGCGGAACCTGAGACTGGGAGGGCTTCTTGAGTCCCTGGTCGTGACGCCTACGCCGTTCTCCTTGATTCTCTTTCCCATTACGCTGACAACCGCGATCGTCGGGACGTACGCCATGGTCGCCACCGTGATCTGGTCGGCGGTCGCCTTTGACGTTCCGCTGACGTTTCCCGCGCCGCTGACGTTCATCTGCTCAGTCCTGGTGTGTGTCCTGTCCATGGGGATGATGGGCATGCTCCTCGCCTCGACGTTCATCTTCCTGAACAACGCCAATGCGTTGATGAACGCGCTGGACCATCCCATCTGGCTGCTCTCGGGAATGCTGGTCCCGATCACCACGCTACCCGATTGGCTGCAGCCGATCTCCTGGGCACTTCCTACCACGTGGGCGGCAAAGGCCGTTCATGACTCGGTCGAGTACGGCTCGGCATTCTGGCCGATCGTGGCCGCACTGGGCGTGGGTGCCGCCTATTTCTGTCTTTCAGTGCTGGCCATCAGAAGAGTCGAACGGCTGGCCCGGAAAAAGGCCACACTTGCACTCACCTGACGACAGAAAGTAGTTGCTTTGCGAATGCTGCGTCTCGCCGGTGTCGGCGGCTTTCTGGCCTACAGGGCCTTGTTCAACTGGACCACACCGGCCGTGTTCGTGGGTTCGCTCCTGGTCGCCCCTGTTTTCCAGTTGCTGTTCTTTGTCTACCTCGGGCGCGAGATAGGAACCGCCGATGACAACTTCTACGTCCTCGGAAATGTGCTCCTGTCGGCTACGGGTGCCTGTGTTATGGGTGGCACCATGGCGATCGCTAATGAACGCCAGTACGGAACTCTGAGCGCAGTGCTGCTCAGCCCGCGCAGTCGCATCCTTCTTTGGGGCGGACGTGCTCTGCCGTACGTGGTCAACGCGCTTGGCGTCATGCTGT
Organism: Nonomuraea sp. NPDC049129; assembly: GCF_040648495.1. Lineage (NCBI taxonomy): Bacteria > Bacillati > Actinomycetota > Actinomycetes > Streptosporangiales > Streptosporangiaceae > Nonomuraea > Nonomuraea sp. NPDC049129. The sequence goes on along the minus strand of NZ_JBEZDU010000003.1, from coordinate 274,469 downwards.
TCACACTGTTCGCCGCCATGCTGTTCGTCGGCATCGAGATGCCGGCCACGAAGTGGCCTGAACTGTTTCTGGCACTGCTCGCTGGCGGCTTCTCAGCGACGGCGTTCGGAATCGCGATCGGCTCCATCGGGCTGCGGCTGCGCAACACGGCGGTCGTGGCAAATGTCGGCTACACCGTAATGATCCTTTTGACCGGGACAGTACTCCCGCATGAGCGGCTTCCCGCCTGGTTGGCCGCGGTCGGCGATGTGCTGCCGCTCACTCACTCGACGGAGGCCGCACGCGCCTGCTCGGCAGGCGCTGAGAGCAGCGTGATCTTGACGTATGTATGGCAGGAGTTCCTGGTCGGCGTGGGCCACACGCTCGTCGCCGCGGTACTGCTGCGGCTGTTCGAATGGGCCGGCAGGCGAGGGAGGCTGTCCCTTGACGAAGCATGATCTCCCCGGCCTGCGCATGCGTCCCGGCGGCAGAGAACTCGCGGTGCGTCGCGCCTTGCGGCGCTCGCGCGAGGTGGATCTTGTGCGGAGCGTCTGCGAGCACGTCCTCACTCACGCCACCCTCGACGCGGACGGTGTTGCGGTCCTAGACGATCGGAACATCACTACTTATGAGGAGCTCGTCCACAAGATAGGCAGGATCCGGGCGCTCCTCCTGCGAGAAGGGTGTGGACCTGGCTCCCGGGTCGGGCTTCTCGGTTGGCGCGGCAGCGAGATGATCGCGAGCTTTCTGGCCATCGAGAGCATCGGAGGGGTGTATGTACCCATCGATGCCGGCTGGCCAGCTGCCCGCATCGCGGAGGTCTTGGAGAGCGCCAAGGTCGCGTGCCTGCTCCGGACCGGAGAAGGCCCGGAAGGCCGGGCCGAAATCGTGGATGGGAAGAAAGGCCTGCCTGAGCCTCACGCACCGTGGGTTCCGTATCGCATGGCAGGCGTCGATGCGGCTTACATCATTCATACCTCTGGAAGCACCGGCCGACCGAAAGGCACGGTCGTCGAGCACCAGAGCATGCTCAATCACCTGTGGTCCATGGTCGCCGATCTGCGTCTCAAGAAGACGGACACGGTCGGATTCACCGCTTCACCCGGCCATATCATCGCCATTTGGCAGATGGTGGCTGCACTGATGGTGGGCGGGTCGGTCGCCGTGGTCGACGATCGGGCCCTGCGATTCCCCCGCCAGCTACTGGACGCGCTGCAACGGACCGGTGTGACGACGCTCGAGCTCGTACCGACGATCCTAGGGTGGATGACGAATCAGCGGAGCCGCTCCTCGGCAGAGCTTCCCCGCCTGCGCACGGTGATCTCCACGGGGGAGAAGCTGCATCCACCGCTCGCGGCCCGGATCTGCTCGGCTTTTCCACAGGCGGAATTGCTCAACGCCTACGGAGCCACCGAGGTCTCCGATGACGTGGCCTTACACCTGGTGAGCGCATCAGATACGAACGATTCGAATATGCCCATCGGGACCCCGATCGCCAACTCAGTGCTTTACGCCTTGGTTCCGGAGGCAGATGGGTGGCGAGCCGCGGAGCCTGAGGAGGTGGGGGAGTTATGGGTGGGCGGCCTGCCTGTCTCGGCGGGTTATCTCGATGATCCGGAGCTGACACGGGCCCGCTTCTTCCGCGACGACCTGGACGAGCGATCGCCGACGCGTCGGCTCTATCGGACGGGGGATCTGGTCAGGTTCTCCAACGGCATTGCCTATTGTCTCGGACGCACTGACAGGCAGATCAAGGTGGCCGGCGTCCGTGTTGAACCGGGCGAGATCGAGGCGGTGCTCATGAGACATCCACACGTAGACCTGTGCGCCGTCACGGCTTCGGCGGAAGCCTGCCGCCCCGAGCTGACCGTCCACTACGTCACTCGTAACGAGGTTGATGAGGTCGAACTACGCGAATTCCTCCTCGGGTCACTCCCCGGCGTGGCAATCCCGCGCCGATGGATCCCACTGAACCACATGCCGATGAACAGCAGCGGAAAGATCGACTATCAACGCCTGACAAACGGAGGATGATATGAGTGCTGTGCCGGAACCGGCGAAGTTTACACCGATAAGCGACGTCGATCGTAAGACCTTCGATGAGCAGGGCTATCTAATCGTCCCGAACGCCCTCTCTGCCGATCAGGTGAGTGATCTGAATCGCGTTGTCGATGAGGTTCATGCTGATCACCAGGCGCGCGGTCTCGCAGAGCCAGATGGCCCGCTCCATACGCTGGGCGCGGTCTATCAGCGGCCGGAGATTGCCACTCTTGTTGATCTGGAGACCGTTTTTCCACACATGTGGGGTCACCTTAGCTGGAACATCTTCGTCTATCACAGCCATATCGATGTGACCACGCCAACGGGTGATCCGGATGAGCTGATCTGGGAATGGCATCAGGACGGTTACCGACAGAATGTCGACATTCCGGATGATCCGCGTCCTCGGCTCTCAATGAAGGTGGGATATGCGCTGACCGACCTGTCGGAAAAGGGCAGCGGCGCCACGCTCGTCCTGCCGGGCAGCCACCTGAGCAACACGCTGGCGAGGACCGCACCCGGCTCGGGCAATGAATACGAGCGACCGCCGGGCACGGTCGAGCTGTCGCTACGCGCGGGAGACGCATTCATCTTCGACCGCCGGCTCTGGCATGCCCGCTCGGTGAACCGCTCGTCGCTCACCCGGAAGATGATCTTCATCGCTTACACGTACCGATGGATCCGCTCCAGGGACGATGTGGACGAGAATTCGCTGGCCGGATATTGGCACGATCTGTCTCCTCTGCAGCGCCAACTCGTGGGCGATGGTGAGGATGCGGCAAATTTTCACGGAGTTTCGAGTGAGACTGGACTCTGGGACGACCGGATTCCTTTGAGGTCGCTGCTGAAGCAACACGGCCGTCTGGACCGTAGCCAGCACTACTTGCGGTAACAGGTTCAGCGCGGAATGGCAGAAAGGGCTCGCCGCCTGAAAATCCTTACCCGCTCGGCACTGTTGATCGGCAGACTGGTGACTTTCATCTACCAGAAGATGGCCTGGACTGGTGCGGGCACCGTCCTGGGGCGCGTCGCACTGAAACTCGCGCCCAATGTGCTCCGCGAACTCAGCGAGCCTTTGGAGGTGATATTGATCAGCGGCACCAACGGAAAGACGACGACCACCCGGTTCGTCACCGAAATCATGACCGCCGTCGGCGACGCTGTCAGCAACGGAAGTGGCGCGAACATGCCGGCGGGGATCGTGAGCGCGCTGGCCACGGCGAGCTCGGCCCAATTCGGCGTACTAGAAGTCGATGAGCGATACCTGGCCCGGTTATGCGCGGACACGAAACCTCGGGTCGTCGTGCTGCTCAATCTCAGCCGGGACCAACTCGATCGCAATCCGGAGCCCTTCCTGATCGCCAAGCAGTGGCGTGACACGCTCATGGACCTCAAGGGGGTCATCGTAGTGGCCAACTGCAATGACCCTCTCGTCTACTGGGCAGCGTCAGCCGCACCTGAAGTGACCTGGGTAGCGGCCGAAAGCGTGTGGTCCGGCGACTCGTACTGGTGCCCGTCGTGCGAAGGCAACCTACGGCATGCTGCACGCGGCATGTGGTGCTGTGGCAACTGTGGTCTGCGTCGGCCGGAGCCCGACTGGTGCCTGGGGGGCGACCAGCTCGTGGCACCACTCATGCGCAAGAACGTAACGATCGACGTGGCCTTGCCCGGGCGGATCAATGTGTCGAACGCCGCGATGGCCATGACAACCTGCGCCACCCTCGGCGTGCCGCCCGAGGTGGCTGTCGAGTACGTGAAAAGAGTGCAGTCCGTGGCAGGGAGATATCAGGTCGTCCCGATTCGAGATCGCGAGGTCCGGCTCCTCCTGGCGAAGAACCCGGCCAGCTGGGCGGAAGTGTTCCCTGTGCTCGACGAATCCAGCTCCGTACTGATCATTCTCAACGCTCGCACGCTGGACGGCAGGGATACGTCATGGATCTGGGACGTGGATTTCCGGGCGCTGACCGGTCGCAGGGTATTCGTGGCGGGAGACAGGCGTCTGGACCTGGCTCTCCGCCTCGACATCGCCGGGGTGACCTTCACCATCGTCTCATCGCTGCACGAGGCCTCTGCTCTTGTCCCCACCACACGTCTGGACATCGTGGCGAACTACACGGGATTCCTCGATCTCGTCAAGGAACTCCGTCCGGAGGTGATTCATGGGTGACGCAGGCGTCACCGGGTCTGACACGGCTCTGCTCGGCCGAGGAGAGATTCTGAGCATCGGAAATATACGTATGGCGTTCACCGACCGATACGCGGGCGTGAGCCTTCCGCCAGTGGAGATACGCAGGCTCGGCAAGGACGGGGCGAACGCGAGCCGAAGGCGGGCGGCGGAATCACTCGGGCTGGATCCGGATCGCGTGGTCTATATGAAGCAGGTGCATGGCGGGTCGGCGAGATACGTTACGCGACCGTTCGGTGAAGACGCGCCGCCCCTGGACGCCACATGCACGACCGAGACTGGGCTCGCGCTCGTCGTCTTGGTGGCAGACTGCGCGGCGGTCTTGCTCGCCGATGCCAGGAGGGGTGTGGTGGGGGCGGCGCACGCTGGCAGGCTCGGCACGGCGGCGATGGTGGTCCCTCATCTCCTGGAGGTCATGATCGCCCATGGCGCCGATCCAGCTAGCATGACGGCAGTCGTCGGGCCGACCATTTGCAGGCGATGTTATGAGGTTCCGCTTCAGATGAGGGATGAGATGGCCGCCCTCGTTCCCTGTACGAGCGCGGTCTCACGACATGGGACTCCGTCGATCGACCTGCGTTCGGGTATCGAGGGACAACTGCGTGCTGCCGGGATATCCGATGTGCGGCACGATCGCCGTTGCAACGCGGAGTCACCCGAGCTCTTCTCCCATCGTCGTGAAGGGGCGACCGGCGACTGCGCGGGTTACGTGTGGATGGAGCCCACCTCGAAGGAACGACACCTATGACTGCCACCCGAATCGTTCGCCGCGGCCCGCTGGCCTGGAGCCAGCAGGCTCTGTTCTTCTTCTCGTCGTGGAGCACGCAGGACGATCCATGGCCGGCTCTGGTCCTTGCGTATCAGCTCGATGAGCCGCGTTCGATGACGGAGATCCGGGCGGCGCTGGCGAACCTGGCCTCTCGTCACGAGATTCTGCGGACGCGCATCCGACTGAGAGAGTCAGGTGAGGCGGAGCAACTGGTCAGTGAGCCGCCTACGAGCGATGACATACCTGTGACGCAGGTACCGGAACAGGAGGACGAAGACAGTCTCCGCCGATTCCGGGACCGGCTCCGGTGGGAACCGCCATCGCTGAACGAAGCTCACCTGTGGAAGGCTCATGTGGTCGGGGGCCGAACCATATTTCTCACGCTGCACCACATCCTCACAGACGGTACCGGAGTCACCGTGTTGGGAGGAGACCTGGCCGCGTTGCTCAACCCGGATGGTGAGCCCGTGACAGGACCTGCGTACCAGCCGCTGGATCAGGCCGACTGGGAATCCTCAGTGGTAGGTGAGAAAACCGGCGAACGGTCCTTGAACTACATCGGCAACCTGCTGGACAAAGCACCGCAGCGTTTGTTTTCCCGTCTGCTGCAGCACGCTGGCGGCGATAGATACCTCATGGTGACCATCGGCTCCGCGGCCCTTCTGGAGTTGCTGGACCAGGCTTGTCGCAGACTGGAGGTCAAGAGGCAGACGATGCTGGCGGGTCTTCTCAGCGCCTTCATCACGGTGCGATGGGGTCAGGCCGTCTGCCCGATGAAGTCGTACATGTCCAACAGGACCACTCCAGCGTCGCAAACCTGCGCCGGTCCCTTGTACCAGGCGGGGTTCCTGTTATTGGAGGCCGAAGGTGACCCGCTGTTCACGGACTGGCTGGCACAGGTGCAGGGCGCCACGATGAGAGCATATGCCAGATCCCGATATCCCGACGAAATTTATCGGGAAATGGTTGTTCGTCGGTCCTTCGAAAGAGGGGTCTACTCCAGGTTTCTGTTCGACATCAATTTTCTGAGAGGATTCGGCGGCGCGATTCCCGAGCGGACGCTCGGCGAACCCGTCGAAGTCAACGACATCAGGATGGAACGAACCGTCAACTCCGCTGGACTGCCAGAAGCGTGTGAGTTCATGGCTCGGATCGTGGACGACGAACTCGTGCTCACGCTCGACGTGGACCAGGTGGTGTTCGACGCAACGAGCGTCGACCTGATTTTCCACGGGATGATCACCGCCCTGGACCATATCGTCCGGGGGGCGAGTCCCACGCTCACAGAACTCGGCGCGTTAGCGGGAGTGCATCCGATCGATTGGCCAGCAGGCTGGGTCCAGAGCGATGGGTGCTGGGTCGACCTCCCCGACCTGACTCGCAACCTGCTCGATCATCCCCTGGTGGACGCGGCATTCGTCGAACACGATGAGAAGCTGACCGCCTACGTTTCGTCCACCGCCGCAGAACTGACACCTTTTGATATGCACGACCATCTCCTTGGCGTGCTGGCGTACAGACCCGGCCTGATCTGCCCGGACCGCTACGTCGTCTGTGATTCCCCGCCGGTGAACACCACGGCGGCCAGCGAATGGCGGGCCAGACCTGTGGTCCGGGAGGGCAGTGGCCGCGACGTGCCCGACCGCCGCGCGTCGAACGGCGCGGAGAAGGCACTGCTGACCGCACTGCGGCGGACGCATGACCTGTCCGATGAGCCCAGCATGGCACACAGCTACGTCGGCGCGGGCGGACGCATCGGACGGGTTGCCGCGTTCGTCGAAGCCGTCCACGAGCAGGGCTACACAGGGCTGACTAGAGAGGACTTCATCGGGCCTGCGAGTTTGCGGTCCATCGCCACTCGGCTACGCAGCTGCTAGGCCGAATACAGCAATCGGAAGAGTCACGTGGATATTGTTTTTCACCGCGCGCCTTTCACCGGCGGTCAGCCGGAGGGTGTGGCGATCAGCGATGGCCTGGTCTTCGCGAGCGCCATGGGCGAGACCGAGGATGGCAGCTGGGAGTTCGCCCGGTGGACCAGTGAGAAGACGCCGATCGGTTTCGGCGCCACCGAGTTGATTGCCTCTTGGATCGCCGACACCCCGCCTGGCACGTGGATAGAGATCGACATTCGCGGCACCGATCCGATGACCCGCTGGTATGTGCTGGGCCAGTGGGCATATGGGGACGACGACATCAAGAGGGCGTCAGTGCCCGGCCAGAGCGATATGCAGGGCTCTGTCGCGGTCGATACGTTGAAAGCCGCCGCCGGCGTGTTCTTTCGCTCGTATCAACTCCGTGTCGTGCTATACCGCAGAAAGGGGAGCAGGTACGTGCCCACAGTGCGCTCCGTGGGCACGATGGCTTCGGCGATACTCGAACGGGAGACTGTCGAGACCAGCCGCGGCGGTGCGGCATGGGGCATCGAGTTACAGGTTCCAAGACGTTCCCAGCACCTGCATGACGACCACTACCCCAAATGGGTAGGCGGCGGTCGGCGATGGTGCAGTCCCGCCAGCACGACCATGGTCCTCGGCTACTGGGGCGCGTGGCCCAGCACGGAGGACACCGCCTGGGTGCGCCGGCCCGACCCCAATCCCGAGGTCGACTATGCGGCCCGGCACACTTACGATCATGGATCCGGCGGAGTGGGGAACTGGCCGTTCAACATCGCCTATGCCGGTCGGTACGGCCTAGATGGATTCGTGACCAGGCTGCGATCGCTCACCGAGGCAGAATCCCTGATCGCGGCAGGCATCCCCTTGGTCGTCTCGACGGCGTTCTACAGCAGCGAGCTGGAAGGATCGGGCTACGACACGAACGGGCACCTGATGGTCGTCGCAGGATTCACGGCGCAGGGAGACGTGATCGCGAACGACCCAGCAGCGCCGGACAACGAACAAGTACGCCGTGTCTACCCGAGGGGCGCATTCGAAAAAGTCTGGCTCCGCAGCAAGAGCAGCGGAGGGATCGTCTATGTGATCCGACCCATCAGCCACGCCCTGCCACCCACCCCGCCAGATTGTTCCCCCAATTGGTGAGCCGACGGGAGCCTGCCACCAAGCGGCAGCGTCTTCAGGATCGGCTTCCGACGCAGAATAGACACCGCCGAGACGTACCGGGACGGTTTGCCACCGGTGTCGCGGCGTCACTGCCCTATATTCGACAACCCGTACGCCTCTCAGCCTGGTGGTCAAGTCCTTCTGCTCGGTCTCCCTCGATCCGCTGTTCGTCTTGTTCTGCGTGGACCACCGCAGCGCCAGTTGGCCGAGCATCCGCTCATCCCGTCTATTCTCCATCAGCCTCCTGCACGCAGAACAGGAGTCTGTCGCCGCGCGGCTCGCCATGAAAAGTAACGACAAGTTCCGAGATGTGACTTAGTCGCTGTCCGAAGGCGGAATACCAGTCCTGGAGCGGGCTCTCGCATGGCGGGAGTGCTCCCTCGAATGGGAGCAGCCGGTCGGCGACCACAACATCGTGATCCCCCATGTCATCCGTCTGAGAGCCCTGCGAGAGGGCCACTCGCTGATCGTCTTGCGACGATCCTATGTGCGTGGTCCTGTAGTTCGTGATCACCGTGAATCAGCATGGAATGGAAATGCCAATGACGTCTGTCAACGCAGCAAGTGAGCTGGCGAAGAGCGTTCTTCCGGTTGTCGCTAGATACGCGGCCGAGGCAGACAGAGATGCCCGGTTTCCGACGGAGAGTCTGAGGGCCCTTGGCGAAGCCGGCCTGATGGGCATGCTCGTTCCCGCAGCGTATGGAGGGTTAGGAGGAAATCTCGCCGACTTTGTCTCGGTCGCCAAAATTCTGGCACCGGCCTGCCTCTCAACAGCGATGATCTGGGCGATGCATTGTCAGCAGACTGATGCGATCGTTATCCACGCTTCCGAGAGGCTCCGTGACGAATTACTGCCCGCCATCGCCGAAGGGAGCCTGTACTTGGCCTCAGTGACCACCGAGCCGGAGAAAGGAGGGCGGCTGTTCAGCGTCGACTCGCCGTTGACCGGCGACGGGACGATGCTGACCATCGACAGAAACGCCCCTGTGGTTACCGGAGGAGGCCACGCGGGTGGCTTCCTCATAACGATGCGGGCGTCGGAAGACGCGGCCAACGATGAGATCAGCCTGGTATACGCGCACCGTTCCCAGTTGGAGATCGGCGTGACCGGTGACTGGAACACCATGGGCATGCGCGGAACCGAGAGCATCGGGCTAAAGATCCGAGGGGACGTTCCCTCGTCCCAGATAGTCGGTGTGCCTGGCGGCTTCCGCGGAGTGGCGATGGAAAGTGCCATACCAGTCGGCATCCTGGGGTTTGCCGCCTGCTGGCTGGGCGCTGCGCAGGGGGCATTGATGGAGCTACTGCATCTTGCCCGGTCTTCGACCAGGCCCAAATCCCTGGACATATCCTCGGATCTCGTGGCGGAGCGGCTGGCTCGATCTAGGATAGATCTCGAGTTGATCAACAGTTACCTCCTGCATACAGTGACGGAGGTGGAGTCGGCGCGTGCGCAGGGAAGCTCGCTTGGGAGGCCCGCCACCCAGATCCATCTGAACACGCTCAAGATCGCCGCGAGCGAGCTTGTCTTTCAGGCCATCGACAGGCTGCTGCAACTGGCCGGGTTGGCTTTGGGCTATTCGCGAGAGGCCCTCATTCCACTGGAGCGGCACTTCCGTGACCTGCGCTCTGCTCGGCTCAACAACTCCAACGACCGACTCCTGTCCGCTACTGGTTCGCTGATGCTGCTGGACAGAGTGTGCACTCTGCTGCCATGAAGGTTGCGCCTATTTTCGGCCTGTAGGAGGTAGCGTCATGGAACGGATCGACCAGGGGCTGCACGCGCGATTTCTGCAGGGCCTCGCGGCTTCTCCCGATGGCGCCGCCGTCCACATGGGCAACGAGAAGATCACCTACTCGGAGATGCACCGAAGGGCTCTCGATCTGGCAGGAGCTGTGTCCCGAGATTCGCCTGCGAGGTCGCGGCCGGTCGGCCTGCTCACCGGGAGGAGCATCGACTCCTACATCGGTATGCTAGCGGCATTGTATTCGGGGAGCGCAGTGGTGCCGCTTCCTACCAGCCTTCCTCCGTCTCGGCTCGCGCAGATGATGGAAGCGGCCGGGACCAAGGTCGTGCTGGTGGACGCCGAAGGCTGGAGGCTGCTGCCTCAGTTACCTGCAACAACTGTCGAAGCCGCCGTCCGCATCGACTCCAAGGCAGACGGCGCCGCCCTGCCGACGCCTTATCGGCCGCGCCTCGACGAGGTCGCCTATATCTTGTTCACGTCCGGATCCACCGGTCGGCCGAAGGGAGTGCCCATAACCCATGGCAACGTGCAGGCATACTTCGCGGTCATCGACTCCAGGTACGACTTCGACCAGGACGACGTCTTCTCTCAGACCTTCGAGCTGAGTTTTGACTGCGCCATATTCGACCTGTTCTGTGCCTGGCGGGCCGGCGCAACGCTGGTACCGGTATCCCACTTCGCCTACCGCAACATGCCTGAGTTCATGGCCAGACACGGAATCACGGTGTGGTTCTCCACTCCGAGCAGCATCCGGACCATCCGGGGGGCGGGCGGTCTGGGAGCTGGCCGGATGCCGACTCTGCGTTGGAGCTTTTTCGTCGGAGAGGCGTTCGCCTGCGCCGACGCCGCTGACTGGGAGGCTGCCGCTGCGCAGTCCAGGATCGTGAACCTGTACGGTCCGACCGAACTCACCATCTCGGTGTCGGCACACGAGTGGTCCCGTCCCAGGTCGGTAGAGAGAAGCGTGAACGGTGTCGTGCCCATCGGAACGCTGCATCCGGAGCATGAGTACCTTCTTCTGACCGAAACCGGTGATGAATCGACCGAGGAGGGTGAGCTGTGCATAGCCGGACCACAGCTGACCCCTGGCTATCTCAAAACCGCCGACAACGAACATCGCTTTTTCGGGCGTTCCGGGAGGAGGTGGTATCGGACAGGAGACAAGGTCCGCCGGCTGTCTGGTGACGGTCTTGCGTACCTCGGACGAGTCGATGACCAGGTCCAGGTGCGAGGCTGGCGGGTGGAGCTGGCGGAGATCGATTTCGCGGTCCGCTCGTGTCCAGGGATAGAGCAGGCGGTATCGGTGGGGATAGACCGGGACGGGACAACAGAATTGGGGGTGTTCTTCACCGGCGAGCCGATCAGTGTCCAGGATATTCGTGAGCATGTGCGTGTCGTACTGCCCGTTGGGCTGATACCCAGCCATTTCTGGCATATTGGCGAGCTCCCTCTGAACGCAAACCGGAAGATCGATCGCAAGTCTCTTACGGGTCAAGCGGCTCGGCTCCTTCTGGAGAGAGCGAGTGGCTGAATTCACGGAGGTTCGGTGCCGAGGGCCAGTCCTGGCGATGGAGCTGCTGAACGCTTGGGACGGTTTTCTTCAGCCGTTAGTCGTCGCAATACATCGCGATCGGCTGCACCCAGCGACTGGTCGTCTTGGGCGTCGCCGCTTGAACCGCAGCGTGGGGCGATAACTTCGACGACGCTCTCGCCGAGAACCAGTCAATGGCGAGCACTTCGGGTGTTGACTTTTTCGCTACGGTTCCAATGACACCTGAGCATCTCGACCTAGTAAACTTGCCGAGTTTAAGGCACTTGCCTTATTTTGAATATGGGCTTTATAGACTGCGGTGGCTGGTCGCGTTTAACCGCGGTGTGCAAACGCCAGGCCCGGCGCCTCAGTACTCATCGCCAGCTAATTGGAGGCTGTCATGTTGGACGAGAACAAGGAAACTGTCCGACCCGAAATCGAACTCATTCTCGCATTGTCGCGCCTCAAGTTCGAGGCCGGTACTATCGAGCGCTGCAGAGATATCATCCGTGACAACGATGCGACCATCGACTGGGGATACTTCTTTGACCAGTCGGGAAGAAATAAGGTCCTTCCTCTAGTATCGCATAATATCATATCCCATCGGCTGTTCTACAACGAAGAAGGCATTTCGGCGATCCCCTATTTTCATGTATATGCTGCGATATATGCGGGAAATGTGCGTCGGAATGCTCTATGTGCAGATGAGTTTGGGGGGGTGATAGCGAGGCTGAACGCGGCCGGAGTTCCTTACTGCGTCCGCAAGGGCCCAGTCCTGGTTGATGCGTATTATAAGGACTACGGCTTGCGATGGATCGGGGATCTCGACATTCTCGTTGATAAGCGCGACCTCGAGAAGGTTGGCGAAGTGCTCCGCTCGCAGGGATATCAACAGGGCCGCGTCACGCCTGACGGGAAGGGGATCAAGCCGTTCAAGCGTTCGACAGAGATTTTCTGGTCGATGCATCTCAACAACGCGCCGCCGTACATGAAGCCTGCGACGTCGTTGGAGGTTGAAGGCGGCTTTCAGGTCGATCTGTGCCACGATATCTTCCAGCGGCGCCTAGGGGGCGGTGGCAGCGTAAGTACGGCGGACCTCCTGAGCAGACGCATAGAGATGCGTCTATATGGGCAGCCATCCTATGCACTCGCAGTGGATGATCAGTTCCTCGACCTGTGCATGCATTTTCATAAGGAGGCCACCGCCCGATATTACATAGAGTCGCACAACAGTCTGCAGCTCCGGAAGCTGCTCGATATCGCAGAAAGCTGCAAGGAGGTCATGCGGCGCGGTGGCTGGGATGGCATCGTTGCCCGTGCTCGTACCTGTAATATGCTGAATAGCTTGTATTACGCGCTGCACTACACATCTCTGGTCTACCCTGAAGCGGTTCCCCCTCAGGTAGTCGCTGAGATCAAACCTGAGGACTGCTCATTCATCGATGAGTACGGTGCGGTCGACGGTAAGACCGCACTCTGGGATCAGGGTCCATTGGCGCGCATGTTCGGTCAGCAACATGTGAACAGGGGAGATGTTCGTGGTACGGTGCCGCGGATTTGACTCCGGTGTCTGGCGCGGACTGCGCGCCGACGGCCAACTTAGCGCGCCGGTGGTCGGTGATCGGTGATCGACCGGCCCATCAGCCGGCGCGAATACAGAATCAAGGCCGCCGGTGCTGCGTCCTGCTCGGAAATGGGTTCTTGCGCAGGCGCGGGCCGACCATGCCGTGCTCGTCCACCACGGCGCTCCGCCTGCTCGCGACTGACCGTGACCCTGATTCAATTCGCGCCACCCGGGCGAGCCATTGGTGCCTTCACGCTCGGAGTGGCTCCGGCCGCGTCCGCCCGGGCGGTTGCTCGTCGACTCGGAGCGCGGTGCCAGTCCTTGCGACCAGTCCATTTCCGCGGGTCCCCTACAGAGCCCCCTTTACCCGTCCCTGGGTACTCTCCTCGGCCGCCGTCGCCATTGGGCTGGTTGAACCCGTGGGTTGAGGGTGCACGCGCGGCCATGGCGGCAACGGGTGAGCGCGATCTTTCTTGATGTCGCACCAGGTGAGGGTCTCCAAGCCAGAAGACGCGCTCGGTGATCGCATGCTGGAAGGAGAACGTCCCCAGGTGAGGTCGCTGGGCTTGGACGGGGCCGCGAGGTGGCGGCGTGCGCCCAGTCGCCAGCGATCCCGACTCGCGCAGCGATCGCCGAGCGACTCCGGGGCGCTGCCCGAGCCCGCCTCTGGCCGCTCGCAGGACCCAAGCAGGCCGGTCGCGTTCGGCCTGATCAGCCCCTATTCGACGCTGTACGCAAGCCTTCTGGGGGTGATGGTCCGAGGGACCCCGCCTCGGTTCGCATGGCGGAGTTGCAACGGCGTAGACCGTGCGCGGCGCCATTCCGCGAGCCAGGGATCAACTCCCGAGCACACACGCCCAGCGGGGGTGTACCGCAGAACGCAAAAAGGGATGATCGGGCGGAAATCTCCGCCCGTGTAGGTGGCCAGCGAACGCAACCGTAGGCTGAGTGGTCCAGGTCTAGTGGACTCAATCAGGGTCTACAATCCGACAGAAGCGGCAACCATCACGTTCTTGAGAGGGGACAGGATGCTGATCGGAGCAACCAGAAAAGCACTTGACTCGCTTTACGTAAGGCGACTGAAGGCCAGCCTCGCGGATGCCGCGCTCCCTCGAAATGTTGGCATCATGCTCGATGGAAATCGCAGATGGGCCAAGTCGCTTGGCTATGGTGATCCCATCGAGGGTTATCGGGTCGGCGGCGAGAAGGTGCAGACCTTCCTACGCTGGTGTGACGCGGCAGGCATAGAACACGTTACCCTCTTTATGCTTTCCGACGACAATCTACACCGGCCGGAATCGGAAGTCAAACCTCTTATCGGGATCATCGAGGAAGTGGTGGAAGGTCTGGCAGAGCCGCAGAACAAGTGGGAGGTAGGGCTTATCGGATCGCTGGATCTCCTTCCCGATTCGGCAGCGACCAGGATCAAAGAAGCGGCATCGTCCACCGTAGGCCGGAATGGCGGAACCAGGGTAGATATCGCGGTTGGCTATGGCGGCCGGCGAGAGATTACCGATGCGGTGAGAAGCGCCCTCGCCGAACATCTTGCCCAAGGTGGAAATCTGGAGGAGATAGTCGAGAACTTCAACTCAGATGATATCTCCCGCCACGTCTATTCTCGCGGCAATTCCGACGTGGACCTGATTATACGAACCTCGGGTGAGCAGCGACTCTCAGGATTCCTGCTCTGGCAGTCCGCCTACGCCGAAGTGCATTTCTGCGAGTGCTACTGGCCAGATTTCCGTGAGATTGATTTCCTGCGCGCGCTTCGTTCGTTCTCGGGCCGACATCGCCGATATGGTAAATGACATTCTTCAGCGCCGATGGATTGCCCTGGTCCTGATTCTGCGACCGGAGACTCCGTAAAACGCGCATCGATCGCCTTGGGCGCTCCTAGCGCTTCAGGTGTGGACCGGATGAATCGATGTATCGCATCGCCATATCGGACAGTTTATTTGGCACACTGGCGGACCGTCTTTATGCGATCGGATCGGTTGGCTGATCCTTGAAGCGGCAGGGTCTGGACTCCAAGTCTCCCACGTGAGTGTGATCAGTGGCTTGATCAGCTTGACACTCATGCCATTGGCTGGCTTGTGGTTTGACGGTAGTCACGGCTGGACCCTGATTCTGGGCTCGAATATATTCCGGTTCTTCGCTGCCCTGATCGCCTTTTGCGTGAATCTTCTCTCGTTTCCGTCGGTCGGCCTGTGGATCGGTGTTCTCGGTTTCGCGATTGCCAACGTGTCCCGCTCGGAAACTCGGTTTTGTGTCGTGAATTGGGCTTTGCTGCACAATCAGTAGCGTGGGTGGGACCATCTCGAGGTGTTGTCGCTGCTCGACCGGTTAATGAGATGTCTGCTTGGCTTGCTTGCGGTGCTGGTTCGAGCTGATCTGTCCAAAGGACATCGAATTGCTGGTGCTGCGTCACGAGATCCAGGTGCTGCGCCGTCGCTGGGTGGTCGGCCGCGGTGGGGCTCGGGTGGGGTGACCAGCCCACCCTGGCAACTCACCCATGGTGACGGCAAGCCCCGCCTTTCGGTGCTGTTCCCCCGCGTGGCCTGCCCCGACCGCGCCTCCTGCACCGGCGACGCCAGCGGCAAGGGCCGCCATCTCACCCTGCTGCCCCAGCAGATCCAAACCCGCAACCGCGCTGACCAGCGCACCGAACCCTGGAAAGTCCGCTACGCCCTACGCGTCGGCTACGAGGCAACCGTCTCCGAGACCACCGGCGCCCACGGCTTACGCGGCTGCCGCTACAAAGGCCTCGCCAAAACCCACGTCCAGCACGTCCTGACCGCAGCCGGCACCAACGTCACCCACCTCGCCGACTGCTACACCCCCGGCACCAGCCCCGACCGGCCGCCACGTCCGATCAGCCCGTTCCAACACCTCTGCCGACGGCTGGCGGTCGAGACCCCAGAATGACCTCAACGATCACCACCAACATCAATTCGTGAAGGGACTCAGTCGCCGGGTGAGACGCGTTTGCGGGGTAGGTCGGGGTAGTCGAGCCTGAGGCGGGTTCGCTGGAGTCGGCGATGTGAACTGCTGGGAGTTCGTAGATTCACGTCACGTAAGGATCGTGGTTTGCTCAGGAGCGCTCTGCACGGGTTCACCGAAAAGGAGCGACCGTGCGCGCGCTCGGAAGCCGTCGTCCAAGCCGGTGGTGCTCACCAGGAACTGGATGACGTCGGCGGCTTGTTTCGCGGCCAGGTCCTCGTGCAGTGAACCGAGATCGGCTGGTTCGACACGCTGAGCCAGCGCGGTCACCGTGGTCAGCACTTCGAGCAGCCGAAGGGCTGGTAGCACTCGGTCAGGTCGACGCATGACCCTGGTAATCAGCTCACGGAGCTTGGGGTAGTACGCCGGTAGTGGGTCGACCCGGACCTCGGGGGGCAACGCTCCGCCTTCGCGGAGACTCGTGAGGAGCCCGGACAGCTGTTCCTTCTCACGCAGGCCGACGATGCCGCCGAATAGGTATTCCTGCAATCCGCGGTCGGGATCGGACACGTGAGCGGATCGGATGGCGTGGATGGCGTGACAGAGGCTTACCAGGTAAAGCCAAGTCAGATCGAGTACCAAAGCGAGGTGGCGGGGATTGCGCGGATCGAGTAGGTCAGTACACGCGCGGAGATGCTCGACCAGTTGCACCAGGTTGCGGTGCTCGTCGTAGAGCCAGTAGCCGAACTCCCGATAGTCGAGCAGAGGTTTGAGCTTCTTGTCCAAGCCGGTGAAGGCGGCGAGCACATTCGCCGCGCTGGACACCTCGAACAGGTGGGAGATGGGTGCAGCGTCTAGAGGGATGTCGCATGAGTGGAGCTCCTCCAGGCGACTGAGCTCCGCACTGGTCAGTGTGGTGATGCCCAGCCGGGTGGCGAGTTGTCGCGCGGCGTCGGTGACGACGGAATCGCGCACCATATAGGCGTCGTCAGCTGCGAAGAAGTCGCCCACCCCACGCACCCAGAACATGCGGCCCGTGGAACCACCTGCGGTGGTCTTGCAGTCCACGATCGTGCTGTGTAGCCGAGCCCCGCCGGTAAGACCGAGGCCCAACACATCGAGGTCGGTGAACGATTCGGGTTGCGAGGAACGTTTTCCTCGCGCCTTCGACATGTCCGGCCGTGCCGCTGGGCCCCATGCGCCGCGAAGCTGCACGTCGAGGCGAGTGGTGTAGCCCATCCTCCAAAGCAGCCGGCGCGAGGCTACCTTGAGGCCGAGGTCTTGTTCACTCATCGAATCCGTCCCAGTCCCAACGCCGCGTCCACTACGGTCTGCCACTGCTGAGGCGACACAGTCGCCCTATTGCGAAGTCGGGCCGTTGTCTGCATGGGGGCGGAGAAGGGCTGGCCGAGCAACAAGGCGGCTCGGGCCTGCTCGTCGCCGACTCGACCCGCGACGGGCTCGCCGTGGGTGATCAAGTCGCGTGCGATGCGCAGGGCCTCGCGATTGTCTTCAGTATCGATGAACCGAGGCCGCACCCAACTTCCTCCAGGCACCGAGTCCGGGGCGAAGGCGATGATGCCAGCCGAGTGCATGAGTCGGTACTGCCTGGCGTGGGACGAATGAGGCTGGAGGATGCCTCGGTGCGGGTCCAAGAGCTTGTCGATCACATAGACCAGCGCGTTGGCGGGCAAGCTGGTCGCCCCACCGAAGTGCTGTCCGCATCGCAGACACGCCAGCACCGCCAGCGCCTTCTCCAGCACCGGCTTCCGGCCGCGCAGTAGCTCCCGGTTGAGGGTGTAGGGCAGAGCGGCGAACGGTTGCACCGTATTGTTCGGCAGCTCTACGGCGGGAGCGAGGAGAAGCCCGCGGGCGATGGCGTCCTGCAAGACGGGCTGAGCCGCTGTGACGGGCATTCCCTGTTCGCCGCGCAAGGCAGCGAATGCGTCGGCCAACTGAGCTGGGCCGTGTTCTCGAACCAGATCGCCGACGACGTCTGGATTCTCGAACCCGAAGAAGGGCGAGTACACCACGTCCCCGTCCAACAGGGGGATCGTCTTGACAAGGTCCGCCCTGCCACCGACTTCGAGGAGCTGAGGAACGGCTGCGGTATCCAGGTCGATACGGGCGGCAA
Source organism: Nonomuraea sp. NPDC049129 (assembly GCF_040648495.1). Lineage (NCBI taxonomy): Bacteria > Bacillati > Actinomycetota > Actinomycetes > Streptosporangiales > Streptosporangiaceae > Nonomuraea > Nonomuraea sp. NPDC049129. The sequence goes on along the minus strand of NZ_JBEZDU010000003.1, from coordinate 256,520 downwards.
GCTCCTCAACCGGCACCGGGGTGTCCGCGAGGTGATCGACCAGGATCACCATCTGCTGTTCGAGTTCAGTCGGTTGGCGGGCTCGCCAGGCGCGGCCGAGATCGGCGTACAGGTCGTCGTAGTAGGGGACGTTCTCGGTGAACCGGACGATCCTGCCGCCTGAAGTCTGCACCCCCTGTACGAACTCGACGTCGGCGAGCGCCTTGACGACAGCGTCGAAGGCGAACTGGTTGACGTCCAGCTGCTCGGCGGCTACGGCCCGGAGCGCCTGTGCGTCGTCGATGACGTCTTGACCGCGGATGAGTGCGGCCAGGCTGGCGGCCATGCCTATCAACTGAGTCTCGGCCAAAGGCGTCAATGTGCCGGAATTCGGGTCGACATTGCGCAGACCAGCATGAACATCCTGACAGCGAAGCCCTTCGTCAAACGGGTCCATCTCGCCCCCTCGGCATCAACCTCGGTTACTCTAGTCGACCTAATCGCCCCGACGAGGTTGATCGTTTCGGCCAAGCTGGTCCCAGTAGTCGCGCCGTGTACGGCGGTGAGCCGCGAAGATGAGGACTCTACGTGTCGACGGTGGCTGCCTTGCGGCTTACCGGCGCCCGTAGCCAAGGATGGCGCGGTGTTCGTCGTGGAGGATGTGGAGGAGTTGACCGTGGTCATATAAATGTCCGGATCGTGCGTCCACTAGGCATGTCCCGTTTGTTTGACGACTGGGTGCGGCACAAGGCCATCCGCCCGCGATCTGTCACCGCACAGGACAGGCCGTTGCGGTTCGCCTTCTACGCGCGTACGTCCACCGAGGATTTTCAGGACCCTGTCTCCTCCTGTGGGTGGCAGCGCGAGGTGGCGCAGACCTTGATTGCGGACCGGGGTGTGATCGTGGCGGAGTTCGTCGATATCGGATGCTCGCGGCGGCTGCCATGGACCGGGCGGCCGCAGGCCACCGCGCTGCTGGCTGCGCTGGCCGATCCGGATCGGGACTTCGATGCGATCGTGGTCGGGGAGTATGAGAGGGCGTTCTCGGGGGATCAGTTCACGCACCTCCTGCCGCTTCTGCAGACATACGGTGTGCAGATCTGGCTGCCGGAGGCGGGTGGGTCGGTGGATCCGGGCAGCCCGGTTCATCAGGCGCTGATGCTGTTGCTGGGTGGGCAGTCGCAACGGGAGGTGTTGCGGGCCCGGTATCGCGTGCTGGCGGCGATGCGGAACCAGGTTGCCGATCAGGGTCGATTCCTGGGCGGTCGTCCCCCGTACGGGTACCGTTTGGTCGATGCGGGTCCCCATCCGAATCGGGCGCACGCCCAGTGGGGGCGCCGCCTGCATCGGCTTGATCCGGATCCGGCCACTGCACCGCATGTCCGGTGGATGTTCGAGCAGCGGCTGGCCGGGATGAGCGTGGCCAGGATCGCCCGGATGCTCAACGAACGAGACATACCGTGCCCATCGGGTGTGGATCGGGAGCGCAACCCACACCGATCGGGAGAGGCGTGGACGTTACGCACGGTCGCGGCGGTCCTCGGCAACCCGCGCTACACCGGCCGCCAAGTCTGGAACCGGCAGAGCGCCAGCGCCGCCGACCTCGTGGCGCGGGGCTGGAACGCGCCGCAAGAGTGGGTGATCTCAACGAAACGGAGTCATCCGGCGCTGATCAGCGACGAGGATTTCGTCGCCGCGCAGGCGATCCGAGCCGCTCGTCCGACACAGGACGGCAGTACGCGCGTCTATCTGTTCACAGGCCTGCTGCGATGCCGGCCCTGCGGGCGTCGGATGGACTCGCACTGGGTGAACGGACGTCCCGGATACCGGTGCCGTCATGGGCGCACCAGCGCGATGCCTCAGGTGGAGGCCAGCCCGAAGCCTCTGTATCTGCGCGAGGATCGGCTGCTGGCAGAGCTTGCGGCGCATTTCAGCGGCGGAGAGTGGGGCGAGCGTGGTCCAGAAGCGCTCACCGCCATGTTGAGGGCCAACGGCCTCATCATTGTCTGTGATGCAGAGAGTCGCGTAGTGACCAAGCTCGACACTGAAGAGCCCGCTCCGGAGAGCGAGCTCTTCATGGGGTAATGACGTGTCCGAGGGGGGACTTGAACCCCCATGCCCCGCAAAGGGCACTAGCACCTCAAGCTAGCGCGTCTGCCTATTCCGCCACCCGGACTTGGTGCCTGCACGTGGGACCGTCATCCCGCGTCGGCTCCGTAAGGTTAGCAAACTCTGAGGGGTGCGTCATACCAGGATTCCGGAGGGAGGATGAGACGGCAATGCGTACCCGATCGTAAGGAGCCTTCATGGCCGAGGACGAGGTCGTCGAGCTGTGCCGTGATCTGATCCGTATCGATTCGACCAACGCCGGCGACAACGCGGGGCCCGGGGAGAGGGCGGCGGCCGAGTACGTCGCGGAGAAGCTCGCCGAGGTAGGGCTCGAGGTGACGATCCTGGAGAGCGACGATCGGCGGGCGAACGTCGTCGCGCGTATCGAGGGCACCGATCCGGGCCGTGACGCGCTGCTGTTGCACGGGCATCTCGATGTCGTGCCGTTCGACGCGGGCGACTGGCGGCATCATCCGCTCTCGGCGGAAGTGGCCGACGGGTGCGTCTGGGGGCGCGGGGCCGTGGACATGAAGGACATGGACGCGATGATCCTGGCGGTCGTGCGGCAGCGGCTCAGGGAGGGGCGCCGGCCCGAGCGTGACGTGGTGCTCATGTTCACCGCCGATGAGGAGGCGGGCGGGGAGTACGGGGCGAAGTTCCTGGTCGAGGAGCACCCGGAGCTGTTCGATGGGGTCACGGAGGCGATCGGGGAGGTCGGCGGGTTCAGCGTGTCGATCGGGGCGGATCACCGGCTCTACCTGATCGAGGCCGCGGAGAAGGGCATGGCGTGGATGCGGCTGACCGCGAACGGCCGGGCCGGGCACGGGTCGATGCTCAACCTGGACAATGCCGTGACCGAGCTCGCCGACGCCGTGGCGCGCGTGGGGCGGTATGAGTGGCCGGTACGGCTGACGCCGACCATGACCAGGTTCCTGGAGGAAATAGGCGGCGGCGACGCCGAGGCCGCGATCGCCAAGCTGGGGCCGGTGGCCAGGATGCTGGGCGCGGGGCTGCGTAACACGGTCAATCCGACCATGCTGGAGGCCGGTTACAAGGCGAACGTGGTGCCGCAGACGGCCTCGGCGACCATCGACGGGCGGTTCCTGCCGGGGTTCGAGGAGGAGTTCTTCGCCACGGTCGACGAGTTGCTCGGGCCCAACGTCACGAGGGAGTTCGTGCAGCACCAGGTGGCGCTGGAGTTCGGCTTCGAGGGGCCGCTGGTGACGGCCATGGTGGAGGCGCTGCTGGCCGAGGACCCGGCCGGGCGCGCCGTGCCGTACACGATGTCCGGAGGGACGGACCTCAAGTCGTTCAGCAGGCTCGGAATCCGGGGCTACGGGTTCGCGCCGCTCAAATTGCCTGCGGACCTGGACTTCTCTGGGATGTTCCATGGGGTCGACGAGCGGGTGCCGGTGGATTCGCTCAGGTTTGGGGTGCGGGTGCTTGACCGCTTCCTGGATCACTGCTGAAAAACCCTTGCGGCAACCTTGAGTGATGCTACGGTTACGGATCGTTGAGGGGTGAGTCCACGGACCGGCCTCACATTGTGAGGTCGGTCCTGGTGCTTCTGAAGGAGGGTTCACGTGGCACGCATGCCGGTGCGGTGGTGGCGGGCAATGCCCGCCCTCGCTTCCCGGCGCGTGCCCGTGATCATCTTCGCGGAGGATGCGATCGCCGATCGGGCCGCCCGGATGGCGCGGTTCGCGGCCGGCGCCCGCCAGGTCATCGCACGAGTAGTCGCGGCCGGCGTTCTGCTGGCCGCGGGATGGCTGCTCGCCGTTCTCTTCGGACTGCTCTTCGCCGCTCCGGCGGCCGCGGATTCCACCGCGGCGACAGGGACGGCCACAGCAGCCGGCACCTCTCACACCGTCGCCGGGTCCATCACGGACGGTTTCCCCACGGCTGACGGAAGGGTCTCGGCGTCGGACAACGTCGAGATGATCGGAAAGGTCTCGGCGTGGGACAACGCCGAGGCGATTGGAAAGGTCTCGGCGTCGGACAATGCCGAGGCGATGGCGGGGCGGACGGTCGACGGGCTCAACAGCCAGTCCGATCCCGGTCTGCCGCCTGCTTCTCCTGCGACCGACATCCTGGACACCAATGGTCTGGTGCCCAACGGCGGTGGCAGCGGCCCGTTCGGGCCAAGCATGGGAGATATCGCGCGGTCCTTCTTCGACCCGCGTATCGAGGCTCGGCGCGCCCCCTTGGCGTCCGTGCTTCCTCCGGTCGTCCGCACAGCGGCGGATGACCCTTCTTTCTCACCTGACTGACCCCCGCCACAGGTTCCGATGAGTACGGCGGCGGAGCGCGGCTAGATCCCCTCCGCCAGCGGGTGACATGTCAGTCATCTTGGTTCGCGATTCCCCGAGGTCTCCGCTGTGCGCGGCGCACTGCGACCTCGCATGCCCTCGGCTGCCCGCGAACCGTCAGGTATCCCCCTATGAACCAAGTAGGAGCATTCATCATGCGTACGTGGGCGAAGGCTTCGGCCCCCGCGGCTCTTCTAGCTGTAGCCGTCATGTCCTTCGGCAGCGGCACCGCGCTGGCCGACACCTCCGGCGACTCTTCCGTCGGCGGTGGCAACCAGGTCAACCTGCCTGTCTCGCTGCCGATCGACATCAGCGGTAACTCCGCCGCCGTGCTGGGCAAGTCCGAGGCGAGTTCCCAGGGCGGCGCCACCGTCGTCAACACCGGCAAGGGCGGCACCTCCGACAGGACTTCCGGCGATGGGAGCGTCCTCGGTGGCAACCAGGTCAACGCGCCGATCAACGCGCCGATCAACGCCTGTGGCAACGCCCTGGCCGTGCTCGGCAAGTCGGAGGCGGGCTGCAAGGGCGGCGCCTCGGTCAAGAACACCGGCAAGGCCGGCAGCTCCAACAAGACCTCCGGCAAGGGAAGCATCCTCGGCGGCAACCAGGTCAACGCGCCGATCAACGCGCCGATCAACGCCTGCGGCAACGCCCTGTCCCTGATCGGCAAGTCCGACGCGGGCTGCAAGGGCGGCGCCACGGTCAAGAACGCCGGCAAGGGCGGGGCCGGGGGCAACCACACCTCTGGCCAGGGCTCCGTGCTCGGCGGCAACCAGATCATCGCGCCGGTCAGCGCCCCGATCAACATCTGCGGCAACGCGGTGGCCGTGATCGGCAAGGCGTTCGCGGGCTGCAAGGGCGGCGCCACGGTCAAGAACGGCGGGCACACCCACTACCGGGGCGGTCACGACTCGACGGGCAACGACACCGACGGGCGCTTCGGGGTCGGCAGCGGCAACCAGGTCATCGCACCGATCAACCTGCCCATCGTGGCCTGCGGCAACGCCGTCGGCAACGCGCACGCCGGCTGCAAGGGCGGCGCCTCGGTCAAGAACACCGGCAAGGGCGGCCCCGGCGGCAACACCACGTCCGGCAAGGGCTCCGTGCTCGGCGGCAACCAGGTGATCGCGCCGATCACCGCGCCGGTCAACATCTGCGGCAACGCGGTGGCCGTGATCGGCAAGGCGTTCGCCGGCTGCAAGGGCGGCGCCTCGGTCAAGAACGGTGGCAGGGGCGGCGCCGGGGGCAACCACACCTCGGGTAAGGGCTCTGTGCTCGGCGGCAACCAGGTGGTCGCGCCGATCACCGCGCCGGTCAACGTCTGCGGCAACGCCGTGGCCGTGCTCGGGCTGTCCGGGGCCCGCTGCAAGGGCGGCGCATCGGTGGTCAAGAACGGTGGTTCGGGCGCGGGTGGCAACACCACGTCCGGCAAGGGCTCCGTGCTCGGCGGCAACCAGGTGATCGCGCCGATCACCGCGCCGGTCAACGTCTGCGGCAACGCCGTGGCGGTGCTCGGCGACGCCGCGGCCGGGTGCCTCGGTGGCTCGAGTGTCGGCAAGCCGGGACACGAGGGCTACCACCCCTACGGACACTACAGCTCCCACCAGGCCGCCGACTCCAAGCCCGCTGGCGTGCTTCCCGCGCTTCCCCCGGTCCCGGTCCTGGGCAGCCTGCGGGGCGTGGGGAACATCACTCCGATGCGTGGCGGCGGCTCGCCCGAGCTGCCGGTCGTCGGCGACATGCCCCTGGTCGGTGACCTGCACGAGCTGTTCGGCCTGCCCGAGCTGCCCGGTCTGCCCGGCCGGCCCGTCACCCCCGTCAGGCACGTCACCCCGGCCAAGCACATCAAGAACGGCAAGGCTCCGGTCACCCACGCCGCCCGCGCCGAGGACACGCAGTCGCCGCTGGCCCCGGCCACCGCGCTGATCGCCGGCACCCCTGTCGGTGGTGCGGTGAAGCTCGCGACCAGCAGCCTGCCCACCGGCGACCTGGGGCTGATGAGCGCGGCTCAGCCCGCAGGCGTCACCGGGATGACCACCGGCTCGCTGTTCGCGCTGGTCCTGGGCGCGATGTTCGCCGCCTCGGCCACGCTGTTCGCGGCCACCCGCCGCTTCCGGCTCGGCCGGAAGTAAGGACAAGAACGTCTACCGCTCACAGCCGGTGAGCGCGTAGCGAAAGACGCTTTGCCCGTTCCGGGGGCGCGGCCCGGGGCGGGCAAAGCCATGTCTGATCACAGGGTGCTACGGACGCGCATGACCTTGCGGCGCAACCGTACATGACGGCTTCCGTCAGGATGCAGGCGCACGCGCGAGAGCTCCCACTTACCGTACTCCGCGTGTTCGGTGAGCAGCTGACGTGCTGCTTCGCGGGACAGATCGCGCGGAATGAAGATATCCATGTAGGAGTAGTCGAGCACAACGATTAGTCTCCAGGGTGAGTCAGGGCGCGATGCCGCTCGATGGGGCTTATTCTGCGTGCTTGTGGGTGCGTCCGGAAGCTAGTGGGTAGTCCCGGGGGAAGGAAAATTCCGCGAGTCGGGTTACCTTTCAGATCAGTGCCGGCTCCCGGCAGGGGGAATTGCAAGCGAACAGTGAGGTAGGAAGCAGCGTGCCAGCCAACAACGGCAGCACCGGTGGAACCCGCCGTCTGGTGATCGTCGAGTCGCCCGCCAAGGCGAAGACGATCAGGGACTACCTCGGTGCCGGCTACATGGTCGAGTCCAGCATTGGCCACATCCGCGATCTGCCGGAGCGAGCCGATGACATCCCCGAGAAGTACAAGGGGGAGCCATGGGCGCGCCTCGGGGTCAATGTCGAGCATGAGTTCGAGCCGCTGTACGTCGTCAACCCCGACAAGAGGTCGCAGGTCAGCAAGCTGAAGCAGCTGCTGAAGGATGCCGACGAACTCTACCTGGCCACTGACGAGGACCGCGAGGGCGAGGCCATCGCATGGCACCTGCGCGAGGTGCTCAAGCCCAAGGTGCCGGTGCACCGCATGGTCTTCCACGAGATCACCCCACAGGCCATCCGGGACGCGGTGGCCAATCCGCGCGACCTGAACCTGCGCCTCGTCGACGCCCAGGAGACCAGGCGCATCCTCGACCGGCTCTATGGCTACGAGGTCAGCCCGGTCCTGTGGAAGAAGGTCAAGCCGCGGCTGTCGGCGGGCCGGGTGCAGTCGGTGGCGACCAGGCTGGTGGTGGAGCGCGAGCGGGAGCGCATGGCGTTCACGTCCGCCCATTACTGGGACCTGCAGGCGCTGTTCGACACGGGCAAGGCCGAGGAGCGTCCGCGTGACTTCACCGCGACGCTGACCTCGGTCGATGGCAAGCGGGTCGCCCAGGGGCGCGACTTCGCCCCCACCGGCCTGCTGAAGACGAACGACGTGCTCCACCTGTCGGAGGCCGCCGCCGGTGAGCTGGCCGGCCGGCTCCAGGGTTCGTCGTTCGCGGTCAAGTCCGTCGAGCGCAAGCCGTACACCCGTAAGCCGTACGCTCCCTTCCGGACGACCACTTTGCAGCAGGAGGCGAGCCGCAAACTGGGCTTCTCCGCCAAGTACACGATGCAGGTGGCGCAGCGGCTCTACGAAAACGGCTTCATCACCTACATGCGTACCGACAGCATCACGCTGTCGGAGACGGCGGTGGCGGCCGCGCGCTCCCAGGCGATCAAGCTGTACGGCTCTGCGTACGTTCCCGACAAGCCGCGTGTTTACACCAGCAAGGTCAAGAGCGCACAGGAGGCGCACGAGGCGATCCGGCCTTCCGGGGAGGAGTTTCGCACTCCCGGTGAGACCGGTCTGAACGGTGACCAGTTCCGCCTGTACGAGCTGATCTGGCAGCGGACCGTCTCGTCCCAGATGAAGGACGCGGTCGGCGAGTCCGTCACGGTCAAGGTGCGCGGCGCGTCGGCCACCGGCGAGGACGTCGAGTTCAGCGCCTCGGGCCGGACGATCACGTTCTACGGCTTCCTCAAGGCGTACGTCGAGGGCGCCGACGATCCCTCGACCGACCGCGACGACTCCGAGAAGCGGCTGCCGAACCTGACCGAGGGCGACGCGCTGAGCGTCTCGCGGCTCGACGTGGCCGGTCACTCGACCAAGCCGCCCGCCCGCTACACCGAGGCTTCGCTGGTCAAGGAGATGGAGGATCGGGAGATCGGGCGTCCTTCGACGTACGCCTCGATCATCGGCACGATCCTCGACCGTGGCTACGTGTTCAAGAAGGGCACCGCGCTGGTGCCGTCCTTCCTGGCGTTCGCCGTGGTCAACCTGCTGGAGCAGCATTTCGGCAACCTGGTCGACTACGACTTCACCGCCGAGATGGAGAAGGTGCTCGACGACATCGCCAACGACCGGGCGGAGCGGGTGCCGGAGCTGCAGCGCTTCTACTACGGCGAGGACGGCGACGAGGGCCTGAAGGAGATGGTCACCGACCTCGGCGACATCGACGCCAAGGAGATCAGCTCCTTCCCGATCAAGGGCACCGACATCGTCATCAGGGTCGGGCGATATGGCCCATACCTTGACAGGGGCGGCGCTCGGGTGAACGTGCCCGAGGACATGACGCCCGACGAACTGACCGCCGAGAAGGCGGAGGAGCTCTTCTCGCGGCCCACCGGCGACCGCGAGATGGGGACCGACCCGGTGACCGGGCACATGATCGTCGCCAAGGACGGGCGATTCGGCCCGTACGTCACCGAGATCCTGCCCACGCAGGAGGAGGAGACCCCGAAGCGGCGCACCAAGAAGGCCGACGCGGCGAAGCCGCGGACGAGCTCGCTGTTCAAGTCGATGTCGCTCGACACCGTGACGCTCGAGGACGCGCTCAAGCTGCTGTCGATCCCCCGGGTCGTCGGCGAGCTGGAGGGCGAGGAGGTCGTCGCGTACAACGGGAAGTTCGGCCCCTACCTGAAGAAGGCCACCGAAACGCGGTCGCTGGCCGCGGAGGAAGACCTGTTCACGGTCACGATCGAGCAGGCCAAGGAGCTGTTCTCCCAGCCCAAGCCGCGGGGCAGGGGCCGGGCGGCGGCCGCGCCGCCGCTGCGGGAGCTGGGTGAGGACCCCAACTCCAAGAAGCCCGTCGTGGTCAAGGAGGGGCGATTCGGTCCCTACGTGACCGATGGCGAGACGAACGCGTCGCTGCGCAAGGGCGACACGGTCGAGGAGATCACGATCGAGCGGGCGGCGGAGCTGCTGGCCGAGCGGCGTGAGCGGGCCCCGGCGCCGAAGAAGACGACGACCCGGAAGGCGCCGGCCAAGAAGGCACCCGCGAAGAAGCCGGCGGCCAAGTCGTAAGTAGCATTGCCGCGTGGTGGTCTTGGTCTTCGTGGGCCTGGTGTTCGTGGCGCATCTCTATCTGTGGCATCGGATGGTGCGCTCGACCACTCGGCGTGGGCGGGTGCGCACCGGCCTGACCTGGGGGTTGGTGGGGCTCCTTGCGCTGGTCGTCGTGACGTTCGCGGGGATGCGGCTGGAGATGTTCCAGTGGCTGGCGTGGCCGGGCTATCTCTGGATCGCGATCATGTTCTATCTGGTGATCGCTCTGGTCCTGCTGGAGATTCCTCGGTTGGTGGCGTGGTTAGCGCTGGTCCGGGGGCGGGTGGCCGTGTCGCCGGTTGAGGTGGTGCGGCCGGTTACGGTGCCCGCATCGGACACTTCGGATATTTCGGGTTTTGGGCAGGTTTCAGGGGTGGAGTCGTCGCCCGGCGGCGACGCGATGAGCAGGCGGCTCTTCCTCGGACGGACCACCGCCGCCGTCGCGGGTGTGGGCGCGCTCGGCACGGTCGGGTACGGCATCAGCGCCGCGCTGGGTGATCCGGTGATCGAACCGGTCAAGGTCACGCTGGCGGGGCTCGACTCCAGGCTGAGCGGCCTGCGGTTCGCCGTGGTCAGCGACATCCACCTGGGACCGCTCACGGGCAAGGCGCACACCGAGCGCATCGTGCGGATGATCAACGGTCTGCGGGCCGACGTGGTGGCGATCGTCGGCGACCTGGTCGACGGCTCGGTCGCCGAGCTGGGCCCGCTGGCCAGGCCGCTGCAGAGCCTCGAATCCCGCTATGGCGCCTATTTCGTGACAGGTAATCACGAGTACTACACCAGAAACGGCCCTGGTGAGTGGATCGAGGAGCTGGACCGGCTCGGCGTTCGCTCGCTGCGGAACGAACGGGTGGAGATCCGGCACCAGGGCGGCGTGCTCGACCTGGCCGGGGTGAACGACCTCAACGGCGCCACCGCGAACGACGGGCCCGACTTCGACAGGGCGCTCGGCGGTCGCGATACGAGCCGCTCCACGGTCCTGCTGGCCCACCAGCCGGTTCAGGTCTCGCAGGCCGCGCGTTATGGCGTGGACCTGCAACTGTCGGGGCACACGCATGGCGGGCAGCTGGCGCCGTTCAACCTCGTGGTGCCGCTGCAGCAGCCGGTCGTATCGGGCCTGGCGACGGTTGACGGGGTGCAGGTGTACGTCACGCGCGGCGCCGGGTTCTGGGGGCCGCCGGTCCGGGTGGGCGCGCCGCCCGAGATCACGCTGCTTGAGCTGCGCGCCTGACTTTGTGGCGGCCCGAGCTTGCGGGCGACTTTGCGGGCGCGGCGCCCGAGACCCGCGCTGCTTCCACCGTGCTCCCGAGTTCCGCGGTGTTTGAAGTGGGCTGCTGACTTTCCGCGATCCGCTGGTCACTCAAGCCGCCAAGGGGATAGTATCCAAGCGGATACATTGGAGGTGGGATGATCTCTTCCCCGGTGGAGGGGGCGTTCGGCGACCTGCTGCCTGAGCAGGGCGCGATGCCCGAGGGGCCGACGCCCGACGTCACGTTCTGGGCGGAGCGCGGCGGCCTGCTGCTCAAACAGGCCAGACACGCGGCCAACATGAACCAGAAGGCGCTGGCCGGCATGAGCGGCACGTCGCGGACGACGCTGTCGGCCTACGAGCACGGCCGGAAGTCGCCCACGCTCGAAACGGCCGGGCGCATCCTCGACGCCGCCGGGTTCCGGCTGGTGCTGGAGGCCAAGGTCGAATTCACCACCTGTCAGGGGGCCGATGGCCGGCCGTTCCACGTGCCCAATCGGTTGCCGCGCCTGCCGGCGTTGCGGGCCCTGGCTACCGTCCGCCTTGGCGACAGGGTCTATGACCTGGCCGATCGCGGGGATCGCCGGGACGCCTACGTCATGCTGTTGCGGGAAGGGAGTCAGCGGGAGCTGCTCGAGCATCTCGACGGGCTGCTGCTGGTGGAGCTCTGGGACGAGCTGGTGCTGCCTGGGCCCGTACGGGCCGGCTGGCAGCCGTTGGTGGAGCTCGCCCGGCCGTACAAAAGGGACTAGCGAGACAAGAGGGATCTGTCTGGTGTTTTCGGGGGCCTATTCGAGCTGTGTATCATGCGCGACGGCCCGTATACGTAATACTCTCAGCGACGAGCAGCCGGGTATATCCGGCTCGTCTCCTGTCTTCCCATTTCCGGCGAGCACCTGGATACGCTGACATTATGACCGCCCGTGGCCGACGCCAACCGACACATGTGCTGGCTAACGCATCTTTCCGCCGGCTTTGGACGGCGATGTCGGTGTGCAGCCTCGGCGACTGGCTGAACATCCTGGCACTGACCGCCCTGGCAGGAAATCTGACCCAGGGCGACTACCGCACGCAGTCGCTGGCCGTCGGTGGTGTCTTCATCGCGAAGATGCTGCCCGCCGTCCTGCTCGGACCCCTCGCGGGAGCGTTCGCCGACCGCTTCGACCGGCGGGTGACGATGTTCACCTCCGACCTGGCCCGGTTCGCCGTGGTGCTGTCGATTCCGCTGGTCGGCAGCTATCAATGGATCATCGTCGCGACGATCCTGGTCGAGTGCGTCAACCTGTTCTGGGTCCCGGCCAAGGACGCCACGGTCCCCAACCTGGTGCCGAAGGAGCAGCTCGAATCGGCCAACCAGCTCAACCTGCTGGTCACCTACGGCAGCGCGCCGGTCGCCGCGATCCTGTTCACGGCGCTGTCCTTGGTGGGCGACGTACTGAAGAGCGCCGTGCCGTTCCTGTCCGGCATGGACCCCACCGGGCCGGCACTGATCGTCAACGCCTGCGCGTACCTGGTGTCCGCGTTCCTGATCTTCACGCTGCGCGGCATCCCCAAGCGTGACGGCGCCATCTCCACCCCGTCGGTGCTCAAGCAGATCGTCGAGGGCTGGCGGTTCGTGGGCGCCAACCGGCTGGTGCGCGGTCTGATCATCGGCATGCTGGGGGCGTTCGCGGCGGGCGGCGCGGTCGTGGGCGTCGCGAAGATCTACGTGGGCGCGCTCGGCGGTGGCGACGCGGCCTACGGCGTGGTGTTCGCCGCGGTCTTCGTCGGCATGGCGCTGGGCATGTTCTTCGGCCTGCGGCTGCTGCGCGAGCTGTCGCGGCGCCGGTTGTTCGGTCTGGCGATCACCGTGGCGGGCGTGGTGCTGGTCGCGATCGCGATCATCCACAACCTGGTGATCGTGGTCATGCTGACCGTGCTGCTCGGGGCGTGCGCGGGCATCGCGTGGATCATCGGCTACACGCTCATCGGCCTCGAGGTCGAGGACTCGATGCGGGGGCGGACGTTCTCGTTCCTGCAGTCGACCGCGCGGGTCACGCTGCTGTTCGTGGTGGCGGTGGCCAACCCGCTGGCCGCGCTCGTCGGCGCGCACCCGCTGAGTCTGGGCGACGTGGTCTACCGGTTCGACGGCACCAATCTGGTGCTGGTGGTCGGTGGCGTGCTCGCGACGGTCGTCGGCCTGCTGGCGCTGCGCCACATGGACGACAGGAAGGGCGTCTCGCTCTCCGAGGACCTGATCGCGGCGGTGCGCGGCGAGCGGCCGAAGTCGGAGACGGCGGAGCAGGTGCCGGGGCTGTTCGTGGCGTTCGAGGGTGGTGAGGGGTCGGGTAAGACGACCCAGTCGCGACTGCTCGCCATCTGGCTGCGCGATCAGGGCTTCGACGTCGTACAGACCCGTGAGCCCGGCTCGACCAAGGTCGGCATGCGGCTGCGCGCGATCCTCCTCGACGCGGCCGAACGCGGGCTCTCGGCGCGCGCCGAAGCGCTGCTGTACGCCGCCGACCGGGCCGAACACGTCGAGAAGGTCATCAGACCGGCCCTCTACCGGGGCTCGCTGGTGATCTCCGACCGCTACGTGGACTCGTCGCTGGCCTACCAGGGAGCGGGACGGGCGCTCGACCCCGAGGACGTCTCCAAGGTCAACGCCTGGGCCACGGGTGGACTGGTCCCGCATCTCACGGTGCTGATCGACACGCCGCCCCAGGTGGGGCTGACCAGACTGGGCGGCGCGGCGGACCGGATCGAGGCCGAGCCGCTGGAGTTCCACGAGCGGGTGCGCAAGGAGTTCCGGGCGCTGGCCGCCGCCGATCCCGACCGCTACCTGGTGGTCGACGGGATGCTGCCGCCCGAGCAGATCACCCGGCTGATCCAGGACCGGGTGCACGAGCTCCTGCCCGATCCGGTCCCCCAGGAGTCCGAGGACATCACGGGCACGATGCCCGCCATCCGCGACTAGCCTTGTCGGGTGAGCGTCTTCGATGACCTCGTCGGTCAGGACCAGGCGGTGGCCGTGCTGTCCCGCGCGGCCGTGGCGGCAGGCGACGCCGTGCGGGGTGGTCGCGGCGCGGGCATGACGCATGCCTGGCTGTTCACCGGCCCGCCCGGGTCGGGCCGGGAGGAGACCGCGCGGGCGTTCGCGGCGGCGCTGCTCTGCCTGGACGGCGGCTGCGGTCACTGCGACCAGTGCCACCAGGTGCTGATCGGTTCACACCCCGACCTCGAGACGGTACGCCCCCAGGGCCTGTCCTACAGCGTCAAGCAGACGCGCGAGCTCATCCTGAGGGCGGCGGGCGCGCCCACGCAGGGCCGCTGGCGGGTCATCCTGTTCGAGGACGCCGACCGGGCCACGGAGTCGGCTGCGAACGCCCTGCTCAAGGCCATCGAGGAGCCGCCTCCACGTACGGTCTGGCTGCTGTGCGCGCCCGCCGCCGACGACATGATGATCACCATCCGATCGCGCTGCCGGGTGATCACCCTGGCCACCCCCGCCACGGAGGCGGTCGCCCACGTGCTGGCCACCCGCGACAGCGTGCCCTGGGAGACCGCCCGCTTCGCCGCCCGCGCCTCTCAGGGGCACATCAGCCGGGCCAGGGCGCTGGCCCTGGACGAGAACGTACGTCGGCGCCGGGAGGCCGTCCTGGCCATCCCTCGCTCGCTGTCCGGGGTCGGCGATTGCGTCTCGGCCGCCGAACGCCTGGTCAAAACGGCCGAAGAAGAGGCCGCGGCGGCGACGGCCGCGCTCAACGAGACCGAGACCACCGAACTGCGCAAGATCTACGGCGAGGGCTCCACGGGCAAGGGCCTCAATCGTGGGTTGGTGCGGGGCGGCGCGGGAGCGTTGAAGGAGCTGGAGGACCGGCAGAAGTCGCGGGCCACGCGCATCAAACGCGACTCGCTCGACGCGGCGCTGCTGGAGCTGGTGTCGTTCTATCGGGACGTCCTGGCCATGCAGTTCGCCGCCGGGGTGGAGCTGGCCAACGACGACATCCGCTTCGAGCTCGACCAGCTGGCCAAGCTGTCGACTCCGGAGGAGACGTTGCGGCGGATCGATGCGATCATGCGGTGTCGCGAACGCCTCGACGCCAACGTCAACCCGCAGATCGCGGTCGAGGCGATGATGCTCTCCCTCCGGTCCGCCGCGTAGCGGGCTGTCGGCTTGGTCCGGCTTATGGGCGACCAGTCGGCTCGGGCAAGCGGACGACGAAGCAGGCAGACGCACGTCACGGCATTCAGCCCCGTAGAACCGCAGGAGTGTGTCCCTGGACGGTGGCCAGTCCCGTAAGGGATGGGGTTCACCGGGTCGGCGGGGCCGACGAAGGAGGTCCCACGGCGGCGATCGCGCCCGGCCCTGTCGGCCGGAAAAGCGCGCTGTAGAGCGGCGGAAGTTCGTCGTGTGGCCAGAGCAGCAGATGGGGTTGCTGGGCGTCTCTGTTATGTGAAAGTCGAGCAGCTGTCCCCTGGAGGGGCTCTGATACAGAAACGCGTCGATGTCGCGGCGGTCTTCGCCGAGCATCATGTGGGTCTCGTCCGGCTGGCGCTGGTCATGGTCGGTGATCAGGCGACCGCCGAAGACGTCGTCCAGGAGGCGTTCGCCCGGACCCACGCGGGTCGGGGGAGGTTGCGAGATCCGGACAAGGCGCTGTCCTATGTGCGATCGGCGGTGTTCAACGGCTGCCGGTCGGTGATGCGGAGGCGGGCGACGGTCTTCCGCCGCGCCGTGCCGTACGAACCGCCTGTCTGGTCAGCGGAGAGCGCGGCCATGGTGAGCGAGGAGCGTCGCGAGGTGCTGCGCGCCCTGCGAGGGCTGCCGGGCCGGCAGCGCGAGGCGCTGACGCTGCGCTACTACCTCGACCTGTCCGATCAGGAGATCGCCGAGACCATGGGGATCAGCGGGAGCACCGCCAGGTCCACGATCGCGCGTGGGCTCGCCGCCCTCGGCCGCGCACTTGGGGAGGATTCATGAACAGTCCGATGGAAGACCGCCTGCGCGAGGCGCTGGCCGAGGCGGGGGCGACCGTTGACCCCAGCACGCTGAGCCCCCTGCAGCCGTCGGGGCGGCCTCGGGTGCGGGTCGACTTCCGGTTGCTGGCGGCGGTGGGGGCGGTGGTGCTCGCGGGGGCCGTGACCGCCGCCGTGCTCGTCTCTCCCGGTGACGAACAGCGGGCGGCGGTGGCCAACCCGCCTGCCGATCAGAAAGGCGAGACGGAGCTGTTCGTCTTCCTGTGCTCCAAATCGGTGAAAAGCCCGGACTGCCCTGGGGGCAGCGTCACCGCGCAGCACGCCGGGAGGATCCAGCAGGCTCTGCAAGCGGCACCGGGGGTGTTGGAGCTGATCTACGAGGATTCGGCGAGAGCCTATGAGAGCTTCCGCCGAGACTTCGCCGGCAACAAGACGCTGCTCGACGCGGTCGACGCGGCCGACATGCCGCCCTCGTTCCACGTCCAGCTGAGGCCGGGAGCCGATGTGAAGGCGCTGCAGGCCAAGTTGAAGTCCATAGGAGGCGTGTCCGGCACCTCTGAGCCGGAGACGGACAACCTGCTCGCGTCAGAGCGGGAGAACAACAATGCAGATATCTCAGTCTTTCTCTGCACGGAGGGGTCGGGCCAAGCGTCGTGCGGAGCCGTTGCCGCGCCCGGCTGGACGAAAGATGCCCCCAAGTTCACCAAATACGGCAAGGCCATCACGCCTGCACAGCAGGGTGACCTCGCCCGGGAGATCGCGAAGACACCCGGCGTCCAGTCGTCACACTTGGAGAGCCAGCAGGAGGCCTACGAGAATTTCAAGCGCGCCTATGTGAGTAACAAGGCCCTCCTTAAGGCCACCAAGCCATCGGACATGCCGAAGTCGTTCCGCCTTCAGCTGCGCCCGGATGCCGACTCGGGCGAGGTGATCGCTCAGCTGCAACACCTACCCGGCGTCGCCTCGGTCATCAACAGCAAGTGCGTGACTGAGCGGCTCACCCTCTATCAGCGCTATGGCCTCTTGCTGCCGGCGAGCAAGGTCTGCGGCTCCTAGCCGGGATAGAGACTCTCACGCTGCGCGCGCCGACACACGTAATGTGGCAACCGAAGGCCGTAAGAACCCCCGAGGCCGTCAGGAGGCGAGCACGAGCCCATGGGAATGATCATGGCCGTGAGCTTCACCCGCTACGGGCGGCTCTACTACCTCGATCCCGGTGGCCACACTCCCAAGGTGGGCGACAAGGTACTGGTCCCGACCGACTCGGGTCCTGAGGTGGCGGAGTGCGTGTGGGCGCCGCAATATTCGAGTGAAGACATCGACGGAATGCCGGTGTGCGCGGGCATAGCGGGAGAGGAACACCTCTCCCGCGACGAGACCAACAAGCGCCGCAGGGCCGAGGCCCGCAGCGTGTCCAAGCGGTTGATCAAACGGCACGAGTTGCCGATGAAGGTGGTGGGCGTCGACTACCTCGACCAGGACAACGTCTACACGGTCTACTTCTCCGCCCCGCATCGGGTCGACTTCCGCGCGCTGGTCCGAGACCTGGCCCGCAACCTGCGGGCCCGGGTGGAGCTGCGGCAGATCGGCCCGCGTGACGAGGCGCGGTTACAGGGCGGCATCGGCCCATGCGGTCGCGACCTGTGCTGCGCCACGTTCCTCAAGGACTTCGAGCCGGTCTCCGTACGCATGGCCAAGGACCAGGACCTCCCGGTCAATCCCTTGCGCATCGCCGGGGCATGCGGGCGGCTGATGTGCTGTCTCAAGTACGAGCATCCGCTCTATGTCGAGACCCGCAACCGGATGCCGCGTACGGGCAGCCGGGTGAGCACGCCGCAGGGAGAGGGGAGTGTCCTGGGGCATAACGTTCCGGCGGACACGGTGACGGTGCGTCTGGACGATGGTGGACGGCGCTGTGCGTGCCCTTCCGCCTCGGTGTGCTCGCCACGGCAGCAGCACGACAAGATGTACGGCGAGGAGGGCGGCGCGCCGTCTCCTGACGGATAGCGGCGGGGAGCGACAGGTAGCGGCGGATAGCCAGCGGGCATGAGGCGGGGAAGTTCACGGGCGGTGCTCGTGAACTCCGCGCCCGCCCGCCGCGCCTTTGTGCTCCTCGGCTGTACTCCTTGGCTGGGGCACGTTTTCGGGCACAGGGTCGGCGAGGCACGCCTGGCCCGTATGCAGTGCGGCGCCTGGCCCGTATGCGGCGCGGGTTGATGCCATCCGCAGGCGGGAGGGAGACGGGGCACGCGTAAGATTCGGAGCGTGTGGGTTCGGACACTGACCGTCGTCGCCGCGACTGTGTTGTTCGCCTCCGCCTGTGCCGGGACAGAGGCACCGGCGGATGGGCTGAGCTGGTCCGACTGTGGTGACGGGTTCGACTGCGCGAAGCTGTCGGTGCCGCTCGACTACGGTCAGCCGAACGGCGAGCACATCAAGATCAGTGTGGTCCGGCTGCCGGCCACCGGCGACCGAATCGGGTCTCTCGTGGTCAACCCAGGCGGTCCAGGAAGTTCCGGGGTCACGTATGCGCGAGCCGCCCGATCGATCGTGAGCGAGGAGGTGCGCGAACGGTTCGACATCGTAGGGTTCGATCCACGCGGTGTGGGTGAGTCGTCGCCCGTCGAGTGTCTGAGTGACTCGCGGCTCGACGCGTTCATCGCCCTGGACACCACCCCCGACACGCCGCAGGAACGGGCCGCGCTCGAGCAGGGCTCACGCGAGTTCGCGAAGGGCTGCCAGGCCGGGTCAGGCCGTTTGCTACCGCATGTGGGCACCGTTGACGCCGCGCGGGACATGGACGGGCTGCGCCAGGCACTTGGCGACCAGAAACTGACCTATCTCGGCAAGTCCTACGGCACCTTCCTGGGCGCTGTTTATGCGGATATGTTCCCCGGCAAGGTCCGAGCCCTCGTGCTCGACGGCGCTCTCGACCCGGCCATCTCCCGGCTGAAGCTCAACGCCGACCAGGCCATGGGGTTCGAACGCGCCCTCCGCGCCTACCTGGAGTCCTGCTTGGCCGAGGGCGACTGTCCGTTCCGCAGCCGTACCGTCGACGGCGCTCTGGCCGAGTTGACCGAGCTACTGCACCGTACAGACGCCCGTCCATTGCCGGCCGACGGGCGGCAGGCCGGCGAGTCACTCGCCACCCTCGGCGCCCTGACGCCGCTCTACGACCGTGGCTCCTGGCCTGAACTAACCGAAACGTTCCGCCAGGCCCTGAACGGCGACGGCAGATTGCTCCTCCGCAACGCCGACCAACTGATCGACAGACACGCCAACGGCGCCTACTCCAACCAGACCGAGGCCAACATGGCCATCAACTGCGTAGACGGCTTCTACCCCAAGGACGTCTCCGCCTATGCGGCCGCGGCGACGGAGGCGGAACGCCAGGCACCCAGGTTCGGCTCCTACCTCATGTGGAGCTCGCTCCCCTGCGCCTTCTGGCCCGCCAAGCCGACACTCACAAACCGCCCACTCACCGCCAACGGCGCCGCCCCGATCCTGGTCATCGGCACCGAACGCGACCCAGCCACCCCGTACGCGTGGGCGCAGGCCCTGGCGAGCGAACTGAACTCGGGTGTGTTCCTCGGCTATGACGGTGACGGTCACACGGCGTACTTCAACGGCTCGACATGCGTGGACGACACGGTGGACCGCTACCTGCTGACGGGCACACCACCAGAGGACGGAACAGTCTGTCCGGGCATCGGCTGATCGGGGGAGCAAGAACCCCTTGGGCTCCTGTAGACTCGTTCACGCTGTACGGCACGCCGCCTTAGCTCAGTCGGCCAGAGCACTTCACTCGTAATGAAGGGGTCTCGGGTTCGAATCCCGAAGGCGGCTCCCAGCTAGAGGGCCCCTCGCGGTGATCGCGAGGGGCCTTTTACATGGGCGTACGGCAGCGAAATACAGCTATCGAGCCCGACAATCTAGGCTGTCGTTGAGCTGCTCTCTCTGCCTTCCGTGAGTGGACCTCCCTGAAACGCGAAGAGCATTCGTGTTGGCTGCCATCCGCCGGTTACGGACTGTGTCGTCGGAGTGCGGCAGGTCAGGAGATGCGGCGAGTTCACGTAGGTCAGGGGTCGCCTCCCACGACGCCAGCGTCAGGTTCACCAGGCTCAGCCCAGCGCCGTCAGCGAGTGCCGTGGCAACACCTGTGCGGCGTCGTGACCGGCTCCCGTCTGCGAGTGGGCGCTCACGTGGCACTTGCGCGGGGCACGATGTCTCCGGTCGAGGCTGTGACGATTCTCAATGGAGTTGTCAAGATGCCGGCGAACGCCTTGAAGAACGGGCCGAATGGCCGATTCGTCGTCAAAACCTGACATGCAAGGATGCCTTATGAGCAAGCTGACCGGACAGCAGATCGCAGACGAAGGGCTGGACGGGTGGGCATACCTGCTCGGCGGCCTGCAGACCCGCATCCTCACCAAGAACTTCGCGGCCGGGCTCTCAGTCGTCAACGCCATCGGCGCGGCAGCCGAGCAGATGAGCCATCATCCCGACCTCGACCTGCGCTACACCCACGTAGACGTCCGATTGACCAGCCACGACGAGGGCGCGGTCACCAACCGCGATGTCCGGCTGGCTCGCGTCATCTCCTCCATCGCCGCCGACGCCGGGGCGCGGCTGGAGTCCTCGAACGTCTCCCGGCTCGAACTCGCCCTCGACACCCCGGCCGGAGAGTCGATTCCGCCGTTCTGGGCCGCGGTGCTGGCGATGGAGCATCTGTCCGGCCCCGACATCGGCGACGAACTCCGCGACCCGGCCGACGTTCTGCCGACCGTGTGGTTCCAGACGTCCGGCAGCGAGGAACCCCGCCAGCGCTGGCATCTCGACATATGGGTGGATCCCGCGCAGGTCCAGCCACGCATAGACGCGGCGCTCGCCGCCGGCGGCACACTGGTCAGCGACGCGGAGGCGCCGAGCTTCTGGGTGCTCGCCGACCCGGAAGGCAACCGGGCGTGCCTGTGTACCTGGCAGTCCCGTGGCTGATAGCTGTCTGCGGCCCCGCAGCAGAACAAGGGCGTCATGTGGTCGGTCGTATCCGGCTCCGCACTGAAGCTCTCCGCCGGTCGCGGCTCGTCACGCTCGCGTCCGGCGGCAACAGATGCGCAACGCTCATAAGAAGCTCAAGGTACGGCTTGCGCGGATTTCTCATCCTCATCCGGACCGCGTGCTGCCATCATTTTCGGGCGCACCAATCCTGGATTACTTGCGAATAATGCAAGGGCGGGCCCGCGTCGAAGTCGGCGTCCGGCGGAGGGCGACTGTCCATATTCGTACGCCACTGCACAGAACCCTGAGCAGAACAGAGTATTCGACTGGGCTCGCCGAGTAACGCTTGACATCGCGCAAAAGGCGATCCACTACGTGGGGTCGCCGCCGCTTTGAAGGCCCGGCTCTCGTTCGTCCTCTCCAGGTGGCGTTCAACGAAGCGCTCGTGTAGGAGCCGGGGCCATCGGGTGCGGTGGCACAGGCCGGGGAGCGCGTCAATCGAAGAGGTCCTGACCATCGCGACCCGACGGGTCCATGCTGAGCAGGCTTTCGTGGAGCGATTGAACAGCGCGGCCGGTTAGTTCGCCCGTTGCTGTGGTCTCCATCAGCCGCCAGCCGGGGGAGTCGTCCGGCGCTTCGTCGTCCCGGCCGTGGGTGGTGAGGCGGTACAGCAGGCCAAAGATCGCGTCATAGGTCGTGCTGCGTACGAGCTGTGCAAGGTCGTCGCGGTATGCGCCATTGGAGAGCAGGCGGTTCGCCGCCGGGATCGTCTCCAACGAACCAGGAGCGGCCCAGACGTCGATCAGTTCTGGCCAGACGCTTCTCAACGCCAGGAAGCGAGCGAGTTGAGGGATGTTTTCGGTGATCTCCGAGACCGCCCGGCCTTCAGGGTCGTCGGCCCCGAGAGCTTCGAAACAGGTCCGCAGTGCGGCTACCGCGTCGCGATCCACTTCGTCCATCCCGACATCTCACTACAGCCTCCTGCAAAAGGCCCCGAGGATAATCCTCGCATTCATCTGGTGACGGACGGATCTGCGCCTTCAGAATGCCGTGTCGAAGGCTGAGGTCAGGGCCTGGCGCATGAGGGTGGGGAGGTCCTGCCGGCCGTCTCCTTCCGCCCAGCGGATAAGCGCGACATGGATGACCGCCAGACATGCGGCAGTCGTGCTGCGGATGCGGAATTCCAGCTCGGGGTCGGTGGTGCCGGCGCAGAGTGCGTCGACAACGGCGATCTCCGTGGCGTACTGGCTGTCCAGATGACGGGCCTGCAGGGCGGGTGTGGAGATCATCAGGTTGAGGCGGGCGAGCAGGAGGTCCCGGTCGGAGTTGACGGCCATGGCGGCGGTCTGCACCAGGGCCCGGCCGATCCGCTGACGTAGTGGCTCCTCCTGCTGCTGTCCCGCCAGCGCCGCCGCGGTCTCCTGGTCGAACTCGTCGTAGAGCACCAGGTCCTCTTTGGTGGCGAAGTGCCGGTACAGGGTCATCGCGGATACCCCGGCCGCCTGCGCGACGTCGTTGATCGTGGTCGCGTCATAGCCCCGTGCCATGAACAGGCGTACTGCGTGCGCCTGGAGCGTGCGCCGGGTCTCTGCCCGGCGGCGCTCACGCAGGCTTGCCGTCTCTCCTGTCACCTGATAGAACCTACCATGCTGATAGTTACTAACAAGTTTGCGGGGTACGCAATGGGACGGCTGGCAGAGAAGACGGCACTGGTGACCGGGGCCTCACGCGGGATCGGGCGGGCGGTCGCCGAACGTCTCGCCGCCGACGGGGCCCTCGTCGCCGTTCACTACGGAAAGGACGCGGCAGCGGCGCAGGAGACGGTCGAGCGGATCGAACGGGCCGGCGGGCGTGCGTTCCCGATCGGCGCGGACCTGGAGGACGCGGGGGCCGTCGACGCGTTGTTCGCCGAGTTGGTGGCCGGGCTGGCCGGACGGCGCCTGGACATCCTGGTCAACAACGCCGCGGCCGCCCCGGCCGGTCCGATCGAGACCGACACGGCCGAGCAGTTCGATCGGCTCTTCGCGGTGAACGTCAAGGCGCCGTACTTCATCATCCAGCGCGCGCTCCCGCTGCTGGCCGATGGCGGACGCATCATCAGCGTCTCCTCGGCCGTCACCCGGATCGCCAATCCCGCGCAGACCTCCTTCGCCATGACCAAGGGCGCGATAGAGACCATGAGCCGTACCCTCGCCCTGGCGCTGGGCGAGCGCGGCATCACCGTGAACGTCGTCGCGCCGGGTGCGACCATGACCGAGGCGAACACGTCGCTGTTCCCCCCTGAGGCGGCGGCCTTCCTCGCGGGGCAGGCTGCGCTGGGGCGGGTCGGCCGGGCCGAGGACGTGGCCGACGTGGTGGCCCTCATCGCCTCCGACGATGCCCGCTGGGTGACCGGGCAGGTGGTGGACGCCAGCGGTGGGCTCCACCTCGGGGCTCGGGTAGCGCTCGCCACCTCAGCTGTACGGGATGAGGCGTTGTCGTAGGGCGGTGCTGCCAAGACTGCTGAAGGGCCTGATTTGCGGCAGGAAGCCGGGGTGGCCTTGCTATTCGGGCACCGAGCTATATGAGTTGCGTACGCATAGCGCCATCGCTGTACGCTCTGCCCTATCCCGCCGACCCCCAACGAACGGAAACCCTCCGTGGCGAAGCTGAACCAGATCCTCGCCGTAGAGAAGGGCGTGAAGGCCAGTACGCAGCGCGCGGTGTCCGACGCCTATCACGCCATTCAGAAGGCGCCGCTCCTGTCGGGCCTGTCGCGCACCTATCAGCCGATCGACGACGAGGGCGAGCAGTTGCCGCCCGAGTCGACGCGCGTCCAGGTGAAGACCGAGGCGATCATCGCCGACGTCGCGAAGGCGCTGACGCGGCTGTTCGACGTGACCGCGACCAAGGACTGGACCAACGCCACCGCCAAGGCGGACGTCGTGGTCGACGGCGAGACTCTCATTTCCGGCGCCCCGGTCACGTACCTGCTGTTCCTGGAGAAGCAGCTCGTCGACCTGCACACGTTCGTGTCGAAGTTGCCGACGCTCGACCCGGCCGAGACGTGGTCGTTCGACGACAACGCCGAGACATGGCGTACCGAACCGGTCAAGACGACCCGCACCAAGAAGGTTCCGCGCAACCACGTGCTCGCCGAGGCGACGGACAAGCACCCCGCCCAGGTGCAGGTGTTCACCGAGGACATCGTGGTCGGCTACTGGACGAAGACCGCCTTCTCCGGGGCCCTGCCGGCCAAGCGCGTGAACGAGCTGCTGTCCCGCGTGCAGAAGCTGCAGGACGCCGTCAAGTACGCCCGCGAAGAGGCCAACGCGACCGCCGTCGATGAGCAGGAGGTCGGCGACGCCGTGTTCGGGTATCTGTTCGCCTGACCCAAAGACTCCCCGTTGAGCGCGGGGTGCGCGCAAGCGCAAAGCTGAAGCTCAAGCTGAAGCTGACGAACGGCTCAAGTGGAGGTTCGAGTCCTCCCCGGGGTACGCGCCTCGGTAGCCCAAATGGTAGAGGCAGCCGATCAAACTCAGATTCTCGCTCTAGCCTCAGCATCGCCGTCGAGCGCCAGATCAACCGAGGATGGACTGTGATTGTTGAGATGCCGGTTCGAATCCGGCTCGGGGCTCTTCGTGCCCCGGTGGCTCAATGGCAGAGCGCACGTCGTCAGGACTGATCCGTTCTCTTAAACGCCGCTGGCGCCACATGTGGCGGCACACATCAGGCCCCCCGGCTTGGGTAGTCCGGGGGGCCGCTGCCATTCAAGGGCACGGTCGTCACGGCGCGCCTGACGGTCTCGCGGAGCAGGGTACGGCGCTGCTCATGCAGCTCCGGCGGCTCCTCGGCCGTCGCGGCGTAGACGTTGCTGACGGGCGACCACGCCATGGACATCGCGATGACCAGGGCCATCACGTCGAAGGGGTCACCCGGTCTCACGATGCCCGCGGCCTGCGCCTCGGCGATGGCGCGTAGCTTGTGGTCGTCGAGACGGTCGGCCTCCTCGACGAGGTGGCCGGCGGGACGTCGTTCCAGACGGGCCCAGGTGGCCAGCCGGATGAGGTCGGGGCGGCGGAGATATTCGTCGTAGAGGCGTACGGCCCAGTCCGCGAGGTCGGTGGCGTCGATCGGGACGACGTTCACGATCCGCTCCAGCGAATCGGCGAAGATGGCGTCGAACAGCCCTTCCTTGCTGCCGAAGTAGGCGTAGAGCTGCGCCTTGTTGGTGCGGGCGGCGGCCACGATCCGCTCGATGCGCGCCCCGGCGATCCCATATTCGGCGAACTCCTGAGTCGCCACCTCGAGCATGCGACTGCGGGTCGCCGCGCCACGGGAGGTCATGGGCTGATCGGCCATACCGTCCATTCTATCAAACAGAACAGTCGGTTTGTTTTGCGGGCGGTGGCCGGTTAGTCTGCGATAGACCGAACAGTCTGTTTGCGAAGGAGTCGGCGTACATGAGGAGCACGGTGGGATGGCAGACGGAGGGTTCCGCGACACTGCGGCGGGTCTCACTTGAACGGCGCGACCTGCGGCCCGACGACATCGCGGTACGCGTGGACTACTGCGGTGTCTGCCACTCCGATCTGCATGCCGTCAGCGCTCATCCTGGTGACACGAGCGTGCCCCTTGTGCCGGGCCACGAGTTCACGGGAGTGGTGACCGAGATTGGGCCCGAGGCCACCCGGTTCGGCGTCGGCGACCCGGTCGCGGTCGGGAACATCGTCGACTCATGTGGTGTGTGCGCCATGTGCCGGGCCGGCCAGGAGAACTTCTGCCACGAGTTCCCGACCCTGACCTACGGCGGCACCGACCGCCGCGACGGGTCGACCACACTGGGCGGCTACTCCCGCGAATACGTCGTCCGCGATCATTTCGCCTACCCCCTCCCCGCCGGCCTCGACCCCGCCGCCGCGGCCCCTCTGCTCTGCGCCGGGGTCACCGTCTGGGAGCCGCTGCGCACACTCGGCGTGGGACCGGGTACCCGCGTCGCCGTGGCGGGGCTTGGTGGCCTGGGCCATCTCGCGGTCAAACTCGCCGTGGCGCTCGGCGCCGACACCACGGTCATCAGCCGGTCGGCGGACAAAATCGACGACGCCCGTCGCCTGGGCGCCCACGACCTCATCGACTCCACGGATACGGGACAGATGGCCGCGAACCGGGACCGGTTCGACGTCGTCATCGACACCATTTCCGCCCCCCACGACCTCGGCCCGTACCTGCGGCTGGTTGCCTTGGACGGGACACTCAGCCACCTCGGACACCTCGGACCGGTCACCGTGCAGACCACCGATCTGCTCGTCGGACGGAAGAGGCTCAGCTCCGCGGGCAGCGGCGGGCGGCCCGCGACCGCCGCCATACTGGCGTTCTGCGCCGAGCGCGGTATCACCGCCGACATCGAGCTGCTTCCCTCGGCGCGCGTGAACGAAGCCCTCAGCCGTCTCCAGCGCAACGACGTCCGCTACCGGTTCGTGCTCGACATGTCTGACCTGTCCTGAACGAACGAGCAGGATGTGTTCATGCTTGCTGCGCGGTCTCGACAGTGAGTGTGTAATCGACGGCCGTGTGGAAAGCGCCGGAGGACCCGCGAATGCTCAGTGTGTGATGGCCGGGCGGTAGTGGCTGGAAGCGCGCCCAGATGCCACAAGCGTAGAACGTGGTCGTACCCCCCATGCCGGTCGCAGGATTGTCCGCCACGCTGGTCACGTGAACGACGGCGTCTTCCATCCGTTCCGGGGTGACCGGCTTGCCGTCAAGGGTGGCCTTGCCTTTGGCGGCGGCCATGAACTTCTTGCATCCGGCCCTGGTGGAAGCCAGATTCACCAGCGGGGCCAGCATGGGCCGCCCCGCAGGGACCCGGCAGGTCCGCTGCGCGGTGCCGCCGAAGGTCCCGGCGAGGAACCAGATGTCCTTTGGCTGATTCCGGTCGCAGAACTTCCCGGTCGGGCCCGATACAGGGTTAGTGCTCTCCTTTTCGGAGGACGCCCATGTCCACCAGCGTCCTTGGACCGGCTCGGGCGTTCCACAGGCGGAGAGGAGGCCGAGGAGTAATAGAAGTGGTAAAACCGATCTAGGGGGCATTTGAGAATCATTGCGTACACCGACTCGCACTGAAATGGCGGTTTCTGGCTCTGGGACGTCCGTCAAGGCCAGATGACGTCGTCCAGGAAGGTTTCGACTGCCGTCGTCACCTGACCAAGGACCTCGGCGGACTTGTGCAGCGGGCCGGGCAGCATCATGCCGTGGTCGGCGCCGCTGACCTCGAGCACGTACGGGGTCAGCTCTCGCGCCAGAGTGCTGTCCCAGAAGTCGTCCGCGGTGCCACCGATGAGCAGGAACGGTTCGATTCCCCTTCGGCCATGGCCGGAATATACCTACAAGCCTTCAGCGGACTTCAGGGCTGGTTTGCAGCGCACCGCCGCGGCGTCCCCGCGCAGAGTGCACCACCCGGCCGCGTACGGGAGGAGCAGCGTGTCTCCGGCCTTGACCGGGACCGGCGGGGCATGTTCGCTCGTGAGGATCCCGGCGCCATCGGTGACCGCGATGATCGAGTACGCCGGCTCCAGCACGCTGACGGGATCGGGACGCAGCCTCTCGGCGGCGAAGAACTCGTCGGCGAACTCGGCGAAGAGGCGGCGGACCCCGGGCCGGACGTCATCCGCCGGTTGGCGGGCGCGGCGTAGCTGGTTCAGCCGGTCCGCGCCCCAGCCGCTCCTGTCGACGCAGCCGAGCGCCTGGTCGTACCCGAGCCCCAGGTGCCCGACGGCGGGGCCGTCGACGGCGAAGCCCTCCCATTCGAGCAGCACGGAGAAGTCGGTCGGCTCCTGTACCTCCACCATGAGGGTCCCGGCTCCGATGGCGTGCGGCAGACCCGCGGGGCACACGATGGCGTCGCCGGCCCGCACCGGCACGCGGTTCGTGGCGTCGAGCATTTGATCGATTCGCTGGTCCGCGACCCAACGGGCGAGTTCGTCCGGCTCGACGTCCCTGGCGAAGCCGAGATGCACCGCCGCCTCCGGCTCGGCCGAGACGATCACCCATGCCTCGGTCTTCCCGTACGGCGAGGCCAGCTGGTCGGCGGCGAATCGCCGATCGGGGTGCACGTGCAGCGGTAGCCGTTCCCCCGCGTCCAGCAATTTCACCAGGATCGCGGGGTCGGCGCCGTGTTCCGCGACGTGTTGTTCGCCCAGCCACCACACGGGATCGCCGGCGATGGCCTCGGCTAGTGTCCGGCCGTCGGGCAGCGTGGTCAGTCCCGCGGGCGCCGCTCCGTGCCGGCTGGTGGTCGAGGCGACCCAATCCTCCGGGTAGTAGGGATCATCGGCGGACGGAATCCCGCGGAACCGGCCGATGCGCCCGGCACCCCGGTAGAACGAGCGCGGAGTGTTCGCGGGGAGAAGGAAGCTGGGCATGCATGTGCTCCGAGGTCAGCTGTTCCATGATCGGTACCATTCGCTGGGTAGTTCCTTGACCACTACGTCGAGTGGCCGGGCCGGTGTGAAGGGGCGCCCATACCGCCGCGTCACCTCGTTGAGCTCCTCGAGTCGCGCCCTGGCCGCCGCGGTGGCTTCCTCGCGGGCGGCGGGGTCGTGGGTGGACACGGCGTCGCGCCAGATCGACCGGCCGGCGAGGTAGCCGGCGGCGCCGGCCTGGCAGGCGATCTCGACCTGCGTCTTGAAGTCGGCATATTCCACCCCGGCGGACAGGATGACCCACGGTACGCTCACCATGGAGTCCAGCTCCGCGCAGGCGGCGGCTGCCTGCTCGCGTCCTTCTTCCGTGTCGATGTAGCCGGGGAACTCCACTTTGAGCATGTCGACGCCGAGCTTGTTGGCGGTCGCGGCGGAGGCGATGATGCCGCGCGCCCGGGCGGCCTTCCACTCGGCGGTGGTCGGGTCCTCGCCCGGCAGCGGGTACCAGATCGGCTCGACCACCAGGGGCAGGCTGAGCTCGGCGCATTCGGCGACGAGGCCGGCCACGAGCTGCCGCTGCTGCTCGGCGACGACTCGACCGCCGTCGGGGCGGTAGAACCACAGCAACTTGCACATGTCGGCGCCGGCCATCTTGATCTGGGTGGCGCTCCAGTTCGCGCGCAGCCGGGTACGGCGCGGTCCGTCCGCGTGCCGGTAGTCCTCGTCCTCGATGCTCGACATCAGCCCGACGGTGCCGGGCACCGCGCCGGAGGCCACGAGGTGGCCGAGGGCGTACAACGGGTCGAGCAGCACGGCCGAGATCGACGGGGCCACGGCGCGGACGACCGCGTCCTTCGCGGCGACGACATCGGCGAAGGTGACGCTCGCCGGATCGGGCGCGAGCAGTTCGGCGAAGTCGGATAGGTGGTCGAGAGCGCAGATGAGGAAATAACCATCGGCGCTGGTGACGCGCTGCAGACCACGGATCTTGCCAGGATCAATGATCGAGTTCACTGGGTGTCTCCAGGTGCTACTTGAACGTAGGGCTCAAGCGGTGGCCTGCTCCGGCTCCCCCGCTCATCGTGCGGGCAGTCGGAGAGCAGCACCCCGGCGACGAACGTGTCGTCGAGCCCGATCGTGGTGGGCCCGGATGGGCCAGGTACGGCGTCGGCCCGCCTGACGGGAACCACAGCAGGCCGGCAGCGGCGCCGTGGCCGCTGCGCCGCCAAGTCGCAGTGCGGCGCGCCGCATGAAGGGCCGAGGCCTGCTGGCTGTCATCGCTTCTCCTAAGACGCAGGAGTCTGAACACAGTGGTCCGGGGGATGACAAGGTTGCGGGTTCCTGCCGTATTCGCTCAGGCAGACTTGCCTACATCTTCCACAGTATGCTTGTTATTGCGAATGGGTCAATGGTTAGGTTGCAAGAAATCGCAGGAACCTGAAACTAGCCGCAATTAGCCGCATCGCAGGAGTGAATCATGCAGGACACGGCACTGCCCGCGAAGCGTCGCGCCGAACTCGTGAGGCACGTCCGCGAACGCGGTCACGCCACCGTCGCCGAGCTGGCAGAACGTTTCGCCGTGTCAATGGACACCGTGCGTCGTGACCTCGACCACCTCGCGGAGCGGCAGCTGATCGCCCGCACCCACGGTGGCGCGATGCGCACGGACGAACTGGCCACGGCCGACATCCCCTTTGACCGCCGCGCGGCCGTGCACCACCAGGCCAAGCAGGCCATCGGCATCGCGGCGGCGCAGCTCATCTCCAACGGCGAGACTCTGATCGTCAACGGCGGCACGACCACGCTCGCGGTGGTCCGGGCGCTGGCCGGCAAGCGTGACCTCACGGTGGTGACGAACAATCTGCGCCTGCCCCCCGAGATCCCGCAGGACGCCGTGCGCGACCTCTATGTCATCGGCGGCAGCTGCCGTATCTCGTCGAATGTCACCATTGGGCCGGTGACTTTCGCCGACACCCAGGGCATCAGCGCCGACACCGCGGTGATCGGCGTCGGCGGCATCTCGGCCAGTGGTGGGCTGTCCACCAGCAACCTGCAAGAGGCCCAGATGATGCGCCAGATGATCGACGCGGGCACGCGGGTCGTCGTGGTGGCCGACGCGTCGAAGTTCGGCAGGAGCGCTTTCGTGCACATCTGCGGCCTTGACCGGGTATCGGTCCTGGTCACCGACGCGCCGCCGCCCGAGGACCTCGCCGTGGCATTGAAGGACGCCGAGGTGGAGCTGGTCACCGTGGGATGAGGCCCCGACGTCCTAGCTGCCCACGCTCTGGTAGTGCCGGAGTTGGTGACACCAGAAGCGGTAGGCGAGGGCGAACAGGGCGATGCCCAGGAACGGGCTGCCGTACGCCACGAAGGCGGGTACGTTCAGCGACGCTGCCTTGCCCAGCAGTACGCTCGCCGGTACGTAGGCCACAAAAGCGACCGGCAGCACGAACGTCAGCAACCACTGCGTAACCCCGCCGAACACACTCATCGGGTACGAGCCGAACTTGCTGAACACGTCATCCAGGAACCCGCGCAGAGCGGCGGTGTCCAGCATGCGCATCGACAGGGACGCCAGCGACAGGTGGACCGAGGCCTCCACCAGCGCGCCGCCCATGACGGCCAGCAGGCAGAGAGCTGCCATGGACGGACTCCAGGCGGGGGCCGCCACCAGCAACAGGACCAGGCCGGTCAGCAGGTCGCCCACCTGGCCGACACCCATGCGTTTGGTCATGATCTGGAGGAGTAGGTTGAGCGGGCGGAGCAGGACGCGGTCCAGTTCGCCCTCCCGGACCAGCCATTCCATGAAGATGAGGCTGCTCAGCGGCAGCATGCAGAGCGCGTGGGCGGTCAGGCGCAGGCCGTACAGGAAGGCGATCTCCCGCAAGGTCCAGCCGGCCATGGAGGGGAAGGTGTGCATGACGACCCAGACGAAGGCGAAGCCGCTGCCCTGGTAGACCGCTCCGGTCGCGATGCCGATCAGCGCGTTGAGCCGATACTGCAGGGCGCCGCGCATGGTGGCACGCTGGAGTCGCCAGTACAGGCGCAGGGTGCGGGTGAGCTCAGCCACCGTTGATCACCACCCTGCGGTGGGCCCGCTGCCATACCGCCCAGAGCAGGACCGTGAGCCCGGCGACCCACGCGACCTCGGCGGCCAGCGCGTGCAGGACAGACGCGCCCGACAGGTGGCCCACGTAGACGGCCGCGGGGACATAGCCCAGGTACTTGAACGGCAGCGCCTCGGCCAGGGTGCCCAGCGCGCCGGGGAAGAACGACAGCGGGACCAGGGTCCCGGCGAAGAACTGGCTGGTCAGCCGGTACAGCAGCGCGATCGCGCTGGTCTCAAGCGTCCAGAAGCCGATCAGGCAGATGAGCAGCGACAGCTGCACCGAGATGGCGTAGCCGAGCAGCAGCGTCCCGGCGTAGGCGAGCGGCTGGCCGGTGGGGGTGATCGAGCCGACCAGCAGGACCACCGGTATGGCGGGGGCCAGCAGGAGGAGGCCGCCGGAGGTGTGTCCGGCCTGGAAGGCGGCCAGCTGCGGCAGGTAGCCGGTCGGCCGGGACAGGTCGAAGAACACCATGCCGGTACGGATCCTGAACAGGGCGATGTACGAGATGACCGGCGTGGTGGCGAACGCCTGGAGGTTGGCCAGGCTCAGGTAGGCCAGGAGCTGCGGGAGCGTCATGCCCTGGGCCTGCTGCTGCGCGCCATATACCGAGGTCCAGACCATGCGCAGCAGGAAGACCTGCGCGATCAGCGTCAGCACGGTCATGATCACGTCGCTGCGGTACGCGAGCTGGAAGCGCAGGCCGATGCGGGCCATGCCGAGCAAAGGGCCGATCAAAGGGCTGATCAAAGGGCCGATCAGGGGGCGGATCATCGCGCGCCCTCGATGTACAGCTGCTTGATCACGCCCTCCAGGTCGGGCTCCTGGATGGACAGGTCGCGGATGGTCTGTTCGGCGGCGACCTGGCCGATCAACTCGGGGACGGAGGCGCCGCCGGCGATGTCGAAGGTGCGGGTCTGGCCGTCGGCCAGGTGGATCGCCAGCCGCCGGGGCGGGGCGTAGGCGGTGACGAGCGCGTCGATGCCGCCGTCATAGAGCACCCGGCCCTTGTCGATCACGATGATGCGCTTGCACAGCGCCTCGACGTCGGCCAGGTCGTGGGTGGTCAGGACGACCGTGGTGCGACCGGCCTGGTTCGTGTCGGAGATGAACTCGCGTACCGCCTGCTTGGCCAGGACGTCGAGGCCGACGGTCGGTTCGTCCAGGTACAGGATGGGCGGTTCGTAGAGCATGGCGGCCGCCAGGTCGCCGCGCATTCGCTGGCCGAGGCTGAGCTGACGGACGGGGGTGTCCAGGAAGTCGTCGAGGCCGAGCAAATCGCGCATGCGGCGCAGCGAGGTGGTGAAACGGTCGGCGGGTACGTCGTACAGGTCGCCGACCAGGCGTAACGACTCGATCAGCGGCAGGTCCCACCAGAGCTGGCTGCGCTGGCCGAACACCACGCCGACGGACCTGGCGTTGGCCTTCCGGTCCCGCCACGGCACCCGTCCGGCCACCTCGATCAGGCCGCTGGTGGGGGTGAGGATGCCGGTCAGCATTTTCACGGTGGTGGATTTGCCCGCGCCGTTGGGGCCGAGGTAGCCGACGACCTCGCCTTCGGGGATCTCGAAGCTGACGTCGTCGACGGCGATCCGCTCGTCGTACTGGCGGGTGAGGAGGGTACGCAGGGTGCCCATGGGGCCGGAGAAGGTTCGAGGCCGGCGGAAGACCTTCGTCAG
The DNA here is from genome assembly GCF_040648495.1 of Nonomuraea sp. NPDC049129. Lineage (NCBI taxonomy): Bacteria > Bacillati > Actinomycetota > Actinomycetes > Streptosporangiales > Streptosporangiaceae > Nonomuraea > Nonomuraea sp. NPDC049129. The sequence goes on along the minus strand of NZ_JBEZDU010000003.1, from coordinate 223,415 downwards.
TGACTCGACCTTGATCATGAAGACATCCTTCAGTGAAGGATGCGGCGTGGCAACTAATTTCCGGCCCAGAAACAGCTGAGGCCCCGCCAATGTTCTGGCGGGGCCTCGGCCTTACGAGTGCGTACCGGTGTGCGTGTCGCCTCTCGGCGAAAGGCGCAACGCGGCTCCAGCCGAACGGTATTCCGCGAAGGCAATAGGTGAGGCCCGGGGACACTGGGCACACCGGCCACGAGTTATGTAACTATGGTCAGCCGCCGATTGTTCCCGGCGCTAGCAATTCGAGGGAGCGCAGCCAGGCCTTCCGGTCGGGGGCCATGGAGACGACGATCAGCTCGTCGGCCTGGGCCTGCTTGGCGAAGCGGTCGAGGTAGTCCCGCACCTCGGCGGCGGTTCCGACGCCGGAGTACTTGGCCATCTGCAGGAGCTGCTGCCCGGCCGGTGAGGCGAGGATGACGTCGGCCTCCTCCGGGGTGAACGTTTGGCCACGGCCGAGGAACCGGGTCACCCGGCTGCGCTTGGCCTCCAGGAACTGCGCCTCCGCCTCTTCCGTGGTGTCCGCCGCGATGACGTTGACCCCGGCGATGACGTACGGCTCCGCCAGCTGCCTGGACGGCTGGAACTCGCGCCGGTAGAGCGTGACGGCGTCCTCCAGCGCGGTCGGGGCGAAGTGGGAGGCGAAGGCGTACGGGAGGCCGAGCATGGCGGCGAGCTTGGCGCCGAACAGGGACGAGCCGAGGATGTAGAGCGGCACGTCAGTGCCCTTGCCCGGGGTCGCGTCGATGCCCGGGATGCGGGATTCGCCCGTCAGGTAGCCCTGGAGCTCCAGTACGTCCTGCGGGAAGTCGTCGGCGGAGGCCGGGTTGCGGCGCAGGGCGCGCATGGTCTGCTGGTCGCTGCCCGGCGCCCGGCCGAGGCCGAGGTCGATGCGCCCGGGGTGGAGGGTTTCGAGCGTGCCGAACTGTTCGGCGATGGTCAGCGGGGCGTGGTTGGGCAGCATGATGCCGCCGGCCCCGAGGCGGATCGTTTGGGTCTGTGAGGCTACGTGGGCTATGAGGACGCTGGTCGCGGATGAGGCGATGGAGGGCATGTTGTGGTGCTCCGCGTACCAGATCCGCTGGTAGCCCCACTCCTCCGCGCGCTGGGCCATGGTCACGCTGGCGCGGAAGCTGTCGCCAGCCGTCTCTCCGTCGCCGATATGTGCAAGGTCAAGGATGGAGAGCGGGAAAGCCATGAATGGTGCAACCGCAGACGAGTCTGGGTTATTTCGGCACCGAACAGTTACCTCGGCGGCCAGTATTCCTCCCCCCATGGCTAGGCGAGCATGGGGCGGCACACACGGGGATCCAAACAGGGGGGATCACATTGCGCAGGGACGACGCGTTACCCAGCTATGAGCAGCTCTTCGGTGAACTCGACTTCTACGAGGGCGACGAGGCCCGGTCGGTCTACTCACCGGCCGCCTATCTCGTAGACCTCCTCAGGCTCCTGGAAGGCGTCTTCCGGGACCCCGACCTGCTGGCCCGGCGGCCCGATCTGGCCAGGATCCCGCTCGACGCCGAGCACACGTTCACCGAGTCGCCCTACCTCGACATCGTCAACGAGGTGCTGGAGACGGTCGTCGGGAGCGACCCGTACGAGACGCTGCGCGCGGCCCGCCACCCGTTCGGGATGCCGTTCTCCCTGCTGGCCGAGCAGTTCAAGATGTACCTGCGCCAGCTCAAGGTCGCGCCCGAGGAGTTCTACCGGCTCTTCGCTCCCGATGTGGATCCCGACGTGGTCGCGCGGCTGTCTCTCGCGCTCTCGGCCGAGGACGTCCAGGTCGTGACCGTCCCGGTTACCTCGGAAGAGCAGCTCAGAGCCGACTACGGGCTCGGCGCGGAGGAGCCGCTCAGCGCGCTGGAGGACGTCGAGCGGTTCAGGCGGGCGACCGGGCTGACCACGGTCGAGGTACGCGAGCTGGTCTACGAGGGCGATGATCCGCAACGGCCGCCCGCCAAGTTCTTCGTCAATGGGGGAAATGAGGCCCCTACGGCCATAGACGGCCGGCGACTGGTCGGTGCCGGGTTCGCGTGGTTCGAGCGGGTCAACAGGTTCGTCCGGCTGGCCCGCAAGACCGGTCTGAGCATGACCGACCTCGACCGCGTGCTCACCACCTGTTGCGACAACCAGCTGGACGCGGCCGCGCTGCGTACCATCGCCGTGGTCGTGTTCCTCCAGAAGGGCTACGAGCTGACGGTCGACGGGGTGTGCGGCCTGGCCGTGCCGATCGAACCGGCCGAACTCGAGGACCTGCCCGAGATGTCCGGGGACATCCTGGCAACACACAACAAGGAGTACCGTCGCCGTTTGGCACGTTCCATCGAGACGGCCGAGAACGACATCGTCGACATCGTCCTGCGCTACCGCGACAGGTACGCCGCGCTGGAGCCGAGCCCGTTCGACCGGGGGGAGATCGGGCTGTCCGCGATCGCGCTGCTGCAACGGGCCGGGCGGCTCGTCGCGGCGCTCGGCCTGTCCGTCGGCGAGCTGTTCGACCTGCTGGAGGTCCTGGAGAGCGATCCGTCGCTGCAGCGGTACACGACCTTCCCGATCCTCGGCGGTACGGAGCCGCGGACCCGCGACTGCTACCGGATCCTCGAGGGCTCGGACGTGGCGTCGAGCCTGTGGCTGGCGCAGACGCTGCTCGCCGTCGGGCGCTGGATGCAGGCCGGTGGGTTCAGCGCCCAGGAGCTGGCCGACATCCTCGGCGGCGGGGCGCCGGCCGACGACGACCAGGTGGCCGTGCTCGACGGGATCAACCAGCGGTTCGAGTCGGTCGCGGTGACCCCCGAGCTGTTCGTGTCGCGCCGGTTCGGCGAACGGGCGGCCCAGGTGATCCACGACGTCCTGACCGCGTACGACGACGGCGTGGTCTCCGACCGGGACGAGCGCCTGCTCCGCCTCGACCGGACCAAGGCGCGGCAGGCCGCCTACGACGCCGTCACCGACCTCGGGGTGATCGTCAAGGAGGACTTCGTCGACCTGGGGCTGGACGAGCGGCTGACGGCGAAGATCTTCGCCAACCTGGTCTTCGCCGGCCGCCTCCAGAGTGACGGCGCGCTCGTCGCCGACGGGCTGCCGAAGACGGTGGCGGAGCTGCGGCTGGCGAGGGACTACAGCTCGTTCGCCGAGCCGCTGTTCAAACTGATCAACAGCCTCGGCAACGGCACCGCGTCCTTCTTCCCCTCCGACCTGGCCTCCCTCGGCAATCTGAGGGAGGAGCAGCAGGCCGAGCTGTACGACAACCTCGTCTTCAACGGCTACCTCGACAGCGAGGGCGACGTCCTCGACCCCGGCTTCTTCGCGGACGAGGCGAACGCCGGGCGGTTCATGGTCAACGCGGATCTCGACGACGTCGCGCCGGGCGTACTGGCCGAGCTGCTCGACCGGGTCGAGCGGTTCCGGCGGGAGCGGCTCACGCTCGATCCCGAGATCTTCGCCGAGCTGCGGGTGGACGAGGCGGCGCTGTTGGCCAGTCTGCGCTTCAACGGCTACCTCGACGAGGACGGCGGCTATCTCGACAAGGTCGCGCTCGCCGGGCTGCGGCTGGACGACTTCGGGCTGGCGCTGGAGTTCTATCCGCGCCGACGGGCCATCCTCGACGCGATGAAGGAGCAGATCGCGGCCTTCCAGAAGGAGACGTACGCCTTCACGCCCGACGACTTCGTGGACGTCGCCGACGACGCGATCGCTCAGCGGGTGATCGACGCCCTCGAAGGCCCCTACCTCCAGGAGGGCCGGGTGCTCGACGAGAGCGTTGAGGTGGACCTGGGGGACGGGTTCCGGCCCGCCGAGCAGGTGATCGTCGCCGGCCGGATCGCGGAGATCCTGAAGGACGAGCAGCCGTACCGGCTCGACCTCCAGGCGGTCACCGAGCTCGGCTTCGACGACGGGGAGCGGGCCGACCTGGTGAACGTGCTCGTCGCGGCCGGGCATCTCGACGAGGCGCTGGCCGTGCCCGAGGACCGGCTCGACTACTTCCGCGTCGCGACCAACGCGCTCGACTTCACGGTGCCCGGCGTGGAGGACTACGCCAAGGAGCTGTTCTTCCTGCTGCACCCCGTGGCCAAGGAGCTCAGCGCGGCGGTCGACGAGATCACGGACACGCTGGAGCGGCTGGCCGAGCAGCAGCAGGCGGCGTTATGGTCGGTGCTCGCCGACGCGTTCGGCCTGCCCGCGGCGACCGTCGAGGCGATCTGCGTCTCGGTGACCGGCGGCGTCCAGGAGGCGCTCGACGTGCTGGCCGCGCCGGCCCTCATAGCGGCCGAGGAGACCGTCGAGGTCACGGCCGTGCCGCCGGATCCGCACTTCCGGCAGGCATACCGGCGGATCCGGCGCTTCGCGCTGCTCGCGGCCAAGCTCGGCCTGGACCCCACCGAGGTCGCCGTGTCCTTCCAGGACCAGGACCTGGTCGGCAAATACCCCGAGCCGCTGGCGCTGCCGCCGGGACTCGACCGGTTCGACGCCGTGCTGGACAGCTCCGACGGCAACATCTACCTGTTCGGGGAGGGCGGCTACTGGACTTACGCGAAGGCCACGTACGCGCTGGCCGACCCGCGGCCGAAACAGCTCATCGAGCTGTCGACCCGGTTCACCGGGCTGACCGGCGTGGACGCCGCGTTCGCGCACCCCGACGGCACCGAGTGGATCATCGGCCACGGCGGCGACGGCGCCTCACGCGCCTTCGTCAGGGAGCGTGGCGGCACCCGCTGGGCGGCGAAGGAGCAGGTCTGGGGCAAGGTCAGGAACAACTTCGACGACCCCCAGCGGATCGACAGCGCGTTCGTAGATGAAGACGGCAAGACCTACCTCTTCTCCGGCGATCAGTACATCCGCTACACCACCCCTGACTACACGGTGGTCGACGAGGGCTACCCGCGCGGCATCGACGAGTGGTGGCAGGGGGAGGGCCACGACACGCCGCTGCCCAAGGCGTTCAGGAAGTCGGTCGACGCCTCCTTCCAGGACCGCGACGGCGGGATCCACCTCTTCACGGGACAGCGTTACCTCGCGGTAGGGGGCACGGAGGAGGCGATCGCCAACCGGTGGGGCCGGGTCCGCAACGTCTTCGACGGCGCCGAACGCGTGGACGCGGCCTACGCCGACGCGACCGGCGTCCACCTCTTCGCCGGTAACCAGGTGATCCGCTACTCCGGCAGCATCGAGAACGACGGCTTACGTGTGGACGACGGCTACCCACGGCGCATCGAGTCGGACTATCCCGGCATCCCCGGGCAGTTCGAGTCGGGTATCGAGGCGGCCTTCGCCGACTGGGACGGGGCCGTCCACCTGTTCAAGGACGGCCGGACGGCCAAGGGCGACGGCGCCGCGGTCCCGACGGCCGAGCGCTGGGGCGTGCAGGCCCCCGTGCTGCCCAGCGGTACGGTCGACGCCGCGTTCACCGGGCTGGACGGGAAGACCTACCTGTTCAGCGGCGGGAGATATCTCAGATACTCCGGCGCCGACTACTCCGTCGTGGACCTCGGTTACCCGCGCGCGATCGCCCCCGACTGGGGCGGGCTGCGCGCGGTGGGCGCCTCGTTCGTGATGGACGGCAAGACGTACCTGTTCGGCTCGGGCGGCGAGCTCTTCGACGTGCCGCTGGAGCAGGAGAACGAGCTGAAAGCCGGTCGCCTGTCGCCCGCGCTGCGGCGGCGGTTCATGGAGCACGGACTGACCTTCGCCGACAACGTGATCATCGGCGGAAGCGGCAGCGATACGGCCACGGACTGGCACGTCGTCACCGAGCAGCGGATCGACGTCACGCTCGTCCGCGAGGCCAAGCGGATCCGGGTGCAGGCCGACGCGGGCCACTTCTACGTCCGCTATTCGACCAGGGACTACACCACGCCGGACGTCGGCTACCCCAAACCGGTCGCCGACAACTGGTGGAACCTGCCCGCCGCGCTGGCGGACGACCCCGCCTTCACCACGATCGACGCGGTCTTCAGCGCCGGGGACGGCCAGACGTACCTCTTCTCCGGCGAGCGTTTCGTGGTGTTCGACCACCGGCACCGCTGGTGGTCCGAGCCCCGCACGCTGCGCGAGCACTGGGACAGCATCCCCTTCAGCAGGGTCGACGCCGCCTTCATCGGCAAGGACGGCCGGACGTACGTGTTCTCGGGCGACCAGTACGCCCGCTACTCCACCCGCGACTACACCAGGATCGACGACCGTTATCCCGCGAGTGTCCCGGCGTTCTGGGGCAACGTGATCAGCAACCTGGCCAGGACCGGGCGGGTCGACGCCACGCTGGTCATGGACGCGACGGAGCTGGTCGAGGGCGTCGAGGTCACGCGTACGTACACGTACCTGTTCTCCGGGAACCAGTACGTGCGTTACGAGGGCTATGACTACACGACCGTGCAGGAGGGTTACCCGCGCGCCCTCGCGGACCTGCACCGGGAGCCGCGGCTGGGCAACCTGAGCGTCACGCTCGACGGCGTGGACGCGGCCTTCGCCGATCGGCGCAACGTCTACCTGTTCAGGGGGGCGCGGTGCCACGTCGTCTCCAGCGAGCTGTACCGGAGCTACGACGATCTCGCGCCGGTGAGCTGCGCCTTCGTCGAGGACGGCGCGGTGCTGGTCGAGGGGCCGGACGGCTGGCGGCGGCTGTCCGCGATCGAGGGGACGACTGTCAGGGCGACGCCGGTCCGGCCGCGGACGCTGCGCCCGGTGCCGGAGGAGTTCAGGACCGGCCTGGACGCCGTCCTGGAGGGCGCCGACGGCACCACGTACCTGTTCAAGGGCCCGAACTGCTTCAACACCCGGCTGAACCGGGCGTACCCGCTCACAGAGGAGTGGGGCCGACCCCGTAACACGATTTATCAGGACAACGCGGTGGATGCGGCGTTCACCGGACAGGACGGGAAGACCTACCTGTTCAGCGGGGACCAGTTCGTCACCTACACCGGCACCAGCGACACGATCGATGGGGACCCGCTGCCCATCGCCGACCACTGGGCCGGGCTGACCGGCGTGGCGCTCGCGTACGTGCGCGACGGCAAGACCTACGTCTTCGAGCACCCGGACGACGACGGCATGCTGCGCTACCTGGTCTATTCGGGGGAGGATTACCGGCAGCCCGACGACGGCTACCCCATGGTCACGGACGCCGGCTTCTGGGAGGTCCCCGGCGAAGAGCGCGCCGCGGTACCCGACGCGGTGCTGTTCGAGGGCGGCACCATGCTCCTGCTGTACGGGGAGCGGTGCGTCCAGTTCGACGAGGCGACCGGGCGGTGGTCCTACCCGCGGCCGACCGAGCGGATCTGGCGGGACTTCGGCCGCGGCCTGGAGCCGGGCGACGCCCTCAGGACCGCGTTCACCGCGACCGACGGCGCGACGTACTTCTTCTTCAGGGAGAGCTACGCCCGCTACGCCGACCGCGCCTTCTCGCCGCTCGCCCCGATCCGCGAGCGGTGGGGCCGGGCGCTCCACCCGTTCACCACGGTCGACGCCGCCTGTGTGTACGGGGGCCAGACCACGTTCCTGTTCTCCGGCGACCAGTACGTCCGCTACACCAACGCGGATTACCGCTACGTGGACCCCGGCTACCCGAAGAAGATCATCGGGAACCTGCGCCAGGAGGAGGCGTTCGCCCGCCTGCCCGAGGCGTTCGAGGACGCGGTGACGGACCGGCCGCTGGACGCGGTGCTCGTCAACCGGCGCAACCTGTACCTGTTCGTGGGCGGCGCCTGCCACGTCGTGTCCGTGACGGCCGAGGCCGACTACGACCTCGGGCTGCTCGGCGGCGTGCGCAACACCCTCGTGGAGCGGCAGAAGGTCGACGCGGCGCTGGTCGGGGGCCCGCACACGTTCCTGTTCTCCGGCGACCAGTACGTCCGGTACACCGGCACCGAGTACGACACCGTCGACGACGGCTACCCGCGCACGATCGACGGCTCGCTCAGCCAGGATCTGGACCTGCCGAACCTGCCCGACGCGTTCGCCGACGGGCTCGACGCGGCCTTCCGGGGGCTCGACGGCGGGACGTACCTGTTCAAGGGCACCCGATACCTGCGTGCCGACCGGGCCGAGCCGGACCAGCCGGTCAACAGCCTGTGGGGCAAAGTGCGCAACGCGTTCGCCGAGGGACCGGGCATCGAGGCCGCCTTCGCCGCGCCGACCGGCGAGCTGTACGCCTTCAAGCAGGGGCAGTACATCAGATACCAGCCCAACGACCTCGAATACGTCGCCACCGGCTATCCCCGGACCGTCAAGGACGACTGGGGCGACCTGCCCGCCGCCTTCGAGGAGGCGGGGCCCGACGGCGCCTTCGTCTTCGAGGGCCGGACGTACCTGCTCAGGGACGACGAGTACGTCCGCTACTCGGGCGCCTACGACGCCGTGGACCGTACCTTCCCGCAGCCGATCAAGCACCGCTGGTCGGACAGCGCCGACTACCGGCTGAGCGATCTGCACACCATCGTCAGGTTCGTCGAACTGGCCCGGTCGCGTCCCGACGGCCTGGCCGCGTTCCTGCTGAACGGTCCGGCGGCCGTCGAGGATCCGTACCGGTACCTGGCGGACCTGTTCGGCTGGGACGCCGACGAGCTGCGGTGGGCCAAGCGCAACGCCGCCCTGCTGACGCCCGACACGCCGGAGGAGGACCGCTTCGAGATCGAGTTCGTGCTGAAGCTGGTCGACGTGTTCGCGGTCGCCGACAAGTTCGACGCGGGGCCGTCGACGATCTACACCGACGTCTGGTCCCGCGTCTTCGGCGCGACCCCGGCCCCCGAGGCCGCCAACACCGCCCTGTCCGGCCTGCTCGAACGGACATGCGGCCCGGCGGACTGGGTCACCCTGTCGGGCCGGCTCCACGACGAGCTGAACCTGCTCAAGCGCGACGCCCTCGCCCCGTCGGCGATCATCCGGCTGGACGGCTTCAGATCCACCCGCGACCTGTACGAGAAGTTCCTGATCGACGCGGACATGGGCGGCGCCGGCCGGACCTCGCGCGTCCGGGAGGCCATCGCGGCCACCCAGCTCTTCGTGCACCGCTACCTCCTCGACCTGGAGGAGGTCACACTCCCGCCGGGCCGCGACGAGGACGAGGTCAGGCGGCGGCTGAAGACCTGGTGGGGCTGGCTGAAGAACTACCGGCTCTGGGAGGCCAACAGGAAGGTCTTCCTCTATCCCGAGAACTACCTGCGCCCCGAGCTGCGCTCCGACAAGACGCCCGCGTTCAAGGCGCTGGAGAGCGACCTGCTGCAGGGCGAGATCACACCGGAGACCGTACAACGGGTCTACAAGAGATATCTGGACGAGTACACAGAGGTGTCCAGGCTGGCCATCGCCGGCGGGTACGTCTACCCCGAGGACGGGGCCGACGAGGGCACCCGGCGTCTGGTCCTGTTCGGCCGGACGCGGACCGAGCCGCGCCGCTACTACTACCGGGGCGCGGAGTTCAGGGACGGCGTGAACCTCTCCGCCACCTGGGAGCCGTGGCTCAAGGTGGACGTCCAGATCGACGCCGACCGGGTCTACCCCGTGCACGCCTTCGGCCGCGTGTTCGTGTTCTGGACGGTCGTGGAGACGGTCCCGGTCGTGGTCACGTCCGACACGACCATCGACGCCACGAAGACCGGCGACACCCAGAACGTCAAGACCCCGCCGCCTATGTACCGCGTCAAGATCTACTACTCCTTCCTCAACCTGAACGGGGAATGGGGTGCCGCGCAGTTGCTGGCCGCCGACGGCGCCCAGGCGAAGCAGATCACCGGCGTCCGGCTGTACGTGCAGGCGTCGAGGACCGTCCCCGGCGGGCCGGACGGCCTGCACGACTCGATCATCGTCACCTGCTCCGACGCCGCCGGGGTCAGGTCGGCGTTCGCGCTCACGCCCGAGCTGTACGCGGTCAACGCGGAAGGCGTGGCGGAGCCCCCGCGCGCCATCCGGCTGGACAAGATCTTCGCCGAGCCCGACAGCAGCCCCGTGGACGAGCCCGGGGCCGTCCGGTTCAACATGCCGGCCGGGACCCTGGACCGGCCGTGGCTGAGCGTCGACCACAAGGGCGGCAGCTTCCTGTGCCGGCCGGTGACCGCGCCGAGCGGGGCGGAGCCACTTCTCCCGCTGGGGAGCAACCCGGACGGGCTGCCGAAATGGAAGCGGATCGACGCCGCGTTCGAGCTGCCCGATGGCCGGCGATGCTTCTTCGACAACGCGGGCAAGCGCTTCAAGCTCGGCACCGAGAAACTGGCCCCCATCAAGGAGCGGTGGGGGATCGTCGGCACCGGCCTGCTCAGGTCCGGCGTCGTCGACGCCGTCCTCGTGCGCGGCGGACACATCTACGTCTTCTCCGGCGCCGAGTATTACCGCTATTCGGGCGCACCGTTCGGGGCGCCCGACACCGGATACCCGAAGCAGCTCGACACCAACCCCGACAACCTGCCGCGCTGGGCGAAGGTGGACGCCGCGTTCACGCTCGACGGTGTGGAGTACTTCCTCTCCTTCGCGGAGAACGTGTATGTCGACTCCTCGAACCTGCGCGACGTGAAGCGGATCAACACTCGCTGGGAACTGCCCAAGGACGCCGTGGCGGACTCGGCCTTCGTCCACCGCGACCACCTCTATGTCTTCACGGGTGAGACGTACATCCGCTTCAGCGGCGCGGACACCGCCGACGCCCCGCAGCCGCTGAGCGAGAACACCGAGGGCCTGCCCCAGAGCGGCCCTGTCGGCGCGGCGTTCTCCTACGAGGAGCGCGGCTACTTCTTCGACAACACGGCGGGCACTTACCTCGCCCCGGACGGCCGGACCTACCCGACCAGGGAGCTGGGCCGCATACCCACGGCCATAGGCACGACCGAGTCCGTCGACGCCGCGTACGTGGACGACGGCAAGCTCTACCTGACCAGCGGCTTGGAGCTGGTCCGCTACACGCTCGCCAAGGACGGAACCGTCCCTGACTACGTCGACGACGGTTACCCCAAGCAGCTGAAGAGCCAGGTCAAGGCCGTGATCCAGCGCAACCGGCAGCGCTACGTGCTCGGCACGAGCGAGTACGCGCTTCTGGAGGCGGGGCAGGAGCCGACGGGACAGCTGGCGTACCGGCCGGTCGCCGGCAACTGGGGCGGTCTGCCCGCGGGCTTCCAGACCGAGTTCACCGGCGTGCTCGACGGCGCCAAGCTCTACCTGTTCCTCGGCGCCGACTACGTCGTCTATTCGTCGGAGCCGACGGCCCAGCGGCCGTACGAGTTCGCCGGGCTGCCGCACGAGATCGTCCGGCTGACGTCGAGCACGGCCTACCGGCTGAACAAGGAGCTGCTGACCGGCGGCGTCGCGGCGCTGCTGGCCCCCGAGACCCAGGAGACGGACGAACTGCCCGCCTTCAGCGTCGAGGACTCCGACGCGACCACGATCAAGGTGCGGCCGCAGGTGGCCGGGACACCGTCCAGCTCGCACCTCGACTTCCAGAGCGCCAACGGCATCTACTACTGGGAGATCTTCTTCCACGCCCCGCTGCTCATCGCGCAGGCGCTGAACAACGCCCAGCGCTTCGAGGACGCGCGAATCTGGTACGAGTACGTCTTCGACCCGACGGAGCGGGTGAGGTACTGGCGGTTCCTGCCGTTCCTGGCGGTCGACCTGCGGGCGCTGGTCGACAGCTGCCGCGCCGACCTGGCCGGGCTGGGCCTCGACGGCTCGGCCGTCGCGACCGCACTCGAACCGATCCTCGACCGGCTGGCGGCGCTGGCCCCGGCGTTCGAGCAGGCCGGCGAGCTCTCGCAGGAGGACAAGGACTTCCTGGCCGGCCTCGCGGACACCAGGCTGAAGGACATCGACAAGGCGCTGAAGGCCCTGCCGGGGACGTCCGGCCTGCGGGAGCGGATCGCCATGATCGCCTGGCTCCGGCGGCAGTACGACCTCATGGGCGACCGTGGGAAGTTGATCAAGGCGTACATGGACGACCCGTTCGACCCGCACGCGATCGCCGAGCTGCGCCCGTCCGCCTACCGCCGGGCCGTGGTGATGGCCTACATCGACAACCTGCTCGACTGGGGTGACCTGCTCTTCCGCCAGTACACGGCCGAGAGCGTCGACGAGGCCAGGATGCTCTACATCTTCGCCTACGACCTGCTGGGGGAGCGGCCGGACGTCCTCGGCCCGCGCCCGCTGCCGGCCGCGCTGACCTACGAGGACCTCCGCCACCTCCCCCTGGAGGAGCTGGACGAGCTGGACGACGAGCTGAAGGCGCTGACCGGCGGGGGAGCGCTGCTGGAGGGGCCCGGGGAGGTGCACAGGAGCGTCGCGAGCCCGTACTTCTACGTGCCCGAGAACAGCGTCTTCTTCGAGTACTGGACCCGCGTCGAGGACCGGCTGCGGAAGATCCGGCAGTCGCTCGACATCATGGGCGTCAGCCGGCCGCTGCCGCTGTTCGAGCCGCCCGCCGATGTCATGGCGCTGGTCCGCGGCGCCGCATCTGGTGCCTCGCTCGACCAGCTCACGCAGGGGATGGCGGCTCCGGTGCCCTACTACCGGTTCGCCTTCGTGTTCAGGAAGGCCCAGGACCTTGCCGACAAGGTACGGCAGTTCGGCAACGACCTGCTCAACGTGCTGGAGCGGCGCGACGTGGAGGAGCTCGCCCTGCTGCAGAACCGGCAGGAGGGCACGATCCTCGCCCTGACGCGCGGCATCAAGGAGGCGCAGATCAAGGTCGCCGAGGAGAACCTGGCCGAGCTGGAGGCCAGCAGGGACGGCGCGACGGCGCGGGTCCAGCACTACGAGAAGCTGATCGCCGACGGGCTCTCCGCGCTCCAGGTCGAGCAGCTGGCCCGGATGAAGAGCGGCTCCGACGCGCACTTCGTCGCGGGCGGCCTGAAGATCGCCGCCTCGATCGCCCTGGGCGTGCCGCAGGCACTGCTCGGCCCGTTCATCTTCGGTACGGGCTTCGGCGGCGAGCAGGTCGGCAACGCCCTCGACAAGGTGGCCGACGTCTCCTCCACACTGGCCGAGGGATACAGCACACTCGGCGAGCTGATCGGTGTGCGGTCGGAGCAGCAGCGCACGGCGCAGGACTGGGATCTCCAGCTCAACATGGCCAAGAGCGACGTGACCCAGCTCGGCCACCAGCTGACCAGCGCCCAGCACCAGCTGACGATCGCCCAGCGCGAGCTCGCCGTCGTCGCACAGGACATCGCCAACCAGGAGGCGGTGGCCGCGTTCATGAAGGACAAGTTCGCGGGCGCCGAGCTCTACCACTGGATGGCCGGGCGGATGTCCGGGCTGTACTTCCAGACCTACAACCTGGCGTACGAGATGGCGCGGTCCGCCGAGCGGGCCTACCAGTTCGAGCGGGGCGAGAACAACGGCGACGGCGGCTACATCCAGCCGATGTACTGGGAGAGCCGGCGCAACGGCCTGCTCGCCGGCGACAGCCTCGGCTTCGACCTGGAACGGCTGGGCAAGGCGTACGTCGACACGGACAGCCGTGGAATGGAGATCACCAAGAAGGTCTCGCTGCTGGGCCTGGACCCGCTCGCCCTGCTGGCCCTGCGCGGCGAGGGGCGCTGCGAGTTCGCGCTGACCGAGGCGCTGTTCGACCGGGACTTCCCCGGGCACTTCCGGCGCCGGATCCGGACGCTGTCGGTCTCCTTCCTGGGCGCGGACGGGCCGCTCGGCGTCTACGCGACGCTGACGCAGCTCGACAGCAAGACCGTCCTGGCGGCCGACCCGAAGGCGGTCAAGTTCCTGCTCGACCCGAAGGGCGCGCCACCCGACACGCTGCGCCCGGACTGGCGCTCCGGCCAGCAGATCGCGCTGTCGGACATCGAGGAGTACAAGGAGAACAACGGGCTGTTCGAGCTGCGCCTGGACGACGACCGTTACCTGCCGTTCGAGGGCACGGGGGCGGTCTCGCGGTGGCGGCTGCAGCTGTCGGGCCCGGCTCCGGCCGGTCTGAGCGACGTGGTCGTCACCGTCAAGTACAGCGCGGACCAGGGCGGGGAGGTCTTCGCCAACGCGGTCAAGGGCATGCTCAAGCCGTACGCGTCGGCCCGCTACTTCGACGTGGCCGGCGAGTTCCCCGACGAGTGGGCCCAGTTCCAGGAGGGCGAGGACGACCAGCTCGTCCTGCCGTTCACGCCGGAGCTGTTCCCCGCCATCAGCGGGCGGCAGATCACCGGCGTCTACCCCAGGTACGAGCTGGCCGGGCGCGGTTCGGTGCGCTTCCTGCTCAATGGCGACAAGAGGCTCGCGCTCAACGACGGCAAGCTCCTGCGCACCCCCGGTCTCAGCGTCGGCGGGAACCCGTGGGTGCTGGTCCTGGAGGGTGACAAGGCGGCTCTCACCAACCTCGGCCTGGTGCTCACGTACCGGGCGAGTGTTCAGTAGGGGAGCCGGACATGTCGCTATTGAGCAAGCTCAAGAAGGCCACGACCAGGAAGAAGACCCGTCAGTCCCCGGAGCCCACCACCGCGAAAGAGCTGGCCGGGACCGTCGTCCTGACCAAACTCAAACGGTCGGACTCGCTGGTCGACCTGGAGCCCCTCGCCCCACAGCCCAAGCCGCCGGTGAACCCGCCGTCGGACCGGGCCTTCCTGGAGAACGCCTACCAGAGGTACTACGTCAACGGGGTCCATACGAAGACGGCCAAGCTGCGCAAACGCCTGTACTCCTTCATGGGCAAAGGCGAGACCGGCTACCTGGAGCACGCGGTCACGGACGCCGAGTCCCGCGGCTTCACCGCCGACAATCCCGACTACAGGGTGTCCAGCCAGAACGGGAAGCTCCTGGATGAGGCGCTGGCAGTAGGCGACTATTTCCACGTCAGCAACAAGGCCTACAAAGAGATGCCGCTGGAGGGCCGGGCGCGGCGCATCATCGTCAATGTGAAGACGCAGGCAGCCGGGCTCAAGGTGGCCAAGGCCCTGACACCGCTCTTCAAGGACAAAGACGTCTCGCCGTACTTCAGGAAGTTCAAGATCTACCTATCGGGGACGGCGGCCGCGAAGAAGAAGGTGAAATACGACAAGCTCGTCATCTACTACGCGACCTCCGACGCGGACAAGAACGGGTCGGACCTGGTCGGGGACCGCATCGCCGAAACCATCACCGACACGGTGAAGCCGGACGAACTGGACAGCGCGTTCGCGCCCTTCTACAAGACGCGCACTCCGGGGGTCGCCTTCGCGGAGGAGCCGAAGTACTTCCTGGACAGGCAGGCAGGCAGCTTCACCAGCAACCGCCGCGACATCATCGCGGACGTCATAGAGCACAACGACAAGGTGGGCAGCGCGGAGGCGTTCATCGACCTGGTGAACGCGGCCTTCACGGCCAAGGGCGTGAACCCGGCCGCGCCGCACACCCACCTCGCCAAGACGCCCTGACCCCCGGAGACGGTCGATGCCGAAGAACACGCTCAAGAAAAAGAAGAAGAAGAACAAGCGTTCCACCACTCCGGGCGTTTCCGGTGCCTCACACGGCGTCGTCAAGTCGGTGAGCAAGACCAAGCGCGGGGCGGGCTCGAGTGTCGTCTCCCAGCCGGCGAGGCCGGCCTCGGCCCCGGCCCGCCGCCCGAGTGACGCCGTCATCAACCGGAACTTCCTCGCCAAGGCCTACCGGGAGTACTACAACAGCGCCGGCCGCAGACGCCCCACCTCGCGGACCAAGCGCGTGTACTCCTTCATGGGTGACGGTCCGCCCGGCTACCTGAACACGCCCATCGGCAACTCGGAGTTCCAAAATCTGCTCAATGGCCAGACGCAGGGCGACTACAAGGTGGAGGCTCAGAGCGCGTCGGACAACTGGAGGGGACTACGGGCCGGCGACTACTTCCACCTGACCAACGAGGCCCACCCGCTGCCCAGCGCGCAGAAAGCGCAAACCCTGGCGAACCGCGCCCGGCGCCTCATCGTCAACGTGAAGAACCAGGCGGCCGCGCTGAAGGCGGTGCGCGGTCTCGTCCCGTTGTTCAAGGACGGCAACGTCGGTCCGTTCTTCAGGTCGTTCAAGGTGTTCCTGTCCAGCAAGGCGGACACCCAAAAATCCGTCAAATACGACAAACTGGTCGTCTATTACGCGCTCAAGGACCCGAATGCCGCCGACGACGACGTCGGCAAGCAGCTCGTCTCGGCCATCGAGACGGCGGTCCCCGAAGCGGAGCGGGACTCGGAGTTCGCCCCCTTCTACTCCTTCCTCACCCCCGGAGTCGCCTGGGCGGAGGAGCCGAAGTACTACGTCCAGAAATTAGACAACAGCTTCACCGAGACCCGGGCGAACGTCATCGATGACGTCATAAAGAACAACGACGCGGTGCCCAATGAGGCCGCGTTCGCCACACTGGTGGACCACGCGTTCCGGAGTGAGCGCATAGATCCCGTGAAGCCGCACCGGCATGTCAAGACGCCCTGAGGCCGCTGGTCGCCGCCTGCGCGAGCACCCCGCCAGGCGGCGACCTGGCCTGAGCACTGAGGTTCTTTACTCAAAGCTAATCTCCTCATAGACGGCCATGAGGAAAAGTGATTAGATGACTTGATATGTCCGAGGTAACGCGGCCAAGCCTTTCCGACGCTCTGACCGAGCGCATGCTGGAGCTCATCCGCACAGGTGGGCACCGGCCGGGCGACAGGCTGCCCTCGACGCGGGAGCTCTCCCAGCGCTTCGCCGTCACCACCCCGACCCTGCGTGAGGCGCTGCGCAGACTCGAGGCCACCGGGGCCATCGAGATGCGGCACGGGTCCGGCATCTACGTCGGAGCCGACATCGAGCGGCTCGTGCTCCCCAACCCCAACATGCGGGAGATGCACGCCGCCCAGCTGCTCGAGTTGCTCGGCGCGCGCATCGTCATCGAGCCGCCGCTGGCCGCGATGGCCGCGGCACGCGCGACCGGCGAGGAGCTGGTCGCGCTCCAGCGCGTGCTCGAGGCCGCCGCCAGGCACCTGCGCGGCCAGGACGCCGAGCTGCACGACACCAACATGACCTTCCACCGGGCGACGGCCCGGCTGGCGGGCAACAGCGTGCTGCACGAGGTGGTCGACTCGCTGCTGACCGTCCACGGTCCCGAGCAGCGGGAGATCCTGCAGCTCTTCGACGACCGGCGCCGTGACTACGACGAGCATCTGGCGATTCTGGAGGCCATCGAGGCGCGTGACGCCGCGGCGGCCGAGGAGCGCATGCGGGCTCACCTGGTGGACGTCAAGACCGTAATAGAGCAGAGGTTGCAAGACCCCCCCAAATGAAACAAGGAGGCCGGGGCATGATCCGGTCACGCGTTGTCACGCTCGGCGTGGCAGCTCTCTTTCTCGCCGCCTGTGGCGGCAATACCGAGGCGCCGCAGAAGAAGTCCGAACTGTCGCTGTACAACGACAAGGGCGCCTGGAGCAAATACTTCGACGAGATGGGCGCTCTGTCGAAGCAGCAGATCAGCTTAGGCATGAAGCCGGTCGGCTACACCGATTCGGCCCAGTATCAGGCGTTCATCAAGGCGTCGTTCCGTACGAACGTCAAACCCGACCTCTTCACCTGGCAGACCGGCGGGATGCTGGAAGAGATCGTCAAGCAGAAGCAGGTGGCCGACACCTCCGCCATCTGGCAGGAGGCGATCAAGGCCGGCGACCTGTCGCAGGACCTGGCCCCCTATTACACGGTGGACGGCAAGCAGTACTGCGTGCCGATGAACGTCGCCTACTGGGGCATGTTCTACAACAAGAAGGTCTTCGACAAGTACGGCCTGCAGCCCCCCACCACGTGGGACGAGCTGGTCAAGGTGGCCGAAACCCTCAAGAAGAACAACGTCAAAGCCTTCTACCACACCAGCGTGCTGTTCTCCTTCGTCTGGTTCGAGCAGCTCATGGCGGGCATGGACCCCGACCTGTACGACCGCCTCTCCACGGGCAAGGCCAAGTACACCGACCCCGGCGTGGTCCAGGTGATGGAGAAGTGGAAGCAGCTCATCGACGCCGGATATTTCATCAATCCCGGTGATAAAACCGACCCGGGCGATGTGCTGAAGAACGGCAAGGCGGCGATGGTCTCCTTCGGCACCTGGTTCAACACCAGCATGACCCAGCGCGACCTGAAAGCCGGCACCGACTACGGCTTCTTCGCCATCCCGAACGTGAACGCCTCGCTCCCCAAGACCTCGATGATCTTCGAGAGCGGCCCGCTCTGCTCGCTGACCAAGGCGGCCGACCCCGAGGCCGGCCAGAAGTACCTCAAGTGGTGGACCACGCAGCCCGCCCAGGACAAGTGGGCCACGACCCGCGGCGACGTCAGCGCCAACCCCAAGGTGACGATCAAGGACGAGGCGCTCGGCCAGGTCACCAAGGACGCGGGCGGCGGCAAGTATCGCCTGGTCAACCGCTACTTCGAGGCCACGCCGCCGCCGATCCTGACGGCCGCGCTCGACGGCTTCAGCAAGTTCGTGACCGACCCTGGCACGTACAAGGAAGTGCTGGAGACCATCCAGAAGGCCGCCGACGACTACTGGAGTACGCACCAGTGAGCGGGCGTGCCCCAATGCTCGGCCGATTCAGGCACGGGTACGTCGCTCCTGCCGCGCTGCTGGTCGCCGGGCTGCTCTACGTGCCCTTCCTGTGGACGGCGTACCTGAGCTTCACCAAATACGACGGGCTCGCGCCGCCCGAGTGGGTCGGCCTGCGTAACTTCGGCAAGCTGCTCGACGACCCGGCGCTGCTCACCGCCCTGGGCAACACGCTCATCTGGGTGGTCGGCACGATGGCGCTGCCGGTCGGGCTCGGCCTGCTGGTGGCGGTGCTGTCGTACGACCTCAAGGGCGGCGTCTGGTACCGGGTGCCGTTCATGCTGCCCTACGCGCTCAGCGGCGCCGGGCTGGCCATGGTCTGGAGCCCGATCCTCTCGCACGACGGCATCGCGAACATCCTGCTCGGCGTCGACACCGCGTTCCTGCAGAAGGCGCCGCACAACACGATCGCCATGCTGCTGGTCTGGACCTGGCAGCAGCTCGGCGTCAACACGCTGTTGTTCGTGGTGGGGCTGCAGTCCATCCCCAAGGCGCCGATCGAGGCCGCGCGGATCGACGGGGCCTCGGGATGGACGCTGTTCCGGCATGTCATCTGGCCGTTGATGGCGCCCCTCACCGCGGTCGTGGTGGGGCTGGCGCTGGTGGCGAGCCTGAAGACGTTCGACATCGTCTGGGTGCTGACGCAGGGTGGTCCTGGGCGCAACTCCGAGACACTCGCGGTGACCATGTACAAGGACACGTTCGTGGCCAGCGACTACGGCTACGGCGCCTCGGTCGCGGTGATGCTCACCGTGGTCACGGGGCTGGCGTCCTACCTCTACCTCAGGAGGCAGGTGCGATGATCCGGCGTGCCGTACTCATCGTGCTCGGCCTGATCTGGCTGGGCCCGACCTACCTGCTGCTCGTCAACGCCGCGCGGCCCGCGGCGTCGTACGACCCGTCGAAGGCGTGGCAGCCGTCCGGCAGCTTCGCGCTGTTCGACAACATCGCCCGGGCCGTCGACAGCGCGAACCTGTCGGACAGCCTGGCCAGCACCGCGCTCTACAGCATCGTCTCGCCCACGCTCGGCGTGCTCATCGGGGCGCTGGCCGGCTACACGATCGTGGTGCTCCGGCTGCGGCACGGTTTCTGGTGGTTCCTGCTCATCTTCGGCGGCACGATCTTCCCGTCGCAGATGCTGCTGGTGCCGCTGTTCGTGGGTTACAGCGACCTCGGCCTGTACGACACCAGGGGCGGCCTGCTCCTGGTCTACACGGCGATCAACGTGCCGTTGGCCGCTTTCGTGCTGCGTAACTTCTACAGTGGAGTGGCGTTCTCGATCTTCGAGGCGGCCCGCATGGACGGGGCCACCACCTGGCGGATCTTCTGGCGCATCTACCTGCCGCTGTCCGTCAGCGCGCTGGCGGCCGTGTTCATCCTCGAGTTCACCTTCATCTGGAACGACCTCATCTTCGGCCTGACACTCACGCAGACCGAGGACGTACGGCCGGTGATGACCGCGCTGGCCGGACTGATGACCGACGTCTACGCGGGCACCCCGGTGCCCGTGGGCCTCGCGGCGGGGCTCATGGTCTCGCTGCCGACGGTCCTGCTGTTCCTCGCCACCCAGCGGTTGTTCGCCCGTGGCCTGTCTCTAGGGAGTGTTTGATGACCAGCCGGTTGCTGCAGCGGAGCCTCGGCTCGCCGGACTACGACGGGATCAGGCAGGCGCTGCGCAACGACACCTCGACCGCGGTGATCGGCGTGCGCGGAGTGGAGGTGCGTGTCGCGGTGCTGCCGCTGTTCACCCACGACGGCCGGCAGGCGGTCAGGGTGACGAGCACCGTGCCGTTGACGCACGTGCTGGTGGGCGAGGACAGCGCCTCCGGCACCGACGTCACACTGCTCGTGCCCGAGGTGACCGCCCCCCGCGTGCTGACCCTGGAGTCGCGCGACGACGCCGGGCTCATCGGCTCCGCGGAGATCACGATCACCCCCCAGCGCAAGTGGAGCGTGTTCGTCGTCCACCACTCCCACCTCGACATCGGCTACACCGACCCGCAGGGCACGGTGCTCCGCCACCACCTCGACTACCTCGACGCGGCACTCCGGCTGGCCGAGGAGACCGCCTCCTGGCCGGACGACGCCAGGTTCAGGTGGTCGGTCGAGTCGTCGATGCCGGCGCTGAAGTGGCTCGACGCCCGGCCCGCCGACCAGGTCGCCAAGTTCGCCGCGCTGGCCCGCGCCGGCGTCATCGAGGTGACCGCGCTGCCGTTCCAGCTGCACACCGAAGCCTGCTCGACCGAGGAGCTCTACCGGCAGCTCCGCTTCACCACGCGGCTCCAGGAGAAGTACGGCTTCGCCACCAAGTCGGCCATGCACACCGACGTGCCCGGCGCGGTCGTCGGCGTGATCGACGCGCTGAACGCCGCCGGGGTGCGCTACCTCGCCGCGGCGCACAACTGGGCCGGGCGGTCCGTGCCGTACCTGCACGGGGGCGACAAGCTGACCCGGCCGTTCCGGTGGCGGGCGCCGAGCGGCAAGGAGGTGATCGTCTGGTTCACCGACACGCCCCACGGCATGGCGTACATGGAGGGCAACACGGTCGGGCTCACCGACTCCTACGAGCTGGCCGACGACCTGCTGCCGCGCTACCTGTCGGCGCTGGCCTCGCGCGGCTACCCCTACGGTCCCGGTACGTTCGGCTGGCAGGGTCCTGACGCGCCGCGCGAGCCGTACGAGCTGGACGTGCTGCACCTGCGGGTCCAGGGCGCGCACGCCGACAACGCGGGACCCTCGATCGTGCCCGCCTCCATCGCGCGCAGGTGGAACGAGCAGTGGGCCTTCCCCCGGCTGCGGTCCGCGGTCAACAGCGACTTCTTCGAGCACGTGGAAGAGCGCTACCACGACCGGCTGGCCGTACACGAGGGCGACTGGACCGACTGGTGGGCCGACGGGCTCGGCTCCGGCGCGCGGCCCCTCGGATACGTACGGCGGGCGCAGTCCGCGCTGCGCATCGCCGAGACGCTGCACACGATCGCCGGTGCCGACGCCACCGAGCAGATCGATGAGGCCTACGACAAGGTGGCGCTGTTCAACGAGCACACCTGGGGCGCGGCCAACCCCTGGGAGGACGCCGAGGAGGCGGGCGACTCGGGCGGCCTGCAGTGGACCCGCAAGTCGTCGGGCGCCTACGACGCGCAGGACGACGCCGCCGACCTGCTGCACGCCGCCGCCCGCCGGTTCGGCGCGGCGCTCTCCGACGGCGGTGTGCTTTCGGGGGGCGGCGCGCTCTCCGACGACGGTGTGGCCGATGCGTCGGCGCTCGCGTCCTTCGCCGTCTTCAATCCCGGGACGGCGAGCAGGACCGACGTGGTCCGCGCGTTCCTCCCCCGGGACGTGGTCCCGGCGGACGTCCCGATCGCCCTCGTGGACGCGCGCACCGGCGAGACGATCCCGCACCACGAGGAGCTCGTGGATCCGGCCGACTGGCCGACCAGGCCGATCGGGCGGCACCTCCACGCCGTGGTGCCGGAGGTCCCCGGCTACGGCTACGCGCGGATCGACGTCGTCAGAGGTGAGGTCCGGGCGGCCGAGCCGGTCGAGCTCGACCTGGGCGGAGTGATCGAGAACGAGTTCTACCGGGTTGGGTACGACGTCCGCGAAGGCGTCATCCGCTCGATCTTCGACAAGGCGGCCGGGCGGGAGCTGGTCAACGACAGCGCAGCCGCCGGGTTCGGCCAGTACGTCTACGACCGCTACGCCACCGCCCCGCACTTCAACCACCTGTCCGGGCACGTCGGGGCGCACGACCGCACCCTGCTCGGCGACCGGGCGATCGGCAGGAACGCCACCATCGTCAAGGCGCAGCGGACCGCCGTGGGCGAGAAGCTGGTCGTCGAGCTGCAGGGCAAGGGCGTCGACTGGCTGCGCACCACGATCGAGCTGCACAACGGCGTCGCCCGGCTCGACCTGACCTACCAGCTGGCCAAGCAGGGCACGCCCGCCAAGGAGGCGGTCTTCCTGGCCTTCCCGTTCGCCTCGGGCCCCGCGACGGCCTGGGAGCTGACCGGCGGCGTCGGCGGCCCGGACGTGCCGCGGGTGCCGGGCTCCGCCGAGTACATGCTGCCGATCAGGCACTGGATCGCCTTCGAGGACCCCGAGCTGACCGTCGCCTGGGCCACGCTGGAGGCGCCGCTGGTGCAGCTGGGCACCATCCACATGCCGTACGCGCCGTTCCCGCCGACGCTGGACGAGGAGCCGGGCACGGTCTACTCCTGGGCACTGAACAACATCTGGGACACGAACTTCCCCGCCCAGCAGCAGGGAGAGACCACGTTCCGCTACTCGATCATGTCGGCCCCGGGGATCGAGGGCAGACGGCTGGGCGCGCGGGCGGCGGCCGGGCTGACGGACCAGTTCGTCGGCGCGCTGCTCACCAGCGCGCCCGACGCGGTCAAGTCGTTCGTCTCGGTCGACCACCCCGACGTGCTGGTCACCTCGCTCGGGCAGAACGGCGACAACGAGATCGTGGTCCGGCTGCAGTCGCTGGCCGCCGAGCCGGTCGAGGCGACGGTCCGGCTGCCGAGGCTGCGGCGCGCTCTGGTGAGCGCCGGTCTGGAGCGGGAGCTGCGGCCCCTGGAGGTCTCAGCTGAATCGGTCAAGGTACGGCTGCCCGCGTGCGGTGTGGCCGCTATTTGGGGGACGTGCGAGTGAAGATCGTTGACATCCGGGCCACCACGGTCGCCGTTCCGCTGGAGGCGCCACTCCGGCACAGCAACGGCGCCCACTGGGGCCGGTTCGTCCGCACGATCGTCGAGGTCGAGGCCGACAACGGGCTGATCGGCCTGGGGGAGATGGGCGGGGGCGGGGAGAGCGCCGAGGCGGCGTTCCGGGCGCTCATGCCGTACTTGCAGGGGCATGATCCGTTCCAGCTGGAGGCGCTGCGGTTCAAGATCGCCAACCCGACCGCGTCGCTCTACAACAACCGCACCCAGCTCCTGGCGGCCATCGAGTTCGCCTGCATCGACCTGATCGGGCAGCATCTCGGCGTACCCGCCAGCGACCTGCTCGGCGGGCGGCTGCGCGACACCGTGCCGTTCGCCTCCTACCTGTTCTTCCGCTACGCGGCGGAGGGGTACGCCGAGGTGCGCACGCCGGACCAGCTCGTCGAGCACACCAGGCAGCTCAAGGCGGCCCACGGGTTCACCGTGCACAAGCTCAAGGGCGGGGTGTTCCCGCCCGACTTCGAGCTGGAGTGCTACCGGGCGCTGGCGGCGGCCTTCCCCGACGACCGGCTCCGCTACGACCCGAACGCGGTGCTGTCGGTGGCCGAGGGCCTGCGGTTCGGGCGGGCCATCGAGGAACTGAACAACGAATACCTGGAGGACCCGGTCTGGGGGATGGAAGGGCTCAGGGCCATCCGCGAGCAGGTCCGGGTGCCGCTGGCGACCAACACCGTCGTGGTCAACTTCGAGCAGCTCGCCTCCAACGTGCTGCGCCGGGCGGCCGACGTGGTGCTGCTGGACACCACGTTCTGGGGCGGGATCCGGCCGTGCGTCAAGGCGGCAGGAGTGTGCGAGACCTTCCAGCTCGGGGTGGCCGTGCACTCCTCCGGGGAGCTGGGCATCCAGCTGGCGACCATGCTGCATCTCGGCGCGGTCCTGCCCAACCTCACGTACGCGGCCGACGCCCACTACCACCAGCTGCGCGACGACGTGATCGAGGGCGGCAAGCTGTCCTACGCCGACGGGGCCATAGCGGTGCCGACCGGGCCGGGGCTGGGCGTCCGGCTCGACAAGGACCGGGTCGCCCGCTACGCCGAGCTCTACCAGGAGCTGGGCGGATACCCCTACGACCGGGACCCGGGACGCCCCGGCTGGTACGCCCAGGTGCCGAACGAACGCTTCGCCGACCCGACCGTATCCCTGGAAGTGAGCACATAGGAAAAGAATCGTCCTTGTTCGCGTGAGTCTGCTTCTGCTGCCCCCGGGCCCTGAATCAGGGTGGGGGTACTCACGCGAGCAAGGAGGCAACGTGCGGCTCATCAGCAGCGTCGTGGCGGCCCTCTGCACCGTGGTCGTCCCGAGCTCCGTCGACATCTGGTGTCGCTGACCATGGACGGCGAAGCCGGGTTCCGGAGCGGCCGACCGGAGACCGGCCGCGGCAGCGCTCTGGGGCGACCGGAGACCGGCCGCTGGAGAGCGCTGCCATCCCCACCCGCCGCCGCTCTCTGGGCCGGGGCGTCGTTGCTGCTGGTCGTCACGGCCTGCGCGGCCGCGCCGCGCCCGGACTCTGCGTCTGTGTCTGTGGCGTCGGTGGCCGATCTCGTGCTTCCGTTCGACGCCTACAAGCCCACCCCGGAGCAGCGCGTCCTGCTGGCCAACGCCCAGGCCAAGCTGGTCGCGCGGTGCATGCGCCGCCACGGCGTCTCGGCGGCCCCGCCCATGGTCGCGGTGGCCGCCGTGAAGGCCGGCGATCCGGGCAACGCCCGCCGCTACGGCGTCGCCGACCCGGCACAGGCCGCGCTCACCGGCTACCACCTGTCCCGCTCGGACTCACACGGCAGACCACTCCAGTGGGCGGCTAACCTCTCCAAAACCGCCAGAACCCACTTGTACGGCGACACCGCCGACTCCGGCTGCATAAGCCGCGCCGCAGCCGTCCTGACCCGAGGCGCCGAGCCGGCCGACTGGCCCTGGCTCGCCGTCCAGGACGCCGAGACCCTGGAGAAGGCCGCCACCGATCCGGCCGTCGTCCAGGCGGCCACCCGCTGGCGGGCCTGCATGGTCAAGGGCGGATACGCCTACCCCACCGCCGAGGCCGCCATCGCCGACGCCCGCTGGAACCTGGACCAGCCCACGGTCACCGCCGAGGAGAAGCGCACCGCCACGGCCGACACCAGGTGCAAGTGGGAGTCGGGGCTGGTGGCGGCCTGGTTCGCCGCCGATTCCGCCCTTCAGCGGAAGATCGTCGTCGGCAATCCGGACCGCTTCGCCGCCCTCCGCGCCAACCTCGGCAGCCGCCTGGCGCGCGCGTCCAAGGTCTTCCAGGAGACCCGCTGACCGCTACCGCCTGTCGACGCCTGGCGGTCGGGCGAGGCGTTGTGCCGCGCGCACCACGCTTGCGCGGCGCCGGGCGTGCTCCGTCGCATCGTCGTCGTCGGCACCGGTGAGCATGCGGGCGAGCTGGGGCGCCGAGACCCACCATGCGGACAGCGCGATGACCATGAACGCCAGATGATCGGGGTCGACGTCGTCGTCGAGGATCCCGGCGCGCTGGGCGGCCGCGTAGGCCCGCGTCTTGCCCCGGTAGAAGGCGGTGCGCTGCGCCTCGTCGGCCACGGGGCCACCGGCCAGGCCCTCCCAGAGCAGCAGGCGGACGAGATGGGGATGCGCCACGTGGTAGTCGAAGTTGCGCCCGACGAACTCACCGATGTTCTCGAAGTCACCCGGGGGTGGCCCCACCGTCTCGGCGAGTTTCTTGAGCTCGTCGGTGAGCACCGTCTCGAACAGGGCCTGCTTGTCGCCGAAGTACTTGTACAGGCGTTCCTTGTTGATCCCGGCCCGCTCGGCGATGCGGGCCATGGTCGTGCCGTCCGGTCCGCGCTCGGCGAACTCGACCGTCGCCGCTTCCTTGAGCCGCCGCCGCGTCCCCTCGGTGTCCCACGCCATGGCGACATCCTAGCGCCACCCCATCTGCAACGTTGCGGTTGGAGTTTTCCGCCGCTAGCATCAAAAGCAACCGCACCGTTGGAGATGGATTTCAGATGAAAGGTACGGACATGGCAGGCAGCCTTCCCGGTGGGACTCTCACACTCGCGGACGACCTCACCATCACCCGCATGGGCTACGGCGCCATGCAGCTGGCCGGGCCCGGCGTCTTCGGGCCGCCCAAGGACCGCGACGCGGCCATCGCGGTGCTGCGCGAGGCCGTCGAGCTGGGCATCACCC
Organism: Nonomuraea sp. NPDC049129; assembly: GCF_040648495.1. Taxonomy (NCBI): domain Bacteria; kingdom Bacillati; phylum Actinomycetota; class Actinomycetes; order Streptosporangiales; family Streptosporangiaceae; genus Nonomuraea; species Nonomuraea sp. NPDC049129. The sequence continues at coordinate 197,003 of NZ_JBEZDU010000003.1, read as the reverse complement.
ACATCGACACCAGCGACTTCTACGGGCCCTTCGTCGTCAACGAGATCATCAAGGAGGCCCTGCACCCCTACCCGGCGGACCTGCGCATCGTCACCAAGGTCGGCGCTCGCCGTGGCCCGGACGGCAGCTGGAATCACGCACTGGAGCCCGAGGACCTCAAGGCCCAGGTCCACGAGAACCTCCAGCGCCTCGCCCTGGACGCCCTCGACGTCGTCAACCTGCGCCTGGCCGAAGGAGGCGCCGGCGAGGAGTCGCTCGCGGAGCCGTTCGGCGCCCTGGCCGAGCTGCAGCGGGAGGGCCTGATTCGCCACCTCGGTCTCAGCGCCGCCTCCGGGGCCCAGCTCACCGAGGCGCAGGCCATCGCACCCGTCGTCACCGTGCAGAATCTCTACAACCTCGCCAACCGGCAGGACGACGCTCTCGTCGACCGATGCGCGACCGAGAACATCGCCTACGCCGCGTTCTTCCCTCTGGGCGGCTTCACCCCGCTCCAGTCCGAAGCGCTCACAAACGTGGCCGCCCGCCTGGACGCCTCCCCGCAGCAGGTCGCCCTGGCCTGGCTGCTGCGGCGCTCGCCCACGATGGTCCTCATCCCCGGGACCTCGTCCGTGGCCCACCTCCGCGAGAACATCGCCGCGGCGAGCCTGGTCCTCCCGGCCGACGCGATCGAGGAGCTCGACGCCATCGGAGGCTGACGCTATTGGAGGAGGAGGACTTGCCAGAATTACTCGCGTGAGTTAAAAATTACTCATGCAAGTAAGGAAGGAAGACTCCGTCACGACCTCTGCCCGTCGGGCGCAGATCGTGACGGCCACGATCGAGACGATCGCCGACCTGGGCTACCACCAGGCGTCCTTCGCCCGCATCGCGGAGCGGGCCGGGCTCAGCAGTACGCGGCTGATCTCGTACCACTTCGATGGCAAGGACGACCTGATGGGCCAGGCGATTGTCACGATCTACGAGGGGATCGCCACGTTCATGACCGAGCGGGTCAGCGCCCAGACCAGTCCCGGCGCCGCGCTGGACACTTACATCCGCTCGCTGATCGGGTTCATTCGGGACCACCGCCGTGAGATGCGCGCGGCCACCGAGATCTTCCTGAACTTCCGGCCGGAGAAGGGGACCACCGCGCAGGAGGCGGCCATGGACCCGGCCTCGCTGGGGCACATCGAGCGGTTGCTGTTCTGGGGGCAGGAGACGGGCGAGTTCCGCCGGTTCAACACCCGCGTGATGGCGATGGCCATCCAGCGGGCCATGGACGGCCTGCCGTTCCTGCTGGAGGGCGACCCCGGCGCGGACCTCGACGTGTACGCGGACGAGCTGGTCGAGCTCTTCCGCCTGGCGACCCGGGCCACGCCGTGAGCTCTCGCGCCAAGACGTTGCTGCTCGTCCTCGTCGACATGGCCCTGCCCATCGGCCTCTATTACGTACTGCGCGCGATGGACGTGAGCTATCACTCCGCGCTGCTGATCAGCTCCCTGCTCCCCGGTCTGAGCGTGGTCGCCAGCCTGGTGCGCCGCCGCCGGCCCGACGGGCTCGGCCTGTTCATGACGGCCATGATGGTCGGCAGCGCGGCCGTCTCCCTGCTCGTCCACGACCCCCGCTTCCTGCTGGCCAAGGACGGCTGGATCACCGCCATCTCGGGCCTGTGGTTCCTGGCCAGCGTCCGAGGCCGGCAGCCGCTGGCCTTCGCCTTCACCCGCTTCGTCCTGGAAGGCCGCATCGGTCCCCTCAAGGGGGGAGACGGCTCGGGCCGCGAATCCTGGGACGTCCTGTGGGAGCGGCTGCCCGCCTTCCGCAGGATCTGGCGGGTGGCGACGGTCATCTGGGGCATCGGCCTGCTGGCCGACGCCGCCGTCCGCGTGACCATGGCCTACACCCTGCCGCCCGACGTCGTCCCCGGCCTGGGTGGTCTGCAGTACGGCGTCTTCATGGTGCTGATGCAGGTCGTGATGGCGTGCTACCTCGTCCCCACCGGCCTGTACAACCGCTGGTCCGCGCTGTACTTACCGCTCAAGGAGACCCTCGCGTGATTCCCGCCCAAGGAGACCCCCGCGTGACCGCCCCCCGCTCCCTGGCCGTCCCCCGCATCCTGGCCGTGCTCGGCGCGGCCGCCGCCGCCCTGGCCGTCTGGGCGGTCGTCCACGTCCTCGCCGGCGTCGAGCTGGCCTCGACCTCCGGAGAGGTGACCGCGGCCTCTGTGATCGTCGCCGCCCTGGTCGCCGGCCTGGCCGGCTGGGGCCTCCTGGCCGTGCTCGAACGCGTGACGGAACGGCCGCGCGCCATCTGGACGTGGATCGCCGCCGTGTTCCTCATCATGTCCCTGGCCGGCCCACTCACGATGGGCACCACCGGTGCGGCCAAGGCATCACTGGCCGCGCTGCACGTGGTGACTGCGGCCGTCCTCATCGTCCTCCTGCCGCGCCGGCGCACGCGCTAGGCCTGCTCAGGCAGCACAGCCGGGTTGCGGGCGAGCAGCCCACCATCCACCCGATGCTCGGCCCCGGTGATGAACGACGACCGCGGCCCCGCCAGGAACGCCACCAGCTCAGCCACCTCCTCCGGCCTGCCCACCCGGCCGAGGGGGTGCGCCCGGCCCCACTGCGCCACCTGCTCCTCCTGGGACAGCCCACCACGCCACAGGTCGGCGGCCCAGCGCAGCATCGGTGTGTCGACCGAGCCGGGGCAGACCACGTTCACCCGGATGCCGTCGGCCGCGTGGTCGAGCGCCATCGCCCTGGTCAGGCCGTTCAGCGCGGCCTTGCTGGCGGTGTAGGCGGCCACCTGCGCCTGCGAGGCGAACGCCTGCACCGACGACATCACCACGATCGAGCCGCCGCCGCGCGCCCGCATCCTGGGGATGGCGGCCTTGCAGGCCAGATAGACGCCCTTGAGGTTGATGTCGAGCACCTCGTCCCAGACGTCCTCCGGCGTGTCCTCGACCGTGCCGTAGCGCTGCACACCCGCGCACGTCACCACGATGTCGAGCCCGCCGTACCTGGCCACGGCCAGGTCGACCAGGTCGCGCATGTCGCCCGCCCGCCGTACGTCCGCGACCCGCCCGGTCACGTGCTCGCTGTCGAGCTCCGCCCCCTTGTCGGCCCCGCAGAACACCACGGACGCCCCGCCGTCGGCCAGCCGGTCGACCACCGCCCGCCCGATGCCCATCGAACCGCCCGTCACCAGAGCGACTTTCCCATCGAACTCACTCACGCCAACACCTCCGCGCGCAACCTCAGCACCTTCGTCTCGTGTGGGCCCAGGGTGAGCGCCGTGCCGTTCGCCACCGCCTCGGCCAGCCCGTTGGTGGGCATGCTGGAGAACGGTTCGAGCCCGACCGTGTAAGCCCGCCCCCACCAGGGATAGTCGGTGGTCGCACCGACCTCCTGCCACATCCACAGGTACGGCAGGAGCGTCGCATCCCACTCCACACGAATACCTACATCCCCGGAAATTTCGTACCAGCCCTCGGTAAATCCGGTTAGGTAGACGATCTCGCTCGGCGACCCGGGCTCCGGCACCACGCTCAGATCCGTCTCGCCGCCACCGTCGGCGGGCACCACGGGCCACTCCCACGGCCCGCCCGCCTTGACCCGGCGGCCGTGGGCGTCGATGGCGCTCTCGTGCGGGATGACCGTCACGCCCGCCGGCAGCCGTACGCGGGCACCCGGTTTGAGGAACGGGCGGCCGTACACGATGTGCTGCCCCCACATGGCGTGCAGCTCGACGCCGGACTCGTTGGTCGCGCGCCCCTCGATCTCCAGCGCGGCCGTACCCGCCGCCAGCCGGAACGTCTTCTCGATCCGGTACGGCAGGCGCCGGGTGCGCACGCTGAGCCGTACCGCGACCTCCTGCTCGGAGTCGGCCACGACCTCGGCCTGCCACGGCAGCCCGGCGACCTCCCCGTGCTGCGCCAGCCGGGCGCCGCGGTATTCGCTGGGCGCGCCGCCGTTGGGGAAGATCTCCTGCCAGCCGCCCTCGTAGTGGTCGATGAACTGGGCGACGTCGTCGGCGGCGCCCTGGAGGTGGTCGTGCGGGTCGCGCAGCCCCTGCGGCGAGAGCCAGACGAAGTCAGTGTCGGTTGGCTTGTGCAGAAATTCGATGACATCGCCGCCCTTGTCGGGCACGACGGTCACGCGGAGCCGTTCGTTCTCCAGCACGACCGCCCGCAGCCCGTCGATCACGACGTGCCGCAGGCGAGCCGCCCAGTTCCGTGTACTCACCCGAAAGTCACATCGATGAAGCGCGGCCGGTAGATCGAGGAGTCCCGGTAGTGGTCGGTGTTGACGAAGCTGTTGACGTTGTAGGAGACGACGAGTCCGTTGCCCGCCACGTCGGGGTGGGCGTGGGCGTTGTAGGTGAAGATGTTCCCGTTCGTCTCGGGGGTGGTGTAGACGGCCTGCTTGCCGGTGAACGGGCCGAACGGCGAGCACGAGGTGTAGGCCACGATGTGCGAGCTCAGGACCTCGGTCGTGTCATGGGTGATCAGCACGTAGCCGTTGCCCACCTTGGTGACGCTGTACTCGTTGGCCACGCCGCTCATGATCCGGGCCGAGTCGGCCTCGTTGGTGGACCAGGTGCCGTCGGCCTTGAGGTACTCCCACTGCCCGAGCAGGCTCTGGCCGGACACCCTGGCGATGTGCATGTACTTGGGCGAGCCGAGATCCTCCACCCCGTAAACGTAGGTGTAGCCGCCGTCCTTGAGGATCCCGGAGGCCCAGGACACGCCGGCCGACGACGGCAGGTCGGTCACGCTGATCGGCCGGTCGAGCCGGCTCTGCGCGAACCTGGCCAGCACGTTCCGGTGCCAGCGCCAGTCCCACGCGCCGGTGCCGTAACGCTCGTACTCCTGGTAGGTCACCTCCACGATGCCGCCCGCCAGGGTGGCGTCGCCGGCCCAGTACCAGTGGTTCTGGTCGCGCGGGGGCATCACCGCGGTCGGCTTCTCGGTGGTGCCGGCGTGGATCGTGGAGAGCCTGCCGTCGCGCTCCACGGCGAAGGAGTTGTTCAGGAAGACGGTCGTGCCGCCCTCCTCGACCACCGGCGGGCGGCTGCCGTCAGGGTTGATCTTGCCCAGGAAGGTGTCGGAGAAGACCCACACCTCTTTCCCGCTGGGCAGCTTCAGCGAGTAGGTGCCGTCGGCGCCGGTCCAGTCGTCCAGGCGGCTGTTGTCGTTGCCGTACGCGGTGAACAGGCTGGTCAGCCTCGCGTCCACGGACGCGCCCCGCACCGTCGGCCCGCATGTCGCACGGGTGGTGGCCTGCTGCGTCGTGGTGGCGGAGATGGACGGCACCGGCTTGGGCGGTGCGGCCAGCGCTTGCTGCGGCACAGCCGCGAGGCTCAGCAATCCGATGGCGAGGGGGATGAGGGCGGACCGGAATCGCGTCATCACACGTCCTAAGGGAGGGGGGTTCCCTACAGTTCTAGTCATTTGATCACTTTGTGTCTAGGGCCTCACGGGGCAATGATCCAAATGTTGTGGAAGGCGGGGTTTCCGGGGTTTCGTAGCCATCTTGTGGCTTTTTTCGGGCATGACGTGAGGATGATCGGGTAACCCGCCCCCATGTCCTTTGCGCGCTACGAGGGATGGCTGCTGGCCGGGCGCTACCGGTTGCTGTCCGAGCTGGGCCGGGGCGGCATGGGCAGGGTCTGGCGGGCTCACGACGAGCTCCTGGATCGCCAGGTCGCGGTCAAAGAGGTCACCATCGTCGGCCCGCAGCACGAGGAGCTGATCGGCCGGACGATGCGGGAGGCCCGCATCGCCGCCCGGCTGAGCCATCCGCACATTGCGGCCATCTACGACGTGGTGCTGGTCGACGAGCGCCCGTGGATCGTCATGCAGCTCGTCCCCGCCCGCAGCCTCGCCCAGGTGATCGCCGAGCAGGGCCCGCTGCCCGTGGCCGCCGTCACCCGCATCGGCCTGGAACTCCTGGACGCCCTGCGCGCCGCGCACGCCGCCGGGGTGCTGCATCGCGACATCAAGCCCGCCAACATCCTGCTCACCGACGACGGGCACGCGGTCCTGACCGACTTCGGCCTGGCCACCACCGTGGACGACGAGTCCCGGGTCGCCCGGACGAGCATGGTCGTCGGCACCCCCGCCTACATCGCTCCCGAACGGGCCGGCGGCGCCCCGTCCACACCACAGGCCGACCTGTGGTCGCTGGGCGCCACCTTGTACACGGCTGTGGAGGGCCACTCACCCTTCGGCCGCAGCACCGAGACGGCCACGCTGACCGCGATACTGACCAGCACCGCCTATCCGTTCAACCTGGCGGGCCCTCTCGCTCCGGCCATCGCCGGCCTGCTGGACAAGGACCCCGACCAGCGCAGCGACGTGGCCCGCGCCCACGACCAACTCCGGCGAGTGGCCACCCGAAGCGAGCCGGCCCTCGCGGCGCTGTCGTACTCGGGGGGCCGCGCTGCGAACGCGCCGGATGAGCCCCACCATCCGCACCCGAGATTGCACCCGCGCCCGCGCTCGTCGAAGAGGGCGCGAGGGCTGGTGCGCTGGTCGGGAGCGATGCCACGGTCAGCGACGATGCCACGGTTAGGGACGATGTCACTGTCAGGCTCGACGCCAGGGTGGGTGGCGATGCCCCAGTCTGGCGTGATGTGGCGGTCCGGCATGATGCGGCGGTCAGGCGTGGTCCGACAGTCGGAAGCAGCGCGGCGCTCGGCGGCGCTGCGGCGGTCAGAGGCGGTGCGGCGGCTGATCACCGAGCACTGGCGCGAGACGGCCTTGATCGCCGCCTTGATCGTCAGTGTGATAGCCACCGGCTCCTGGTGGAACACCGTTCCCAGCAGCCCGGCTCAAAGCACACCAGCCGACATCGCACCCGATGTCGCACCCGCCCTGGCATTCGACCTGACCAGCATCCCGCAGGTCCACGCTGTGTCTCGCCAGCGACTCACGGAGACATCCGACGGCCGCGAACGAGCCGACATCCGCCCCAACCCGGCCCCGGCCTCCTCCTCCAGCAAGACCGCCACCGCGCTGAAGAAGGCCAAGAAAGCAGCCAAGAAAGCAGCTCAGAAGGCGGCGAAGAAGGCAGCCAAGCAGGCGGCCAAGCTCGGCAAGACCCACGGCAACAAGCATTAGCCGACCTGACCCCCACACCGATGTCGGCACGGGCTTCTCATGGAGATTAGGGCCGGCGATCGTTTTAGTACGGCTGCATCTGGTCCAGCACCTTGGTGGCTAGTGTCAGAACTCCTCAGCCTTCGGCAAGTCTCGGTTGACATCGTCGGCAGAGATTTCCGGGCTATCGGGCAGCGGGTATTCGGCGCCGTTGCGTCGGCGGCGCATCCGGTCGAAGGGGCGGAGTGACTGCCCGAGAGGCGGGTCTAGTTGGGCTGTGACCGCATCAAGCACTGCGATGTGGCCACCCCTGCTGGTGGCTCGCAGCCCTTGATTCTCCAAGATGGATGCGAGGGCTTTCCTAGAGGCGTCATAGAGAAGTTGATAGGCGCCCGTAGGATCTGTCCGGCAACCGCTGCGCGCGAGTTCGACATGTCGCCTGGCTTGGGCGATTAGGGTTTCGGCATGTTCCCGGCTCGCCGGTACGCGTTCCAACTGCCCTGACGACAGCATCATGTCGATCTGGTCGCGGCCTTGCATCCATCTCATGGGCTGTCCTCTTTCTGGATCAGGGGATGAAGGGGCTTGCCTCGCAGGGATGCCATGAACGGTTCGGGCCTGTCGCTGGTCCATGACGTCGATGAGATCCGGGTGATGTTCACCTCGCGACCGAGGGCCCGCTCGGCTGTCCTCGCCGCGTCATAGAGCTCGTCCTCATCGGCTGACCCCACGATGAGGACATCGACGTCTTGGGGCGGTGGTCCCGGCTGGTTCGCGTGTCGCGCGGCCCAGGAGCCGTAGATGTACGCCTCGTCGATACCGGAGATGGGCCGGAGCAGTGGGGGCAGTACGGCGGCCGGACCGAAGGTCACGATCAGCAGATCGGTGAGGGGTTTCGCGATGATCGTGTCCATGTTGGCGCGGATCAGGCGAAGGTTGCCATGCCGCCTTTCCCGGGTCAGGCCGGCTGCGGCGAACCGGTCCGCTTCTCGGCTCACCGTCGACTGCGACGTTCCGGTCCATGCGGCGAGATCGGTGGTTGAGTACTCCTTCTCCGGGTGGAGGTACAACCAGGCGAGCAGCTCGCCGACAGCGTTGGAGCGAAGGAGAGGCAACAGCAAGGGCGAGATTGGCCTCATAGATGCATACTACTATGCATCTATAGCAAGTCAAACACTCTATGTGATCGACGCGGCTCATACCGTCACGTCCGAAGAACCGCGCGAAGCGCCGCCAGGCCGGGGGAGTAAAAGGAGGTGCTGTGCGGAGTTCTCGGTAGATACCCTGCGCGGGGGAATTGCGAAGGGAATCGCCGTGGCGCACGTCGAAGTAGGACATCTGACATACGTACTGCCCGACGGGCGGCCGTTGCTCAACGACGTGTCCTTCCGGATCGGCGAAGGCGTCAAGGCCGCGTTGGTCGGGCCCAACGGGGCGGGCAAGACCACGCTGATGCGGCTCGTCGCCGGGGACCTGCAGCCGGTGGCGGGGAGTGTGGCCAGCTCCGGTGGGCTGGGGGTGATGCGGCAGTTCATCGGCAGTGTGCGTGACGGGAGCACGGTGCACGATCTGCTGCTGAGCGTCGCTCCGCCGGCCGTGCGGGAGGCGGCCGCGCGGCTGGAGCGGGCCGAGCTGGTGATGATGGAGCGCGACGACGAGAAGGCGCAGATGCGCTACGCGCAGGCCATCACCGACTACACCGACGCCGGTGGCTACGACATCGAGGTGCTCTGGGACACGTGTACGGTGGCCGCGCTCGGCGTGCCGTACGACAACGTGAAATATCGGGATGTGGCGACTTTGTCCGGCGGCGAGCAGAAGCGGCTCGTGCTCGAAGCGCTGCTCCGCGGACCGGACCAGACGCTGCTGCTCGACGAGCCCGACAACTACCTCGACGTGCCCGGCAAGGAGTGGCTGGAGCAGGCGCTCAGGGAGACCCCCAAGACGGTCCTGCTGGTCAGCCACGACCGGCAGTTGCTGGCCAACGCGGCCGACCGGATCGTCACCGTCGAGTCCGGAAATATCTGGATCCATGGTGGTGGTTTCGCCACGTACGCGGAGGCCCGCAAGGCCCGCAACGAGCGCCTCGACGAGCTGCGCAGGCGCTGGGACGAGGAGCACGCCAAGCTCAAGGCCCTGGTCATCATGCTGAAGAACAAGGCCAGGTACAACGACGGCATGGCCCCCGCCTACCACGCGGCTCAGACCCGGCTGCGCAGGTTCGAGGAGGCGGGGCCGCCCGAGGAGGCTCCCGCCGACCAGAACATCAAAATGCGCCTCAAAGGCGGTCGCACGGGCAAGCGCGCGGTCATCTGCGAGGGCCTGGAGCTGACCGGCCTGATGCGGCCGTTCGACCTGGAGGTCTGGTACGCCGAGCGCATCGCGGTGCTCGGCTCCAACGGCTCGGGCAAGTCCCACTTCCTGCGGCTGCTCGCGGGCGAGCAGATCGGCCACTCCGGCGTCGCCAGACTCGGCGCCCGCGTGGTCCCGGGTCACTTCGCCCAGACGCACGCCCGGCCCGACCTGCTGGGTCGCTCGCCGGTGGAGATCGTCATGACCGAGCACGCCAGGCTGAAGAACGAGGCCATGAAGGTCCTGGCCCGCTACGAGCTGGCCGGGCAGATCGCGGAGCAGCGGTTCGACACGCTATCGGGCGGTCAGCAGGCGCGGCTGCAGATCCTGCTGCTGGAGCTGTCCGGCGCGACGCTGCTGCTGCTCGACGAGCCGACCGACAACCTCGACCTGGCCAGTGCCGAAGCGCTCCAAGCGGGTCTGGACGCGTTCGCGGGTACGGTGGTGGCGGTCACGCACGACCGCTGGTTCGCGGCGGATTTCGATCGCTTCCTGGTGTTCGGCGCGGATGGCACCGTTTACGAGGCTTCCGAACCGGTCTGGGATGAGGCCAGGGTCGTCCGTCCCCGCTGAACGCGTTAAAGAGCTCCATAAAGAGTTGGTACGGCAGGCGCGTGTCCCGCCCCTGCCGTGCCCATAGACCGGCTATCACGGCAAAGTGATCCCGCGTAGCCGAACCGTCAGCCTCCTCGCACTCGGGGCGATCTGCCTAGCCGGGTGCTCCAGCGAGGAACCGTCCAAACAGCAGCTCAAGCCCCTCGTCCTCAAGGAGCAGGTGTCGAACGTCGTCAAGTCGTCCGACGGCTACGCCGTGAACTGGGCAGGAATCCTCACCAACGCCAACCCGTGGCACTTCGGCGAGCATGTGGTGGCGACGATCGTCGGGCGTGACGCCGCCGGCACCGAGGTGGTCCGGATGGACCAGTCGCTCGACGCCGTGCCGCCGGGCGGCTCGCTGGCCTTCACCGGCCAGGTCAACGCGCCCCAGAAGCCGGCCAAGGTGACCATCGACTATCGCCCCGCCCAGTGGCGGCCCGCCGCTCGCATCGCGTCGGCGTTCAAGGAGTTTCCCGTTTCGCGGGTGCAGACGCTCCGGCAAAAGGACCGTTCTTATCTTATTACCGGCTATGTCGACAATCCCTATCAGCTGCCCGCCAGCAGCCTGGTGGTGAACGTGTTGCTGCGCGACAAGGCGGGCAAACTCCTCGGCGGCGGCAGTACGTTCGTCGACGACGTGAAGGCGGGCAGCCCGCCGCGCTTCATCCTGACCGTGAGCGGCCTGCCCGCGGGCAGCGTGGTGGCCAAGACCGATGTGACCGCCCGGACCTGGGGTTCGACCGGCCGCCCCTTCGAGGACCTGGCGCTCGGTGGCGCGGTGCCGCTGCACACGATCAAGCCGACCACCGAGCCGTTCGCGATAGACCGCGGCAGTCAGGCCATGACCGACCACCAGCAGTGAATTGCTCATCAAATATCAATCAAATAAGCCGATAAATCGGACAGAGTGGCCATTAGCTGCAAACCAGGCCGAGCGCAACAAATTCCTTAGGCGGAGTGTCGTCGGCAAGAGCTTCATTCCCACAGAAGGAGTGGAACTACTAGTTACTAATCCATTACCTTCAGTCATATGAATGACCGCGCCCTGGTCGAGTCACTCCGCGCCCGTGACCCGGGTGCCCTCGCCGCGCTCTACGACGCCTACGCCGAGGGCATCCACAGATACTGCTGGTCCCTTCTCCTCAGCTCCGACGGCGCCCAGGTGGCGCTCCGCGACACGATGATCGCGGCGGAGGCCCACGCCGGTTCCCTGGCCGATCCCGGCCGCCTGCGCCCATGGCTGTACGCCCTGGCCCGCGCCGAATGCCTGCGACGGCGGATGGCCGAGCCGCCGAACGCCGACGAGGCCCTGGCGCAGGCTCCGCCCCCCGACAATCCGGCCGACGCCGACCTGCGCGTCGTGGCCTGGAACGCGATCCAGAGCCTGTCCCACGACGACCGTGAGGTGCTGGAGCTGTCGGCCAGGCATGAGCTGCCCACCCCGGAGCTCGCCGCGGTGCTGGGGGTCGCGGCGCGTCACGTCGAGGCGGCCCAGGAGGAGGCGCGCGAACGACTGCGCGACGCGATCACGGCGGAGCTCCTGGCCAGGAAGAGCCCCTACGACTGCGCGTCACGGGCCGGCATCCTCAAGGGCTTCTCCGGCAGGCTGACGCCAGAGACGCGCGCGCGGCTGGTCGGGCACCTCGCGGGCTGCCTGACCTGCTCCCCCCACCGCACGCGCCAGGTGTCGGCGGCCAAGGTCTTCGAGCTGCTGCCCCGGATCCCGCTGCCGGAGTCGCTCGCGGTCAGGGTGATGAGCTGCTTCGCCGACCCCGAACTCCAGCCCTACCGCCGCTACGTGGCCCGGCGCTCGGGGGCGCTGGACGCCGCCGGGTTTCCCGTTGCCCCGCGCAAGAACGCTCGGAGGTGGCCTCAGGCGCTGGCTGGCGCGATGGCGGCGGCCGCGACCGTGGTGGCGATAATGATGATCTTCCAGCAGTTCGGCCGGATCGAGGGTGGAGTGCCGGGCATCGCGTCAGCCGCCTTCCCCGCGCCCGGCGAGCCGCCGGGCATCAGGCTGCCCTGGCAGCCCGAGCCCCAGGACCCGCGGATCAGCGTCGAGCCCATCCTGGACAGCACGGCGACCGTCCCACTGGGTTCCCTGCCCCCGACGGCGACGCCGTCAACGGGCACTGTGCCCACCATCGGCGCCCCGGCGAGCTCCGCCTCGTCCAAGGCCCCCGAGGCGCCCGGGCCCCAGTCCGACCAGGTCACCCCCACCCCCGACCACCAGTCCGCCGAGCCCGGAGAGCCGGACGCGCACCCGGGCAGGGAGCCGGATAAGCAGCCCGGCAGACACCCGCACAAGCACTCCCGCACACCCCGCCCCAACGACCTCCCGACGCCCGCCGCGACGCCGACCCAGACACCGGTCGCCCCGCCGATCGTCACACCGGCACAGACACCGGCCCAGACACCCGGCCAGACGCCGGCACAGACGCCGACCGCGACGCCGCCCGCCACCGTCCCGGCCGGCTGAGGCCCCTGCATGGAGGCGTACCAACTGCGCGAGGACCCTCAACTGGGCTGCCGGGTCTGCCCCCTGCCGGTCAGCGAGGAGCGGGCCGAGCTGATGGCCAGGAGCCATCACGTCGCCTGGCCCACCTGGCTCGATCAGGGCCCCCGCATGCTCCGGGACGTCCTCGAACTGTGCCGCCTGCGCACCGCCCGCGGCCTCGCCGTCCTGTCCTGGCTCTCGGGGAGCGAGCCGCCCGGCGGCCCGCCCGCCGAGCTCGGCTGGCTCTGGTCCTCACGCCGCCTGACCGGGCAGCGCCAGGAGCGCCTGTACGCGGCCGCCGCCGCGGTGCCGGAGCCCGTGCTCGGCCTCGTACTCGCCAACTGGACCTGGGCGCTCGGCACCTGCCACGGCGGCCGGGTCGCCGCCCCCTACCTGGCGGGCACCGCCTACCCCGGCGACGGGTCGGTGGCCGCCGCCGCCACGATGACCCTCTACCAGACCTTCGACCGCCATCCGGAGTCCCGCCCGGCCATCGCGGCCGCCTGGGCCGCGGCTCGGGCGGGCGCCGACTGGTGCCGGGCGGCCGAGCTGCACGCCGCTTACGGCACGCAGACGCCGGTCTTCACCTATCCCCGGGGTACGAGCCCGATCCCGGTCGGTGTCCGGCCGTGGATAGAGCGCCTGTTCCGCCTGCGTTGACGATGTTACGAAAGTGACCAGGATTACACAGAGTGACGGGCGGGAACTGTGTGCACTATGCACGCCCTCAGAGCCGGACTCATGGCAGTCTGCCTGGTCGTCACCCTGTGCCCGCCGGCCGACGCGGCCCCCGGGCCGTCCCGCCGGAAGGTGACGCAGGCCCGCCACGCCGTACGGGACCGTACGCGGCAACTGGGCACCGCGAGCGCGCGGCTCGCCGAGGCCCAGTCACGGCTCGACGACCTGGCGGCCGGGGCGGAGCGGCTGGTGGAGGCGTACAACGGGGAGCTCGTCCACCTCGAACGCGCCAGGCGGGCCCGCGACCAGGCCCAGGCCCGGCTGGCGCTGGCCGACGCCGAGGTGGAGAAGGCCCGCGCGCCCGTCGCGCTGCTCGCGGCGCAGGGCTACAGCGGGCTCGACATGATCACGCCGATGCTCGGCATGATGACCGACATCGGCGACACAGACGGCTTCCTGCACCGGGCGAGCGTCCTGGAGCAGCTCAGCGGCGAGCAGGGCGCGGTGCTCGACCGGATGCGCGACGCCCAGGAGGTCTCCGCCATCCTGCGGAGCGCGGCGGCCGACGCGTACGCCGAGCACCAGGCCGTGTCCGAGCGCGCCAGGCAGGCGAAGGTCGCCGCGGAGGCGGCCGTCGCCGCGCAGAAGCGTGAGACCAGAGGGCTGGAGGCCGAGCGCGCCGCGTGGCAGCGGCGGGTCGACGCCGCGCGCACCCACGCTAACCTGCTGGCCAGGCGGCGGGAGGCGGCGCTGGCGCAGGCGCGCCTCAGCGGCGGGCTGCACGCGTCCGGCTCGCTCATGGGCGACGTCGCGGCCAACTGGGCGCTGACCCAGCTCGGCAAGCCGTACGTGTGGGCGGCCGATGGCCCGGACAGCTTCGACTGCTCGGGCCTGACCATGCGAGCCTGGGAGCAGGCGGGCGTCGGCATCGACCACTGGACCGGCACGCAGTGGACCTCGGGCCCGCACGTGCCGCTCGACCAGTTGCGCCGCGGCGACCTGCTGTTCTTCGGCTACGTCACCAGCGACCCGAGCACGATCCACCACGTCGGCATGTACGTGGGCGACGGGCTGATGGTGCACGCGCCACAGACCGGCGACGTAGTGCGGGTCGCCTCCATGTGGCGAGGGGACCTGGTGGGTGCCACCCGTCCTCAGTGACCTACTCAGCTATGGCCTTCGTCTTTGGCGCGCTGGAAGGAGCGCTTGATCTCGACCTCGGCTTCCATCCGGCCCACCCAGTTGGCGCCCTCGACGGACTTGCCGGGCTCCAGGTCCTTGTAGACCTCGAAGAAGTGCTGGATCTCCAGCCGGTCGAACTCCGGCACGTGGTGAATGTCGCGAATGTGCTCCATCCGCGGGTCGGTGGCCGGGACGCACAGAACCTTGTCGTCGCCGCCCTTCTCATCCGTCATCCGGAACATCCCCACCGCGCGGCAACTGATGTAACAGCCCGGGAAGGTCGGCTCCTGGAGCAGCACCAGCGCGTCGAGCGGGTCGCCGTCCTCACCGAGGGTGTGCTCGATGAAGCCGTAGTCGGCGGGGTACTGCGTAGAGGTGAACAGCAGCCGGTCAAGCCTGATGCGACCGGTTTCGTGGTCCACTTCATACTTGTTCCGTTGTCCCTTGGGAATCTCAACGACAACGTCGAACTCCACCGCGGTTCCTCCGCTCACGCCGAGTGGGCGTTAATGTCTCGTAGGCGAACACCAGGAGAGAGGTCAGGCGACGTGGCGCGGCACGAGCGGTGGGTGATGCTGACCACTCTCGCCATGCTCCAGGTGCTGACCATCGTCATCGGCCTCTATGCGATGACCAATGACTTCAGCCTGGGCGCGCTGACGAGGGGATCGTCACCGACCGAGCCGACACCGTCTCCTCAAGGGTCTCCCCCCGTCTCCGTGGTCACCGCGGGGCCGGTGCTGGCCCAACTCCAGGTGAGGGCCGGAGACGGACCTCTCACTACTAAGCGTACTTTGACCCAGCAGCTCACCCGCGCCCTGGGTGACGAAGCGCTGGGCGCTCGGGTGGGCGCGGTGGTCCTCGACGCCGCCACCGGCGAGCAGGTATTCGCCGCCAACCCCGACGTCGGCATCACTCCCGCCTCCACCACAAAGTTGGTCACCTGCACGGCCGCGCTGGCCGCGCTCGGCCCCGACACCCGTCTGTCCACCCGGGTGACGCAGGGCCAGTCGGCCAACTCGATCGTGCTGGTGGGCGGCGGAGATCCGACGCTCGCCGGGCCGTCGGCCAAGTCCCTGTCCTATCCCAAGCAGGCGTCCCTCGCCACGCTCGCCTCGCGCACCGCCGCCGCGCTCAAGGCCAAGGGCGTCACCAAGGTCACGCTCTCGTACGACGCCTCCCTGTTCACCGGTTCCACGCTGGCACCCGGATGGAAGCCGGGCTACGTGCCCGACGGCGAGGTGGCGCCGGTCTACGCGCTGGCGATCGACGAGGGGCGGCGCGACCCCGCCGCGAGGCAGCCGCGCGTGTCCAACCCGCCGCAGTACGCCGCCGCCGCGTTCGCCCGCCTCCTGACCAAGTACGGCGTGGGCGTCGCCAAGTCCGTACGACCGGGCAAGGCACCCGCCGGGGCCGCCGAGCTCGGCCGGGTCGACTCGGCACCGCTCTACGCGCTGGTCGAGCACACGCTGACGTTCAGCGACAACGACCTGGCCGAGGCGCTGGCCAGGCACATCGCCATCAAGGAAGGGCAGCCGGCGTCCTTCGAGGGCGCGACCAAGGCGGTGGTCGGGGTGCTGCAACGGCTCGGCGCGGCCAAGGGCGTACAGGTCTTCGACGGCAGCGGCCTGTCCGCGCGCAACCGCATCAGCGCCGACGCGATGGCCCGGGTCATCGCGGTCGCCTCCGCCGCGTCCCACCCCGACCTGCACCCGATCGCCTCCGGCATGCCGATCGCCGGATTCTCCGGCACCCTGGGCAACGGCAGACGCTTCACCGGCGGCGACAGCAAGGGCCAGGTCGGCCTCGTACGCGCCAAGACCGGCACCCTCAACAACGTCAACACGCTGGCCGGCATGGCCACCACCAAGGAAGGGCGCCTGGTCACTTTCGCCTTCCTGGCCGACCGCGTCCCGAGCACCGCCGAGCCAGTACTGGACAGACTCGCGGCCATCGTCGCAAGGTCATGAGGGCAGGTCTTCGCGGGCGAGAAGAGAACCACGTACGGTGGACGGTATGCAGGTGATCGACTGGGATCTGGCCGTCACGACCGGCACGCGCCTGGTGCGCCCCGGTCCTCAGGTGAGCCGGGAGGAGGCCAGGCAGGCCGTCACCGAGCTCCGTGCGCTGTCGCGTGAGGCCGAGGGGCACGTACGCGAGTTCACCAAGATTCACACTGAGACCGCGCCGCAGGCGGCGACCATCGTCGACCGTCCCGGCTGGATCAAGGCCAACGTCGAGGGCTTCCGTGTGGTGCTCGAACCGCTCACCGAGCGGGTCGGCGCCGGGGCCAACCCGCCGCCGGCGATCGTCACGGCCGTGGGCTCCCGCATCACCGGCGTCGAGGTGGGCGCGGTGCTCGCCTTCCTCGCCTCGCGGGTGCTCGGCCAGTATGAGCTGTTCCTGCCGCCGGACCCGACGGGCCGCGAGCCGGCCGGGCGTCTGACCCTGGTCGCGCCCAACATCGTGCACGCCGAGCGCGAGATGAACGTCGACCCGCACGACTTCCGCCTCTGGGTGTGCCTGCATGAGGAGACGCACCGCGTGCAGTTCACCGGGGTGCCGTGGCTGCGCGAATACATCCGTTCGCAGATGACCGAGTTCCTGCTGGCCTCCGACCTCGACCTGGGCACGCTGCTGGAGCGGCTGCGCAGCGCCGCCGACACGGTGGCCGACGTGGTGCGCGGCGGCGAGGGCAACCTCATCGACGCCATCCAGTCGCCCGGCCAGAAGGAGATCCTCGACCGGCTCACGGCCGTGATGACGCTGGTCGAAGGGCACGGCGACTACGTCATGGACGCCGTCGGTCCTTCGGTGGTGCCGTCGGTGGCCGACATCCGCGCCAAGTTCGCCCATCGCCGCGAGGGCGGCTCTCGCCTCGACCGTACGGTCCGGCGGCTGCTGGGCATCGAGGTCAAGATGAAGCAGTACGCCGAGGGCTCGGCCTTCGTCCGCGCGGTGGTGGACCAGGTCGGCATGGACGGCTTCAACCGCGTCTGGACCTCGCCCGAGACCCTGCCGACGACACCCGAGATCACCGACCCCAGCGCCTGGGTACGCCGCGTCATCGGCAGCAACGCCCTGCCCGCCTGACTCGTCATGGGCCCGCACCCGGCCGTCGCGGACGTCCGAAGGGCCGTCCGTGAGGCGCTGGCCGACGTCGGTGACGGCGTGCTCGTGCTGGCGGCGTGCAGCGGGGGAGCCGACTCCCTCGCACTCGCCGCCGCGCTCGGCTTCGTCGCGCCGCGCGCGGGCCTGAAGGCCGGGTTGCTGACGGTGGACCACCAGCTCCAGGAGGGTTCCGCCGCCCGCGCCGAGACGGTGGCCGCGCTGGCCCCGGCCTTGGGCCTCGACCAGGCCGAGATCCTCACCGTCGACGTCGGCACGTCCGGCGGCCCGGAGGCGGCGGCCAGAGACGCCCGCTATGCCGCGCTCGCCGAGGCGGCCGACCGGCTCCAGGCCGCGACCGTGCTGCTCGGCCACACCAGGGATGACCAGGCCGAGACCGTGCTGCTCGGCCTGGCCAGGGGGAGCGGGCTCAGATCGCTGTCCGGCATGGCCCCGGTGACCGGCCGCTACCGCAGGCCGCTGCTGTCCCTCTCCCGTGCCACCACCGTCGCCGCGTGCGCGGCGCTCGGCCTCAGCCCTTGGGACGATCCGCACAACGAGGATCCCCGCTACACCCGCGTACGGGTAAGGACCAGGGTGCTCCCGCTGCTGGAGTCGGAGCTGGGGCCCGGCGTGGCCGACGCGCTCGCCAGGACCGCCGATCTCGCCCGGGACGACGCCGACGCCCTTGACGAATGGGCCGACACGGCATATCAGAATTGCGCTCTAAGCGATATCGCCGGTTCGGTGACGCTGTCCGTACCCGAACTGGAACGCCTCCCAGGCGCCGTCAGGCGGCGGGTCCTGCGGCGGGCGGCCATCGCGGCGGGAACGCCCTCCGGAGCCCTCTCCGCGACCCACGTGCGTGCCGTCGACCGGCTCATCACGGCGTGGCGCGGGCAGAAGGCCGTGGATCTACCCGGGGGTCTGGCCGCTGTGCGGCGGTATGACACCCTGATACTCGCCATCAGTCCCATCCCGTAAGGAACCACAGGTGGACGCTGCCGATATGGGCAAGGACCTCGAGAAAGTCCTGATTCCTCAGGACGAGCTCCAGGCCAAGGTGAAAGAGCTTGCCGGGCGGATCGACGCCGACTACGCGGGCACGGAGCTCCTGCTCGTGGGCGTGTTGAAGGGCGCGGTCATGGTGATGGCCGACCTGGCCAGGGCGTTGCACGTGCCCGTCCAGATGGACTGGATGGCCGTGTCGTCCTACGGTGCGGGCACCAAATCGTCCGGTGTCGTGCGGGTGCTGAAGGACCTCGACACCGACATCATGGGCCGCCACGTGCTGATCGTCGAGGACATCATCGACTCGGGGCTGACCCTTCACTGGCTGCTGGAAAACCTCAAGTCGCGCAACCCGGCCTCGCTGGAGATCTGCGCCGCTTTGCGCAAGCCCGACGCGGTAAAGGTGCCGATCGACGTCAAGTACGTCGGCTTCGACATCCCCAACGAGTTCGTCATTGGTTATGGCCTCGACTACGCGGAGCGTTACCGCAATCTCCCCTTCATCGGCACCTTGGCTCCCCATGTTTACAAGTAGCCGCCGGGAACACCGCGCCACCTGACGTACGTTGGTAGGGCAAGACCGGTGTAGCGGGCGGTCCCTCCGCGCGCTTCCCCGGTGTACCTTCTGACTCCGGGAGGGTGACCAAGCGTCCCCTTCGGGTAGTCAGAAGTCGCGGCGTCGGATGCCGCGGCCCCGGGAATTCCCGGGGTTCCAGGCCATGGTCAGGAAGGGACGGGCCCGCAAGGGGTTCCGCATCGGATGGATCTCAAGCGATTTACACGTGGGCCACTGCTGTGGATCCTGGGCATCGTCGTGCTGCTCCTGCTCGTCACCCAGCTCTGGAGCGGCGGCGGCAATTTCAAGCAGGCCGACACGTCCACAGTCCTCCAGCAGATTCGCACCGGCAATGTAAGCAACGCCAAGATTGTCGACAAGGATCAGCGCATCGAGCTGACGCTGATCAAGCCGATCACGGTCAGGCCGGGTGACACGGCGACCAACATGATCCAGTCTGACTGGGTCGCCGGCTACGGGCCGAAGCTGACCGAAGAGCTGCAGGCGCAGGTTCAGGCGGGCACGACCAAGAGCTTCACCACCGAGGTGCCCCAGGAGAACTTCCTGGTCAGTATCCTGGTGAGCTTCCTGCCGATCGTCTTCATCGTCCTCATCTTCCTGTTCATCATGAACCAGATGCAGGGCGGCGGCTCACGGGTCATGAGCTTCGGCAAGTCCAAGGCGAAGCTGATCACCAAGGACACCCCCAAGACCACCTTCTCCGACGTCGCGGGCGCCGACGAGGCCATCGAGGAGCTCCAGGAGATCAAGGAGTTCCTGCAGGCCCCGGCCAAGTTCCAGGCGATCGGGGCGAAGATCCCCAAGGGCGTGCTGCTGTACGGCCCGCCCGGCACCGGCAAGACGCTGCTCGCCCGCGCGGTCGCGGGTGAGGCCGGCGTGCCGTTCTACTCGATCTCCGGCTCCGACTTCGTCGAGATGTTCGTCGGCGTCGGCGCCTCGCGGGTCCGCGACCTGTTCGAGCAGGCCAAGGCCAACGCGCCGGCGATCATCTTCATCGACGAGATCGACGCCGTCGGCCGGCACCGCGGCGCGGGCCTGGGCGGCGGTCACGACGAGCGCGAGCAGACGCTCAACCAGCTGCTCGTCGAGATGGACGGCTTCGACGTCAAGGGCGGCGTGATCCTCATCGCCGCGACCAACCGGCCCGACATCCTCGACCCGGCGCTGCTGCGTCCGGGCCGATTCGACCGGCAGGTCACCGTCGACCGCCCCGACCTGGAGGGCCGCAAGGGCATCCTCAGGGTCCACGGTCGCGGCAAGCCGTTCGAGCCGGCGGTCGACCTCGACGTCATCGCCCGTCGCACGCCCGGGTTCACCGGTGCCGACCTGGCCAACGTGATCAACGAGGCGGCGCTGCTCACCGCGCGCGCCGACAAGAAGCTGATCTCGATGGACATCCTCGAGGAGTCGATCGACCGCGTCATGGCAGGACCCGAGCGCAAGTCGCGGGTCATGTCCGACAAGGAAAAGAAGATGATCGCCTACCACGAGGGCGGTCACGCGTTGGTGGCGCACGCGCTGCCCAACTCCGACCCGGTCCACAAGATCACGATCCTGTCCCGTGGCCGCGCCCTGGGTTACACCATGACGCTGCCGATGGAGGACAAGTTCCTGGCCACCAGGTCCGAGATGATGGACCAGCTCGCGATGCTCATCGGCGGTCGTGCGGCGGAGGAGCTCGTCTTCCACGAGCCCACCACCGGCGCCTCCAACGACATCGAGAAGGCCACGGCGGTCGCCCGCCGCATGGTGACCGAATACGGCATGAGCGAGCAGCTCGGCGCCCGTAAGTTCGGCTCCGGCCAGGCCGAGGTCTTCCTGGGCCGCGAGATGGGTCACGAGCGCGACTACTCCGAGAAGATCGCTTCGACGATCGACGAGGAAGTCCGCCGGATGATCGAGACGGCGCACGACCAGGCGTGGGACATCCTGGTCGAATACCGCGACGTGCTCGACAACCTGGTGCTGCAGCTCATGGAGAAGGAGACGCTCTCCCGCGACCAGGTGCTGGAGGTCTTCGCCCCGGTCGTGGTCAAGGAGCACCGCCCGTCCTACGCGGGCTACGGCAAGCGGCTCCCCTCGGACCGCCCGCCGATCCTGACCCCGAAGGAGCAGTCGGCCAACGGCTCGCTCGCCGCCGCCAGTCACCAGGACGCGCTGCCCTCTGGAGACAGTGCGTGAGTTCGCAAGACGTAGACCTGGGCCGGATCGAGAAGGCCGTCCGCGAGATCCTTTACGCCATCGGCGAGGATCCCGACCGTGACGGCCTGCTCGACACGCCCTCTCGGGTGGCCCGGGCCTACGCCGAGCAGTTCTCCGGCCTCGGACAGACGCCGGAGGGCGTGCTCAACAAGGTCTTCGACGTCGACCACGACGAGATGGTGCTCGTCAGGGACATCGAGGTCTACTCCACCTGCGAGCACCACCTGGTGCCCTTCCACGGGGTGGCCCACGTGGGCTACATCCCCAACGAGCGTGGCCAGGTGACCGGGCTGTCCAAGCTGGCCCGCCTGGTGGACGTCTTCGCCCGCCGCCCGCAGGTGCAGGAGCGGATGACCTCGCAGATCGCCGACGCGCTGATGCGCGTGCTGGAGCCGCGCGGGGTGATCGTGGTGGTGGAGTGTGAGCACCTCTGCATGACCATGCGCGGGGTCCGCAAGCCGGGCGCGAAGACGGTGACCTCGGCGGTGCGTGGCGATTTCCGTACGAGCGACAAGACCCGCGCCGAGGCGATGGCGCTGATCCTGCACCGATAAGCACCAGCCGGTCGGCCTGGGGCGCTGACCCGGCACCGATAGGCAGCTGCCCTGATAAGCACCAGTCAGCGAGCCTTTGGCACTGATCGGATTGTTATTTGTGTGTGGGCACCCTCCACAGACCCCATCAACCACGACCGCCTAGGCTTGGGGCATGGTTGTCGGAGCAGAGGCGCGGTGCCTCGTCATGGGCGTGGTCAACGTCACGCCGGACTCGTTCTCCGACGGGGGCCTGTGGTTCGACGAGGCGGCCGCTATCCGGCACGGGCTGGAGCTGGTCGGTGAGGGGGCCGACATCGTCGACGTGGGTGGCGAGTCCACCCGCCCCGGCGCCGCCAGAGTGCCGCTCGACGAGGAGCTGGCCCGCGTCGTGCCAGTGATCAGGGCGCTCAGCGCCGAGGGAGTGGCGGTCAGCGTCGACACCATGCGGGCCGAGGTCGCCAAGGCGGCGGTGGAGGCGGGGGCGAGGCTGGTCAACGACGTGAGCGGCGGCCTGGCCGATCCCGAGATGCCGCGCGTGGTGGCCGCCACCGGCGTCGACTATGTGGTCATGCACTGGCGCGGCCACAGCCATGACATGGACCGCCGGGCCGTCTACGACGACGTCGTGACCGAGGTGCGCGAGGAGCTCGCCAAGCGGGTCGACCTGGTGCTGGCCGAGGGCGTGTCCGAGGAGCAGATCGTGCTCGACCCCGGGCTGGGCTTCGCCAAGAACCCCGCGCACAACTGGGAGTTGCTCGCCGGGATGGGGGAGCTGGCCGAGCTCGGCTATCCGCTGCTGATCGGGGCCTCGCGCAAGCGGTTCCTGGGGCGGCTGCTCGCCGACGCCGACGGCACGCCGCGCCCGTTCAGCGGCAGTGACGACGCCACGGTGGCCGTGACGGCGCTGGCCGCGCACGCCGGTGCCTGGTGCGTACGAGTGCACGAAGTAGGTCCCAATGCCGATGCCGTGCGCGTGGCCGCCGCATGGAAGAGACCCGGAGCCAACACATGAGTGTCGACACCGCCGCGATCGAGACGGTCAACCAGGACTTCTATCTCGCGATCGAGGACGCCAACCTCGACAAGATGACCGAGATCTGGGCCGAGGACTCCGCCGACGAGCAGGTCAGCTGCGTACATCCGGGCTGGACCCTGCTCTCGGGGCGGTCCGAGGTGCTGCGCTCCTGGGCGCTCATCATGGCCAACACCACCTACATCCAGTTCGTGCTGACCGACGTCAACACCACCGTGCTGGGCGATGTGGCCGTGCTCACCTGCGTCGAGAACATCCTCACCGCCGGCGAGGAGGGCGAGTCCAGCTTCGCCGCCGGCAAGGTGGTGGCCAGTAACGTCTACGTACGCACGGCGCAGGGCTGGCGGCTGTGGATGCATCACGGTTCGCCGGTGCTCCAGGGTGACGACGACGAGGAGGAAGGCGAGCTTGAGGTCTGATCGCATCGCGCTGAAGGGCCTGCGGGCCCGGGGCCGGCACGGCGTGCTGGCGGCCGAGCGTGAGCTCGGGCAGGAGTTCGTGGTCGACGCGACGCTGTTCCTCGACACCGCCCCCGCCGCCGCCTCCGACGACCTCGGCAAGACGGTCCACTATGGTGAGCTCGCCCAGGCGCTGGTCGCCGTGGTGGAAGGCGAGCCGGTCGAGCTGATCGAGACGCTCGCGCAGCGCCTCGCCGACGTGTGCCTGGCCGCCGGCCTGGTGGAGTCGGTCGAGGTGAGTGTGCACAAGCCCGCGGCACCGATCCCGCTGCCGTTCGACGACGTGGTCGTCACCATCCATCGGAGTCGCGAATGAACTTTGGTGAGCAGAACGTGGTGAGCAGTAGGTGAGCGAGAGGAGTAGCACGTGAACGTCGTACTGTCTCTCGGTAGCAATCTCGGACGGCGCTTCCAGACCTTGCAGGACGCCATCGACACCCTTTTCGACGCACCGGGGCTGGAGTTCGTCGCGAGCTCGCCCGTCTATGAGACCGACCCGGTCGGCGGTCCCGCCGGGCAGCGCCCCTACCTCAACGCGATCGTCATCGCCGAGACCTCGCTCCAACCGCAGGCGCTGCTGGAGCGGGCGCAGGGCGTCGAGAATGCCTTCGGGCGGGAGCGCAAGGAACGCTGGGGCCCGCGCACGCTCGACATCGACCTGATCGTCGTGGGTGACACGGTCTCCGACGACCCCGACCTGACGCTGCCGCACCCGCTCGCGCACGAGCGGGCCTTCGTCCTCGTCCCGTGGGCGGATGTGGACCCCGACGGCGTGCTGCCCGGCCAGGGCCAGGTCGCCGACCTGCTCACGGACCTCGACCAGAGCGGCGTACGGCTGCGTGCTGACCTCAAGCTGCAGAGCCCGGATTGAGGCCCACTCGCCCCGGCCTGCTGGTCGGCATCATCGTCGTCGTGGCGCTGGTCGCCTGGATGGTGGTCAGGGAGTTCTACGCCGACCTGCCCATCGTGCCGTGGACCGCCATCCCCACCGTCCTGCTGCTGGCCCTCGGAGAGGCCTACAGCGGATGGGTGACGAAGGCCCGGATCGACCGCAAACCTGACACCAAGCCGGTCGAGCCGCTGGCGGTGGCCCGGCTGGCGGCCTTGGGCAAGGCGTCGGCCTATGTGGGTGCGGTGTTCGCGGGTGTCTTCGGTGGGTTCGTCCTGCACACGGTCCAGCTGTTCACCAGGGAGACGCCGCGGTTCGAGTTCTTCATCGCGGTGGGCTCGCTGCTGGCGTTCGTGGTGCTGATCTGCGCCGCCCTCTTCCTGGAACACGCCTGCCGCATCCCGAAGGACCCGGAGGATCAGCGGCCCAGGTAGAGCGTGACAGCGTGCTCGACGTCGGACGTCATGGGCTCAAGCTAGCGGCCATGGTCAACTCTTGTCCGGCACTTGTTCGGCAGGAGTCCGCTTGCGGCCGAAGAGGTAGATGACCGGGAGGGTGCAGATCAGCGGGCCCAGGATGGCGAGCGGGCGTTCCAGCCACCATCTGAGGTCCGGTGGCACCTCGCCGCCGAGCGTGCCGAAGAACCACCACAGCAGACCCAGCGCGATCGCCATCCCTGTGGTGTGGAAGAGGAACAGCGGCAGGGCGTAGCGGTTGATGGTGCCGTTGACCCGGCGCCACCCGGGCTTCTCCAGGACGCGCTCCATCGACGGCCGCAACACCTCCACCAGGCCGATCTGGAAGAGCAGCAGCGCCACGATGACGAAGGTGGGCGGCGCCATGTTCGACCACTTGTCACCCGGCACCCCGACCATCGAGCCCGGGTAGATGCCCGAGTAGACCAGGCCGAACAGGGCGAACAGCCCGGTCCAGAGGACCCCCACGTCATAGCGCCTGGGCAGGATGACGATCCGGTCGTAGAAGAAGCCGGCCTGGTGGGCCAGCCCCCAGACGAT
This sequence comes from Nonomuraea sp. NPDC049129, assembly GCF_040648495.1. Lineage (NCBI taxonomy): Bacteria > Bacillati > Actinomycetota > Actinomycetes > Streptosporangiales > Streptosporangiaceae > Nonomuraea > Nonomuraea sp. NPDC049129. The sequence continues at coordinate 171,786 of NZ_JBEZDU010000003.1, read as the reverse complement.
GATCATGTTCAGCCAGCCGACCCACTCGACGCCGTACCGGAAGCGGACCACGTCGATCACCAGGGCGGCGCCGCCCAGCCAGATGAGCGCCAGCACGTCGTAGTGGCGGTGCAGCCACAACGCCACGGGCAGCAGCGCGATCAGCACCAGGTAGACGCCGAGGAACCAGAGCGGGCTGAGCACGAGCAGCACCACCCGCCACATCCACTCGACGTGGAACACCCAGGTCACGACCGCGCCGATGGTGAGCCACACGCCCGACAGCACGAGCGCGGGGGCGGCCAGCGCGCGGATGCGCCGCCAGACGAACCGGCCGATGCCGATGCCGCGGGCCTGGGCGCGGCTCCACGACAGCAGGTGTACGTGGCCGCCGACGTAGAAGAAGAGCGGCAGCACCTGAAGCAGCCAGGTGAGTATCCACAGCCCCGAGGTGAAGCCGAGCGGGCTGGTCGGTTCGGGGCCCTCGGGCTTCCACTGCAGGATGGTGAACGCCCAGTGCCACACCACCACCACGATCAGACTGAGAGCGCGCAGCCAGTCGACATATTTGTCCCGCTGCGGAGTCGCGACGTCGGTCACTTGTCGATGTCACCCACGACGAAGAACATCGAGCCGAGGATCGCCACCATGTCGGCCACCAGATGCCCGGGCAGCATCTCCCGGAGCACCTGGATGTTGCTGTAAGACGCGGAGCGCAGCTTGAGCCGCCATGGAGTCTTGTCCCCCTTGGACACGAGGTAGTAGCCGTTGATGCCGAGCGGGTTCTCGGTCCAGGCGTACGTGTGGCCCTCCGGCACCTTGAGCACCTTGGGCAGCCGCTGGTTGATGGGGCCCGGCGGCAGCGAGCGCAGCCGGTCGACGCACGCGTCGGCCAGGTCCAGCGAGACTCTGAGCTGGTCGAGCAGGATCTCGAAGCGGGCGTGGCAGTCGCCCGCGCCGCGCGTGACCACCTTCACCGGCAACTCGGGATAGGCCAGGTACGGCTGGTCGCGCCGCAGGTCGAGGTCGACGCCGGAGGCGCGGGCGATGGGGCCGCTCACGCCGTACTGCAGGATCTGCTCGCGGGTCAGGACGCCGACACCCTTGGTACGGGCCAGGAAGATCTCGTTGTTCAGGATGAGATTCTCGATGTCGGGCACCCGGCGCCGGGTCTCGGCGACGGTCTCCGACACCCGGTCCAGCCAGCCGTACGGCAGGTCCTCCTTCAGCCCGCCGACCCGGTTGAACATGTAGTGCATCCGGCCGCCGGAGATCTCCTCCATCACGGCCTGGATGCGCTCGCGCTCGTTGAAGGCGTAGAAGATGGGGGTGATCGCGCCCAGCTCCAGCGGGTACGAGCCGAGGAACATCAGGTGGCTCAGCACCCGGTTGAGCTCGGCCAGCAGCGTACGCGCCCACACGGCCCGTACCGGCACCTCCATGCCCAGCATGCGCTCGGCGGCCAGCACCACGCCCAGTTCGTTGGCGAACCCGGCCAGCCAGTCGTGCCTGTTGGCCAGCATGATGATCTGCCGGTAGTCGCGGACCTCGAACAGCTTCTCCGCGCCCCGGTGCATATAACCGATGATCGGCTCGGCCGTGGCGATGCGCTCGCCGTCGAGGGTGAGCCGCAGCCTGAGCACCCCGTGCGTCGACGGGTGCTGTGGGCCGATGTTGAGGATCATGTCCTCGGTGGCCAGCTCTTTCGCCCCGACGCCGATCCCGACCACGCGTTCCGTCATATGGCAATGCTGCCACCGGCAGTCGTGGTGATCCAGCACAGGAAGAGGTCAAGGAACCCTATATCGGCGCATTCCGCCCACTGGACCGGGGAGGAACATCGGGAACGGGGGGAGAAAACCGTGCAAAGAATTCTTTTCGATCTTGCCGCTCTGATCTCGCGGGTGGCGATCGGCGTGATCTTCGTGACCCACGGGTGGCAGAAGATGCAGATCGGGGTACCGGTCACGGCCGCCGCCTTCAACCAGATGGGAATACCGCTGCCGTGGCTCTCGGCCGGGTTCGCCATTCTCGTCGAGACCGTCGGCGGGGTCCTGCTCATCATCGGCCTGCTGGTCCGGCTGGCGGCCCTCGGGCTGGTGGTCGACATGCTGGGCGCGATCATCTTCGTCCACGGCGCCCACGGCGTCCTGATCCAGAACGGCGGCTGGGAGCTCGCCGGCGGGCTGGCCGTGGCCTGCCTGCTGCTCGTGGCTGTGGGCGGCGGCCGGCTCGGCATCGACGGCATCCTGCACAACAGCTACCGGCGGCGCGCCGAGCGTCGCGCGGCCGAGCAGGATCTCGCCGGCCACGCGCCGGCCACCTCCATCAGGCCGGAGGCCCCATCGGAGGCGGACACCGCCCCCAGGCCGGTGCCACCGACCGCCCGGGGCGGTGACATGCGGAACGTCGATGACGTCGTCGCCGACGAGCCGTCACGCGGACGTTCGCCGAGCGCCTGACCTCAGCCCGCCGCGCGAAGGTTCGCCATCGCGCGACCTCAGCGGGCGGCGACGCGGCGGCTGTCGTGCCGCGTCCGTGACCTCAGCGGGCGGCGAGGTCGCGGAGGGCGTCTACGAGGCGGTCCACGTGCTCCTCCGTGGTGCCGATGCCGATCGAGGCGCGGACCGCGGAGGCCGTGTCGTCCTCGCAGCCGCCATCGGCGGTGCCGAGCAGGTGCCGGACGAACGGGTGCGCGCAGAACTTGCCGTCACGCACGCCGATGCCGTACTCGCCCGACAGCACCTCGGCCACCTCGCGCGCCGAGTGCCCGTCCACGACGAACGAGACGATGCCCACGCGCGGCTGGTCCGGCCCCCAGAGCGACAGCTCGCGCACGCCCTCGATCGCGGCCAGGCCGGACCGGAGCCGGGCGATGAGCCGCTCCTCCTCGCGCACCAGCTCGGTCCAGCCGGTCGCGCTGAGCGCGTCGCAGGCGGCGGCCACGGCGATGGCGCCCAGGACGTTCGGGGTGCCCGCCTCGTGACGCGGTTCGGCGTCCTCGTGCCACTCGATGTCCTCGTCGACGGAGCGTACGGCGCCGCCGCCCTTGAGGTACGGCTCGCCGGAGGAGAGCCAGTCACGCCGGCCGACCAGCACCCCGGCCCCGAAGGGCGCGTAGAGCTTGTGCCCGGAGAAGGCGACGTAGTCGAGGTCGAGCGCGGTCAGGTTGAGCCGCCGGTGCGGCACCAGCTGGGCGGCGTCCACCAGGATGCGGGCTCCGTGGCGGTGCGCGATGTGCGCCAGGGCGGCGATGGGCCAGAGCTCGCCGGTGACGTTCGAGGCGGCGGTGACCACGAGCAGCTTGGGGCCGTCGATCCCGGCCAGCGCCTCGTCGGCGGCGCGGACGGCCTCGCCGGGGAAGGCGGGCGGCGCCAGCCGTACGGACCGCTTCCAGGGCAGCAGGGAGGCGTGGTGCTCGGTGTCGAACACGACCGCGGTCGTGCCCTCGGGCAGGCAGCGGGCCAGCAGGTTCGTCGCGTCGGTGGTGTTGCGGGTGAAGATCACGGCGTCGTCGGGGCGGGCGCCGACGAAGGCCCTGACCGTGTGGCGGGCCTGCTCGTAGCGGGCGGTGGTGAGCTGGGAGGCGTAGCCCGCGCCGCGGTGCACGCTGGAGTAGGCCGGGAGCGCGGCGGTGACGGCGGCACTGACCGGCTCCAGACAGGGGGCGCTCGCCGCGTAGTCGAGGTTGGCGTACGTCACCAGCCTGCCGCCCTTGACCGGCACTTCCAGATCGGCGCCCAGTACGGCGGGGATCAGACGGGCGCGCTCGGCAGCCGGCGCGTCGGTGGCCTGAGCGGGCAGGGAGCTGAAGATCGTCAACGTGGACACGGCGAACCTCCTGGGGCCATCGGACCCCCGGAACACCCAGCGAGCCCGCGCTTGCCCACCACACCTCGTGGCGGACCAGGTCTTCACCCGGGGCACCCCGCCGCGGACGCGAGGGTTGCCGGCCAGCAAGCCGGGGCTGTGCGCTGGCACTCATGACCTACATCCGCACTATAACCGACACCCGGCCATGAATCGCAACCGCGAACTTATGCGGCCCCTGCCTCGTTGGTAACTGAAACCCCTGCTGTGAGGAGTACCTAATGCTGGACTGGGTGGCCGACCCTCAGATCTGGATCGGGTTTTTCACCCTGGTCGCACTAGAGATCGTTCTCGGTATCGACAACATCATCTTCATCTCCATCCTGGCCGGGAAGCTGCCGCCGGAGCAGCGCGACCGGGCCCGCGTCATGGGCCTGGCCGCGGCGCTGATCAGCCGGCTGCTCCTGCTGCTGGCGCTGTCGTGGGTGGTCCGGCTGACCACGCCATTGTTCGAGGTCTTCGGCCACGGGATATCGGGGCGCGACCTGATCCTGCTGCTGGGCGGCCTGTTCCTGCTGGCCAAGAGCGTCACCGAGATCGGGCACAGCATGGAACTGAAGGAGGAGGGCGGCAAGGGACGGGCCGTCACCTCGTTCGCCTCGGTGATCGTGCAGATCATGGTGCTGGACGTGGTGTTCTCGCTCGACTCGGTGATCACCGCCGTGGGCATGGTGGACGAGCTCGGCGTGATGATCGCCGCGGTGATCGTGGCGGTGCTGGTCATGCTGTTCGCGTCCGGGCCGATCAGCAGGTTCGTGGACAAGCATCCGAGCATCAAGATGCTGGCTCTGGCGTTCCTGGTGCTGATCGGGGTGGTGCTCATCGCCGAGGGGCTCGGCCAGCACATCTCCAAGGGCTACATCTACTTCGCGATGGCGTTCTCGGTGATCGTGGAGCTGCTCAACATCCGGATGCGGAGCAGGCACGCCAAGCAAGCCTCCTCATAAGATGAAAAAGTGCGCTTCGATCCCTGGAATCCGGATTTTGTTGCCTACCCCTACGGCGCGTACGCGGAGCTGAGGCGTGACGCCCCCGTCAGCTACTTCGAGCCGACGGGGCAGTGGCTGATCTCCCGGCACGCGGACGTGAACGCGCTGCTCAGAGACCGCCGGCTGGGCCGTTCCTACCTCCACGTGGCCACGCACGAGGAGTTCGGCAGGCCGGAGGAGCCGGCGTTCCAGGAGCCGTTCTGGCGGGTGACCAGGGCCGGCATGCTCGACGTCGAGCCGCCGGTGCACACCAGGCTGCGCCGGCTGGTCTCCAAGGCGTTCACCCCGCGCATGGTCGAGTCGCTGCGCCCCCGGGTCAGGGCCATCGCCGAGGGGCTGGTCGGGGCGTTCGTCGAGAAGGGCGGCGGCGACCTGATCGCCGAGGTGGCCGAGCCGCTGCCGGTGACCGTCATCGCGGAGATGCTCGGCGTACCCGAGGCGGACCGGCACCTGCTGCGCCCCTGGTCGGCCGACATCTGCCGGATGTACGAGCTGAACCCGAGCATGGAGTCGCAGCACCTGGCCGCCAAGGCGGCGGCGGAGTTCGCCGCCTACCTCGCGGACCTGGCCCGCGAGCGTGCCGTACGACCGGGCGACGACCTGATCAGCGCGCTCGCGGCGATCGAGGAGCTCACCGAGGACGAGCTGGTCGGTACGTGCGTGCTGCTGCTCAACGCCGGACACGAGGCGACCGTGAACGTGACGGGCAACGGCTGGTGGTCCCTGTTCAGGAACCCCGCCGAGCTGGTACGCCTGCGCGAGGACCGGAGCCTGCTGCCCACGGCCGTCGAGGAGCTGATGCGCTGGGACACGCCGCTGCAGATGTTCGAGCGGTGGGTCCTGGAGGACATCGCGGTGCACGGGGTCGAGATCCCGCGCGGGGCCGAGGTCGCGCTGCTGTTCGGCTCCGCCAACCGCGACGAGACGGTGTTCGCCGACCCTGACCGGCTCGACGTGGGACGGCCGGACAACCCGCACATCTCCTTCGGGGCGGGGATCCACTTCTGCCTGGGCGCGCCGCTGGCCCGCATCGAGCTGATCGAGTCGTTCGGCGCCCTGCTGGAGCGGGCGCCGAAGCTGGAACTCGCCAGCGAGCCGGAATGGAAGCCGGGCTACGTCATCCGCGGCCTGAAGTCCCTCGACCTGACGACGGGTTAGCGCGGCCGTCCGTCGTGGCTGGGATCCCTAGGCAGGAACCCCCTCCGGGGGAGCGGAAGTAGCCGGTCCGTCGTGGCTGAGGTCCTTCGCCGACGGGTCACCGGCGTTCCTGGACGAGCCAGCCGAAGCCGCCGAGCCCTCTCGGGTCGATCAGCTCGCCCTCCTCCGAGGCGCGGGCCAGGGCTCGGAGATAAGCCGTCGGATCGGCATGCGCGAGATCGATGGGCGGACGCGTGCCGGTGACCCCCAGAGCCCTTAGCGCATCGCGCTGTGTGGACAAGCCTGTGGATATCGCACCGGCCCGCCGACCGGCCTCCGCGCACGCGTCGAGCGCCACGTGAGCGGTGATGTCGCAGGTGCCGTCGGGGATGGGCGCGACGACCGCACCATCTCGGTAGCCGGTGAGTGTGCCATGGCACGGACGGTTATCCACAGGGTGTGCATAATCAATGGCCACCGCGCGACCCCTCCTGAGCCGGGTCACCACGGCCGCCCACGCGGCGTCGCGCGGGCACCCGATCTCCCCGCGCGAGCCGATGCGGCCCAGCGACGGCCACCACCGGTCGAGCCAGGCGCGGTCGGAGTCGGGCACCGGGTCGCCCAGCCGTTCCTCACCCGTCTCGGTGTCGACCAGGACCAGCCGCGGCCCGTCGGCCGTCTGCTCGGCCACGTCGAGCGGGACGTTGTCCAGCCACTCGTTGGCGATCGCCAGCCCGGTGATGACGGAGGGGATCCGAGGGCGCCAGTCGATGCTCTTGGGCAGGTCGTCGGGTCTGGGCGAGAGGTCGACGGCGGTGATGTTGAGCCTGGCGCGCAGCCCGGGCTCGGCGGCGTCGAGCACGCGGGCCACCAGGGCGCCCTCTCCGGCGCCGATGTCGACCAGGTCGATGCTCTCCGGGGCGCCGAGGTCGGCGTCGACCTGGGTGAGCAGGGCCAGAACCGCGTCGGCGAAGGCGGCCGAGGCGCTGACCGACGTACGGAAGTGGCCCGAAGGGCGCTCACGGAGGTAGAAACCGTCCTCGCCGTACAGCGCGTACTGCATCGCGGCGCGCCACGTGAGCCACATGCCCTGGACTATCTCACGAAGTAAGCCCCCCCGTAGATCAACGCGGGCGTCGGGTCGTCAACTCGGCGCCCGCCACCACGAGATGAACCCCTCTCCTCATCTCTTCCGACAGGGGGTGCAGGTTTTGTATGCCCTTGTCCCTTTTGTGGGTAACTCAACATGCGGCAAAAGCCTGGTCACGTACGTAGTCGCGAGCGGCCGTTACTCTGGGCGGCAGTGCCATCAGGGTCGACAGGGGTGGACGTCATGGACGCAGGGGATCGGCCGGCGCGGCTGGCCGTGGGCGTGCTGGGCGCGGGCAAGGTGGGTTCGGTGCTCGGTGCCGCACTGGCGCAGGCCGGGCACCACGTGGTCGCCGCCAGCGGGGTCTCCGACGCCTCGCACCGGTGGGCGGCGGAGCGACTCGGCGTACGGCCGACGCGGCCCGAGGAGGTCGTCAAGACGGCTGGGCTGATCCTGCTCACCGTGCCCGACGACGCGCTGCCCGATCTGGTCAACGGTCTCGCGTCGACCGGCGCGGACCTCCAGGGCAAGCTGCTCGTGCACACCAGCGGCGCGTATGGGCTGTCGGTGCTGGAGCCGGCCGCCAGGGCGGGCGCGCTGCCGCTCGCGCTCCACCCGGTGATGACGTTCACCGGGCGGGACGACGACCTCAACCGCATCACCGGCATCTCGTTCGGCGTGACGGCGCCCGACACGCTCAGGCCCATCGCCGAGGCGCTGGTCATCGAGATGGGCGGCGAGCCGGTCTGGATCGCCGACTCCGACCGTGCCCTCTACCACGCGGCCCTGGCCGGGGCGGCCAACCACATGGTCACGCTCATCGCCGAGTCGCAGGAGCTCCTGCGGGGCATCGGCGTGGAGCATCCGGGCATCATGCTCGGCCCGCTGCTCGGCGCGGCGCTCGACAACGTGCTGCGGCTCGGCATCGCCGGGCTGACCGGTCCCGTGGTGCGGGGCGACGCGGGCACCGTACGCAAGCATGTCGACGCGCTGATCCTGGCGGCACCCGAGGCGGCCGACGCCTACATCGCCCTCGCTAGGCTCACGGCGGACCGCGCGCTCGCCGCGGGGCTGCTGAAGCCCGAAGAGGCCGAGCGCCTGCTCGACGCGCTCGGAGGCAACATATGGACCTGATCGTCGCCAAGAACCGTACCGACCTGGTCAAAGCGCGCGGCGAGGGGAGCGTCGCGCTGGTGCCCACCATGGGTGCGCTGCATGAGGGTCACCGCTCCCTGATCCGCGAGGCCCGCGTACGCGCCGACCACGTCGTGGTCAGCATCTTCGTCAATCCTCTGCAATTTTCGCCAAACGAGGATTTTTCCCGCTATCCGCGGACGTTCGACGCGGACCTGGAGGCGTGCCGGGCCGAAGGCGTGGACGTCGTCTTCGCCCCGTCGGTCGACGACATGTACCCCGCCGGCCGCCAGGTCAGCGTCCAGTCGGGCGAGATGGGCACGATCGTCGAGGGCGCCGTCCGGCCCGGCCATTTCGACGGTGTGCTCACGGTGGTGCTCAAGCTGTTCAACCTCGTCCAGCCCGACGTGGCGGTCTTCGGGCAGAAGGACGCCCAGCAACTCGCCATGATCCGCAGGATGGTCGCCGACCTCGACCTGCCGATCGACATCGTCGGCGCGCCGACCGTCCGCGAGCCCGACGGCCTGGCGCTGTCGAGCCGCAACCGCTACCTGTCCGCCGACGAGCGGCAGGTCGCCCTGACGCTCTCCAGGGCCCTGCGGGCGGGCGCGGCGGAGTCCGTCCCGGCCAGGATCCGGGCGGCGGCGCTGGCCGTGCTCGAGGGCGCGGCTCCCCAACTCGCGCTCGACTATCTGGTGCTCGTCGATCCGGCCACGTTCGCCGAGGTGAGCGAGTCTTACCGGGGCGAGGCGGTGCTGGCGGTGGCCGCCAAGGTCGGCACCACCCGGCTGATCGACAACGCCGTCCTGTCGCTCGATCCGGCCTGACAGAGGCATCGCCACAGCTCTACGCGTACCTGGAGGACTGAGCCACCCCCCGGAGGCACCACCTTCGCCCGTGGGTTATCGTCATGTTGACGAAATCGCCTCAATGAGGAGACTCCATGAGTGCACCGGCGATTCCCCTCCGACTGACGGCCCCCGATCCCGGCTGGATCGCCGAGGCGGACGTGGTCGTCGTGGGCTCCGGCATCGCGGGGCTGACCGTGGCCCTGCGCTATGCCGAGCTGGATCCCGCGGCCAAGGTCCTCGTCGTCACCAAGGACGTACTCTCGTCCGGGTCGACCCGGTGGGCCCAGGGCGGGATCGCGGCGGTGCTCGACCCGCGCGACAGTCCCGACGAGCACCTGAGCGACACGCTGATCGCCGGAGTGGGCCTGTGCGACGTGCGGGCCGTACGGACGCTGGTGACCGAGGGGCCGGGCGCGCTGCGGCGGCTGATGGAGCGCGGCGCCCGGTTCGACCGGACCCCCGACGGCGAGCTCCAGCTCACCCGGGAAGGTGGCCACCGGCGCGACAGGATCGTGCACGCGGGCGGCGACGCCACCGGGGCCGAGGTGCAGCGGGCGCTGGCCGAGGCGGTCAGGGCGGGCGCGGTGGAGGTCATCGAGCACGCGCTGGTCCTCGACCTGCTGACGGACGCGCGCGGCCGGGCCAGAGGCGTGACACTGCACGTCATGGGCGAGGGCGCCCGCGACGGCGTGGGCGCGGTGCACGCGCGGGCGGTCGTGCTGGCCACCGGCGGCATGGGGCAGGTGTACGCGGCCACCACGAACCCCGTCGTCTCCACCGGCGACGGCGTCGCGCTCGCGCTCAGGGCGGGGGCCGTGGTGCGTGACATCGAGTTCGTCCAGTTCCATCCCACGGTGCTGTGGCTCGGCGAGGAGTCGACCGGGCAGCAGCCGCTGATCTCCGAGGCGGTCAGGGGTGAGGGCGCCTTCCTGGTCGACCACGAGGGCCGCGCGTTCATGAACGGCGTGCACGAGCTGGCCGACCTGGCCCCGCGCGACGTCGTCGCCAAGGCCATCATGCGGACGATGCGCGAGAGCGGGCAGAGCCACGTCTTCCTCGATGGCCGCCACTTCGGCGCGGACCGGTGGAAGACCCGCTTCCCCACGATCTACGCGGTCTGCCGCGAGCACGGCATCGACCCGGCCACCGAGCCCATCCCCGTCGCCCCGGCCGCCCACTACGCCAGCGGCGGGGTCAGGACCGATCTGCACGGCCGTACCTCCATCGAGGGCCTGTACGCGTGCGGCGAGGTCGCGTGCACGGGCGTGCACGGCGCGAACAGGCTCGCGTCCAACTCGCTGCTGGAGGGCCTGGTCTTCGCCGAACGCATCGCCGCGGACATCCACGCGTCGGTGCAGCCGAAAGAGGCGCCGGGCGAGGTGGTCGCGAGCCGGGCGGCCACGGGCTTGGCCGACCCGCGGATCCGTACCAAGGTCCAGGCCCGCATGAGCGGGGGAGCGAGCGTGCTGCGCAGCCGCGAGTCGCTCGCGGAGACGGCGCGGGCGCTCCGCGACGCCCGCTGGACCCCGGTCCAGGTCCAGCCGTGTACGGAGTCGTGGGAGGCCACGAACCTGCTGACCGTCGCCACCGTGCTGGTCGGCGCCGCCCGGGCCCGGCTGGAGACCCGCGGCTCGCATTGGCGAGAGGACTTCCCCGACCGAGACGACAATGACTGGCTGGGCCACCTGGACGTGACCCTGACCGAGGAGGGGCCCCAGATGACGTACACGCCGCACGGCGACACCACGCCGCCGCGACTGGCGCAGGAGCTCGCCGCCGCCGGGCTGGATCCGGCGGAGATCGACGCCTTGATCGACCGGGCGCTCGCCGAGGACCTGCAGGAGGCGGGCGACGTGACGAGCCTGGCCACCATTCCGGCGGAGCAGCGCGCGATCGCCGACGTGGTGGCCCGCAAGGACGGCATCGTCGCCGGGCTGGCCGTGGCCGAGGCGGTGTTCGTCCGGCTGGGCGCGGCCCGTACGGAGCGGCGGGCCAAGGACGGCGAGCGCGTCCGGGCGGGCGACGTACTGATGACCGTGGAGGGCCCGGTCAGGGGCCTGCTGACGGCGGAGCGCACCGCGCTCAACCTGCTCACGCACCTGTCCGGCATCGCGACACTGACCGGCAGGTGGGTCGAGGCGGTCAGCGGCACCCGGGCGAGGGTGCGTGACAGCCGCAAGACGCTGCCCGGACTGCGGGCGCTGGAGAAGTACGCGGTGCGCTGTGGCGGCGGCGTCAACCACCGGATGTCCCTGTCGGACGCGGCGCTGATCAAGGACAACCACGTGGTGGCCGCCGGCGGCGTGGCCGAGGCGTTCCGCGCGGTGAGAGAGCGCTATCCGGAGCTGCCGATCGAGGTGGAGGTGGACCGGATCGACCAGCTCGGCCCGGTGCTCGAAGAAGGCGCCGAGGAGATCCTTCTCGACAACTTCACGGTCGAGGAGACCGCCCAAGCCGTCCACATCGTGAGAAATCGGGCGAAGCTTGAGGCTAGTGGAGGGTTGACCTTGGAATCGGCCCGTGCTGTGGCCGAAACTGGCGTTGACTACCTTGCGGTGGGAGCGCTCACGCACTCGGCGCCGGCCCTCGACATCGCACTGGATCTACGGGGGTAATCGATGCTGCTAACGATCGACGTCGGCAACACGCACACGGTGCTCGGCCTGTTCGAGGGCGAGGAAGTCATCGAGCACTGGCGGCTGGCCACGGACGCCCGCCGCACCGCCGACGAGATCGCGGTCGTGCTCCAAGGGCTGCTCGCCCAGTCTCCATTGCTCAAGGGAGCCGATGTCAGCGGCATCGCGATCTGCTCGACCGTGCCGAGTGTGCTCAACGAGATGCGCGAGATGTGCCGCCGCTACTACGGCGACGTGACCGCGGTGATCGTGGAGCCGGGCATACGTACCGGCGTGCCCGTCCGCATGGACAACCCCAAGGAGGTCGGCAGCGACCGCATCGTCAACGCACTGGCGGCCATCGACCAGTACGGCGGCCCCTGCGTCATCGTCGACTTCGGCACCGCGACCTCGTTCGACGCGGTGTCGGCCAAGGGCGAGTACATCGGCGCGGTCACCGCGCCCGGCATCGAGATCTCCGTCGACGCCCTGGCGGCGGCGGGCGCCCAGCTGCACAAGGTGGAGCTGGTCAGGCCGCGCTCGGTCATCGCCAAGAACACCGTCGAGGCGCTCCAAGCCGGCATCATCTACGGCTTCGCGGGCCAGGTCGACGGCATCGTGGAGCGGATGACGGCCGAGCTGGCCGACGACCCCGACGAGGTGACCGTGGTGGCCACCGGCGGGCACGCGGCGCTGGTAGTGGGCGAGTCGCGCTCGATCGACGTGCACGAGCCGTGGCTGACGCTCATCGGCCTGCGGCTGATCTACAACCGGAACACGACATGAACAAGCGGCCCCCCGCTCGGGTGAGGGGGCCGCTTGCGTTCGTGGACTGTCGCTACCTGGCCGGTTACTCGGAGTCGCCGGTGTACAGGTCGCTCCAGCTGCCGCAGTTGCGCGGGTAGGAGCCGTGGAGGTCGATCTGGCAGACCTTCACGCGGAGGCTGGAGACGTCGTCGCTGTCGAAGGAGAAGCGCTTGAAGGCCGGGTAGCCGCAGTACTTCTTGGTGTAGACCGTCGACCAGTTGTCGTCGAAGTCGCTGGCCTGGAACTTCACGTACGCGCACTTGCCGCCCTCGTCGTAGCTGCGGTGGTCCAGGTCCCAGAGCTTGCCCTTGACGGTGATCGTGTTCGACTCGTGGTCGTCGTCGTTCCAGTCCACGCTGACCCAGCCGGAGGCCTTGGCCTGGTAGTGCTGCGAGTAAACCGGGCCCCAGGAGTCGGAGTCCGCGGTGCTGGCGCTGGCGGCCGAGGGCAGCGCTAAGGCCAGCGCGCTCGTGGCGGCGACGGCGGCGAGGCCGGTCGCGAGCTTCTTCATCATGATCTCTCCTTGAGCTCCCCCTGGGCCGGCGCCTTGCCGGTTCCCCCCTGAGCTCGATGTGTCATTGGTACGGGAGAGCTCTTGCAGTCACCCTGCAGAGAGGTGACGAGCCCTTGCAGTTCGCCATATCCCCTACTCTTTGATGCTGTGAGCGACGAACTTCCCGAGCAGATGCGCATCCGGAGGGAGAAGCTCGACCGCCTTCGCAGTGAGGGCGTCGATCCTTACCCGGTGACCTTTCCCCGCACGGCGACCAACGCGGAGGTCAGGGAGAAATACCAGGCCCTCGACCCGGACACCGCGACCGGTGACAAGGTCGGCGTCGCGGGCCGCGTCATGCTCAACCGCGTGGGCGGCAAGCTCTGCTTCGCCACACTCCGCGACGGCAGCGGCGACCTGCAGGTGATGATCTCGCTCGACAAGGTCGGCGAGGAGTCGCTGGCGGCCTGGAAGCGCGACGTCGACCTGGGCGACCACGTGGGTGTGGAGGGCGAGGTCATCACCTCCCGCCGCGGCGAGCTGTCGATCCTGGCCGACCGCTGGCAGATCACCGCCAAGTGCCTGCGCCCGCTGCCGGAGAAGCACGTCGGCCTCACCGACCCCGAGGCCCGCGTACGCCAGCGCTACGTCGACCTCATCGTCAACGACGAGGCCCGGGAGATGGCCCGCGTCCGCAGCGCCACGGTGCGCGCGGTGCGCGACTTCTGGCACGAGGAGGGCTACCTCGAGGTCGAGACGCCCATGCTGCAGCCGATCCACGGCGGCGCGGCGGCCCGGCCGTTCAAGACCCACATCAACGCGTACAACATGGAGCTCTACCTTCGCATCGCGATCGAGCTCTACCTGAAGCGGCTCGTGGTCGGCGGCATCGAGAAGGTCTTCGAGATCAACCGCAACTTCCGCAACGAGGGCGCGGACTCCACGCACAACCCCGAGTTCACCATGATCGAGGCGTACGGCACCTACCTCGACTACAACGACATGGCCGACCTGACCCAGCGGATGTACCAGAAGGCCGTCGTGGCCGCTCTGGGCACCTCTGTGGTCGTCCACGACGGCGTCGAGGTGGACCTGGGCATCCCCGAGTGGCCGCGCATCACCCTGTACGGGGCGGTGTCCGAGGCGCTCGGCGAGGAGATCACCACGGAGACCCCGCTGGAGCAGGTCCGGAAACTCGCCGACGGGCGTGAGATCCACTGGGACCCGAAGTGGGGCCAGGGCAAGCTCGTCCAGGAGATCTTCGAGGCCCTCGTCGAGCACACGCTCATCCAGCCGACGTTCGTCATGGACTACCCGCTGGAGACCTCCCCGCTGACCCGCCAGCACCGCGACAACCCGCTGCTGACCGAGAAGTGGGACCTCATCGGGTTCGGCACCGAGCTGGGCACCGCCTACTCCGAGCTCGTCGACCCGGTCGAGCAGCGCCGGCGCCTGGTGGAGCAGTCGCTGCTGGCCGCCGGGGGCGACCCGGAGGCCATGCAGCTGGACGAGGACTTCCTGCAGGCGCTGGAGTACGCCATGCCGCCCACGGGTGGCATGGGGGCCGGGATCGACCGGATGATCATGGCTTTCACCGGCAAGAGCATCCGGGAAACGATCTTGTTCCCGCTGGTCAAGCCGACCCACTGACCCGCCTGCCGCCGAAGAGTGTCGGCCCGGCTCCCACGCCGGGCCGTACCGGCCGCTGTCGGGTTGACAGCGGCCCGATCTCCTGCGGCGAGTAGGAGAACGCGGGCGGCGGCGTTCGCCAGTCCCTTAACGCGGGGAGCGGGCATCTCCCGGCCGCCTGCGCCGAGTGGCTTCTCCCTCTGGCGCATGAACCGTTCATGGTCTTTGGCGGGCGCTGCCGACCCGGCGGCGCGGGGGTACAAAAGACTGCCCTAAGCAGCCACATTTCCGATATTTCGCATATTGAATGCGAAGAATATTCGCGTTTTACGGATTCGGCGCTCAGCAGGTTCGCGGCGCTCTTGGGGAGCGGGCTGGAGCCGTTGTAAGGGCGCCTGTGATCCTTCATCGGGCCCCGAAGTGTGCCGACATATGGCGAGTACTTCACATACAGCCGATCATGTCAATGGCGATGGTCAGAGGGCGGTATCCGCTGGCTTGACGACCTTTCCAGAATGCGTTTACCGTCTGCGAGACGAGCTGCAGCTCTGCTCGGACATAGACGTCTCGAGTTCTGCTGTTGGGGGGAGGGCTCCCGATGTATGTGCTCACTGAGAGCGTCGAGCTTAGCCACGCGGATCTGGCGTTGCTGGCGGAGCTTGCCAAGGGGGTCACGGTTGATCGGGTTGGCAGACGACTGGATATCAGTGGACGCACGGTACGCCGGAGACTTCGGGGTATCTGCGACCGCATCGGCGTCGCCACCGCGATCGAGGCCGTGGCCTGGGCCGCCCGCCGCCAGCTCATCTGACCGTTCGACCGGCCCAGCCGCCCGGGCCCCAGCTGTCAGAGTGCTTGTCGTGGTGTCCGGAGGTCAGTCGGCGATGCGTACGGCGCCCGCGAACGGGCGGCGGGCGATGGACGCGATGCGTACGACGTCGCCGGTCTGCGGCGCGTGGACCATCATGCCGCCGCCGATGTAGATGCCGACGTGGTGCAGGTCACCATAGAAGAAGACCAGGTCGCCGGCGCGCAGCTCCTCCTTGGAGATGTGCCGTCCGGCCGTCCACTGGTCGCCGGTGTAGTGCGGCAGTGAGATGCCCACCCGCTGGTAGGCCGCCATCACGAGGCCGGAGCAGTCGTACGAGGTCGGCCCCTCGGCGCCCCAGACGTACGGCTTGAGCTGCTGCGTGAGCGCCCACCTGGCGGCCGTGGCGGCCTTGCCGGCGCCGATGACCGGCAGGTCGACCCGCGTGGCCCGGGTGCCGGGACGGCCCGCCTCGCCGATCGCCCGCTTGAAGAGACTGCTCTCGACCTTGGCGACGAGCTTGGTGATCTTGTCGCGTTTGGTGCCGAGGCCCTCGACGATCTTCTCGACCTCGTCGATGCGCGTCTTGGCGCTGGCCCTTGCCTGCTCGGCGGCCTGCCTGGCCGTGGTCACCTGGTTGACCTCGAAGCCCTGCTGCTGCTCCAGCGCGTAGGTGGTGGCCGCCCGGTCGAGGAAGCTCTCGGGGTCGTCGGAGGTGCCGAATGCCAGCGCCTGGCCGAAGCCGCCGTTGATGTAGGCGTTCTGGGCCAGCAGCGCGGCCTTGGCGCGCTTCGCGGCCAGATCGGCCTCACTGGTGGACAGCGTCTTCTTGGCCGCCTCAGCCGACTTCTTGGCTGTCTTGAGCTTCTCCCGCTGGCCGTTGAACTCCTCGCTCAGCGTCTCGATCTGGGTGTGGAGCTCCTCGGCCTGCTTGGACAGGTCCTTCAGCGAGGGCTTGGGATCGGCGACGGCGGAGCCGACGGGTACGGCGAAGAGGAGGGTGGCGATGGTCGCCGCGATGACACCCAACCGGGTGGGGATCTTCCGGAGCTCAGAAGGGCGGGCCTGAGCGCCCGCCGGCTTCGTCTCGCGATCGCGGGTCTGCTTCACCAACCAGCTCCTCTCATCGGCGCCTACCGGGTTAGCTGACGGGTTCGGGCCGGAGCAGCCCTACCGAACGACTCGCTCGGATTCACCCCATGGGTGGTGGCGTCGGGATGAGGTCGCCACCGGCGGGTCCCCGGCTCCCCTTACGGGGATTGGGCGCGTCTCCACGCTGGCTCGCGTGGGTGACATCGTCGCTGGACACTAGTGCACTCCGGGTTCGTGCTCAACCAGAACTGCCAAGTCTGTAGAGGTTTCACAACCGAAGGGTCACGAGGTGATCTCGTGCTTGCCGGTGCAGGACAAACTTTATGTCCTTTTTGCACCAAGTTCGTCAAGGCATGGAAGCCTGAGGGCCAAGGGATCCCTCATCGTGCTCGATCAACCACGAGATGTCATGAGATGGGAGAGACGTCAGAGTTACGGGGAGGCCGTAATCGGATCTGTACGCTGGAGACCCATGGAGCAGGTCGCCGAAGTGACAGTCCCGGACACGGAAGTCGTCGTCCGGCGTGCTCGCACGCCGGATGTCAGGACGATCCGTCTCCTGGTCGACACCTACGCGGGCGCCGGGCCCCGGCTTCTGGAGAAGGCCACCGTCACTCTGTACGAGGACGTGCAGGAGTTCTGGATCGCCGAGCGCGGCGGCCAAGTGGTCGGCTGTGGCGCGCTGCACGTGCTTTGGGAGGATCTCGCGGAGATTCGCACGGTGGCCGTTGATCCGGAGTTCCGAGGCTTCGGAATCGGGCACCGGATCGTCTCTTCCTTGATCAAAACGGCCCGGGAACTCGGCCTGCGCCGGGTTTTCTGTCTGACTTTTGAGGTGGATTTTTTCGCGAGGCATGGATTCCGCCCCGTACAGGGCACTCCGGTCTCACCCGAGGTCTATGCGGAGCTGCTGGCCTCGTACGACGAGGGTGTCGCCGAGTTCCTCGACCTCGAACACGTCAAGCCCAACACCCTGGGGAACACCCGCATGCTTCTCCACCTGACATCGGGTGACGCGGACCTTGACTAATGGGAAAGGTGATTGTTGATACCTATGTCGATACGTTGGGCAGCACAGGCATGTGTCCTGACACGTGCCACATGCGCACTCGAAGCGAGGTGACACGGTGAGCACCGGACAGCCGCCGTATCCACAGGACGAATCCGGCGAGAACTCTGCGCCTGGCGGATCTGAATACGGACATCACAACACGGGCCGTCCCTATGGCGAGCCCGACCCGGATGCGACGGTCGTTGGCTACCGGGCGGACGACGCCTACGGTCAGCAACCCAACTATGGGCAGCAGCAGCCGGGCTACGGCCAACAGCCGCAGTACGGTCAGCAGCAGCCGGGCTACGGCCAGCAGCCGCAGCAACCGCAGTACGGACAACAGCCGCAGTACGGTCAGCAGCCCGGCTACGGTCAGCAACCGGACTACGGCCAGCAGCCCGGCTACGGTCAGCAACCCGGATACGGTCAGCAGCAGGCTTCGGGTCAGCAACCCGAGTACGGCCAGCCCAACTACGGTCAGCAGCCGCAATCGCAACCCGGTTACGGTCAGCAACCGCAATCCCAGCCTGGATACGGCCAGCAGCCCGGTTACGGGCAGCAGCAGCCGTCCCAGCCGGGCTACGGGCAGCAGCAGCCGTCGCAACCCGGCTACGGCCAGCAGCAGTACGGCCAGCAGCCACCGTCGGGCCAGCAGCCCGGCTATGGCCAGCAGCCCAATTACGGCCAGCAGCCCGGTTACGGGCAGCAGCAGCCGTCCCAGCCGGGCTATGGCCAGCAGCAGCCGTCGCAACCCGGCTACGGCCAGCAGCAGTACGGCCAGCCGGACTACGGTCAGCAGCAGCAGTACGGCCAGCCCGGCTACGGTCAGCAGCCCCAGTACGGCCAGCAGCCCGGCTACGGGCAGCCGCAGCCGCACGGGGTCCAACCGCCCGGCGCCCCGGCCCCGCTCGCCGAGTGGTGGCAGCGGCTCGTGGCGAGGATCATCGACGGTGTCATCTTCGGCATCGCGAACTGGGTGATCGGTCTCGTTTTCGGGGCCATCCTGCTCGCCGGCTACAACTCCGCGACCGGCGTCACGACCGGCCTGATGGGCCCGACGCTCTACGGCATCGTGGTGGCCATCGTGATGACGGCGGTGTACGTCGCCTACGAGTTCTTCATGACCAAGATGAGCGGCCAGACGGTCGGCAAGATGGTCATGGGGATCAAGATCGTGCCCACGGGCACCATGCTGCCTCCGGGCGGCCTGCCTAACGACGTGGCGCTCAAGCGGGCCGGTGGCACCTGGGGTGGATACATCCTCGGCGTCATCCCGTTCGTCGGGTCGCTGCTCGGCGGGATCGTCGTCGCGCTGAACGGTGCCTCCCAGCTCTGGGACAAGCCGCTGCAGCAGACGTTCGCCGACAAGTTCAGCAACACGGTGGTTGTGAAGATCAAGTAGTCTTCGCGGACGCGAAACAGAGGCTGGCCAGCGGTCAGCCTCTGTTTTGTATGTGCGGGCGGCAGCAAAATGGGTAGCGGTCGGTTCGCCGAAGGGGCGAGGTGGGTTATGACCGGGTTGCCGCCGTGGAGTGACGCCGTCCCCGCGGAATGGTGGGAACGCCTGGCCGCCCGGCTCATTGAAGCCCTCGTCTTCGGTGTCTTCTATTACATTCTGTTCGTCGCGCTGTGGGGTGGCTTCCGAACTGTCGGGTTGCTGGAGGCGTTCGACAGCCGGTTGCCCGGCGTGTTCGCCTGGCTGCTCGGTGGGCTGGGATATACGGTCTATGACTGGGCCGCGCATTCCATGAGCGGCCGTACGTTCGGCAAGGCGATCATGAGGATTCGCCTCGAACCGAGCGGCCTTCGGCGCGGTGCTCTGCTGAAACGAGCCCTGGTCTATCCGGGAGCGGCGATGGTCATGGGCATTCCGGTGCTCAATGTGCTGGCCGGAATCTTCGTCTTCGGCGTCGGGATCCTCATCTTGATCGACAAGCCGCTGCAGCGTGGGCCGCACGACCGGCTCGCCGGAACGCGGGTGATCAAAGATCTCCGCTGACCCTTGTGGGCCTGGCGAGAAGTCTTTCCGCAAAATTTTCGCTTGATCCGGTAAGGAGCCTGGAGAGACTGGCATTAGGCTATGGGGCGTCCGGGTTGCCGGATGTTGGCGCACATGGCACATGGACGGCATCCATGTACCACTATGGTCGGGTGCGGGCGGTTGTCCACCTCGTGAGGCATGAGGGGCGCTCATGCCCAGGCCGCTTGTGGATAAAGCGCCCATCGAAACCCCCGTCCGCTGTGGAGGCGAGGACGAATGCAGGCCCTTACCGACGTATTGTCAGCGCTGATCCCACCGGTGGTGGTGGGCGCCGCCTTCATCTTTGGCGTAGTGAAGTTGGTCCGATCCGAGGCCGCCGGACGCCGTCCAAACCCCCAGGATCAGGCCGAGAACCACAACTGAGCCGCCGCTCAGCAGAATCTCTGTAGCGCTGAATTGTCTCCGCGCCTTTCCGGGTATATGTTTGCCCTGGCGAATGAAACAATGCTCCGCGAAAGGATTGCGTAGATGGCCAAGCAGATCCAGGAGATTCTCATCGATGACCTCGATGGGGGCGAGGCCAATGAGACGGTCAGCTTCGCTATTGACGGCTCCTCCTATGAGATTGACCTGAGCGACCTTAACGCCAAGAAGCTGAGGGACGCGCTCACGCCTTTCGTACAGCACGCTCGTCGGTCCGGTGCCGTGACCACGCGTCGGCGCGGTCGCGGCGGGCAGCGTGCGATGAGCCGCGAGAAGAGCTCGGAGATCCGGCAGTGGGCCAAGGCTCACGGTCTGCCGGTGAGCGAGCGTGGCCGAATCGCCTCTACCGTGGTGGAGAAGTACGAACAAGCTCACTAGAGAGCCATCTCCTGACCATGCGCTTATGCCGCTCGCCTAAGAACCCCGGCGAACGCCATAAGCGCATGATCATTTATAGCTGCTTCTCAAATGCTGGACGGTTCGTGACGGCGATCTTCTAATCGCCCATATGTGATCATTTTGGGCTGCCCGCTCGGTCGATTCCGGGCGGTTTTCTGGCATGGTGCGTTCCAGCCCCGGTGTGGGCTCCCCGGTGCGGCGACGCTCTGGATCGGTAACCGCGATGGCCCGGATCGGTAACCTCGCTGACCGGACCGGCGATTTCGTGGCCGCGTGTGCCGTGCCGGGATCGGGATTTCGCGGCCTGCCGGGTGCCGTGGCACGATCGAGATTCCGCGACCCGCGGGTGCCGTACCACGATCGATTGGCGGCGGGCGCGCTTCCTTACATAGGATGTTTGCGTATGGCTCACGGATCAGGCATGGGCGATGCGCGGGCGGGCTCTCTCCCCGGCACCGGCCGCAAGCCGATCCATGTTGATCTGCCGGCGCCGTGGCGACCAATTCCAGGCGCTTCACGGAAGCGTCCTAAACATCGTTCGCTTGCGGCGTATCGGGAACACGTAACCCCCGATCGGTAGTTGGATAGAGGGTGAACGCCCTGCTCCCGGGGAACGTCTCTGCTATAGAGCGTGTCAGTGGCAGTGGGCACGGTTCGCCGAGCCAGGGCTAGCATGCGGGATGACGGGACCGGATTTACCGGCCTGACTGACCGCTCTGTGAGGAGCGACGAGATGTTCGAGAGGTTCACCGACCGAGCAAGGCGGGTTGTCGTCTTGGCCCAAGAAGAGGCCAGGATGCTCAACCACAACTACATCGGCACTGAGCACATTCTTCTTGGTTTGATCCATGAAGGTGAGGGCGTAGCCGCCAAGGCTCTGGAGAGCCTGGGCATCAGCCTTGAAGGAGTGCGTCAGCAGGTCGAGGAGATCATCGGCCAGGGCCAGTCGGCTCCGTCGGGGCACATTCCGTTCACCCCGCGGGCCAAGAAGGTTCTTGAGCTGTCGCTCCGTGAGGCTTTGCAGCTGGGTCACAACTACATCGGCACCGAGCACATCCTGCTCGGGCTCATCCGTGAGGGTGAGGGTGTGGCCGCCCAGGTGCTGGTCAAGCTTGGAGCCGATCTCAACCGTGTCAGGCAGCAGGTCATCCAGTTGCTCCACGGTTACCAGGGCAAGGAGCCGGCCGCCGCGGGCGGCCCGCAGGAGTCGGCCCCGTCGACCTCCCTGGTGCTCGACCAGTTCGGCCGCAACCTGACCCAGGCCGCCCGCGAGGGCAAGCTGGATCCGGTCATCGGCCGTGAGAAGGAGATCGAGCGGGTCATGCAGGTCCTCTCCCGGAGGACCAAGAACAACCCGGTTCTGATCGGCGAGCCCGGCGTCGGCAAGACCGCCGTCGTCGAGGGCCTGTCACAGAAGATCGTCAGGGGCGAGGTGCCCGAGACGCTGAAGGACAAGCAGCTCTACACCCTTGACCTCGGCGCTCTGGTGGCGGGCTCGCGCTACCGCGGCGACTTCGAAGAGCGCCTGAAGAAGGTGCTCAAGGAGATCCGCACGCGCGGCGACATCATCCTGTTCATCGACGAGCTGCACACGCTCGTCGGCGCGGGCGCGGCCGAGGGCGCGATCGACGCCGCCAGCATCCTCAAGCCGATGCTGGCGCGTGGCGAGCTGCAGACCATCGGCGCCACGACCCTCGACGAATACCGCAAATACCTGGAGAAGGACGCCGCTCTGGAGCGGCGCTTCCAGCCGATCCAGGTGGCCGAGCCCTCGCTCAGCCACACGATCGAGATCCTCAAGGGTCTGCGCGACCGTTACGAGGCGCACCACCGGGTGTCCATCACCGATGGCGCGCTGGTGGCCGCCGCGCAGCTGGCCGATCGCTACATCAGCGACCGCTACCTGCCCGACAAGGCGATCGACCTCATCGACGAGGCCGGTTCGCGGATGCGCATCCGCCGGATGACCGCTCCGCCGGACCTGCGCGAATACGACGAGAAGATCGCCAACGTCCGCAGGGACAAGGAGTCCGCGATCGACGCGCAGGACTTCGAGAAGGCGGCCGCGCTCCGTGACCAGGAGAAGCAGCTCCAGCTCAAGCGCGAGCGGCGCGAGAAGGAGTGGAAGGCCGGCGACATGGACGTCGTGGCCGAGGTCACCGAGGAGCTCATCGCCGAGGTCCTGGCGACGGCCACCGGCATCCCGGTCTTCAAGCTGACCGAGGAGGAGTCGCAGCGCCTGCTCCGCATGGAGGAGGAGCTGCACAAGCGGATCATCGGCCAGGACGACGCCATCAAGGGCCTGTCCAGGTCGATCCGGCGCACCCGCGCCGGGCTGAAGGACCCGCGCCGTCCCGGTGGCTCGTTCATCTTCGCCGGCCCGTCTGGTGTCGGTAAGACCGAGCTGTCCAAGGCGCTGGCGGAGTTCCTCTTCGGTGACGAAGACGCTCTGATCAGCCTGGACATGTCGGAGTTCATGGAGAAGCACACCGTCTCCCGGCTGTTCGGCTCGCCTCCCGGCTACGTCGGCTACGAGGAGGGCGGCCAGCTCACCGAGAAGGTGCGGCGCAAGCCGTTCTCCGTGGTCCTGTTCGACGAGATCGAGAAGGCCCACCCCGACATCTTCAACTCGCTGCTGCAGATCCTGGAAGACGGTCGCCTGACCGACGCCCAGGGCCGGGTGGTCGACTTCAAGAACACGGTCATCATCATGACCACCAACCTCGGCACCCGCGACATCTCCAAGGGCATCGGGGTCGGGTTCGCCAAGTCCAACGACGCCGACTCCAACTACGAGCGGATGAAGGCCAAGGTCCAGGAGGAGCTCAAGCAGCACTTCCGGCCCGAGTTCCTCAACCGTGTCGACGACATCGTGGTCTTCCACCAGCTGACGCCGGCGGAGATCATCCTGATCGTGGACCTGATGCTCGCTCAGGTCGACGCCCGGATGAAGGACCGCGACATGGGGCTCGACGTCTCGCCCGAGGCCAAGCAGCTGCTGGCCGACCGTGGTTACGACCCGGTCATGGGTGCCCGGCCGCTGCGCCGGACCATCCAGCGCGAGCTCGAGGACTCGCTGTCGGAGAAGATCCTGTACGGCGAGCTCCGTCCGGGGCAGATCGTCAAGGTCACGATCGAGGGCGAAGGCGACAACGCGAAGTTCATCTTCACCGGTGAAGACGCGTCGTCCAGCCAGGTCCCCGACTCGGCCGCGGCGATCGCGGCGCCGATCAAGAACTGACGGCGCCCAAGTTCGACCTAGTAACCCCCGTGTGAGGGATCACACGGGGGTTACGTCGTTTCTGCGTCGTTGCCGAATTTTTGGAAACCTGGGTACACCGCCACCGGGAGTAGTACTACACTGCGTAGAGCAATGCCAAGTCTCGTCCAAGTCGTCCCCAAGGCGGCGTTTTCAGGATGAGGGCTGCTCCCTGGGGAGTACTAGGGAATCAACTCAGGGCGGACGCGTGCGCCCCCCGGCAGCAGGCATGCTCGACAGGTCCGCATGATCCCCAAAGCGGGCGACGGGAACGACCATGCAAGCCGTGGAGGATTAAATGCGTCTGCGTCACCAAGACGGAACGCTGGTGCACCTCGCCTACAACGCAGGCGTACACCCGGCGGAGGACCTGGAAAACCTGATCGCCCACCTGACCCGCTACGCGGTGCCGGTGCGCAAGCGGATCGGGGTGGAGCGCATGGGCGTCGGGCTGTGGCTCTCGCCCGGCGTGGCCGACCACCTGACCGCCGACCGCATCGAGCTCGTACGGCTGCGCAGGTCGCTGGAGGAGCGCGGTCTGGAGGTGGTGAGCCTCAACGGCACCGGCGGGCGCAACCTGGAGGTGCCCGGCCCCGACTGGGCCAAGCCGGAGCGCTACCGCTACACGATGGCGCTGGCCAAGATCCTCGCGTTCCTGCTGCCCGACGACGTACGCTTCGGCAGCATCTCCACCATCCCGATCGGCTGGCGCCACGACTGGCCCGCCGACCTGCACGCCATCGCCACCCGGCGGCTCGAACGACTGGCCAGGGAGCTGCGCGGCATCTACAGCGTCACCGGCAAGACCATCCGCGTCGGCTTCGAGCCCTGGCCCGGCTGCGTGCTGGAGACGACGGAGCAGGCGCTGGAGCGGGTGTGCGGGATCGACTCCGAACACCTGGGCGTCTGTCTCGACGCCTGCCACCTGGCCTGCGGCGACGAGGAGCCCGGCGCGGCACTGCGAGGGCTGGCCGCAGCGGGCGCGCCGGTGGTCAAGCTGGGGCACGTGCACAACCACACGGGGGATACGCCCAGCACGGGCGCGGTGCTGTACGACACGATGGCGGCGATGCTGTCGGGGGCCGTGAGCGGGAGCGCGCACATCGAGGTCGAGACGCACAACCTGGCGGTGCCGGGCCGCGCCAAGGGGCCGGGGGCGCTGGTGTCCCTGCTGGCCGAACAGCTCGACTGGGCCCGCACCAGCCTGACCGGCCTGGGCCTGCAACTCGCCGCGTAGCCCCGGCCGGGTGCCCGCCGACCTCGTGGGCCAGCTGTCCGAGGCGGCCGGGGCGACCGGTCAGGAGTGGGGCAGGCGGTAGGTGCCGTCGTCGAGGTGTTCGGCGAGGCCGTCCGTGATCAGGCCGTCCAGGGCGCGCTCCCGTTGCACCGGGTCGTCCCACACCACGTCGAGCGCCGCCTTGGGCACCGGGCCGTGGGCGGCTCGCAGTACGGCCAGCAGGCGGCCCCGGCACTGCCGGTCCGTCCCCGCGTACGTCTGGCCCTTGCGGGCCGGCCCGGCATGCGGTGGTTTGCCGGCCAGGCGCCACGCGCACAGCTGGGCGATCGGGCAGTCGGCGCAGCGCGGCGTGCGAGCCGTACAGACCAGGGCGCCGAGCTCCATGACGGCCACGCCCCAGCGGGCGGCGCCGAGTTCGGGCAGGAGAGTCTCGGCCAGGCGGCGCTCGGCGGCGGAGGTGGCCGTCGGCGGGTACTCCTCGGCCCGTACCGCCCTCGCGAACACCCGCCGGACGTTGGTGTCGAGGACCGCGTGCCGCCCGCCGTACGCGAAGCTGGCGACCGCGGCGGCGGTGTACTCGCCGATGCCGGGCAGTGCCAACAGGGTCGCGTGGTCTGACGGCACCTCGCCGTCGTGCTCCTCGGTGATCGCCTTCGCGCACGCGTGCAGCCGCAACGCCCGGCGCGGGTAGCCGAGCCTGCCCCAGTGGCGTACGGCCTCGCCGGGGAGCTCGGCCGCCAGGGCCTTCGGGGTGGGCCAGCGGTCCATCCACTCGTGCCAGATGGGCAGGACGCGGACGACCGGGGTCTGCTGCAGCATGATCTCGCTGACGAGCACACCCCAGGGTGTCGCGTCGGGGGTACGCCACGGGAGGTCTCGGGCGTTGTCCTCGTACCACTCCAGAACGGGGACGTGTAGGAGGTTCGGCTCAACCACGCGCCCTAGGCTATGCCGAGATGGCGACCAGCGGCGTGTCGTCACCCTCCGTGGCCAATGGATTACCATGCTGTGAGTATGGATCCGGATACGATGGGTGACGGCAGCGGAGACGTCTACTGGCGACGGCGCATGAGCGTGCTGGTAGCGGTTCTCGTCGTGGTGGCGGTTGTCGCTTGGGCGTGTTCCAGCGGGGGGAGTGGGCCGCAGCGTCCCTCCAGCGCGCAGACCTCCACGAGCGCGTCGCCGTCGACGGATCCACTGCTCGACGGCCTGCGCACCCTCACCATGGGCACGGCCACCCCCACGGTGTCGGTGTCGCCCACACCGAGCCCCAGCAAGGTCACGCTCACGCCCATGACCCGGCCCAAGCGGCCGGGCGAGCCCTGCGCTGAGGCCGACCTGGTGCTCAGCATGCAGGGCAAGCAGGACGTCTACCCGGCGGGCGCCCAGCCCAACTTCCTCATCAGCCTGGTCAACACCGGCCCCGTCATGTGCCTGGCCGACGTGGGTCCGCGCTCCATGGAGGTGCGCATCACCTCCGGGGAGGACCGGATCTGGTCGACCTCCGACTGTGTGAGCGGTGAGGCGACCGAGATCAAGCAGTTGCAGCGCGGTGTTCCGTGGGTGCGCTCGCTCGACTGGAATCGGCGCCGCTCCAGCAGCGACTGCCGTACGGACCCGCCGGCCGCCCTGCCGGGGACCTACGTGGCCGTGGTGCGCATGGGCAAGCTCAAAAGCCAGATGGGCGTCTTCCACCTCCGCTGAACAGGCCCACCGAGCATGGCGACCCTGTCAGACGTAGCGCTCCAGGATGGAGGATTCCGCGAGGCGGGAAAGCCCCTCGCGGACGCTGCGTGCCCGGGACTCGCCGACGCCGCCCACCGCCTGGAGGTCGTCGATGCTGGCCGCCAGCAGCTTCTGCAGCCCGCCGAAGTGGTTGACCAGCCGATCGACCACGGTGGCGGGCAGGCGGGGCACCTTGGCCAGGAGGCGGAACCCGCGCGGGCTGACCGGGCTGTCGAGCGTCTCGTCGCCGCTGTGTCCCAGCACGTGGGCGACCGTCGAGAGGTCGAGCAGCTCCTCGCCCGAGAGCTGGTCGAGGTCGTGCATGGCTTCCGCGAGGCGCCGGTGCCGGCGGCCGGCGGGGGCCGGGAGGTAGTCGCGGACGACCAGCTCGCGCTCGGAGTCGACGCCCGCCACCAGCTCGTCGAGCTGCAGTGACAGGAGCCGGCCGTCGGTGCCGAGCTCGACCACATAGCCCTTGATCTCGTCGGAGATGCGCCTGACCATCTCCAGGCGCTGGGCGACGGCGGCCACGTCACGGACCGTCACCAGGTCTTCGATCTCGAGGGCCGACAGCGTGCCGGAGACCTCGTCGAGGCGGTGCTTGTAACGTTCGAGCGTGGCGAGGGCCTGGTTGGCCTTGGACAGGATGGCCGCCGACTCCTCCAGCACGTAGCGGATGCCGTCGAGGTAGAGGGCGATGATCCGCATCGACTTGCTGATCGCGATGATCGGCAGGCCGGTCTGGCGGGCGACCCGCTGCGCGGTGCGGTGGCGGGTGCCCGACTCGTCGGTCGGGATGCCAGGGTCGGGCACCAGGTGCACGGCGGCGCGGACGATTCGCTGGCCGTTGCCCACCACGATCGCGCCGTCCATCTTGGCCAGCTCGCGCAGCCGCGTGGCGGAGAACTCGACGTCGAGCTCGAATCCGCCGCTGGACACCTCTTCGACCACTTTGTTGTAGCCGAGCACGATCAGGCCGCCGGTCTGACCGCGCAGGATCCGCTCCAAGCCGTCGCGCAGTGGTGTGCCCGGGGCCACAGAGGCCAGGGCTTCGCGACGGCGGTCGTCGAGACTCCTGTCGTTTGGCACCTGACCCCCGTGTCGAATAGTCAAGCCAAGCTTAGCCGCGCTATGTGACGTGCGTGAGTGCGTCCCAGACGTTCTCCACCTCGACCACCTCGAAGCCCGCCGCGAACGCCACCGGTCCGACGGGCACCAGTGACCGCTGCCCATCCCGCTGCCCACCGCGCCGGCTGGTGCCTTGGTCGAGGGAGCCGGCGGGCACCAGCCCGCGCTTGAACCCCAGCCTGGCGGCCTCGCTCAGCCGCCGCCGGACGTCCTTCACCGGGCGCAATTCGCCGGACAGCCCCACCTCGCCCATGGCCACCAGACCGGCCGGCAGCGGCTTGTCGCCGGCCGCGCTGGCCACTGCCAGCATCACCGACAGGTCGATGGCCGGGTCGGCCAGTTTGATGCCGCCGACGGTCGCGGTGAACACGTCGCAGCCCCCCAGCTTGGCGTTGAGCCGGCGTTCGAGCACGGCCAGGATCATCTGCACCCGATAGGTGTCGAGCCCCGAGGAGCTGCGTCTGGGCTGCTGCGCCTCGGTGCGGGCGACCAGGGCCTGCACCTCGGCGGGCAGCGGCCGGGTGCCCTCGACCGTGACCGTCACGCAGGTGCCCGGCACCGGCTGGCTGCGCCGCGAGACGAACAGCCCGCTCGGGTCGGTGATGCCCTCGATGCCGCGCTCGTGCAGGTCGAAGCAGCCGACCTCCTCGGTGGGGCCGAACCGGTTCTTGATCGCGCGGACCATCCGCAGCCGGGAGTGGCGGTCGCCCTCGAAGTTGAGCACGACGTCGACCAGGTGCTCAAGGGTGCGCGGACCGGCGATCGAGCCTTCCTTGGTGACGTGGCCGACGAGCACGGTGGCCATGTTGCGCTCCTTGGCCAGCCGTACGAGATTGGCGGCCACCTCCCGCACCTGCGTCACCCCGCCCGGCACGCCGGTGGCCTGCGCGGAGCCGACCGTCTGCACCGAGTCGACGACCAGCAGCTTGGGCTGGACCTTGTCGACGTGCGCGACCAGTGCCGACAGCTCGGTCTCCGCCGCGAGATAGAGGTGGTCGCGGATGGCGCCGATGCGGTCGGCCCGCAAGCGGACCTGGGCCGCCGACTCCTCGCCCGTGACGTACAGCACGGTGTCGCGCTCGGCGATCCGGGCGGCCGCCTCGAGCAGCAGCGTCGACTTGCCGATGCCGGGCTCGCCGGCCAGCAGCACCACCGCCCCCGGCACCAGCCCGCCGCCGAGCACCCGGTCGAGCTCGCTCACCCCGGTCGTGCGCGCGGCCGCCATCTCGGCCTTGACCTGGCCGATCGGTATCGCCGGCGCGGTCGTCGCGCCGGCCTGGACGACGTGCACCCCGGCGCGCGCGCCCTCTTCATCGACCGTGCCCCACGCCTGGCACTCGCCGCACCGGCCCACCCACTTCGTGGTGCGCCACCCGCACTCGGCGCAGCGGTATCCGGGCTTCTGCGCAGACTTGACCATGCGGAGCAGGCTAGCGGGCCGCGCCGACAATCTTCACGAGGTACGGGTGGTCATGCCGGCCTTCTTCATCACCAGGTGCGGGTCAGACCCGGCATTCTTCGTCGTCAAATATGGATGGTCAGGTCAGGCCCAGTTCAGCCTCGATCATGCGCTTCGGCTTGGCGCCGACGACCTGCTTGACCGGCTGCCCGTTCTCGAACAGCAGCATCGTGGGCAGCCCCATGACGCCGTAGCGGGCCGAGATCTCGGGGTTCTCGTCGCTGTTGAGCTTGCCGATGGTCAGACCGTGTTCGGCTTCGATCTCCGCGAGTACGGGGGCGACCATGCGGCATGGGCCGCACCATTCGGCCCAGAAGTCGACGAGCACCGGCTGGTCGCTCTTGAGCACCTTCTCCTCGAAGTTCGCGGTGGTCAGCTCGATCATTTCTCTCCTCTAAGAACGCAACCAGGGCACGCCGCGCCCAGCTGGGCGGCGACCTCGGCGCGGCGGGCGAGCAGCACGCGGATCTCGTCGTCGATCTGGGCCAGCTTGCGCTGGTAGACCGCGACCGACTCGCTGCAGGAGCCGCCAGTGCTGTGGCCGGAGCGCAGGCAGTCGACGAAGGGCCGCGTGTCCTCCAGCGTGAATCCCACGGACAGCAGCGCCCGGATCTCGGACACCAGCTTGATGTCCTCCTCCGCGTAGTCGCGGTAGCCGTTGGAACCGCGTCTGGCCGTGAGCAGCCCGTGCTCCTCGTAGTAGCGGAGTGATCGGGTGCTCACCCCGGTCCGTTCGGCCAGCTCTCCGATGCGCATGCCTCCACGGTAAACGTTCACACTGACGTCAATGTCAAGCGGTCTTGGTGCGGCGGCCCCCAAGTGGGTTCGTCACACGACCGTCTCGGTCCCTGTGGCGGTCCGTGGTGGTTGGTGTCCTTTTGGAGGGAACGGGGACCCGGCGGACGTTCGTGGACGCCGCACCAATCAGGCCGCACCGATCAGTACGAGCGCCAGCGCAGCACATTCGGGTAGGGCAGTTCGAGGCCGGGTGTCTCCGCGATCGCCTGGGCGGCCACCTCGGGGGTGAACTCGATGCGTAGCACCGCCTCCAGGTCGGCGCGGCGGGAGAAGGCCATCCGTAGGTCGAGTGGCTGTCGCTGCCACCCGTGGCGGTCCCAGAAGGACTCCACCGCCCTGGCGGAGTAGGTGGGCACCGTGCGCTGGAACCACCTGCCGAAGGCCCCACGGGTGGCGTCCAGGTCGATGACGAAGGCCGTGCCGCCCCGCCGTACGACCCTGGAGAGCTCCCGTAAGCCGGGCTCGCAGCCGGGGCCGAAGAAGTAGGCCCACCGCGCCACCGCGACGTCCACGGACGCGTCGGGCAGCGGCAGGGCCTGCGCGGTGGCGGCGTGGATCTCGATGGAGGGGAGCGCGGCGCAGCGGCGGCGGGCGAGCGCGACCAGGTCGCCGTGGGGCTCGACGCCGATCACCTTCGCCGCCTCGGCCGCGAAGGCCGGTAGGTGGTAGCCGGTGCCGCAGCCGATGTCGAGCACCGTGGCGCCGTCCCAGGAGCGCAGGGCGCGCATCGCCGCGTTGGCGGCGCCGTCAGGGTCGACGGCGCGATTCTCCAGCTCGTAGACCTGGGGAGAGTTCCAGATGTTGGGGCTGGGGATGGCGCCTTTGGCGATCCGTGGCATGGTCCAACCGTAGGGCTCGCGCGCCAGATCGGCGTCACCGGCTTAGGCTGGCAACGTGGCTGACGTCATCCGAGTGCCCAGTGCGAAGATCGCATTGTCCACCGCTTCGGTATATCCAGAACGCACCCCCGACGCGTTCGAGCTGGCCGCGCGCCTGGGTTACGACGGGGTCGAGATCATGGTCGGCGCCGATCCCGTGAGCCAGGACATCGACGTGATCGAGCGGCTCTCGGAGCATTACGAACTCCCCGTGCTGGCCATTCACGCCCCCTGCCTGCTCGTCACGCAGCGCGTCTGGGGTCGCGATCCCTGGGCCAAGCTGGTCAAGGCCCAGAAGGCGGCCGAACGATTGGGCGCCTCAACGGTCGTAGTGCATCCACCGTTCCGCTGGCAGCGCGAATACGCGCGCGACTTCGAGGCCGGGCTGGCCCGCATGCGTGAGGAGACCGGGGTCACGTTCGCGGTGGAGAACATGTTCCCGCTCAAGGCCAGGGGCAACGACGTGGTCCCCTACTCGCCCGACTGGAACCCGACCGACTACGACTTCCCGCACGTCACGCTCGACCTGTCGCACACGGCCGTCTCGGGCACCGACGCCATGGAGATGGCCACCAAGCTCGGCGACCGTCTCGCGCATCTGCACCTGGCCGACGGCCTCGGCGTGACGAACAAGGACGAGCACCTCGTACCCGGCAGGGGCAACCAGCCGTGCGCGCCCATGCTGGAACGGCTGGCCAAGTCCGGCTACGGCGGCCTGGTCGTGCTGGAGATCAACACCCGCAAGGCGGCCAGCCGTACGGAGCGGATCGACGATCTGGCCGAGGCCCTCGCCTTCGCCCGCCTCTACCTGGCGGCCGCCCGATGAGCGTCGGACCGATGAGGAAACTGGGCAAGGTGTTCGACAGCGTCGCGGACGCCTACGACGCGGCCCGGCCGACGTACCCGGACGAGATGTACCACGCGCTGTCGGAGGTGTCCGGTGTCGAGTTCGCCGGCGCGACGGCGGTCGACGTGGGCGCCGGCACCGGCATCCTGACGCGCGCGCTGCGGGCCCGCGGCTCACGGGTGATCGCGGTGGACGCGGGCGCGGCGATGCTGGCCCGCCTGCACTCGAAGGTCGAGGACGGCGGCACGGTCGCGGTGCTGGCCGACGGCAACGCGCTGCCGCTGACGGACGGGGTGGCCGATCTGGTCACGTACGCCCAGTCCTGGCACTGGCTCGACCCGGTGATCTCGATCGCCGAGGCCAGGCGGGTGCTGCGGCCCGAGGGGGCCATCGTGGGCTGCTGGAACTTCGCCCACGCCGCCCAGGCCGACTGGCTGGCCGCCTACGAGGTACGGCTGGCGGAGGCGTGCCCGACCTACTGGGGCCAGGCGCTGGAGGAGTGGTCGGTGCCGCCCATCGCCGCCGCCCTGGACGTGGTCGAGGAGCGCTGGATCGCCTGGACCAGGCTGATCGGCATCGAGGACTTCCTGCTGGATCTCCGCTCGCATTCCTACATGGCGGCGCTGTCCCCGGAGGCCGCCGACGAGCTCGTCGCACGCCAGCGGACGGAGCTGCGCAAGGTCTTCCCCGAGGGCGTCATGCACGTGCCGATGCGTGTCTACCTGGTGGTTGGCAGGTGAGCACCGAGCCTACAAAGCGCCGACCGGGTCGGCGGCCGGGGGCGGCGGATACGCGGGGGGAGATTCTCGCCGCGGCCCGGCGGGTCTTCGCCGAGAAGGGGTTCGACAAGGCGACCGTGCGCGGCATCGCCAGGGAGGCCAAGGTCGATCCCGCCCTGGTGCACCACTATTTCGACACCAAGGAAGGCATGTTCGCGGCGGCGATGCGGCTGCCGGTCAGTCCCGAACAGGTCGTGCCGCTGCTGCTCGACGGCCCGCGCGAGGAGATCGGGGAGCGGCTCGTCCGGCTGCTCCTGACGGTGACGGCTCAGCCTGAGACGCGTGAGCCGATGATCGCGCTGATCCGGTCGGCGATGACGAACCAGCAGGCCGAGATGATGTTCCGGGAATTCATCACCAACGCCCTGCTCTTCCGCGTCGCCGACCGGCTCGAGGTGCCGCCCTTGCGGATCGAGGCCGCCTTCGGGCAGATCTTCGGCGTCGTCATGGGCCGTTACGTGCTCAAGCTGGAGCCGCTGGCGAGCGCCGATCCCGAGGAACTGGTCGAACTGCTGGCCCCGACGATACAGCGCTACTTGACGGGGTAGAGCATTGTTCTGGGCGCGCCACCGGTCATAAGGTTACTAGTCAGTAGGATTCCGGAAGTGCCTGGCCGGTGACGTAACCGTACGCTGGCAGCCAACATCGTCAGTGGGAGGTCCCGTGCTCTGGGTGGCCATCATCGGGCTCGTCATGACCGTCCTGGCGGTCGCCGTGGCGGGCCGCAGGACACTGTTCCTGTACAAACTCGCCACAGTGGGTCCGCCCGCGCCCGAACGGATCGAGTACGCGAAGACGCAC
Source organism: Nonomuraea sp. NPDC049129 (assembly GCF_040648495.1). Taxonomy (NCBI): domain Bacteria; kingdom Bacillati; phylum Actinomycetota; class Actinomycetes; order Streptosporangiales; family Streptosporangiaceae; genus Nonomuraea; species Nonomuraea sp. NPDC049129. The sequence continues at coordinate 138,467 of NZ_JBEZDU010000003.1, read as the reverse complement.
GCGGCCGATGAGCTGAAGACTCAGCTGGTGGAGGTGTTCGGGCAGAAGAAGCTGCTCAAGTGGACGCCGTCCGGCGTCGCGCACTTCTTCGTGATGTGGGCGTTCTTCATCTTGCTGACCGTCTACATCGAGGCGTACGGCGCCATCATCCAGGGCGCGATCACCGGTGAGCCCGACTTCCACATCCCGCTCATCGGCACCTGGGCGGTGCTCGGGTTCCTGCAGGACTTCATCGCGGTGGCCTGCCTGCTCGGCCTGATCACCTTCGCCGCCATCCGGATCAAGAACTCTCCCAAGACGCTCGGCCGCAAATCCCGCTTCTCCGGCTCCCACCTCGGGGGCGCCTGGCTCGTCCTGTTCATGATCTTCAACATCATCTGGACGCTGTTCCTGGCCCGTGGCGCGGCGGCGGCAAATGGCAACTTCCCCTACTCCTCGGGCGCCTTCGCGTCGCTGGCCCTGGGCAAGATCCTGCCGGCCAGCTCCGTGCTGGAGGAGATCGCGCTGCTGCTGCACATCGGCTTCATGCTGGTGTTCCTGGTCATCGTGGTGCACAGCAAGCACCTGCACATCTTCACGGCGCCGCTGAACGTGCTGTTCTCCCGCCGCCCCGACGGCCTGGGCGGCGCGCCCGAGCTGCGCGTCGACGGCAAGCCCGTGGACTTCGAGGACGAGGACTTGGATCCGGAGCGGCTCGGCCGGGGCAAGATCGGCGACACCACCTGGAAGGGCTTCCTCGACTTCTACAGCTGCACCGAGTGCGGTCGCTGCCAGTCGCAGTGCCCCGCGTGGAACACCGACAAGCCGCTGTCGCCGAAGATGCTCATCCTCGACCAGCGCGACCACGCCTTCAAGGTGGCCCCCTACCTGATGGCCGCCTCCACCGAGCACGCCGACACCGACGTACTGGCGCTGCTGAACAAGCCGCTGGTCGGCGAGGAGGGCGTGATTCACCCTGACGTCCTGTGGTCCTGTACGAACTGTGGCGCCTGCGTCGAGCAGTGCCCGGTCGACATCGAGCACATCGACCACATCCTCGACATGCGCCGCTACCAGGTGATGGTGGAGTCGTCGTTCCCGTCTGAGGCGGGGGTGATGGTCAAGAACCTGGAGAACAAGGGCAACCCCTGGGGCATGTCCGAGATGAAGCGGGCCGACTGGATCTCCGAATTGGACTTCGAGGTCGAGCTGGTCGAGGACAAGATGCCCGAGGACGCCGAATACCTGTTCTGGGTCGGCTGCGCGGGCGCCCTCGAAGACCGGGCCAAGAAGACCACCAAGGCCGTCGCGGAGCTGCTGCACATCGCGGGCGTGAAGTTCGCCGTGCTCGGCCCGATGGAGGCGTGCACCGGCGACCCGGCCCGCCGCCTGGGCATGGAATACCTGTTCAACATGCTCGCCCAGCAGAACATCGAGACGCTCAACGAGGCGGGCGTCAAGAAGATCGTCGCCACCTGCCCCCACTGCTTCAACACCCTGGCCAACGAATATCCGCAGCTCGGCGGCACCTACGAGGTCGTACACCACACGCAACTGCTGGCCAAGCTGGTCGACGAGGGCCTGCTCACCCCGATCACGCCGATCGAGGAGAAGATCACCTACCACGACCCGTGCTTCCTCGGCCGTCACAACAAGGTCTACTCCCAGCCCCGCGACATCATGTCGAAGGTGCCCGGTGTTCAGACCCAGGAGATGCACCGGCACAAGGACCGCGGTTTCTGCTGCGGCGCCGGCGGTGCCCGGATGTGGATGGAAGAGCGCATCGGCAAGCGCATCAACACCGAGCGGGTCGACGAGGCGCTGACCACGAATCCTGACACCGTCTCCACCGCCTGCCCGTTCTGCATGGTGATGCTCGGCGACGCCATCAACGAGAAGAAGAACACCGGCGAGGCGAAGGAGTCCCTCGAGGTCGTGGACGTGGCCCAGCTCCTGATCAAATCGGTTAAAAGCGGCTCCTGACGGGGGAATGTCGGACTCCTCTACAGCGCTTGTAGAGGAGTTCCGCACGTCAGGGGGCCCAAGTGGCGGAAAACTGCCATCCACATAACGGGAAAATCACGGTAACCTCAACGACGCATGGCTTCATTCGACGGGGAGGGGGCTCGTGATGCGCGTCGTCGTCACAGACGCGGAAGTCACGCTCGCCGACGTGCTCTCCCTGCGACTCGCGATCGAGGAGCCGCTGAGAGAAGGCACAGAGCTCGTGCTCAGGCACCGTACGACGGGGGTCGAGCGGGACGTGTTGCTCGGTACGCCGGGGGCCAGGACGCGGGAGGCCAGCCTGGCGGTGTCGCTGGCGCCGCTGATGCTCAGTCCCGGCCGCTGGGACGCCTATCTGCGCCGCGACGGCAAACGTTCGCGGCTGCGCAGTATCGATCCGGGCTTCTCGCTCGACCACCTCGACGCCTACGCCCTGTGCAAGCGGACTCTCGCCTATCGCTCCTATCGCACCCGTAACGGGTTCCTGGCGCTGAAGGTCGCCGACGCCGAGCCGGCGGCGGAGGTGCGCTCGATCTGGTTCAGGGAGGGCCGGTTCGAGGTGATGGGCCTGCTCGCCTACACCGGCCTGGAGAACGACGACTCGCGCCACGAGGCCAGGCTGGCGCTCCAGCGCGAGCAGCCCGCCGGTACGACCATCCGCACGGCGGCCACCGTGCAGGGGGTGCGCTTCCACGCCGCGTTCTCCCTGGTCGACGTCGTCGAGGCCGATCCGGAGTCCTCGGGCGTCTGGGAGCCGTCGCTGGAGGTCGAAGGGGTGCCGACGCCCATGGCCCTGGGTGCCCGGCTCGATGACATCGACGGCAAGCGCCGCCGGCTGCACTACCCGTCCGCCAAGGTCGACGGGGTGGCCGTCCGACCCGCCTACACCGCCGAGGACGAGTTGCGGATCGAGGTGGGCCGGTGAAGGTCAGCATCGTCGTCTCGTCCGCGTACTCCATGCGCGGCGAGGTGCGCTCCACCCTCAACCTCGCCACCGCCCTTGCCGACCGCCAGCACGATGTCGAGGTGATCAGCCTCAGGCGGCACAAGGACAAGCCGTTCTTCCCCGTCAGCCCGAAGGTGGCTCTGCGCCCCGTGGTCGACGTCCGGCCCGGCGTCAGGCACCTGCTGCCAAGGGGGCAGGTACGCACCGAGGTGGCGCTCTGGCGGGTGCTGCGCGGCCTCAAGACCGATGTCCTCATCACCACCAGGCCGGGGTTGAGCGTCCAGGCGGCCAGACACGCGCCACGGGAGACGCTCAAGCTCGCCCGGGAGTGGACGAACCCGGCGATACCCGGACCCGTCAAACGCTTCTATCCGCGTCTCGACGCGGTCGTCACGGCCACGGAGAGCGCGCAGGAGGAATGGGGCAGCCTGCTGGGCGAGGGGACGCCCGTACACGCCGTGCCGGACGCCCTGCCCGACGGCCCGTGGCCGCGCTCGCGGATGGACAACCGCATCGTCGCGGCGGGCGGCAGCTGGGAGCCCGTCAAGGCGTACGACAGGCTGATCCGGGCGTTCGCCACCATCGCCGACAAGCGGCCGGACTGGCAGCTGCGACTGTACGGCGGCGGCCCCGAGGAGCGGCGGCTGCGCGCTCTCGTCCGCGAGCTCGACCTGCACAACCACGTCTACTTCATGGGCGTCACGCCGGACCTGGCGGGCGAGTTCGCCAAGGCGTCGATCGTGGCCAACACCTCGAGCACCGCCGATCTCGGCATGACCGTGCTGGAGGCCATGGGCTGCGGGGTGCCGGTGGTGGCCTTCGACGGCGCCAGGGGGCCGAACGAGTTCGTGGCCACCGGCTACAACGGGGTGCTGGTGCCGGCGGCCGACGGCGGGCTGGAGATGTTCGCGGCCGCGCTGCTCGCGCTGATCGACGACGAGCGCCGGCGCCGCTCGCTCGCGGCGGGCGCGCTGGAGACGGCCATCCGGCACGAGGCGACCGGAGTGGGCGAACAGTGGGAGAAACTGATCAGTGACCTCCGCTGAGTGATTCCGCTTCCGGGTACCTTAGGAGCATGCATGGGTACAGCGGAGACAAGCAGGCATATCTGACGCGGCTCAGGCGCATCGAAGGGCAGATCAGGGGCCTGCAGCGGATGGTCGACGATGATGCCTACTGCATCGATGTGCTGACCCAGGTGTCCGCGGCGACGCGGGCGTTGCAGGCGGTGGCTCTCGGGCTGCTTGAGGAGCACATCTCGCACTGCGTGGCCGACGCCATCAACACCGGCGGGCCCGAGGCGGAGGCGAAGGTCAAAGAGGCGTCAGCGGCGATCGCGCGTCTCGTCCGTTCGTAGGAGATGGCGGGCTCAACTGACTAGTCATGTTGTGCCGTGGTTAACCATCCCCAAAAACGACCGTCCCGGACCCCACGGGATCCGGGACTAGGTCATTAGTGATGGTCTTCAGCGGCTCGCCGAAGTCCGCAATCCGAGCGCGTCGTCGAGCTCGTCCAAGGTCAGCCGCCGCTCGCTGATAGCGACGGCGGTGAGCACCTCGGCGTAGAGCGCAATCTCGTCCAACGCGACACGGTCGTGGACCCGAGAGTCCAGGTCGTCGTGCCCCACCGCGTCGTCCTTCCTTCCGCAGCCCACACCCTCTACGAGGTTACGGCGGGGGCCCTTCCGGCGACATGGCCCATCGGAGTCATTCCTTTCAACGCCACCTGAGCCCCACGGGGATCATTTCCCCAATCCGAGATCACAATTCAGCTAATGGTGCGTTGCCTCAAGTCTTAGAACGATATAGGCGGGGTTAGGGTGAAATATCGGTATTAGTGGTTTAGAAGGGGAAGTCATCGCGTTCGGGGATCAAGCGGTGGACGAGCGCCGCCGCTCCCGCGAACCCGCGCTCCGGCACCCGTGCTCCCGTGACCCGGCCCCACGCCAGCCCGACGGCGTACGCGGCCCCCAGCACGGCCGCCGCGGCCGCCCGATCGGGCGGCTCGACACCGGAGCCTGACGCCCGCAGCCCCTCCCGCACGGGCCGCTCCGCCTCAGACGCCCGCGGCACACCGAAGCCCGGCGACCCCTGCGCGCCCTGTGTGCCCGTTCCAGGGAGTGCGTGGGCCCCTGTCTCGGGCATGGCGTGCGCGCCCGTTCCTGGCATGGCGTGCGCGCCCGTTCCTGGCAGGGCGTGGGCTCCCGTCTGGGGTACGGCGTGCGCGCCTGTTCCGGGGAGAGCGTGAGCTCCCGTTTCGGGTATGGCGTGCGCGCCCGTCCTCGGTACGGCCGCGTAGGCGCCCGTCTCCGGCGGCCCGGCGCGCCATGGATAGGGCAACGGCGCCTGCGTGGGGAAGCCCTCGGGCTGGGTGGTCTCCGCCGCCGACGTGTTCGTCAGCCCCGCCCGGGCGAGCTCCTCGTACGCCCGCCGCAACCGGTGGTCCAGGAACCCGGGAAGCAGCCCCCGCGAGTCGGAGAGGTCCGCCAGGAAGGCCGCCGCCGCCCGGGACGGCTCGGTGGTGAAGTCCAGCGCCTCCAGCAGGTCGTAGACCATGTGGCGGAAGTGCGTCTCGGGGTCGGTCTCCACCAGCGCCGCCCGGCCCAGCCGCTCCGGCAGCCGGTCGAGCCACGCCTGCCGTACCGTGTGGTCGTCGCGCAGGGCCGCGCGGTCGTCGAGGTGCGGCTGCCGGAGGGTGGGCTCCACCATCGTGAGCAGCGCCAGCGCGCGCGGCCTGAAGCGGGGGTCGGACAGCAGGATCTGGGCCGTGTCGGCCATCGTGGCGGCCAGCCGGAGCGCGGCGCGGGAGTGCCCGGCGCGCAGCCGCTCGGAGACGAGCGTGACGAGGTCGAGCAGCGGCGGCGCGGGCAGCCAGCGCACCCACTCGTCGCCGGGCAGCGGCCGCCGCAGGTATTCGCCGAAGGCCGTGATGAGCCGCTCGTTGCCGTCGAAGGCGGGCGCGTACGCGCACCACATGATCGTTCCCCAGATCGCGGCGACCGTGCTCGGCACGTCTCTGGCGAAGATCGCGTCGAAGGCGCTCAACGGATAGTCGCGCTCCGACCGGCGTTCCTCGGCCCGCAGCAGCTGCCGGATCTGATCGGTGAGCCCGGCGGGCACGTCGGGGCCGACGAACGCCTGCGTGGAGCCCGGCTCGGCGGCGAAGTCCGGCCCTCGGGGGATCACCCGGACGGGCAGCACCGCGGCGGGGTGCCGGGCGTCGCGCGTACGAGCGTCCCTGGGCGGCGGCGACAGGTGCCAGCGGCCGTCGGCTGGGTCGTGCAGATACCAGCGCGCGTGCGCCCCGAACAGCCACCGGTCCCCTTCGGGCGTCACCAGGGCTCTGGCCGCTATCACCTGGGCGCGATCGGGCACGGGGAGGCCCGGCCAGCGCGGGTCGGCGACCATCGCGCGGACCGTCGCCTCGACGGCGGTGAACGCATTCCAGGACCGCACGGCGGCCATCGTACTGGTCCGATCTGAATCAACAACGGGCTTTACCCGGCAGAATGTCCGCTATGAGGGCAACGCTAGTAGGGGTTCTGTCGGTCGTGGGTGTGCTCGCCGGGTGCGGTACGGCCACCTCGGTGCAGCCGTCCCCCACCGGCCCCGGCGTCCTGACCCTGAAGGAGGCCTTACCCCCCAAGCCCGGCGGAGAGGTGGGCTCGGCGTCGGACGAGTTCGACACCGCCAAGAATCTGGCGGTGTGGAGCAAGCTGAGCGACACCGAAAAGGACCTCGATCGGATCGCCAAACTCGATGTCAGTACGACCACCAAGGGCTCGCTGTACTTGGAGCCCAAGGTTTCCGCTTGGTTCGACGGCTTCCGGGGCCCGTTCGTCTACCAGGAGCTCGCCGGGGACATCGTCATGCACGCGCGGCTCAAGGTCGAGGGCAAGAAGGGCGCCACGCCCACGCGGAAGTTCTCGCTCGGCGGCCTGATGGCCAGGGTGCCCAATTCGTACGGGAGCGCGAACTGGCTGTCGTTGACCACCGGCACGGCCGACACGAGCGGCCAGCTGGAGATGACGTACACCAGGAACGGCAGTTCCGCGCCGAAGGAGGCCAAGGTCAAGACCGGCTGGGTGGAGCTCGTCCTGGCCAGGGTCGGGACCGCCGCGGTGGCCCTGTACAAGGAGGACGGCGGCGCCTGGAAGGTCGGCCAGCGCTGGCCGGCCCAGCTGCCCGAGGTGCTGCAGTGGGGCATGACCGCCTACACCGACTGGAACAGCTACAACACCCTCAAGAAGGACCCCGCCAAGGGCAACGCCCAGCAGGTCAAGGGCACGCCCGACGTCAAGATGACCGTCGACTTCGTCCGGTTCCTCCGGCCTGAGCTGCCCGACTACGCGGACGCGCTCAACACCGCCTCGGTGCCGGACGACGTCCTGATCAAAGTGCTGACGCCGTCCGGTGCCTGAGCGCCTTGGCCTGGTAGTTGTCCGGCGTGCGGGCGAAGCTCGCCCGGTCGTCGTCGGTGAGCTCGCGCACGATCTTCCCCGGCACCCCGGCGACCAGCACCCCGGCCGGGATCTTCTTGCCCGGACCGATCAGTGCGCCGGCCGCGACCAAGGTGCCCGCGCCGACGCGGGCGCCGCCGAGCACGATCGCGCCGATGCCGATCAGTGCACCGGCCTCGACATGGGCGCCGTGCACCATGGCCTTGTGGCCGAGACTGACCCGGTGCTCCAGGACCGCCGGCTCGCCTGGGTCAGAATGGAGGCAACACAGATCCTGTACGTTGCACTCCTCGCCGATCTCTATCCGCTCGTCGTCACCCCGGAGAACGGAGCCGTACCAGATGCTGGACGCCCGGCCCACCCGAACCCTGCCCACCACGACGGCGCCTGGCGCGATGTACGCCTCGGGATGAATGTCCGGGACTGCTCCGTTGTCCAATGCTGCGATGTACACCCGTCACATCGTAATTCCCGCCCCAGGTCTGGTGTTCCGGTTGCGGACGTGGGCAGATGGCAGGAAAGTCGATTCCTGACGTCTCGCCGCCAGACCCTTACAAGCCGCCGGTTTCCCCCGCCTCACGCAAACCCTTAGGTAACCCCCATGACAAACCAGCACGAGAGCATTCCCGATCTGATGCAAGAGGACACCTTCGAAGTCGTGATGCGCGGCTACAACCGCCGTCAGGTGCACGACTACATGATCCGTACCCGTAACCAAGTCCGAGATCTGGAAGAGCGGCTGGCGCGGGCGATCGACCAGGCCGAACAGGGCCGTGTCGAGCTGGCGGAGGCCAGACGGCGCATGGTGGAGGCGCCGCAGAGCTACGAGGACCTCAGCCCCAGGCTGGCGCAGATCCTCCGGCTGGGCGAGGAGGAGGCCGCCGCCAAGAAGGAGGACGCGGAGGCCGAGGCCATCAGCGTGCGTGACGCCGCCAAGTCGGAGGCCGACCGGCTGGTCTCCTCGGCACGTGAGACGTCGGACAACATGCTCACCTCCGCCCAGTCGGAGGCGGAGCGGCGCGTGGGCGAGGCGACGGCGGCCGCCGAGCGCATGCTGGCCCAGGCGGGCGCCGACGCCGAGGAGAAGCTGACCAGCGCCCGTACCGAAGCCGAGGACACCCTGCGCGAGGCGCGGGCCGAGGCCGACAGCGTGCTCACGGCCGCCAAGCAGGAGGCCGAGCAGCTCGTCGCGTCCGCGACCGCGGAGGCCGAGCGGACGCTCGCGAACGCTCGCGCCGAGGCCGAGTCGACGCTGGCGTCGGCGCAGCAGCGGGCCGATTCGCTCGACGAGCACGCGGGGCGTCGCGTCGAATACCTGAGCAACACGCACACGGAGGTCGTACGGAGGCTGACCGAGATCAGCTCCGTGCTCGGCGACCTCATGCAGACCGAGGGCAAGGCGGGCCCGCTCATCATCGAGCCGCCCACCGCGCCCGAGCCCGCCGCTCTGGAGGCCGCTTCGCAGGAGGATCAGGAGACCCAGCAGGTCGACCAGGTTGCCCAGGTCCAGGAGTTCCAGGAGGTCCACGAGCCGGAGCACGTTCCGACGCCGCAGGATGAGGTGCGGGTCATCGTCGAGGACAACCCGGCCGAGCGGACGGCGGAGGTCGAGCGGCCCGTCTCCGACGACACGGACGTCGACATCATCGGCCGCCTCTCGGACGTCCGCCGGTAGCCGTCGGCTGGCGCTGATGCGGTGACCACGGTCCGTCACACGACCGTCTCGATCGGGTGTGACGGCCCGTGTTGGCCGGGGTCCCTTGGGAGGGATGCCCCTCCAGGGGCGGAAGACAGTGGCTGGGGTCCCCACGGGGAGCGGTAGAACGGATGCCCGGCGAACTCGAAGGGCCCCGCCCGATGTGGCGGGGCCCTTTTCCCGTCCCACGGGCGGAAGCCCCCGCCCCCGATCGGGTCGGAGGCTTCCGCGATCGTGGCCCCTATGGGGGCCCGGTGCCGGGGCCGCCGAGTCGCTGGACCCGGCACCGGGCTGCTCGCGAGCGTCCGCGGCGCACCGCCGGAGCGGTCCGTCGCGACGCTGTCACGGAGGCGCGGGACCGGCTCGCGGCTCGTGCTCGTCGGCCCTGCTCTCCTGGTCCCGGAGTTGCTCGCGCAGGCTCTCCGGGTCGTCGGCGTCGATGGTCATCGCACACCCGGCCTCGCGCTGCGCGGCGCTGAGCGGGTGATGTCGCGTGGCCCACCAACGGCCGGCGTCGCTCCGCCAGATGGTCCACAGCGCGAACTCCCGGGCGATGTCGGCTAGATGCCGATCAAAGGACATCTGATCATCCCTCCGGGACCCGCGCAGGTTCCATCTCCTTGAAGCCTGCGTCACATCTCTAGAGAAGGCAATGATCGCAAGGGACAGGTCAACCTATCGCTTGACATTTCTGCTTGACCTAGGCGTCGAAGTCGTACTGAAGTACGTACGCCGCCGAGTCCAGCACCATCTCGTTGAGCTCGACGGGCTGGCCGTTCGCGGTGTAGGCGGTCCGGGTGATCACGATCACCGGAGTGCCGCCGGGCAGGTCGAGCAGCCCGGTCTCACGCGGTCCCGGCATCCTGGCGCGCACTTCCTCGGTGAAGTGGGCGGGTGGCAGGCCGAGATCGCGCAGCCGCGCGTACACGCCGCCCGGTCCCGTGTCGGGAGCGGTGATGGCGCTGCCCTCGACCAGCCCGGCGGGGAAGTACGACGTGGCCAGTTGCACGGGCCGGGCGTCGACCGAGTAGCGGCGCCGCCGTACCCACACCTCGCCGCTTTCGAGGACGCCCGCGACCTCCTCGCGCGCCCGCTCGCGCGCCACCTCCACCTCGTCCACGGTGAAGGGCCGGCCGCGGGTGTCGGCGTCCCAGATGGTGCGGCCCTGACCCCATTGCTCACGGGAGAGCCGGCGTGAGCCGTGCCGGCGTATCGGTTTGAACAGTCGCACGTAGACCCCCGAGCCTCGCTTCGGTACCGCCAGCCCCTCGTTGATCAGTACGGCGAGCGCCTGCCTGGCGGTGGCGCGGGCGATCCCGTAGTCGGCCATGAGCGTGTTCTCGCCCGGTAGCCGATCCCCGTCGCGCAGTTCGCCGGACAGGATCCGGGAGCGGAGACCGTCGGCGATGCGTCGATAGATCGGGGGTTCGTGGGATACCGGGACTTCAGACACGTTCGACCACCCTCTGTCACCAACCCGTATGGCGTCTCCAGAGAACTTGCCCCGTCTTGTCCACGATCGCACAGATAAGGGGGATGGTCGCGAGCTTCTTTTGAGCGAATCATGCCCATGTGGTGAAGTCGGTGGGGTTTCAGCGGACCGTTATCTTGGAACGGTCCCGGCCACTACTCGGCTCGCCCACCAGCGGCGAGTAATCAGCGCGGCGAGCACGGCTCCCACGGTGTTGACGATCACGTCGTCGATGGAGGAGAGACGGCCCAGCCGCAGGCCGTACTGGAGGGCCTCCACGGTGATCGACGCGACGGCCGCGACGGCGGCGACGCGGGCCGTCGACGCCAGCCGCGCGGTGCGTACGGGCAGCAGCGCGCCGAGCGCCGCGAAAACCAGCAGATTGCCTCCCACCTGCACCAACACGGTCTCCCAAGGGGCGCTGAGCACGTCGGCGAGGTCCCTGAACGGCACGAGACTGACTCCGCTCTGACCGCTTGCCGGAGTGAGGATCATCCACACCCAGGGGGCCGTTCCGACGGCGATTCCGATGTCGGCCAGGGCGGTGCGCACGGGTGCCGGATGGCCCGCTCGGGCGCGGTGACGGGCGAGGAGCAAGATTGCCAGTACGGCCAATGGCAGCGCAAAGGTACCAGCAATAATGACGGTTCCCCACAAATCCCACGTCCGAGCCATCGGACCATGATGGCGGCCGTCCCGAGGTACGGGAACCTGTCCCTCGGGATAGGTGCCTACGAGCGCGCGGGCAAGTGGTCGGCGAGGAAGGCGAGCGCGACCTGCCAGGCCCGTGCGGCGGGCTCCGGCTGGTGGAACATCGGCGACTCGCTGTTGTGGAAGGCGTGCCCGGCCTCCTCCTCGACGTGCATGAGCACGTTGGCCCGGCCCGCCGCGGCTTGTTCGACCGTGGCCACCTGGTCGCGCGGGATGTACGGATCGCTGCCGCCGAACACCAGCAGCAGAGGCGAGCTGATGCGCTCCATCAACCCGGCCGCCTCGGGCACGGCCGAGCCGTAGAAGGACAGTACGGCGTCGAGCTCGGTCTGGGTGGCCAGCATGAACGCGAGCGAGCCGCCCAGACAGAACCCGAGCGCCCCGCAGCCGCCGCTCACCTCGGGCAGTTCGCGCAGCCGGGCGAGGGTGAGCGCGCAGTCGGCCACGGCCTGCGGGACGTCGAAGCGCCCGGCCAGTTCGATCGAGGCGGCCGTGCCCTCGGGGGTGTGCTCGCCGATCCAGTTGGGCTGGAGCCGCCAGAACAGGTCGGGCGCGGCCACCACGTAGCCGAGGCCGGCCAGCTCCTCCGCCACCTTCGCGATGTACGGCCCGACGCCGTAGATCTCCTGGATGAGCAGGATGCCGGGCCCGCTGCCGCTGTCGGGCAGCCAGACGTGGACGTCGAAGGAGCCGTCGTGGGCCGTGATGCGTTCTGTGCGCTTCTGCATGGAGTCAAGGATGGCGATCCGCGGGTAGTTGTGCAGCAAGACGGGCCGGTGTGGCACAGATCGGCTATGTACGGCATGGCGCCTGGAGCCGCCGGAGGAGACGATGCTAGAGACATTCCACGGCCTACCCAAGGAGCAGCCTGATGCAGGACGAATGGTCAGCGGCGGTAGACGCCCGTGCCCACGCGGCCGACCGGTTGGCCGAGGCCGCGCGCTCGGGCAAGCCGTGCGCTCCCGTCAGAGACATGGTCAGCACCGCCGCCGAGGGCTACGCCGTACAGGAGATCAACACGCGGCGGGCGCTGGAGGCGGGGCGGCGGGTGGTCGGCAGGAAAGTGGGTGTCACCAACCCGCTGATGCAGAAGCAGTTCGGCATCGACGAGCCAGACTTCGGCATGCTTTTCGCGGACATGGCCTACCTCGATGGGCTTCCTATCCCGGTGGAGCGGTTTCTGCAGCCGCGGGCCGAGGCGGAGGTCGCGCTGGTGTTCGGCCGTGACCTGGTCGGCGGGCCTTTCACGGCGGCCGAGGTGATCAGGGCGGTGGATTTCGCGCTGGTGGCCATCGAGATCGCGGACTCCCGCATCGCCGACTGGGACATCACGCTGGCCGACACGATCGCCGACAACGCCTCCGCGGGCGCGTACGTGCTGGGCAACACGCCGGTCTCCCTGATGGGCCTGGATCTGCGGGGGGCCGCGATGACGATGACGCGCGGCGGCCAGGAGGTCTCGGCCGGCTCCGGCGCCGCCTGCCTGGGCCATCCGCTCAACGCGGCCGTATGGCTGGCGAGCCGGGTCGGCCGGACCGACCACGCGCTGCGGGCCGGAGACGTGGTGCTGACCGGCTCGCTCGGGCCCATCGTGCCGATCGGGCCGGGCGACGACTTCGAGGCGCACGTCGACGGCCTTGGGTCGGTCCGCGCGGTGTTCTCCTCATGAAGCCGCGCGCCGTCTTGAAGCCGGGGGCGCTGCCGAGTCCTTCCCGGCCCGGGGCCTGAGGGGAGCGCCGGTGCGCGGGCCACTCCTCGGACTGGCGGTGGTGCTGATGGCGGCGGGCTGCGGTGTCTCGCCCACGCTGGAGTCGGAGCCGGATCCCACGCTCAAGGTCGGCGCGATCATCTCGCAGACCGGGGTCTACGCCGTGCTCGGCGACGACATGGAGGCGGCCATGCGCCTCTACCTGGACCAGCACGGTGGCAAGCTGGGCGGCAGACCGGCCACGCTGGTCGTCGCCGACGACGCGGGCAACCCGGAGAAGGGGCAGCAGCAGGCCAGGTCGCTCATCGCGCGCGATCGGGTGAGCGTGATCACCGGTCTGCTCGCCTCGCCGGTCGCTGTGTCGGTGGTCAAGGAGGCGGCCGGCACGCCGGTGGTGATCGCGAACGCCGGCGCCGACGAACTGGGCGGGCCCGGCGTTTTCCGGGTCTCGTTCACCAACCACGCGCACGGCTACGCGGCGGGCAGGTACGCCGCCGAGCGGTACGGCAAGGCGGGGGTCGTGCTGATGGCCTCCGACTACTCGGGGGGCACCGAGACGCTCGACGGCTTCACCGAGGGCTACGGGGTCAAGCCGCTCAAGCGCATCATCACCCCGTACGGCAAGAGCGAGGACCTGACGCCCTACTTCAAGCGCATCCCGCCGGACGCCAAGCTGCTGTACGCCTTCTACGCGGGCGGCGAGGCGGTCACGTTCGCCAAGACCTTCAAGCAGCTCGGCTACGACACCAAGATCGACCTGCTGGCCTGCCAGAACCTCGCCGACGAGGACGTGCTCGAAGCCATCGGGGCCGACGCCGAGGGGATGACCAGCGTCGGACTCTACTCACCGGCGCTCACCACGCCCGAGAACGCCGCGTTCGTGGCCACCTGGAAGGCCAAGACGGGCCGGAACCCGTCGGCCGTGGCGCTGCAGAGCTGGGACGCCATGCGGCTCATCGACCGGGCGGCCGCGCTGGGCGGCGACCTGTCCACGGCGCTCGGCCGGGTGGGCGACCTGGCGAGCCCGCGCGGCACGTTCCGGCTCGACCCCACGACGCACAATCCGGTGCAGAACTGGTACGTGCGTAGGTATGAAAATGGAATCAATCGGGTAATCGCCACGATTCCCCCAGAAAGGAAGTAATCGCGTGCTGGATCGCGACCGCTGCCTCGCCCTGGACGCCGAGGATCCGCTGCGGGACTTCAGGGACGAGTTCGTGCTGCCCGAGGGCGTCGTCTACCTGGTGGGCAACTCGCTCGGCGCGCTGCCCCGCCGTACCTCCGAACGGGTCCGGCAGGCCGTCGAGGACGAGTGGGGCGGGCACCTCGTCGGCGGGTGGAACCACGCGGGATGGTACGCCCAGCCGCTCACCACGGGCGACCGGCTGGCCCCGCTCATCGGCGCGGGCCCCGGCCAGGTCGTGGTGGGCAACACCACCTCGATCGCCATCTATCAGGCGGTCGCGGCCGCGACGCGGCTCCGGCCCGACCGGCGGGTGATCGTCTCCGACGTACGGAACTTCCCCACCGACCACTACATGGTCCAAGGGCTGGCCAGGACACTGGGCTACGAGGTCCGTGACTTCGCCGAGGGCCGGTTCGACGACGCGGCCGTGGTGCTGCTGTCCGAGGTCGACTACCGCACCGGCGCCCGCCACGACGTGGCCGCGGTGACCGAGCGGGTGCACGCGGCCGGGGCGCTGATGGTGTGGGACGTGTGCCACAGCGTCGGCGCCATGGAGGTGGACGTCTCGATGGCCGACTTCGCGGTCGGCTGCACCTACAAGTACCTCAACGCCGGTCCCGGCGCGCCCGCGTTCCTCTACGTGAACCCGCGCCACCAGGCCGACGCCGAGAATGTCCTGTCCGGCTGGCACGGCCACGCGGAGCCGTTCGCGTTCGAGCGGGACTTCCGGCCGGCCGAGGGGATCAGGAGGTTCGCGGTCGGCACCCCGCACGTGCTGTCGTTCGCGGCGCTGGAGGCAGCGCTCGACGTGTGGGAGCGGGTGCCGATGCGCCAGGTCCGGGCCAAGAGCGTCGCGCTGACCTCACTCTTCATCGACCTGGTCGGCGACTCGCTGGAGCTGGCCTCGCCGCGCGCGGCCGCCGAGCGGGGCAGCCAGGTCAGCCTCTACCACCCCGACGGCTATCCGGTGATGCGCGCGCTCATCGACCGGGGCGTGCACGGCGACTTCCGCGCGCCCGACATCCTCCGCTTCGGCTTCGCGCCGTTGTACACCCGGTTCGTGGACGTGTACGACGCCGCCGACGTCCTGGCCGAGGTGCTGGAGAAGGAGCTCTGGCGAGAGGAGAAGTACGCCCAGCGGCTCGCGGTCACCTGAGCGAGTCACCTGAGCTAGTCACCTGAGCGAGTCACCTGAGCGGCCGAGTGCCTCCCTCTCGGGAGTGAGGCGGAAGATCGCCTGCGTCGGCGATCCGGCCGGAGGGCGCGATCGACAGGATTGAGGCAGTCGAATTACCGCCTCTCACCTGGAGATATCCCATGAAGCGCACCTATGCCGCCGCTCTCGTCCTCGCCCTCTCGGTCGCCGCCACCGCCCAGGCCGCCCACGCCTTTACGGGTACACAGGCTGTGGCTGAGGTGGGGGTGCCGCCCATCAACGCGGCGGCGCTGCAAAAGAGCATCGAGGGCCTGCCCGCCGCCGACGCCACTGCGGCCGACGTACGGGTGAGCGGCTCGGCGGGCTCGTGGCAGGGCGTGTCCGGCGTGACGGACCTGCGGACGAAGCGGCCCGCCAAGGCCGGGGCCCGGTTCCGGGCGGGCAGCGTCACCAAGACCTTCACGGTGTCGGTGGTGCTCCAGCTCGTCGCCGAGGGCAAGCTGTCGCTCGGCGGCACGGTCCAGGAGTACCTGCCCGGCCTGCTGCCCGCCGACTACCCGGCGATCAAGGTCGGCCAGCTGCTGAACCACACCAGCGGGCTGCCCGCGCCCAAGGTGAGCGATGACTTCGCCGACATCTACGCCACCCGGTTCGAGAAGTGGACGCCCGAGGAGTACGTCGCCAAGGCGGTGGAGAACCCGATCGAGTTCACGCCCGGCAGCCAGCAGCACTACCTGAACACCAACACCTTCGTCGCCGGCCTGCTCATCGAGAAGATCACCGGGCGTTCGTACGAGCACGAGGTGACGACCAGGATCCTGCGGCCCGTCGGCATGACCGACAGCTACCTGCCGGGCACCTCGGTCCGCATCCGGGGCAGGCACAACCAGGGCTACCAGACCGTGCCCCAGGGCTTTCCCGACGCGATCAAGTACGGCGCGGGCTACGTGGTGAACATGACCACGACCAGCGTCACCTCGACCTGGGCCTCGGGTGACCTCATCTCCACCACCGCGGACCTGGAGAAGTTCGTCAAGGCGCTGTTCAGCGGCAAGGTCGTGCCCGCCGCGCAGCTGGAGCCGATGTTCACGGTGCCGCCGGTGAAGGCGTACGGCGGCAAGGGCGACGCCGTCTACACCTCGGGCCTGGCCAGGATGGAGCTGCCCGGCGGCCTCGTGGCGTACGGCAAGACCGGCGCCAGGTGGGGCAGCGCGGCCGGCATCGGCGCCACCCGTGACCTGAGCCGCACGCTCGTCTACTCGGTCAACTCCACCGACGCCAAGAGCTCCGGCCAGAACCAGCGCGCCCTCGCCATCGCCCTGGCGGCCTTCTCCAAGTGAGCCAGGCGCGGGTGATCAGGTCTCGCCGTCGAGAACCTTGATCGCCCGCTTCGGCGCGATAGCCCGGTAGCTCTCCTCGACCCAGTCGAGCAGCACCTCGGTCTCGGGCAGCTCGGCCAGGAACGGCACCGACACCCACCCGGCCTTGCCCAGCCCGTAGCCGCTGGGGGCGGCTCCCTCGACGGTCAGCGCGTGGCCGCGCGCCTCGGACAGCAGCTTCACGGTGAAGGACGGGTCCCACTTCTCGCTCTGCTCGTCCATGCCGAGGAAGACGAACACCTTCTTGTTCACCTTGACGACTGTCTCGCCCCACGGATGGTCCTCGTGCGTCTCCGGCAGCCCGAGCGCGAACACCCGCAGTCGCTCCCGTACGTCATGCCAGTCGTCCATGCCTACGGACGCTACCCAACGCGCCGGAACTCGGCCAGCTTGGCGTCGATCCGGTCCCTGATCAGCTCGCGGGCCTCCATGCGCGGCACCCCCGACATGAGCAACTGGTCGTAGTCGGTGTCGAGGTGGCGGATCGAGGCCACCACGGCCAGCGTGATCGCGTTCTCGTCGAGCACCTTGGCCGCCGCCGTGCGCCCGACCCGGCCGCTGCCGCGCTGACCGGCGTGGGCGGCCACCTCCTGGGCCCGCGCGGGCGGGCAGCCGGGGAAGAGCCTGGCGATCTCGGCCGCCATCCGCGCCTGGTATTCGACGTCCTGGTCCGCCCGGCGCTCCCGGTCGCGCTCGCGGCGGCGCAGCCGCACCTCCTCGTCGGCCAGGCACCGCTCCTCCGCCGCCGCCCTCGCCTGCTCCTCGACCAGCAGCCCTTGGCGCTGGTAGACCTTGCGCCGCCGGTTGTACTGGACGACCACCGCCGACAGGCCGCTCTCCTGCTTCGCCCGGCGGCTGAGGGCCGCGTTGCCCGACGGCAGGAAGACCAGATGGTCCATGTCCGCGCAGGTCAGGCAGTGGGGCTCGTCCTCTTCCATGATCAGATAAGGGCCCGTGTCGCCGCAGGTCGCGCACGTCCAGGCGTTGAGCGGGGCCACCACCACCAGGTCGGGCGCCTTGCTCTGCCGTTCGGTGAGCTGCCGCACCCGAGCCTCGCTGAGGTCGGGGGAAAGCCAGTGGACGCGGAACGCCTCCTGCCCGTGGTCGGCGGTGAAGCGCAGCTCGCGGCGGTCGCGGCTGCCGGAGACGTAGGGGGTCTCCACCGGCCGGAGCCCTTTGGCGGTCGCCCAGTCCTTCAGCAGCGCGGCGGCCATGACCAGCCGGTCGTCGTCGACAGGCGCCAGCTCGGCCAGCGTGGCCGCGCGGCCCTGCCGCCAGGTGTCGACGTGCCGCGACTGCACCCAGCGCAGGCCGGTCACCACGTCGATGAACGTCACGTATTTACGGCTGGCCAGCGCGATCTCGGCGGCGTCCGCGACCCTGCGGGCCAGATTCGGCTTGCTCATCGCTCCAGTCTCCCGCGCCTTTGCCGGGAGATGGCCCGGTCGGACGCATTCCTCGTGCCGGTCCAGGTAAGTAGTCAGGCGGATCAGGATATGGGGGGAATCGGTGCGCTTGCTCTGGCTCGGCGTGCTCGTGTTCGTGCTCCTCGCCGCCTGCGGGCCGATCGGGCAGGGCCCGCTGCCGGTCGTGACGGGGGCCTTCGGCGTTCGGCCGGTCATCACGATCCCGGACGGCGTGCCGGATCCCCTGCCGCGGGTGACGGTGCTGTCGGTGGGCAGCGGGCGGCCGACCATGCCGGGTGACGTGGTGCTGGCGGACGTCGAGGTCCGCCGGTGGTCGGGCAATCTGCCGTACACGAACACGTACGACGACCATCGGCCCGCCAGGGTCCTTTTCGACGGGCGGCACGTGCCGGACTCCTGGCGCGAGGCGCTCATCGGCCGGTCGGCGGGCAGCCGGGTCATGCTCGTCGGTCCCGCGGCCCTCTCGTACGGCCCCGGGCCGCCGCTTGGCGGGACCCGCCCGGCCGAGACGCTGGTGCTGGTCTTCGACATCCTGGGCGGTTACCCACCGGACGCCCGCCTCGTCGGACGGACCCTGCCGGACGTACCGAACGACCGCGCGCCCCGCGTCCTCATCGGCGGCTCCGGCCCTCCGGTGCGGGCGGGCGCGAAGGTCATCGTCCAGTACGTCGCGGTGGAGTGGCCGGGCCGCCGGGTCGTCGACTCGTCGTACCTGCGCGGCGGCCCCAGCGCCTTCACGCTCGGGCCGGAGGCGGCGCCGCCCGGCTGGGTGGCCGGTCTGGCCGGCCAGCGCGTGGGCGCCCGCGTCGCCTTCCCCGCCGAGGAGGCGGGCCGTCCCCTCCTGTACGTCGTGGACATCCTCGACGTACTCGAAACCAAATAAAACGGCCCTGACACCGGAGGGGATGTCAGGGCCGTCGCACCGCCGCCGAGGGGGATCAGCCGCAGTGCTCGGAAGGGCTCTCGTAGGTCGCCGTGCCGACCGAGCCGCCCCACTTCACGCACTTGTCCTCCGCGGCCGCCCTGACGGGACCCGCGTAGTAGGTGAAGCTGCCCGAGTCGCTGACCTTCGTCTTGCCGGCCACCTGCAGGAACGCGCTGGCCGCGCTGGCCTTGCCCAGCGAGGTCTTCTTCAGCGTGGCGACGCAGTTGTTGGCGTTGGTGCTGTTGTAGAGCAGGTAGACCGTGCCCGAGGTGCCGAGGGCCTGCGAGTCGATCACCTTGTAGCCGGTGCCGCAGACCTTCTCCGCCGTGTACGGGTTGGTGCCGCCGCCGGAGCCGCCGCCGACGTAGCTCATGTACTTGTTCCAGTCCCAGTGTGAACCGGGGTCGGTGTGGTCCGAGCCGGGCACCTCGACGTGGCCGATGATGTGGCTGCGGTCCTTCGGGATGCCGTACCGGTCGGCGATGTTCCTGGTCAGCGCGGCCGACGAGCGGTACATCTGGTCGGTGAACCACGAGGCGTCGTTGATGAAGCCCTCGTGCTCGATGCCGACCGAGCGGTGGTTGTAGGAGCTGACACCGGCGTGGAAGGCGCGGTTCTTCTCCCGCACCATCTGCGTGATCTGCCCGTCGGAGGAGCGCACCACGTAGTGGGCCGACACCTTGGCGGCGGAGTTCTGGAACCACGAGATCGTGCCCGCGTACGAGCCCTGGGTCACGTGGATGATGATCCGGTCGATCTTCTCGTCGGTGGGCCGGTTGGACACGGCGTAGTTCGACGAGCTGGCCGCGGCCCACAGGGCACCGGGGTAGTCGGTGGTGGCCGCGAGCGTGCGCGGGTCCGCGTTGTCGTACTTGCCGCGGTCCGGCTCCACGACCTTCGCGGCGGCCTTCACGCCCGCGGTGTTGACGCCGTTGGCCAGCACCTCGTAGACGGCGTCGGCGTAGATCCGGGCGGTGCTCGCGTTGGCCGCGCCGCCGTACGCGGCGACCGCCTCGTACCACTTGGCGGGGTCCTTGCGCTCGGCCGCGGTCAGGCCGAGCTTGTCGGCCTTGGCGCGCAGCACGGCGGCGCCACCGAGCACGTTGGCCGCGTCGTCGGTCTTGAGCTTCGCCGCGGTCTGGGACGTGATCTTGGCCGCGTCCTCCAGCGCCTTCGTGGTGGGGTTGCTGACCAGGTGCATCACGCCGTAGCCGCCGCTGGCGCTGGGCTCGCCGCCGTGGCCGTCGAGGTGCGTCTCTGCGTAGCCGAGCGCGACCAGCAGGTCACGCGGCACCTCGTAGGTGGCGGCGGCCTTGTCGAAGGCGGCCGAGAGGGTGACGGCGGTCGCCTGCGCGGAGGTCGCCTGGGCGGAGCCCACCAGGACCGCCTGCTGGGCGCCCACGATGAGCACACCGGCTAACAGGAGCTTCTTCATCATGATCAGGACCCGCAATGCTCGGAGGGACTGTTCTATGCGCTGACGCCGGCTTTGCCGCCCCACTTGACGCACTCGCCGGCCGCCGCGGCGGTCACCGGGCCCGCGTAGGAGGCGAAGTTGCCGGAGTTGTGATCCTTTTCGGATGGGATCTGTGGGACTAGGGTCGGCATTCGCCGCACAAGAATCGTCCAGAACCGATACAAAAGGTGGTCAGGCCTCTAAAGAGGAGCTGATGCACCATGTCGGTCACCTTTCATGTTCTTGGGCCGTTGGAAGTCCGATCGTCGGGACGGTCCGTACGGATCTCCGGCAAGAAGCCGAGGATCCTGCTAGCCACGTTGTTGCTGGACAGCGGCCGTATCGTCGGCGCCGACCAGCTGGTCGAGGTGCTCTGGCACGATCGCCCGCCACGCTCCGCACAGGCGAACTTACGCACGTATGTCAGCTCCTTACGGACAGACCTCGGCGCCGAGTACCTGCGCGGCGACGGCTCCGGCTACGCCATCGACGTACCGGACGGCGCGCTGGACCTGCTGGCGTTCGAGGAGCTGGTCGCGCAGGCCCGTTTCGCCGACGCGCTCGCGCTCTGGCGCGGGGCGCCGCTGGCCGACCTGCCGGGCAGCCCGCTCTGGGACCGCCGCCTCGAACCGCTCAACGAGGTACGGTTACGCGCCGCCGAAGAGCTGATCGGCCAGCGGATCGAGAGCGGCGACCACGCCGGGGCGATCACCCAGCTGCGCGGGCTGCTGGTGGAGCACCCCTACCGGGAAGACCTGTGGAGCCGTCTCGTCCTGGCGTTGAACCGGGCCGGCCGCAAGGCCGAGGCGCTGCGGGCCTACGCCACGATCCGCGCCCAGCTGGTGGACGAGCTCGGCGTGGAACCGGGCGCCGACCTGCGTCGCGCCCACGAGTCGATCCTGGCCGACGAGGCCCCACCGGTCGCGCCCCGGCAGCTGCCGCCGGACCTGCCCGACTTCACCGGCCGGGCCGACCAGCTGGCCCTGCTGGCCAAGCCCTTCTCCATCGCGGTCGTCTCCGGTTCGCCGGGGGCCGGGAAGTCGGCGCTGGCCGTACACGCCGCCCACGGCCTGCGCGACGCCTTCCCCGGCGGGCAGCTCTATCTCGAACTCGACGGCAGGGAGCCGGCCGACCTGCTGGCCGAGGCGCTCCGGGCGCTCGGCGTGGAGACGCCGCCGCCGACGATCCACGAGCGCTCGGCGCTGTTCCGGTCGATGCTGTCCAAGCAGCCGATGCTCGTACTGCTCGACGACGCGCTCGACGCCGCCCAGGTACGGCCGCTGCTGCCCGGAAACGACTGCGCCGTCATCGTGACCAGCCGGCGCCGGATCACGGAGTTACCCGGCTCGATCCAGGTCGACCTCGGAGAGCTGTCCGCGCACGACGCGCTGACGCTGCTCGGCAGGATCATCGGCACGGATCGGGTGTCCCGCGAGCACGAGGCGGCCCTGGCGATCGTGGAGGCGTGCGGGCGCCTGCCGGTGGCCGTGCGCAGCGCCGGATCGCGCCTGGCGGGCCGGCCGGGCTGGTCGCTCTCGGTGCTCAGACAGCGGCTGGACGACGACCGGCTGAGCGAGCTGAAAGAGGTGCGGGTCTGCCTCGACCGCAGTTACCGCCACCTACCTGACGAAGCCGCCCGTACGCTGGGCACGCTCGGACTCCTGGGCGCCGTGGCCCAGCCCGGCTGGGTGATCGACGCCGCGCTCGACAGGCACCGCGCCGACGACGTCACCGACCTGCTGGTGGACGTCAACCTGCTGGAGCTGGTCGGCACCGACCCGGTGGGCCAGCCACGTTACCGGGTGCCCGATCTGATCCGCCGCCACGCGCTCGAACGCGGCTCCGACCGTACCGGCCTGACCAGGGTGCTCGCCGCCTGGACCGCGACCACCGAGCACGCCATGGCCCGGCTGCCCACCACCGTCTTCAGCCTCACCGCCGCCAGGGCGCCGCGCTGGCGGCTGCCCGAGCAGACGCTCGACCGGCTGACCTCCGACCCGCTGGGGTGGTTCGAGGCCGAGCACGAGACGCTGGTCGGGGCCGTGAGCGTCGCCGCGGAGGCCGGGCTGGCCGAGTCGGCCTGGGGGCTGGCCGCCGCGATGGTCCCCTACTTGGACCTGCACTGCCATCTCGACACGTGGGAGCGTACCCACACCGTCGCTCTCGATGCCGCCCGCGCGTCCGGCGACACCTACGGAGAGGCCGCCATGCTGCGCGGCCTGGCCCAGGTCTCCCTCTACCAGGACCGGTACGAGGAGGCCGTCGAGGACTTCACCCGATCCCGGCGGCTCTTCCACGACATCGGCGACCTGCGGGCGGAGGCGACCTCGATCTGCGGGCTCGGCGCGGTGAGCCAGTTCAGGGGCCGGCACGCCCAGTCGCTCGGGCACTTCAAGCGCGCCCTGGCCATGTTCCTGGCGGCGGACGACCCGCACGGCGAGGCGTTCGCCAGGCAGGCCATCGGCCGGGTCTGCCTCAAGTCGGGCGACCTGGCCCTGGCATCGGAATCGCTGGGCCAGGCCATGCGGCTGGCTCAGGAGCTCGGCGACGCCCACCGCGAGGGCTGCGTCTGCCTGCAGATGGGCAACCTGCACAAGGCCATGTCCTTCCACCGGCACGCGCTCGACATCTTCGAGTCGCTCGGAGACCGGCACTGCGGCGCGTACGCCCTCCAGAGCCTCGCCGGGCTGCAGGCGGCCCGTGGGGAGTGGGCACCGGCCTCCGCGGGGCTTGAGCGGTCACTGGAGATCTTCCAGGCACTCGGAGACCGGAGCGGGGAGGCGTCGAGCACGCAGATGCTGGGCGAGGTGCACCACTCGGCCGGGCGCACCGGGCTGGCACTCGACTATCTCAACCACGCCACCGTGCTGCGCCGCAGCCTGCCCGCCTAGTCCCGTGGGTCCAGGTCCGCGCGGATCATGCTGTACAGCACACCGTCGTGCCACTCGCCTGCGCGGAAGCCGACTCCGCGCAGGATGCCCTCCCTGGTGAATCCGACCTTCTCCAGGGCGCGCTGCTCGGCCAGGTTGCTCACCTCGGTCGACGCCTGGACCCGGTTGACCGTCGAATGGTCGAACAGGTAGCGCACCAGGAGTCGCTGCGCCCGGGTGCCGTGACCCATGCCGCGAAACTCGGGCGCCACGATGAGCCCCATCTCCCAGCAGTAGGAGATGCTGGAGGTCATCTGCTTGCTCCAGGACACCAAGCCCACGCGGTCGTCGCCCTCGGCGATCAGCAGCGTGCCGCCGTCGCCACTGAGCATCCCATTGTCCTCCCAACGCCTGCGGAGGCGGTGGGGATCCTGCCAGCCGTACCACTGATGGAGGCCCGTGCTCTCCGGATCGTGGTACAGCCGGTTGAGAAAGGGCAGATCGTCCTCGGTCACAGGATGAAGCTCACTCGTCATGGTCGAGACACTATGCGACGGACAAATCGCTTGAGGCGGGATCGCTGCGGCATTCCAGCCAGCGCCTCAAGAGACTCGGCCGCGCTCGGGCGCTTGGCGGGAGAGTGGTCCAGCATCCGGCGCACCACGTCGGGAACCTCGGGCCCCTGGGTGTCGGCGCTGGTCGGCAGCTCGCCGGTGAGCAACTGGTAGGCGATCACCCCGGCCGCGTAGACGTCGGAGGCGGCCGTCATCATCTCGGGCCGCTCGTGGCACTCGGGGGCCACGTAGTGGGCGTCGAGCACGTTGCCCAGCTCGTGGGCGACCGTGTAGTTGCGCGCTCCCGGCTTGGCGTAGTCGAACCCCGTCAGCACCGCGTGCCCGTCGGTCACCAGCACGCAGGCCGGGGTCAGCGCCCGATGGATGACGCCGTGGGCGTGGGCGTGGGCCAGGCCGCGCAGCATGTCCTGGATCACGCCGAGTCGTACGCCGGTGCCCAGACGCAGGTGCAGCGCCTCACCGTGCACGTCGTCGAGCACCAGCACGAACCGGCTCTCGTCGTCGATGGCGAAGAAGTCACGTGAGCGCACCACGCACGGATGCGGCGGGATGCGGGCCAGCGTCTGATAGGCGTTGGCGATCCGCTGCCGCTCGGCCGCCCGCGACTCCTGGTCGGCCAGCGGGTCGGCCTGGTAGACCCGGAGCAGCACGGTCTCGCTGCCCGGGAGTGTCGCGTTGAAGGCCCGGTATTCGGTCACCTTCGCGTCGCCGCCGAGCTGCTCCTCGACCTCCCAGTTGCCGAACCTGGGCGGCGCGGTGCTCCGGCGTACGGTCTGGTTGAGCGAGTCGAGAATCCCGGTGAGGTACGGCTTGATGCGGTGACTGCACCCGCGCCTGACCCGCGAGACGTCGCTCAGCGTGGCCAGCAGCCCGTCGAGGGTGGTGACGTTGACCGCGTCGCGCCCGGCCGGGTCGACGAGCTCGGCGTCGGGCGAGGTGAGGACCACGAGGCTGTCGACGTAGACGCGCTCCAGCCGCGTGTCCTTGGAGACCAGCAGCCCCTTCAGCGCCTTCGCGATGCCCCGCAGCTTCGTCACGGGAGAGCCGAACGCCTCCCTGCGCGGCGGGAACCAGCGCGTGCCCGACACCTCGATCCGGCCACGGGTGCCCTTGACGTCGACGACGACCAGCGAGTGGCCGGTCAGCACGAGCAGGTCCACCTCGAAGACGTCGTCGCCGCGCGGGAGCTCGACGTTGTGCAGCAACAGCCAGTCGGCGGGTGCGTGGTCGCGCAGGAATGAGATCACCCGACGCTCGGCGTCGTTGACCGGACGTCCCCCTCCGACGATCTCTGCCATGGGCTAATCCTCCCACGTTCACCCTGCCCGGCGCCGACCTGTGGGACCTGGGCGGCGACCTTGAGCCGTTCGCCCGCAAGGTCCGCAAGTTCCTCCCTGGTGCGACTGAGCCGACCGCCGTTTCTGGGATGGTTCAGCGGGCCGTCGCCAGGATGACGCCGGAGCCGTGCGCCAGCTCGACCGCGACCAGCCGATCGTGGTTCAGCAAGGTCTGTCGCACACCCTCCTGCCTGCGGACGAACTCCTCCTCCCAGGTCACCCCGGGGTAGGGCACCATGTCGTCCACCAGCAGCACGCCACGGGGGTTGAGCGCGGCGATCGTCCGTTCGAGCCCCACCTGCTTGCCCGCACCCGCGTCGGCGAAGATCAGGTCGAAGGTGCCCAGCCCGGCCAGCGACTCGAGCGCGTCGCCGACGCGCGGGTCGACGAACTCCGGCCAGCCCTGGGCCGCGAGTCCGGCCCGTTCGGGGTCGCTCTCGATCGTCGTCACCGTGACGTCGGTCCGCGGCCGCAGCCCGCTGACCAGCCACCCGACCCCCGCCCCCAGGCCGGTGCCGATCTCCAGAATCCGGCCACCCTCCGGCACCTGGGCGGCCAGTACGGCGAGCAGCCGCCCGACGTCCGGGTCACAGGAGTAGTCGAACCCGGCCGCTTTCGCCCGCTCATGGGCCGCCCGCACGAGTTCCGGCAGATCATCATTCATGGCCATTTCCTATCGCACCCGCTACCGCAGCTTTGGGGCGGACTTATCGGACCCGTCCCGCCGCTGTGGGCGCGGACTTATCGGACGTGTCCCGCCGCTGTGGGCGCGGACTTATCGCACCCGTCCCCGTGGCTTGAGCACAGACAGCGTGGTGGCGGTCAGCAACATGGCCAGCTGGCCGCCCAGTACCGCGACCTGTCCCCACTGACGGCCCTCGGCAGGCCGCGTCGCGCCCTCGGTCGCGGCGGCCATCCCCTCGGGGTCGAACAGGAACATCCCCAGGCAGATGACCGACACCAGCAGCACCAGCTTGGCCAGCACCCAGTAGTGGCGGGCCAGCCCCCAGTGACTGGTCAGGCCGAGCGTGATCCCGGTGGCCAGCGCGGTGAGGCTGAGCGGGATGCCGCCCGCGAACACCAGGCTCGGCATCAGCCGGTAGGCCGCGTGGGCGAGCCCGAGATCGTCCGTCACCGTCGCCACGGTGTTCAGCACGACGAGCCCCCACACCTCGCCGAGCAACGCGACCGACGCGATGACGTGAACGACGAGCACGCCCTTGCGTACGCGCGGCCGTATGACCCGATTTGTTATCTCGACCACCGCTCGACCTCCGGATTCGCGGACTCCGGCCCATCTTGATCGGTGGATTCGTCCCGGACGTCCCCCAACGGGCGGCGGTCGCGCTACATCGTTCGGTGTAGTGGGGCCAAGCCCGGGGTGATCCTTGCTAAACCGGCCCGCGCGATAAGCCAATCATTCTCGATGCGCGGATAAATGAAACTCGTTTAGCCGTGTACGAGGCAAGCGCATATGCAGTTCGCCGGCCGGTGTGCTCGGAAAGTCGAATGCCAAGAAAACGAGGCGCCTCCTTGACCGCGAGCAGGCGTTTTTGGGTTGCGACATCGATCGGCTGCCGCGATTGTTATTGGCGGCACCTTCACAGCCCTGCACAAAACGACTAAGGCGCCGGGAATTCCGCGCCCATCAAACGGAGGAAACAAACATGATCCGTCGCATTCTCGCTGGTGCAGCCATCGCGGGCGCCGCTCTCGGCTTCTGCGTCTCCGCGGCTTCGGCCGACGTCGGCCCGAACCCCTACATCGGCGCCCCGTCCTTGCTGAGCCAGCTCAGCACCCTGGACAACCTCACCGGGGTGAGCGACGCGGCCAAGTACACGAACGTTCCGACGACCGCGAACCTGCAGGACGTCAACCTTCACCTGCTGAACAACAACCGCTGACACCATCGCGGCATAGGCGGGAAGGTCCGCTCCCGGCTCCACGGGCACATGCCGCCCCGCATGCCGTAGGGCCCCACGGGCACATGCCGTAGGGCTGCCGGTCGCACCTTCCGCCGGATCGACGCTTGGGCGATCCGCCTGAACCATCTCCGTGGATACTCGCGAGGCCACGGACTCCGCTCGGATGCGCACCGAGACGGAACGCCGAGCGGCCCGGGTCACGATCGCGATCACGACCCGGGCCGCGAGGTGCTCCCCTTCCGCCGGCTGCTGGAATGCCCGCGCCTGGCCGAATGCCTGCCCCTGCCGGAATGCCCGCCCTTGGCGGAGTGCCCGTGCCTGGCGGAGCCGCCGTGTCTGCCAGAGTGCCCGCGCCTGCCGGAGTGCCCGCCCTTGGCGGAGCCGCCGTGTCTGCCGGAATGCCCGCGCCTAGCGGAAGGCGCGCCCTTGGAAGGCCCGCTGGTGGATCGCGCGCTGCCGGACGGCGGACTGCTGCGACGCGCGCTGCTGGGACGTCCACTGCTGGGAAGTGCGCTGCCAGGACGTGCGCTCTCGGGACGGACGGTCTCGGGGTAGACGGTCTCGGGATGGACGGTTCCGGGACGGATCACCCCCATGAAATGCGGCTTGTTCAGCGGGTCGAGGCGGACGACCTCCCCGGTGAACGGAGCGTCGACGATCCGCGTGCCGTCCACGGCCAGCCCCACGTGCTCTGGTCCCTGGCGTCGCGGTTTGCTGTCGTAGAAGACGAGGTCCCCTGGCGCGACCTGCTCCTTGGGCACCCTGGCCCCTGACCGCCACTGCTCGTGCGTCGTCGTGCCGATCGACACGCCCGCGCTCGCCCAGGCGTACTCCGTGAGCCCCGAGCAGTCGAAGCCCTTGGTCTTCTTGCCGTGTCCGATGCCGTAGCCGGGGCCCTGGGGCCCGCCGCCGCCCCACGAATAGGGGACGCCGAGCATCCCCAGCGCGGCCCGCACGGCGACGCCTCCAGCCGCCGCACCGCCAGCTGCCACGCCGCCAGTTGCCGCGCGTCCGGCCGCTGCGCCTCCAGCTGCCGCGCGGTCGGTCCCTGCCGCCTGCGGGCAACGCCCGGTGCCCTTTTCGCACGCCTGCCGGACGCCGGCCGTCGCGGTGCCGGAGTCCGGCGCCACGAGCGAGCCGCACGCCAGGACCGTCAGCAGCAGGGCCCGTTTCACGTTCACTCCAGGGAGCGTTCCTCATCCCCTTGGGGGATAAAACGCCCTTTAGCCAGGCGGGGCCCACATATGGCTATAAGCTGAAGTTTGTCCACACGGCGATATGTCGATAAATCACGACTGGTCGGACATTTGGCGCGAATGGTGATCAAGTGCTAAAGAATTTGAATAGAGAGCTCGCTTCAGGGCTAGTCGCAGGTGGGTGGAAATTAGTCGGTGGGTTATTTGTTCGGCGCGTTGATAATGCCGTTCTCTCGACAATTCTTCGACCGCCTGAACGGGTTGATCAATTTACCCAATGGGCGGTCCGATGCCGTGGTGATTGTGTCGCCGAGCGCTTCTAGATCGGCCGCGACCGACTGCGTGACCTTCCGCTCGGGGATCCAGCGGGTCGCGCAGTCGCTGGTGCGAGTCCCGGACGGCGGAAGATCCTGCTGCCGGATTGTTCATGACTTAGCTGTAATACGACCATATTTTCGTGCATATCAGGTGGTGAAACATACTTCGTGTAATGTGAGACCGGGTTCGTGTCGAGGACAACCCCCATGCGTGAGGTCTGATTGGGGGGTGCGATGACTGTGAACGGCGAGGCGGCCGAAACGTCGGAGCGCCTGCTGTACGAGGACGACCAGCTGCGCATCTCCCAGCGGGCCAGGTGCGAGGTTCCGGCGCTGGCGCTGCGCGGCGAGATCGACATCACCAACAGCTGCGCTCTCGCCCGGACCCTGGCCGCCGCCCGCGAGGGTGAGACGCACATCATCGTCGACACCGGCGAGCTCACGTTCATCGATCTGTCAGGCCTGCGCGTGCTGGCCATGCCGATGCTCGACCCTGCCGAGCGCTGGATACACCTGCGTAACCTCACGCCGTTCCAGCGACATCTCCTGAACCTGCTGGGATGGCACTGACACCCGCACGGCACACACGAAACACGCCGCCCACACGGCCCAAGCCGGGTCAGACGATCATCGCCGCCGAGGTGCCCAGGCCCGTCGGCCCGCCCAGCCGCCACTCGGGCGGCCGGTGGTGGCGCCGTAGCGACGCCTCGTCATAGCGATGGCAGTCGCGATGCCACCTGAGGATGCCCGCCATCCAGTCGCGCAGCTCCGCCACGTAGCCGTCGACGGCCGCGCGGGCCTCCCCGTTCAGCCGGAGGTCGTCGTACATGACCGGGAACTCGTACGCGAAGACATGCTCGAACTCCTTCATCCGGGACGTCATCAGATCGGCGACGATGCCGAGCGCCACCGGGTAGTCACAGTCGAAGAAGTTCTGGACGACCAGCACGCCGTTGTGCAGCTCACCCTCGAACTCGATCTCCTTCTGGTACGAGAAGACGTCGTTGAGCAGGGTGGCGTAGTCAGAAGCCGCGTTGTTCAGCGAGATCATCGACCCGGTCCGATGGACCTCCTCCGGGATCGCCTCCTCGCGGGTCAGGCGGCACAGGCTCATGGTCAGGTCGGAGCCGAAGGTCAGCCGCCGCATCTCGATGTAGTCGACGGGGTCGGGCACCCGGTTCAGCAGCTGGTTGTCCAGCTCCCAGAGCCACGACGCGCACATGTCCTCGATGGCCGCGCGGAACCTGCGCCGTGCGGTCATGCTCATCAGCCCAGCCGTACGGGTCCAGAGGTCGGACAGCCCCCGCTCCAGAGCGGTCATCGGCGCCGGGGGAGCCGAGCCGTCGAGCGGCATGAAGGCGCCGAACCGGTCGACGGTGGCGCGGGCGGCGGCCAGGTTGCGGGATCGGCCGAAGACGACGGGGAAGTAGTCGTCACCGTACGTCCCCCACGCCAGCCAGGCCGAGGCCAGGTCCAGCTCCTCCAGGGTCCCGTCGGGATGGAGCCCGGAGGCGCACAGCGCCAAGTCGTAGTCGACGAGCTTCTGCTCGTCCCAGACGGCCGAGCCGGTGACGCCCGGCTGCGCTTCGAGTATCCCCATCGCGCGCGCCCAGGCGACCAGGTTCAGGCGGGCGGTCTCCAGGTGGGGCGACCCGCTGACCTCGAACGGCATGTAGAAGTCGGGGATCCGCGACGGGCCGACGGGCGTGTGCGGGACGTGGGTGAAGCTGCGGATCCGCTTCGCGCCGAGCAGGTCGACGATCGAGGTCGTGCCCAGCGTTCTGCGGGTCGCGCGCTCGTTCATGTAGCGGCTGGAGGACATGTGCCATTCGTGGCCGCCCGACTGCCAGTCCTGCAGCCCCTTGACGTAGGCCAGCACGCCCGCGCAGGAGAGCGGGTCGAGGCCCTGCTCCACGAAGAGCGGGCCCAACTCGGTGAACACGGTGTGCTCGAACTGCTGCAGCCGCGAGGTGAGCAGGTCGTTGACCGCGTCGGCGGCCTCCTGCGTGGTGCAGCCGAGGAACTTCTCCAGCACGAGGACGCCGTTGCTCAGCTCGCCCTCGTCCTGGGTCTCCCGCTGGTAGGAGAACAGGTCGTTCCGCAGGTGCACCGCGTCGGCGAAGGCGTCGCGCAGCACCCGCATCGGCCGGGAGCCGGCGACGCGCGCCGGGACCTCGGCCCCCACGGCGTGCTCGACCAGCCCGGCCGACCATGGCGCCCCGCCGACCTTGCGCCGCATCTCGATGTACTCGATCGGATTGGGCACCCGGCCCGCGTTGATGTTGGACAGCTCCCAGAGCGACTCGTTCAGCAGGTTGCGGGTGCTCTCGGCGAAGCGCTCCCGCCAGGCGAGCGACCTGGCGGGGACCGTACGGGCCCACAGGTCGGCCAGCCCCGCCTCGACCGGATTGGTCGGCTCCGGCGTCGCGCACGACAGGTCCATCGGCATGAAGGCGGGCAGCCGGTCCAGGTAGCGCTTGCCGCCCTCACGGTCGTGGCCGCGCTTGAAGGCCTCCAGGAAGTGGTCGTCGAAGAAGAAGACCCAGACGTACCAGTCGGTGATCAGCGAGAGCTCGGCGCCGTCGCAGTCGGGGTGGGTGTAGCCGCACAGCAGGGCGTAGTCGTGGGCGTCGAGGTCGGCCTGCTCCCAGATGCCCGAGCCTTCCAGCATGCCCATGCCGCGCGCCCACTGCCTGGACTGCGCGCGCGCCTCCTCGACGTGCGGGTTGAGGCGGGCCGGATACGGAAGGTAGAAGTCCGGCAGCTCGAATGGCTGGGCCGACTCCCCATCCACGGAACGCGTCATCAGCCCATCACCTCGACGTTCTCGAGCATGCCCAGCGCGTCGGGTAGCAGGACCGCGGCCGAGTAATAGGCACTGACCAGGTACGACATGATCCCCTTCCCGTCGACGCCGGCCAGGCGGACGCTGAGCCCCGGCTGGTACTCATCCGGAATGCCGGTCTGATGCAGGCCGACGACGCCCGAGTCCTCCTCGCCGGTCCTGAACGCGAAGATCGAGGTGGTGCCCTCCGGGCTGATCGGGATCTTGTCGCAGGGCAGGATCGGCACCCCGCGCCAGGCCGTCAGCCTGCTGCCGTCGAGCTGGACGGTGTCGGGGTAGACCCCGCGCGCGTTGCACTGCCGGCCGAAGGCGGCGATGGCGCGGGGATGGGCCAGGTAATAACGGGTCTTCTTCCTGCGGCTGAGCAGTTCGTCGAGATCGTCGGGCGTAGGCGGGCCGCCGTACGTGGAGATCCGCTGCCGGGCATCGACGTTGTGCAGCAGCCCGAAGTCCCGGTTGGTGACCAGCTCGTACTCCTGGCGTTCGCGTAGTGCCTCGATGCTCAGCCGGAGTTGCTGATCGAGCTGGTTCATCGGCTGGTTGTACAGGTCGGAGACCCTGCTGTGCACCCGTAGGACGGTTTGGGCGAGGCTCAGTTCGTACTCGCGGGGGCTGAGTTCGTAGTCGACGAACGTGCCGGGCAGTGCGGGCTCGCCGGTGTGTCCGGCGGCCAGCTCGATCGCCGCCTCGCCGTGCTTGTTCTGCGGCCGGGCCCGCCGGTCCCGATGCGCCTCGATCTGCGCCCGCAGCGTCGGCGAGACCGCCGTCAGCGCGCGGAACACCGCCCAGGGCAGGAGCAGCACCGTGCAGGTGGTGGCGGCCCTGAGCGTGTACGGCCACCGGTCCTCCCGCTCGGGGAGGTCGTGGCCCGTGTGATCGCCGTCCGCCAGCGTCTCCCGCAGGACGCTGGTGCCGTACGGGCCGGTCTGCAGCTTGTCGGCCTTGCCGTGCGCGAGGAGCAGGAGAGCGTCGGCCGGGCGGCCCTCCTGCACGATCGTCTCGCCCCGCGCGTATTCCCGCTGCTCGAACTCCCCGGCCAGGGTGTCGAGCAGCGGGTCGCCGTCGAACCCGTGCAGCAGCGGCAGCTCGGTCAGGCTGGGCGGGATCACCCGCGTCGCAGCGCCCGCGCGGGCGAAGCTGACCCGGCCGCCGCCGACCTGATAGGTGAGCCGGCGGTTCACCCGGTAGGTGCCGGCTGCGGTTTGTACCCACGGAAGCGCCCGCAGCAGCCAGCGTGAAGAGATCTCCCGCATCTGCGGGGCAGTCTTGGTCGTGGTGGCGAGCCGGCGTGCCGCCTCCGTGCCCAGGCTCTGCCTTGAGTCCCGCTGGTCCAATTCCGTCAACCGAAACACCGCCAATCATTGGGCCGGGTGAACCGATCCGCGCTCAGCTGCCGAGTGCGACGTCTTCGAGAATGCCGAGTGCGTCAGGAACGAGTACGGCCGCGGAGAAGTAGGCAGTGACCAGGTAGGAGATGACGGCTTTCTCATTGATGTTCATGAAACGCACCGACAAGCTGGGCTGGTATTCGTCGGGGATGCCGGTCTGGTGCAGGCCGACAACGCCCTGGTTCTCGTGTCCGGTGCGCATGAGCAGGATGGAGGTCGTCCGGGTGCCGGTGATCGGGATCTTGTTGCACGGGAAGATCGGCACCCCGCGCCAGGCCGGGATGCGGTGCCCGTTGACCTCGCTGGCCTGCGGGTAGATGCCGCGCTTGCTGCACTCCCTGCCGATGGCCGCGATGGCCTGCGGGTGCGCGAGGAAGAAGGCGGGCTCCTTCCAGACCGTGGACAGCAGGTCGTCGAGGTCGTCGGGCGTGGGAGCGCCGCCGCGGGTGCGGATGCGCTGGCTGAGATCGGCGTTGTGCAGCAGCCCGAACTCGCGGCTGTTGATCAGCTCGTGTTCCTGGCGTTCGCGTAGTGCCTCGACGGTCAGCCGGAGCTGCTGGTCGAGCTGGTTCATCGGCTGGTTGTACAGGTCGGAGACCCTGCTGTGCACCCGTAGGACGGTCTGGGCGACGCTCAGTTCGTACTCGCGGGGACTGAGTTCGTAGTCGACGAACGTGCCGGGCAGTGCGGGCTCGCCGGTGTGTCCGGCGGCCAGCTCGATCGCCGCCTCGCCATAGGCGTTCTGTGAGCGTCCTTCGGCGTCCCGGGTGTTGCGCAGGTGGGCGCGGAGCGCGGGGGACCGGTCGAGGACCGCCTGCAGGTTCTGCCGCGAGAGCGTGAGCACGGTACAGGCGGTCTTGGCCGTCGCCGAGAACCCCCACTGGCCCGGCTCGCCCAGCAACTCCTCGCCGAAGTGGTCGCCGTCGGCCAGCACGCCGAGATTCTGCTCATCGTCGTACGCGCCGCGGCCGGTCTTGGCCACCCGGCCATGGGCGATCAGGACCAGCTGGTCGAGGGGAGCGCCCTCACGGACGATCTCCTCGCCCGACTCGTACTCGCGCTGGCTGAACCCGTCGGCGAGCGACTGCAGGACCTCGCCGTCGCTGAAGCCGCGCAGCTGATGCAGCTCGGTGAGCTCCGCCGGGATGACGCGCACGTCCGCGCCACTGGTGGTGAACGTGATGCGACCGTCGCCCAGGGTGTAGGTCAGCCGGCGGTTGACCCGGAAGACGCCACCGGAGGTCTGCACCCACGGCAACAGCTTGAGCAGCCAGCGGGAGGTGATCTCCTGCATCTGCGGGGCGGTCTTCGTGGTCGTCGCCAGGTTCTTGGCGGCATCGGTGCTGAGGCTGAGCTGCTGGCCGTTGGCCTCGGTCGACTCGGTCGTTTCGGTCATCGTGCACCACCAATCTTTAGAGGGTTTGCTAGCCGGGGTTTTGAGTGGCTCGGAGTTCGGGCGGGAGGGAGAACTTGAGGGTCTCTTCGGCGAGCGTCACCGGCTCCACGTCGGCGTAGCCGCGGGCGGCGAGCCAGGCCAGCAACTGGCCGACCAGCTCTTCTGGGACCGAGGCGCCCGAGGTCACGCCGACGGTCCGTACGCCGTCGAGCCAGCGCTCGTCGGCGTCGCCGGCCCGGTCGACCAGGTGGGCCGCCCGCGCGCCGGCGTTCACGGCCACCTCGACGAGGCGCCGCGAGTTGGATGAGTTGGCGGAGCCGACGACGATGACCAGGTCGCACTGGGCGGCGATCCTGGTGATCGCCTCCTGGCGGTTCTGGCTGGCGTAGCAGATGTCGTCGCTCGGCGGGTCGATGAGCTGGGGGAAGCGCTCGCGCAGCCGGGCGACGGCGTCCATGGTCTCCTCGACCGCCAGCGTGGTCTGCGACAGCCAGCTCATCCTGGCCGAGCCGGCGCCTGTCAGCTCGTCGGGCCGGGCCGGATCGACCACGTGGATGCGGTCGGGCGCCTCGCCGACGGTGCCCTCCACCTCCTCGTGCACCGCGTGGCCGATGAGCACGATCTCGTAGCCCGACTCGGCCAGGCGTACGGCCTCTCTGTGCACCTTGGTGACCAGCGGGCAGGTCGCGTCGATCGTGCGCAGACCTCGACCGGCCGCCTCGTGCTTGATCGCGGGCGAGACGCCGTGCGCCGAGAAGACGACCAGGGCGCCCTCAGGGACCTCGTCGAGCTCGTCGACGAAGATCGCGCCCCGGCCGCTGAGGTCGTCGACCACGTAGGTGTTGTGCACGATCTGTTTGCGCACGTAGACGGGCGGTCCGTAGCGTCTGAGGGTCTCCTCGACGGTGTCGATGGCACGTTCCACACCCGCGCAATAGCCGCGCGGGGCCGCCAGAAGTACTCGTCCCATGATGTTCGCTCCTACCGGTCCCGGTGCGCGAGCTGGCCGGCCAGCACGGTCAGCGCGTCGCGCGCCTCGGAAGTGATGGGCGCCGCCTCCAGCGCCTTGGCGGCCTCGTGTACCCGCTGGTCGATCATGTCCTCGACCTCGGCCAGCGCGCCGGTGTCGAGCAGGATCCCGCGCAGCTCCGCCGCCCGCTCCTCCGTCAGCTCCTGGTTGCCGTGCCAGCTGCGCAGGTAGGACAGCTGCGCGGGCGTCGCCCGTCTCAGGGCATGCGCGATCAGGACGGTGTTCTTGCCCTCACGCATGTCGTCGAGTGCCGACTTGCCGGTGTCGGCCGAGGAGCCGAACGTGCCGAGCACGTCGTCGCGCAACTGGAACGCCTCGCCGATCGGCACGCCGAAGCGCGAGTAGGAGTCGAGCAGGTCGGGTTCCGCGCCGGCCAGGGCGCCGCCGATCTGCAGGGGGCGCTCGACGGTGTACTTGGCGGTCTTGTAGCGGATCACCGTCAGCGCCGCCGACACCGTGGCCCCCGCTCGGAGCTGGCCGAGGATGTCGAGATATTGGCCGCTGATGACCTCGGTGCGCATGGCGTCGAACACGTGGTGGGCGCCGTGCAGCCGGGCCGGTTCCACGCCGCACGACGACAGCAGCGCGTCCGACCAGGCCAGGCTGAGCGCGCCGAGCAGGATCCCGCCCGCCTGGCCGAACGCCTCGGCGCCCGGCCCCTCGTGCAGGTCGGCCAGGCTGCGGTGGATCGTCGAGCGGCCCCGCCGCATGTCGCTGCCGTCCATGATGTCGTCGTGGATGAGCAGCCCGGCGTGGCAGAGCTCAAGCGCCGCCGCCGCACTGATGATCTCGTCGCAGTCGTCGCCTCCGGCTCCCCGCCAGCCCCAGTAGCACAGCTGCGGGCGGATCCGCTTGCCGCCGCTGAGGATGAAGCTCGTCAGCAGCTCGTACGCCGCCGCCACGTCCGGATCGGACACTGGCGCGCGCCAGTCGTCCAGGAATCCATTGAGGCGCTTGTCGATGCGAGGTCCCACGGGGTCTTGCCATCCGCCGACCGCCATGCTGCAGGGCTCCTTCTGTAAAGCGTCCGCCACCAATAGTTACTCATCCAATACGGAGAGTGTAAAGTGCCTTTTTGCTGGCTCTTGGAGCGACGGGAGGTGCCCGATCCGCCCGCCTCGTCGGGCGTGTTGACCGACCCCGGAAACCGCGTTCGCGGCACGGAGGGGGAGCTCGCCACGGGATAACCGGGGTTGTTTCCTGGACGAATGCCGGTTGACGGTGTAATGCGCGGAGTGGCGGGCAGGGCGAAGGGTTGTCATTCGACGTGGTCCTCCGCCCGGCGGAGATGAGGAGCTTGTCATGCGCACCCTGCTGGCCCAGTCCTTCACCATCGATGAAGTGACCGGGCTACGCCAGTCCGTGGCGGAGCGGGCGGCGGACTGCGGGCTGAGCGGCGCGCGGCTGGAGGACTACATCCTCGCCGTGCACGAGAGCATCATCAACGCCGTGGAGCACGGCGGCGGGCGCGGGCACTTCACGCTGTGGACGGGCGACCGGATGCTCCGCTCGGAGACCCTCGACGAGGGCTCGGGCATCCCCGACGAGTACGTCGACGAGCGCCGGCGGCCGCCCGACATCGCGCCCACCGGCCGGGGCATCTATCTCATCCGCACCCTGTGCGACGGCGCCAGCTTTCACACCGGCCCCAAGGGCACCACGGTCCGGCTCACGATGTGGCTGCCGCGCCTGGCCCACATAGCGCTGCAGCGCGCGCCGATCAGGCGGATCAGAGTGGCGGCAGGGAGCGAGAAGAAGCAGCACCACGGTTTTCGGGCGTAACTATTTATCCGATATCAACCAAAATTCAACCATCTCACTGCATGGTCATCCTCTGTGACTACGCAACAGCTCTCTCAGGAGCCAACTGATATCCCCCCTCGCCCTCCGGCGGAGGAGGAGGCGTCCGGCAGTGTCGTGGGGATGCTGGAGCTCATCGGCTCCGTGGTGGTCCCGGTGG
Organism: Nonomuraea sp. NPDC049129; assembly: GCF_040648495.1. NCBI lineage: Bacteria > Bacillati > Actinomycetota > Actinomycetes > Streptosporangiales > Streptosporangiaceae > Nonomuraea > Nonomuraea sp. NPDC049129. Next base: position 101,125 of record NZ_JBEZDU010000003.1, on the reverse strand, counting down.
GCGTCGGGCTGTACGCGATGCTGTACCTGGGCATTCAGCAGATGTACTGGGTCTTCGACATCAATCCCGAACAAGCGGGGATCGACCAGTCCGTCCTGCTAGGGCGGCTCATGGGCACGCTGATCATGCTCCTGCTCCTCCTGCTGCCCGTTATCGGAGTCCTGGTGGCGGTGGGGTGGCTGCTCGACAAGGTGACGGGCGGCGCGGTGAACCGGCTCGTCCAGGCCGTCAGGCGGCGGCCATGGATCGCGGCGGTCATCGCCGCCGCCTGGTGCGGGGTGACCTATCTCAGCACCATCTACCTGTTCACCATGGAGATCTCGCCGCTGCACGTGCTGGGCGCCCTGGTGCTCGGGGTCCTGGCGTTCGTGGTGCCGTTCCGGCTGCTGCGCCGCAAGCCGGTCGGCCGGGCCGGAATGAAGGTGCTCGTGGGCGCCCTCACCGGCATCGGGCTGGGTATGGTCCTGCTCGTCGGGCTGCTCATGGGCGCGGCGGACGTACGGACGACCGGGCAGGCCAACGATCTGCTGGGCCTGGTGGGGTTCCAGGACCAGTGGGTGGTGGTGAAGGACGGTGACGACAAGCCGTTGTACGACGGGCGCGACCTCATGCTGCTCGGCGAGAGCGACGGCACGTACGTCTTCTACGACTGCGACTACATGACCACCTTCCGTCGACCGGCCGAGTCGACGAACCTGGGGGACATCCGCCTCGATCCCGAGCGGGAGCCGGGCTACACCTGCGGGAGCCTGGTCAAGGACGAGGAGGCGACCAAGCCCAAGAAGAGCTGACCCATCATGCCGCCCCGGAGCCGCCGTTGCCCGTGAGGGGACGACGGTGGGGAGGCTCCGGCGGGGACAGCGCGGCGGTGAGAGCGTCCTGGAGGGTGCTGTGGACCGGCAGGTGCTCGCCTATCCGGGTGACCTCGACGATCCGGGCCGGCATGGGCTGCAGTGCCGCCAGGCGGACGCTGCCACCGTGCTGCCGGGAGAAGGTATAGGTGCTGAGCAGCAGCCGGAGCCCGGCGCTGTCCATGAAGTGCACTTCCGCGAGGTCGAACACGAGGTGATCGCCGGGCCGCTGGCGGCACTCCCGGATGAAGGCGTCGAGCCTGCCCTCGTTCGTGGCGTCCAGCTCGCCGCCGACGGCGATCACCGTCGCGCCGGGCAGGTGCTGGCAGGCGTAGGTCAGCCAGGACATGGGGTGGTCCATTGGCCATGCATGGCAGCGGCCAGACCCGGCTGCATAGGGGGATAGCTCGCCATGCCTGCACGATAGTCGTTTCGTGGCGGGATATCGCCTTACTGGCGACTGAATACCTCCCTTTCTCCGAACAGTAATTCGCCCGCTCTTTAGCTATTTATCCGTCCAAAGCAGTACCCAAGGTGGACCCAAACCTCGCGTAGAAGGTGTGGTTTTGCGAGGTTTGGGGGTATTCGTTCACTTTGAGCCCGGTCGGTGCGCCCGCCGGGCAGACGGACGAGACTCGGGGGGATCGCCGTGGCCATGCAAACAGAGATCCGCAGCCTGCTCGGCAGCCGTGTCATCGGTGCGGACGGCGAGGAGATCGGAAAGGTGGGGCAGGTCTATCTCAGCGACAGCACGGGGGAGCCCGAGTGGGTGACCGTACGCACAGGGCTTTTCGGGATGAGGCAGACATTCGTCCCGTTGATGAACGCCCGCCGGTCGGGAGAGGAGATCCGCGTTCCCTTCGACAAGGACACCATCAAGGACGCGCCCAACATCGACATCGACGGCCGCCTCTCGCTGGAGGAAGAGGCCAGGCTCTACCGGCACTACGGCATCCGGCCCACGGGCGTGCCGTCGCAGCGGACGGCCGAGCCGGGCACGGGGTTCGGCGGCCACGAGACGCGTGACGAGGGCGAGGAGACGGCCCAGGTACACATCTACAAGTACGTGGAGGTCGAGGTCGCCGAGGAGCCCGTGCCGCTCGAAGGGGACCAGACGGCGACGAGCCCTGTCGACTACCTGCGCAGCCGCCGCGGGAAGAAGCGGCCGGAGGTGGCCGGCCAGTACCGCGGTGAGCGGTTCGAGGCGGAGCGGGAGCCGGATCGCATGCCGCTCGACAGCGGCGACTACGCGAACGAGCAGGACGACGACGTTCCGCCCCCCTGACGGTGGCGCGGGCGAACGCGCACCAAGACGACAGCCGCAGGGTGAGCGGGTGGTTGAGCGGGTGGTTGAGCGAAGGCCCAGGCCGAAGAATCGGCCTGGGCCTTCGTCATGGCCGCCGGGCGACGGACGGGCAGGCGTTCGTCAGGGGACCGGCGGACGAGCGGCCGTCAAGAGACGGACAGGTAGGCGTTCGTCAGGAGACGGACGGGTAAGCGTTCGTCAGGAGACGGACGGGCGGGTGCTCGTCAGGAGACGGGCGGGTAGGCGTTCTGGAGCAGTTGGCGGAACTGGGCGGAGAACCACTGGCCGGACAGCGGCGCGTTGGGCAGCGCGCCCGTCAGGTTGTGGCCGTTGAGGTCGTTGCCGGTGTAGGTGGGGTCGCACATCCGGTCGAACTTCTTGCCCTCGTCGTTCGGGATGTCCGTGCTGGCGCCGTCCGACTCGCCGGGGGGCTTGACCCACACGTAGGCGTCCAGGCCGGAGTCGGGGTTGGCGGTCGGCCGCGCGCCGAGGCCCGCGCCGCTCTGGTTGCACCAGTTGCCGGCGTGGATGCGCCGGTCGATGCGTGACTGGTCGACGAAGGTGTTGACGTCCGTCGAGGTGCTCGGGCCGCTCGGGCGGGCGCTGCCGCCCCAGCCGTTGCGCGAGGTGTCGATCAGCATGCCGAGCCCCGGCTTGAAGCCCTTGCCGATCAGCGCGGTGCGCAGGGCCTGGGCGAAGGACGTCTCGTCCACGTACCAGTTCCAGTCGACCCACTTGGACTGCCGGACCGAGGTGCCGTTCACCGTGGTGTTGATGTTGAAGTACAGCTCCTTGGTGACGGAGGTGTTCGCGGTGTTGACGATGAATCCGTCCACGCTGTCCACTCCGGCGGCAGCGCCGGCCGCGGTGGAGTAGAAGAGGTTGACCGACGGGTTGAAGTTCGAGTCCCAGCCGAGCCACGCGTGGTGGGCGGCGTCGATGTAGGTGTAGACGTTCGACATCGCGTGCAGCTTGTTCAGCGCGTACTGGACGCCCTGGACGTAGGCACCGGTGGAGTTGGCCTCGGCGCACTTGGGGAAGCTCAGGTTGGTGACCAGGTTGGGCAGCGAGTCGGGCTCGATGATCGTGACGATCCGCAGGTTCGCGTACTTCGAGTCGCTCATGATGGCGGCGATCGGGTCGATGTACTCGGTCTTGTAGCGGTTGAGCCCGTTCTCCGCGACGAGCAGCTCGCCGTTGGAGGCCAGCGCCGAGCAGTCGCGGTTGGGCAGGTCATAGATGACGAACTGGACGGTCAGCGGCGCGGAGCCGTTGGCGGCGTCCTGCGTGACGGCCGCGTCCAGATGCGCCCGCAGGCCCATGACCGACGAGCTGCCGGCGATGGCGGCGATGCGGTCCAGCCACACGGCGGTGGAGGTGTTGGCCACCGCGGCACCGCCCGGCTCGGCCGCGGCCTTGGCCTTCCAGTTGGGGTTGACGTAGCCGGTGGCGCCCGCGTACGGGTTGTCGACGTGCCCGGGGGTCGGCGTGCCGTCGTCATCCGCCTCGGTGGCGGTGACCGTCCGGCTGGTCAGACCGCTGGAGGCGACGGTGAAGGTACGCGTGCCGTTGGTGCTGTCGGAGTCCTGGGCCGCGCCCACGGTCACGGTCTGGGCGGTGTTCCAGTTGGCGGAGGTGAAGGTGAGCGAGCCGCCCGAGGTCACGGTGAGGTCGGCGTCGCCGCTGCCGGCCGTGGAGGTGACGGTCAGGTTCGCCGACGGCTGGATGGCCGGCTTGACCGTGTAGGTGGCGCTGCCGCCTTCGGGCACGGTCACCGCGGTCGGGGTCACGACCAGCGACTGCGTCTGCGTGGTGTCGTCGTCGACCTCGGTGGCGTTGACGGTGGCGGCGGTGACGCCGGTTCCGCCGACGCTGAAGGCCGCCGTGCCGTTGGCGGTGTCGGAGTCCTGGGCCGCCGCGAGGGTCACGGTCTGGGCGGTGTTCCAGTTGCTCGGGGTGAAGGTGAGCGAGCCGCCGGAGCTCACGGTCAGGTCCGTGTCGCCGCTGGTCCGGGTGGTGGCGACGGTCACGTTGGCGGTGGGCGCGGCCGACAGCTTGGCGGTGAAGGTCGCCGTGCCGCCCTCGTTGACGGACACCGAGCTCGCGGAGGTGACGACCGAGGGCGTCGTCGGATTGCCGCCGCCACAGGTCACGTTGTTGACGCTGAAGGAGGCCGGGTTCGGGTTGCTGCCGCTCCACGTGCCGTTGAAGCCGATGTTGGTCGAGGCGCCGGTGGCGAGGTTGCCGTTGTACGACAGGTTCTGCCCGGTGACGCGGGTCGCGGTCTGGCTCCAGTTGGCGCCCCAGCCGCTGGGGACGTACTTCTGCCCGGCGGTGGGGAAGTCGAAGGCCAGCGTCCATGCGGTGAGGGGGTCACCGAGGTTCTTGAGTGTGATGTTCGCGGTGAAGCCGCCCTGCCCCGGACTCGTCGTCCACGTGTTGGGCGTGTAGGCGACGTCACAGGCGACCGCGGCCTGTGCGGCCGTGGTCTGGCCGGCGACGAGACCTAAGGTCGCCAGGCAGGCGGCGGTCGCGGTCACGGCCCATCTGCGCAGGCCGCGGTGGAGTTTCACGAGCAATCATCTCCAGGAGCTAGAGCTGATGTGTGGGAGCGCTCCCATACTGAGCCGTGCTCACGGATGTGTACAGCGTGCGGTGAAGAGCGGCTGCGCCGCGACCCGGCATGCTCGCCGAATGTCGCGGAACGTCCATGAAACTTTCATGCCACGCAGCCAGGTGAGAGGAAATATGCGGGTTACCGGGACGGCATTCCGTTGACATCTCCATATGGCCACCCACAATCCATTTTGGGAGCGCTCCCACCCCCTACTCCCATGGAGACCTCGTGTCGTACACAATGCTCGCGCGCCTGAGAAGGCGGCTCGCACCGGCTTTTGCGCTTGTCCTCATAGCCGGGGCGACCACCGCGCTGACGGCCGCGCCCGCCAGCGCGGCCGTCGCCTGCGAGGTGACGTACACCACCAATGACTGGAGCGGCGGCTTCACCGCCAGCGTCACCATCAAGAACACCGGCGACCCGATCAACGGCTGGACGCTCGGCTTCAGCTTCCCTACGACCACGCAGAAGCTCAGCCAGGGCTGGAGCGCCACCTGGGCGCAGAACAACCAGGCCGTCACCGCCAAGAACCTCGACTGGAACGGCAACCTGGCCACCGGCGCCTCCACCAACATCGGCTTCAACGGCACCTTCACCGGCAGCAATCCGAAGCCCACCGCCTTCACCGTCAACGGCGTCACCTGCGGGGGCGCCGGCGTCAACAAGCCGCCGACCGTGGCGCTGACCTCGCCGAGCGCCGGGCAGACGTTCGCGGCGCCCGCCACCGTGCCGATCGCCGCGACCGCAGCGGACTCCGACGGCACGATCGCCAAGGTCGACTTCTACCAGGGCACCACGCTGCTGAACAGCGACACCGCCGCCCCGTACGCCTACAGCTGGCCGAACGTGCCCGCCGGCAGCTACTCGATCACCGCCAGGGCCACCGACAACCTCGGCGCCACCACCACCTCCTCGCCCGTCGGGATCACCGTGACGGCCGACAACACGCCGGCGCTCGTGGTGAGCCCGACGAGCCTGGCCGTGCCGGAGAAGGGCACCGCGGCGTTCGGCGTCCGGCTGTCGAGGGCGCCCACCGGCAACGTGACCGTCGCCACCGCGCGGACCAGCGGTGACGCCGACCTCACGGTCAGCTCGGGCGCCAGCCTGACCTTCACCACCGCCAACTGGAACACCGCGCAGAACGTCACCCTGGCCGCCGCCGACGACACCGACACGACCGCCGGCTCGGCCACGTTCACGGTGAGCGCCAGTGGCTACAGCCCGATCACGGTCACCGCCACCGAGGCCGACGACGATCTACCGGGTGGCGACAACGAGTACGTCAGGCGGTTCACCGAGCTCTACAACGAGCTGCACGACCCGGCCAACGGCTACTTCTCGCCCGAGGGCGTGCCGTACCACTCGCTGGAGACCTTCATGGTCGAGGCGCCCGACCAGGGGCACGAGACCACGTCGGAGGCGTTCAGCTATTACCTGTGGCTGGAGGCGGTCTACGGGCAGATCACCGGTGACTGGGCCAAGTTCAACACCGCCTGGGCGACGATGGAGAAGTACATCATCCCGGCCACGGCCGACCAGCCGACCAACTCCTTCTACACTCCGTCGAAGCCGGCTACGTACATCCCCGAGTCCACCTCGATCAACAACTACCCGTCACCGCTGGACACCAGCGTGAGCGTGGGCTCCGACCCGATCGCCAACGAGCTGAAGAGCGCGTACGGCACCGCCGACATCTACGGCATGCACTGGCTGCTGGACGTCGACAACACCTACGGCTTCGGCCGCTGCGGCGACGGCACCACCAAGCCCGCCTACATCAACACCTACCAGCGCGGCCCCGAGGAGTCGGTCTTCGAGACGATCCCGCAGCCGTCCTGCGACCAGTTCAAGTTCGGCGGCCCCAACGGCTATCTCGACCTGTTCGTCAAGGACAGCTCGTACGCCAAGCAGTGGAAGTACACCAACGCCCCCGACGCCGACGCGCGAGCCGTGCAGGCGGCGTACTGGGCGCAGACCTGGGCCAAGGCGCAGGGCAAGGAGTCGCAGATCTCGGGGTCGGTCGCCAAGGCCGCGAAGATGGGCGACTACCTGCGGTACGCGATGTACGACAAGTACTTCAAGAAGCCCGGCTGCACCAGCCCGTCCTGCGCTGCGGGCACCGGCAAGGACGCCTCCAACTACCTGCTGTCCTGGTATTACGCCTGGGGCGGCGCGACCGACGCGAACGCCGGATGGGCCTGGCGGATCGGCTCCAGCCACAACCACTCCGGCTACCAGAACCCGCTGGCCGCCTGGGCCCTGGCGAACGTCGCCGAGCTCAAGCCCAAGAGCTCGACCGGCGCCACCGACTGGAGCACCAGCCTGACGCGGCAGCTGCAGTTCTACACCTGGCTGCAGTCGGCCGAAGGCGCCATCGCCGGTGGCGCGACCAACAGCTGGGAAGGCCACTACGGGACGCCGCCGGCCGGTCTGCCCAAGTTCTTCGGCATGACCTATGACTGGCAGCCCGTCTACCACGACCCGCCGTCCAACCAGTGGTTCGGCTTCCAGGCGTGGACGATGGAGCGGGTGGCCGAGTACTACTACGCCACCGGCAACGCCAACGCCAAGACGCTGCTCGACAAGTGGGTCACCTGGGCGCTGGCCAACACCACGGTCAACGCGGACGGCAGCTACCAGATCCCGTCCACGCTGCACTGGACCGGCCAGCCCGCGAGCGACTTCAGCTCCACGAGCGGCATGCCCGCCGCCAACCCGGGCCTGCACGTGTCGATCGTGGACTACACGCAGGACGTCGGCGTCGCCGGCGCCTACGCCAAGGCCCTGATGTACTACGCCGCCAAGGCCAACCACACGGCGGCCAGGACCACGGCCAAGGCGCTGCTCGACGGCGTCTGGAAGTACCGCGACGCCAAGGGCGTGTCGGTGCCGGAGACCAAGACGGACTACAAGCGCGTCGGCGACCCGGTTTACGTCCCGCCGGGCTGGAGCGGCACCATGCCGAACGGCGACCCGATCAACTCCAGCTCGACGTTCCTGTCGATCAGGTCCTTCTACAAGAACGACCCCGACTACGCGAGGGTCGACGCCTTCCTCAAGGGCACGGGCCCGGCGCCGGTCTTCAACTATCACCGGTTCTGGGCGCAGGTGGACGTAGCCGTCGCCCTGGCCGAGTACGGACGGCTCTTCCCGTGATCCGTCCCGCATGATCGCCCCGCCCCGCCGCGTCCTGCCACGTCGGCGGGGCGGGTCACCATCGAAAGGCCGCCCATGAGAACCCGACTCGCGGTGCTCGCCGCGCTGTTACTCCCGCTGCTCTTCCTCTCGGCCCCCGCGCACGCCGCCGCCGGCCTTCATGTGAGCGGTACGAAGATCCTCGAAGCGAACGGCCAGGAGTTCGTCATGCGCGGCACCAGCCACGCGCACACCTGGTACCCCACCCAGACCAAGGCGTTCGCCGACATCAAGTCCCTGGGCGCCAACACCGTCCGAGTCGTGCTCAGCGGCGGGCGCTGGACCGCCAACAGCGTCTCCGACGTGGCCGACGTCGTCTCCCGCTGCAAGGCCAACCGGCTGATCTGCGTCCTGGAGAACCACGACACCACCGGGTACGGCGAGCAGAGCGGCGCCTACACCCTCGACCAGGCGGCCGACTACTGGATCAGCGTCAAGAGCGCCCTGGCCGGCCAGGAGAACTACGTCATCGTCAACATCGGCAACGAGCCGGTCGGCAACAACGCCGTCACCCCTGACTGGACCACCGCCACCGCCAACGCGGTCAAGAAGCTGCGCGCCAACGGCTTCGAGCACGCGCTCATGGTGGACGCGCCCAACTGGGGCCAGGACTGGCAGAACGTCATGCGCAACACCGCGCGGACCGTCTTCGACGCCGACCCCGCCAAGAACACGATCTTCTCGGTGCACATGTACGGCGTGTACGACACGGCCGCAGAGATCACCACCTACCTGGAGGCGTTCAGGACCGCCGGGCTGCCGCTGGTGATCGGCGAGTTCGGCTTCAACCACTCAGACGGCGACCCGGACGAGGACACGATCATGGCCCAGTCCGTGAGCCGGGGCCTCGGCTACCTGGGCTGGTCGTGGAGCGGCAACGGCGGCGGCGTCGAGTACCTCGACCAGGTCACCAACTTCGACGTCAACCAGCTCACCTCATGGGGCCAGCGGCTCTTCAACGGCGCCAACGGCATCGCCGCCACCTCGCGCGAGGCGTCGGTGTACGGCGGCGGCACCCCCGACCCGACCCCGCCCAGTGTGCCCGGCACCCCGGTCGCCTCCGGCGTCACCTCGACGGGGGCCACGCTGAGCTGGACCGCCTCCACCGACAACGTCCGCGTGACCGGATATGACGTCTACCGGGCGCCGAGCACGCTGCTCGGCCAGTCGGCGACCAACTCGATCACGCTGAGCGGGCTGACCCCCGCGACCGCCTACCAGGTCTACGTGAAGGCCAGGGACGCGGCGGGCAACGTCTCGGGGCAGTCGGGCCAGGTCACCTTCACCACCCTCAGCGGTGGTGGCGGCGGGGGCTGCACGGCCGTCGCGACCGTACAGAGCCAGTGGAGCAGCGGGTACGTCGTTCAGCCCGTGACCGTGACCAACACCAGCGGCGCGGCCAAGACCAGCTGGACGGTGACGTTCACGCTGCCCGCCGGGCACGTGCTCACCGGCTCCTGGAACGCCGCGGTGACGGTGAGCGGGCAGACCGTGACGGCCAGGAATCTGAGCTACAACGGCGCGCTCGGGCCGAACGCGAGCACCGCCTTCGGCTTCCAGGCCAGCCGGCCGAACGGCCAGACCACCGTGCCGTCCGGCTACACCTGCGCGAACTGAACCCCGAGACCGGCCGGTGCGGCGACTGCGCCACACCGGCCGGTCAACGCCACGAAGCGGCCGGATCGGTCGATCCGGCAGATTGACGAGCCCGGCCGGTCGATCCGGCCGGTCGATGAGGAGGTGGTGCCGACAACCGTCACTGGTGCAACCGTTCCATGTCACCATCCCGCCCGGATGGCGTGGCCGCGGCCGGCCGCGAGACCTCCCCCTCCTGCCGGCCGCGTCCGCATGCCAGGCGGCGCCCCTCGGGTCGAGCGCCGCTCGCTTCGAGCACCACTCGGCCGAGCGCCGCTCATCGGGCGCCGCCAGGTCATCGGGCCGTCACCAGGGCGAACCTCTGGCGGGCCGCCTCGATCGCGTCCTCGTCGGCGAACTCGCCGAACGCCTCCTCCTGATACCGCTGGGGTATCACCTGCCGGACCCGCTCGGGGTAACCGGCGCCCGGCGTGGGCACCCGTACCAGAGGTGGATCGCCCAGCCGGACGGCGATCGGGCCCGAGGCGCGCACCGAGACGGCCCACCCGGCGCCCGGCCCGGTGATGGCGCACATGTGGCGGGCATAGACCCACTTCACCTGGGTCATCGTGGTCGCGGTCGGTGGGTCGAAGCCGAACGGGTCGACCGCGCACACGACCCGGCCGGCCTGCTCGCCGAACTCGTGCCCGTGGTCGTGGTGCTCGGCCGGCGTGGATCTCTCAAGGATGTCCGTGACCTGGGCGGCGAGCTGGTCGCGCAGGTCCGATCGCCCCGCCTGGTGCAGGCCCATGAACAGCGCCGCACCGGCGACGGGGATCAGGGCCACGACGGCGATCGCCGCGGCCCTTCTGGTCCTCACCTCTTCCGGAATGCGCATGACCTACGGGCTGGTGCAGGTCAGCGTGGGTGCGGGGCTGGGGGCGGTGCCCGTGGCGTTGAACCCGAACGAGGTGGTCGCGTTCGGCGCGAGCTGCCCGTTGTAGGTGGCGTTCTTGACCGAGACGTTGGGCGGCTGCGCGCTCAGCACGCCGTTCCATGGCGATCCGTCGAGGCCCTGCCCGCCGCTGAAGGTCCACTTGACCGTCCAGCCGTTCAGCGCGGTGGTGCCGTTGTTCTTGACCGTCACGTCGGCCTGGAAGTGTCCTGGCCAGCCGGGGTTGTCGGTCGCGTGCCAGGTGGCGGAGCAGGCGCCGGGTGTTGGGGGAGTCGGTGTGACAGTGGGGTCGGGCGTGCTGCCGCCGTTGGGTCCGACGCCGGTGACCTCGCCGTGGCCGCCGTCGAAGACGACGTCGGAGCAGCTGAAGAAGTTCTCGGCGCTGTCGGAGCGGATCCAGTCGACGTAGATCATGTGCCGCCCGCTCTTGCCGGACGGGAGCTGGACGTTCCAGTAGTAGTAGTTGAGCGCGCCGGGCCCACCGGTGGCCGGCGGGTTGGTGACGCTGCCGAACGACTCCAGGTCGGACCACTTGAGCGGGGCGTTCGGGTTCCAGCCGTTCTTGGTGATGTAGTAGACGAACGTGCCGGGGTGCTGGGCCCAGTTGCTGTGCCACATCTGGATGCTCGCGCCCGAGGTCAGGTGGGTCTGCGGCCAGTCGGAGCGGACGGCGTTGTAGGCGGTGAAGTCGTACGGGCCGCCGGTGCCGCCGCTGCAGAGCTGCCCGTCGGGGATGAAGCCGCTGGTACGGCCGCCGGCGTCGGAGCGCAGCACGGCGAACCAGTTGTACAGCGGTGTGGCGCCGCTCTGCGCGACGGCCGCCGCACAGGCCGGGTTGTAGGGGATGATCTGCCCGTTGTCCCGCAGACCGTCCTTCCAGCACAGGTAGGTACGGGCACCGGGAAACATCGTGACGCCATGCGCCTGCGCCTGGGGAGCCACCAGGGCGGAGGCGAGTAATGTCGCCACCAGCGCGGCGGCGAAGGCCACCGACCGGATGAATCTCATGGGGATTCCCTTGTTCGTGCGACAGAGATCCCGCCCACGACCTGCCCGCCCGGCAGCTAGACGGATTGAACCACGCGCCGACCCGGCCGACAACGCGGCATGAAACTTTCACCCCGTCCCGGTCAGGGTTTGCCTGGTCGCTCGCCTCACTGCGGGCGGTGGCACGGGCGGGCGCTTGCCGGGAGACCGCGTCGGCCATGATGCTGCGTTGTGGGAGCGCTCCCAATACTCCTTGTCAGAGAAGCGGGAGCAACATGCCATGAGGCGCGTGCACATCAACCTGATCATCGCGGCGATCGGCTCGATCCTCGCCGCGGGACTGTTCGCCGTTCCGGCCCAGGCCGCCCCGGTGATCTGCGGGAAGATAGATTCCACCAGCATCCAGGGCAACAAGTACATCGTCCAGAACAACATCTGGGGAGCCGACACGGCGCAGTGCATCGACGTCGACCAGGCCGCCGCCGGCTTCACGATCACCCAGGCGGCGCACAACAAGCCGACCAACGGCGCCCCCGCCTCCTACCCGTCGATCTTCGCGGGCTGCCACTACACCCTCTGTACGACCGGCAGCGGCCTGCCCATGCGGGCCGACGCGAGCGGCTTCGGCAACCTGCGCACCAGCGTCAGGATGAGCTACCCGAGCGCGGGCGTCTGGGACGCGGCCTATGACATCTGGTTCGATCCGACCCCGCGCACCGACGGGCAGAACACCGGGGCCGAGATCATGGTCTGGCTCAACAAGCAGGGCTCCATCCAGCCGGTCGGCTCGCCCGTCGGCACGGTGAGCCTGGCGGGCGGCACCTGGCAGGTCTGGTTCGGCAACACCGGCTGGAACGTGATCTCCTACGTCCGCACCTCGGCCACGTCCTCGCTGGACTTCGCCATCGACACCTTCCTCGCCGACGCGATCAGCCGCGGGTACGCCCAGCGGTCGTGGTACCTCACCAGCGTGCAGGCCGGGTTCGAGCCCTGGGTCGGCGGGACTGGGCTGGCCGTCAACGCGTTCTCGTACACCACCTCGGGAGGCGGCACCGACACGACGCCGCCGACCGCGCCGTCCGGCCTGACGGCCTCGGGCACCACGTCGAGCGGCACAAGCTTGTCGTGGACCGCCTCCACCGACTCAGGCGGCAGCGGGCTGGCCGGGTACGACATCCTGCGGGCGACAGGTACCGGCGCCTTCGCCCAGGTCGGCACCAGCACCACCACCTCGTACGCCGACAGCGGCCTGAGCGCCGCCACGACCTACCGCTACCAGGTACGGGCCCGGGACGGCGCGAACAACCAGTCACCGGTGTCGAACACGGTCAGCGTGACCACCTCGACCGGCGGCGGGGGCGGCGGCTGCTCGGCTGTCGGGACCGTACAGAACGCCTGGAGCAACGGCTACGTCGTGCAGCCCGTGACCGTGACCAACACCGGCACCGCCGCCAAGAACGGCTGGACGGTCACCTTCACGCTGCCCGCCGGTCACACCGTCACGGGCTCCTGGAACGCGACCCTCACGGTCAGCGGGCAGACCGTGACGGCCAGGAACCTGTCGCACAACGGCACCCTGGCGCCCGGCGGCAGCACCACGTTCGGCTTCCAAGCGAGCCGGCCCAACGGGAACACCCAGACGCCGTCGGGGTACAGCTGCAGCTGACCGTGCGTGAGGGGCGCGGCTTCGTGTGAGGGGCGGCGGCCGCGCGTGAGGGGTGCGGTCCGGCCGTACCCCTCACTGAGGGTCAAGCGCGGTGGCGATCCGCTCACACCGTCGCGGAGCGGCCGGGTGCGAATTGCCGGATATTGGCCTCGGTGACACCGTCAGCGAGGAGATCGCCCAGAGCCTCGCCGACCGCCGGCGCGTACTTGAATCCGCCGCCGGAGAATCCGACGGCGACCGCGACGTGCGCGGCGCCCGGGAGCAGCCCGACGACGGGCCGGCCGTCCCCCGTGTACGACTCCACGTGCACCGAGGTCTGCACAGGACGCGGGTTGAGCCGGGGCAGCCAGCGCCCGACGACCTCGCGGACCTCCGCCATGTGCTCGGCGGTGAGGTGGGGATCCAGGCGCGCCGGGTCGGCCACCTCTGGGTGTGGGCGGGTCTTCACGCCGATCTTGACCGTGGCGCCGTCCAGGCTGGGAAAGCCGTAGACGGAGGCGCCGCCCGGCAGGCCGGCCCGTTCGAAGACCGGAAAGCGTTCGGCGCTGTACAGCGACGGGTCGTCCGGTACGAACCAGGTCTGCGCCAGCCGGCGGGCGGTCAGCCCGGTCACCCCGATCGCCTCCCGCAGCCCATCCGGCAGCAGCGTGGCCGCCCAGGCGCCGGGGGCCAGGACCACCGCGTCGAACGTCTCGCTGCGAGCGCTTCCTCCCGTGCCACGGTAGGTCAGCTCGACCGTGTCGGACCTCACGTCGATGTCGAGGATCTCGGTGTCATGGTGCACCGTCGCCCCGAGCGTCGTGGCCTGTTCGATCGCGGCGAGGATGGCCGGCTCAGGACGGAGAAAGCCGGTCGCGGAGTCATGGACGGCGATGTCCTCGTCGTCGACGGCGTGCTGGGGGAAGCGGTGCCGCAGATCCCGCGCGTCGAAAATGCGGTGGGCCAGCCCCCACTTCTCGCAGCTGGCCACGGCCTGCCGGACGGAGGTGCGGTCCGCGGGACCGAGGATCAGTCCTCCGGTCTGCTCAAGCAGACGTCGTCCGGTCGCCTCCTCCAGCCGGCGCCACAGCCGCTCGGCCCGGAGAACCAGCGGCGGCAGGTCCGGGTCTCCCATGCTGATGACCGCGAACCGGCGGCTCTGCCCGCCGGAGGCCCCGCGGTGGTGCGGGACGCCCCAGCGATCGAAGGCATGCACGTCCAGGCCGCGCTCGGCCAGCTGCCAGGCGGCCATGCTCCCCACCGCTCCGGCCCCGATGACCGCCGCCCTTCTTCGAGCGGTTCCGACCGTCCTCATGAGGCCAGCGCCGGAGCGGCGAGGTACTTGAGGTTCTGGTACTCGGTGAGCCCTTCGGCGCCGCCCTCCCGGCCGAGCCCGGACTCCTTGATCCCGCCGAACGGCGCGGCCACGTGGGACAGCAGTCCCCGGTTGATGCCGACCATGCCGCTGTCCAACCGGCCCGCGACTCGCGCGATCCGGTCGCTGTCGCGCGCCACCAGGTATGCCGCGAGCCCGAACGGAGTGTCGTTGGCCAGCGCCACCCCCTCGTCCTCCGTCCGGAACCGGCGGATGCCCGCGACCGGGGCGAAGACCTCCTCCTGCTGCAGGAGAGCGTCGGCGCTGAGATGGTCGAGCACCACCGGGGCGAACCAGCTGCCGGGTCCGTCGGGTACGCCGGAACGCCCCAGAACAGTCGCCCCCTTAGAGATGGCGTCGTCGACCAGCCGGTCGGCCTTGGCCACCGCACGGTCATCGATGAGCGGACCGAGGTCGACGTCCGAGGTGCCCAGCCCGACCCTGATCGCGGTGAGGGCCTCGGTAAGACGGGCCGCGAACTCGTCGGCCACCGGTTCCTGGACGAGGAACCGGTTGGCCGCCACGCACGACTGACCCCCCAGGCGCATCTTGGCGATGACCGCCTCACGGACCGCGAGGTCGAGGTCGGCGTCGTCGAAGACCAGGAACGGGGCGTTGCCGCCGAGTTCCATCGACGTACGCAGCACGTGCGCGCCGGCCTGTCGCAGCAGCAGCTTCCCGACGGGGGTGGACCCGGTGAAGGACACCTTCCGCAGTCGCGGGTCGGCGATGAGGGCACCGCAGACCGCCCCTGGATCCGTGGTGGTGACCACGGTGAGGACTCCTGCCGGGACCCCCGCGTCCTGGGCGAGTCGCGCGAAGGCCAGCGAGGTCAGCGGGGTGAGCTCCGCCGGTTTCAGCACGACCGTGCAGCCGGCGGCCAGGGCGGGCGCGACCTTGCGGGTGGCCATCGCCAGCGGCACGTTCCACGGGGTGATGAGCAGGCAGGGGCCGACCGGGCGCGGGACGGTAACGATGTGCCAGCCGCCGTCGGGGGTCGGGGTGCTCCGGCCGGAGCTGCGGACCGCCTCCTCGGCGTACCAGCGGATGTACTCGGCGGCGTAGCGGACCTCGCCGCGGGACTCGGCGAGGGTCTTGCCGACCTCCAGGGTGATGAGGGCCGCCAGGCGGTCCTCGTCGGCGAGCATCGCCTGGTAGAGCCGGTGCAGAATGTCAGCTCGCCGCCGGGTCGGGGTGGCCGCCCAGGCGGGGAACGCCTCGCTCGCCGCGGTGAGCGCGAGCAGGGCGTCATCCGGTTCGCAGTCGGCGACGGCGGCGACCGGCCGGCCGAGCGCGGGATCGGCGACGGCGAAGGTCCGCCCGGAGCGCGGCGCCGTCCACTCGGCGCTCAGGAAGCCACTGGGCAGCGACGCGGCCGCGGTCTCCGTGAGTTCGCGATGCCGGGCGAGGTCCGCCGACGCCGGCGTGGGCTCAGGCGGATTCGAGGGCACGGGCACGGTCGAGAGCGGACTCGAGGACGTCAGCGGCACGGGAGATCTCCTCGGCGGTGATGACGAACGGGGGACTGACGTGCAGGGAGTTGTCGGCCAGCAGCCGGGTCAGGACGCCCTGCTCCCGCGCGGCGCGCAGCACGGGGCGGGCGTCGACGTCGGGGGCGAGCTGGACGGCCGCGAGCAGGCCGACCCCGGCCCGCACGTCCACGACGGCTCCGTGGTCGGCCAGCGGGGCGAGGGCCTGAGCCAGGACGGGTTCGAGGTCCAGGACGCGCTCCAGCAGACCTTCCTCCTCAAGGATGCTCAGGTTCGCCTCGGCGGCGACGCAGGCCGCGGCGTGGCCCGAGTACGTCAGGCCGTGGCGGAAGGTCGGGGCGTCGGAGGTTTCGGCGAAGAAGGGCTCCCAGACGCGCCGGGCCACCAGCACGCCGCCCAGCGGCAGGTAGCCGGAGGTGATGCCCTTGGCCATGGTGAGGAGGTCCGGCTCGATGCCGAAACGCTGGCAGGCGAACCACTGCCCGACCCGTCCGAAGCCGGTGATGACCTCGTCGGCGATGAGCAGGATGTCCAGGCGGCGGCACAGCTCGGCCAGCCCGGTGAGGTAGCCGGGCGCGGGCAGCAGCACTCCTCCGGTGCCGATGATCGGTTCGGCGATGAGGGCGGCGATGTTGTCGGGGCCGAGCCGGAGGAGCTCCGCCTCGGTGGCGGCCAGGTCGTCCCACGGCACGCGGGCGGTCTCGGGGATCAGCGAGTCGCTGCCGTACCCGTCGCGGTTGCTCTGGATGCCCGTGATGCTGGTACCGAACCCGTGCAGGCCGTGGTAGGCGTGCTCGCGGGAGACGATGATCCGCTTACCGGGCCGCCCGGCCACCTGCCAGTGCCGGCGCGCGAGCTTGCAGGCGGTGTCGACGGAGTCGGAGCCGCCGCTGGTGAGGAAGACCTTCGCGTCGGGGATGGGACTCAGCGCGGCGAGGCGCTCGGCGAGCCGGATGGCGGGGCGGTTGGCCATGCCCTGGAACAGGTGGTAGGTCTCCAGGTCGGTCAGCTGCTCACGAACGGCGTCGGCGATGCGGGCTCGGCCGTGTCCGACGTTGGCGTGCCACAGGCCGGCCGGCAGGTCGAGCAGGTCCTGGCCGTCCTCGGTACGTACCCAGGCTCCCTGCCCCGACGCGATGACGGTGCGGGTTTCCTCGATGGTGGACATCGCGGTCTGCGGATGCCACAGGCTGGTGCTGGTCAAGAAAGGCTCCTCATCACGTCGGGGGGAGTGCTGCCGGTGGTGGCGGGAACGGCGTGGGTCAGGCGGCGGCCACGACGTCCTCGACGACCTCGGCGTGGATGTGCAGCATCCGGGCCACCAGGCCGTTGCCGCGAGTGAACTTCAGGTCCTCCGGCGCCACGGCGTCGTCCGCGCCGGTGAAGAACGCGGCACCCTGGTCCATCGACTTGTCGGACTTGTCATCGGGGTAGAGCGGGTTGATCGTGTTCTCGATCTTCGGCCACAGGGCTCGGGCGGCCTCGGTGCTCTCGAACTCCAGCGTCATCACCAGCGTGTTCGAGATGAGCTCCCCCGCGCACTCGCGCAGAACCGAGCCCCCGAGGTATCCGGGGTGGCCCTCCAGGCCGCGCAGCCAGTCGATGAGGCTGTTGCGGGCCTGGTCGACCTTGGTGGGCTCGGCAACGAAGATGAAGACGTCACGACGCTTGGACATGGTGTTCTCCTGTCTCGCCAGTGTGGTGGGGATGGCATGGGGACTGCGCGGCGGTCACCGCGAGGAGCGCGGCAGGTCGTAGAAGACCGCGCCGGTGGCTCCGTTCGAGTCGTCGTGGATGAGCAGGGCGCCGAAGGACTCCCAGAAGGCGACGGCGCCCGGGGAGTGCTGGTAGGTGTGCAGAGCGATGGCCTCGTAGTGCCCCTCCCGGTCCGCACGCTCGAGAACCGCGTGGACCAGGGCTCTGGCGATGCCGCGGCGGCGGGCTTCCTTGCGGACGTAGACGCGTACGAGCTGGCCGTGCCGGCCGTCCTCGTACCGGTCGACCACGTGTTGCGGGGTGAGGCCGGGCTTCAGCCGTCCGCTGCGGATCCCGCCCGTGGCCAGGACCTCATCCGTGCTGTCGTCGGTCACCACCAGGAGGAAGGGGCCGGCTCCGGGGGCGTAGTGGGTCAGCGGGTCGTCGACGTCGGCGTGGATCAGCGGGTCGTAGGCGTCGCCGAAGTCCTCGGCGATGCTGCGCCGCATCACCGACTGCGCGCCGGGCAGGGTGCGCTCACTCAGCGGGTGGATCGACCACCCCGTCGAGCCGTTCACGGGTGTCACCGCGCGCCCTGAGCGGCGAGCTTGGCCCGGTACGCCTCACGGGCCTCCTTCGAGGCGTGGTGGTCGGACAACTCGTGGAGGTCGTCCGGCACCACGCCGTCGAAGGCGGGGTGGACGTGGACGGTGACCCGGTCGAGGTTGCCGACCGCGTGCATCAGGGAGTGCTGCACGTCCTCGGCCACGCGGTGGGCCTCGATGATGCTCAGCCGGGCGTCGACGCCGATCTCGGCGTCTCCCTCCATGCGGTGACCGGACCAGCGGGCGCGCACGCCGCCGACGGTCTCGACGCCGACGACGCCGGCGATCGTGGTGCGCATCCGGTCGATCGTCGCCGGCTCCACACCGTCCATGAGACGGCGGACGATGATGACCAGGGAGTTGATCAGGATGCCGGTGATCGCCAGGGCGATCAGCAGGCCGACGATGGCGTCGGCGCGGTCGAACCCGAGCCACACGCCGATCACGCCGGCGACGACGGCGATGGAGGTGTAGCCGTCGGCGCGGGCGTGCTGGCCCTCGGCGATCAGCGCCGCGGATCCGATGCGACGGCCGGCCCGGATGCGGTACACGGCCACCACCTCGTTTCCGAGGAAGCCGACGACCCCGGCGGCGAAGACCCACCACAGGTTGGTCGGCGGGTGCGGGTTGAGCAGCGCGTCGATCGACTCCCAGATGATCAGCCCGATCGAGGCGACGATGACCAGGGAGATGAACAACCCGACCAGGTCCTCGGCGCGCCGGTAACCGTAGGAGTACTTCTTCGTCGCCGCGCGCCGGCCCAGCCGGAAGGCGATGATCAGCGGGATCGTGGTCGCCGCGTGTCCCAGGTTGTGGATGGTGTCGGCCAGCAGGGCGATCGACCCGGACATCGCGACGATGACCATCTGCCCGATCGCGGTGGCCATCATCCCGGCCAGCCCGATCCAGGCCGTGCGGATCCCGTGGTTGGCCGACTCCTCGGCGGTCTGGATCGCTTCGTTGGCGTCGTGGGCGTGGGGGACCACCGTGTGCTTGATCCGCGCCCACAGGCCGTTCCCGTGGTCGTGGCCCTCGTCGTGGCCGTGCCCATGGCCGTGCCCGTGACCGTGCCCATGCCCGTGACCGGTGGTGGCCGACGCCTCGGCCGCGTGGTGACCGGTCGCGTGGTGATCGGCCGCGTGGTCATCGTGGGCGTGATCGGAGTGGTCGTGCCCGTGGTCGTTGACGGTGGCGGGCGCGTCGTCGTGGGGGTGGCCGTGACCGTGGCCATGGCCGTGTCCGTGATCGTCTGGGGTCGTGGAAGCTCGCATGGGGAGTCCGTTCGTGCCGGCGGGGAGGGAGTCGCGGGGCCGGGAGAGAGTCGGCCGGCTGCCGAGTGGCGCCTGCCGCGTCACCACATCTTGTGCACAACGGCCAGCGGCGGTCAACTGTTGTCAACAATCTTCCGGTGGCCTGAAGGAAAACACCGGCAACGAAAGTCAGCCCCACGACCTGGAAATACTCGTTCAACCGGCTTATGAAGATCAAAGAAAGGCTGGGAAACGTACTCGTTACACGTGGGCAACTCGAAATTGTTGACAACAGAGAATCGGGTCCTTAGCGTTCCAGACACCACGCTGGCTGCCCGCCTCGGACGGCTCGCACCGGGCGTGATATCTCGCCGCTTCGCCGCCTGCCCAGTCGCACCGACGGGCTCCGGCCCTCACCGGACCGACCACCGACGCTCCTGCCCCCACCGGACATACCACCACCGGAGGAACTGCTCGTGGACCTGACCAGTGTGCGCCCCAAATACCTCACTTTCGATTGCTACGGGACGCTGACCAGCTTCGACCTCAACCTCACCGTCAAGCCGCTGGTCGCCGACCGGATCTCCGAGGAGGACATGCCGGTCTTCCTCAAGGACTACCGCGCGTACCGGATGGACGAGGTGCTCGGCGAGTTCAAGCTCTACCCCGATGTGCTCAAGGACTCCTTCAAGCGCACCTGCGAACGCTGGGGCATCGGCTACCGCCCCTCCGACGGCGAGGCCATCGTGGCCTGCGTACCGACCTGGGGTCCCCACGCGGACGTTCCCCCGAGCCTGGCCAAGCTCGCCGACGCCTACCCTCTGGTGATCTTCTCCAACGCCGTCGACGAGCAGGTGCGGCACAACGTCGACCAGCTCGGCGCCCCCTTTCACAAGGTGTTCACCGCCGAGCAGGCCAGGGCGTACAAACCGCGCTACCAGGCCTTCGAGTACATGCTCGACCAGCTGGGCTGCGAACGCGACGAGATCGTCCACGTCTCCTCGCACATCTGGTACGACCTGATCCCCGCCCACGAGCTGCGGATCCCGCACAAGATCTACGTCAACCGCGGCTACGACCCCTCCACGCCCTTCTACCAGTACGCCGAAACCGCCGACCTGTCCGGCGTCCCCGCCGTGCTGGGTCTGTGAAGGCCGCGAGGAGGATGCCGATGAAGAGGAGGAAGTCGTGAAGCTGACCAGCTACTGGCTCGACACCGCCGAGCCGGCCGGCGACTTCCGCCGCACCGAGCTCCCTGAGAACGTCGATGTCGCGGTCATCGGTGCCGGGTTGACCGGGCTGTCCGCCGCGCTGCATCTCGCTCGCAGCGGTGCCAGTGTCGCCGTGCTGGAGTCCCACACCGTGGGCTGGGGGGCCTCCGGTCGCAACGGCGGCATGGCCACGACCGGCCTGGCCATCTCCCTCCCCGCCGCGGTCAAGCGCTACGGCCCCGAGCGGGCGGCCATGATGTTCACCGCCTACGACAACGCGATCGACACCGTCGAGAAGATCGTCACCGAGGAGCAGATCGACTGCCACTTCGAGCGCTCCGGCAAGCTCACCCTGGCCGCCAAACCGGCGCACTACGCCGCTCTGGAGCGTTCGGCGCGGGTGATCGAGAAACTCGTCGGCCGCACGGTTCAGTTGGTCCCCCGCGGCCGCATGCGGGACGAGCTGGGTAGCGACCGCTACTACGGTGCGCAGGTCGACCCGAACGGGGCGGGCGCCCACGTCGGGAAGCTGGTCATGGGACTGGCCCGTGCCGCGGTCGGTCACGGGGCCCTGATAGCGGAGAACGCCGCGGTAACCGGCGTCCGCCGCGGCGGACGGGGGCACCAGGTCCAGACCACGCGTGGCGCCCTGACCGCCTCCGACGTGCTCATCGCCACCAGCGGCTACACCGGGAAACTGACCCCGTGGCTGCGCCGCCGCATCGTGCCGGTGGGCAGTTTCATCGTCGTCACCGAACCCCTGCCGGACGACCTCGTCGCCCAGCTCATGCCACACCGGCGGATGGCGTCGGACACCAAGAACCTGCTGTACTACTTCCGTCCCACACCGGACAACCGGTTGCTGTTCGGCGGGCGGGCCCGGTTCGCCCTGTCGGACGCCCAGTCGGACCTCAAAAGCGGGGAGATCCTGCGCAAGGCCATCGCCGAGGTGTTCCCGCAGTTGCGGGACGTCCGGCTGGACTACTGCTGGGGCGGGCTGGTCGACATGACGATGGATCAGATGGTCCACGCCGGCGTACGCGACGGGATGCACTACTCCGTCGGCTACAGCGGCCACGGGGTCCAGATGGCCACCCACATGGGCAAGGTCATGGCCGAGGTCATCGGCGGCGACTCCACGGCCAACCCGTGGCAGGGTCTGGCGTTCCCGCCGGTTCCCGGTCACTTCGGGCCGCCATGGTTCCTGCCGGCCGCCGGGGCGTTCTACCGCGCACTCGACGCCGTGCGCTGATCGATCCGAGAACGTGTGACGACCCGGAGGTATCCCGAGTGTTGTACATGCTGAGGCGGTTCGCCGTCCTCGTGACGACCCTGCTGGTCGCCTCTTTTCTGGTGTTCCTCATCCCCTACGTCACCTCCGGGGATCCGGCCGCGCGGATCCTGCGCGCCCGGGTGGGCGACCTGGTCCAGGACCCGGCGACGCTGGCCCGCCTCCGGCTCGAGTACGGGCTGGACCGGCCGCTGCTCCAGCAGTACCTGTCCTGGCTGGGCTCGGCACTGCAGGGTGATCTCGGCCGGTCGTTCACCAACGGCACGGAGGTTCTTCCTCAGCTGATGCGGGCGTTGTCGGTCACCGCCTCGATCGCCGTTCTCGCGCTCCTGCTCGCCCTGTTGGTCGCGGTTCCGCTGGGAGCCCTCTGCGCGATACGGCGTGGGACCAAGCTCGACGGGGCGATCACCGGCATCACGCAGGCATTCGTGGCCGTCCCGGAGTACTGGCTCGCCCCGGTCCTGGTGCTGGTGTTCGCCCTGCAGCTCGGCGTGCTGCCCTCCTCCGGCTGGCAGGGACCGTCGTCGCTGGTGCTTCCCTGCCTGACCCTGGCGCTGCGGCCGATGAGCTACTTCACCCAGGTCGCCCGCTCGTCGATGGTCGAGGTAATCGAGGCGCCCTACATCACCGCCGCCCGCGGTCGCGGGCTGAGCTTCGCCCAGACCATGCTGCGTCACGGGCTGCGCAATTCCGTCCTGCCGGTCCTGACCCTGTTCGCGGTCTGGCTGGCCGGCCTGCTCGGCGGGTCCGTCGTCGTCGAGGTGATCTTCGCTGTGCCCGGGGTGGGGCGGCAGATGTACGACGCGGTCATCAACAACGACGTCCCGCTCATCCAGGGTGGGGTCGTGGCGGTCGTCGGCCTCGCCGTGATCATCACCACCCTCACCGATGTGCTTTACACCGTCATCAACCCGACTGCGAGGACGAGCCGTGTCCGTGCTTGACGTCTTCGGCGACAACACCCGTCGCGACAATTCCGGTGCTGAGCATCCGCCGTCACCGGCCGGAGCCACCACCGCCCCGGCCCCCCGCAGGCGCGGAAGCTGGCCACCGGCGTTGCTGGCCGGGTCCATCATGTTCGGTGTGATCGCCCTGCTCCTGCTGCTGGCACCGTGGCTGTCGCCCTATCCGCCGGCTCAGCAGAACCTCGCCGCCCGTCTGGAAGGCATCTCCGCGGCCCACCTGCTGGGCACCGACCACCTGGGCCGTGACGTGCTCAGCAGGCTGCTGGACGGGGGCCGGTTCTCTCTTGCCGTCGCCTCGGTCACGCTGGTGATCTGCGCCGTCACCGGCACTCTCGTGGGGTTCCTCGCCGCACGGCGGGGCGGCCTGCTCGACACCCTCGTCATGCGCGTCACCGACATCCTGCTGGCCTTCCCCGAGATGGTGGTCGCGCTCTTCCTCGTCGCGGTCCTCGGCACCGGTGACCTGACACTGCTGCTCGCCCTGACCATCGGCGGGTGGACCCCGTTCTGCCGGCTGGCCCGTGGTGTCGCCCTGGAACTCAACGGCCGCGACTTCATCGAAGCGGCTCAGGCCCTGGGCTGCTCGGGGTGGTTCATCATCCGCCGCCACCTGCTTCCCAACGCCATGCCCCCGTTGCTGGCCCATACGGCACTGCGCTTCGGCCACAAGCTCATCACCGTCGGCGCCCTGTCCTTCCTGGGACTCGGCGTCCAGCCGCCGTCCTCCGACTGGGGTTCGATGCTGTCCGAGGCCACCCCGTACCTCGACCGCCTGCCGATGCTGGTCCTGGCGCCCGGTGCCGCGATCTTCTTGGCCGCCCTCAGCGTCACACTCGCCGGCCGCGGCCTGGAGACGCGCCGGGCCCGGACAGGCGGGCCCTCATGACGTGCGGAGCGCCGCTGCACCCGCGCGGCGATCAGACTGGAAACGCTCACGCCCTCCTGCGCCTGCGGACTGTGAGTGGCGGAAACGGCACACAAACCCGGAGAAGCACACCCATGAGCGCTCAGACCCCGGCCCCGGCGGCCAAGACCTCGAAGCGCACGCTGACGGAGGTGGTCACCGGGCTGCTGCGTAACCGCATCCTCAGCGGGGAGTTCTCGCCCGGAACCCAGATGAACGAAGTCGAGCTCGCGGCCTCCTTCGAGGTCTCCCGCGGCCCGTTGCGCGAGGCGATGCAGCGCCTGGTACAGGAAGGTCTGCTGGTCAGCTACCCCCGTCACGGGGTCTTCGTCCCCACCTTGACCATTGAGGACCTGGAGGACATCTTCGTCGCCCGCCAAGCGATCGAGCGGGAGGCGCTGCGCCGGGTCACCGCCCGAGGGGTCTCCGCGGGCCTGGTCGCCGACCTCGAAGTGATCGTCGCGCGGATGAAGGACGCCGCCGGCGGCCCGGACAGGAGCGCACTGGCCGCCCTGGACCTCGCCTTTCACCGCCGGCTGGTCAGCGGTGCCGGCAGCACCCGGCTGGATCGGCTGTACGGACTCATCTCCAACGAGATGCAGCTGTGCTTCCGGTTGATCGTCGACAGCTACAGCGATCGTTCCGAGCTGCCGGCCGAGCACGAGCAACTGCTGCACGTCATCGCCAGCGGTGACAAGTCCGCCGCCCTGGCACTTCTGGACCGGCACTTCGCCGAGGTCGGCGAACTTCAGGCGGCGACATCGGGCAAGCCGCACAAGCACCACCTTCGACCGCAGCCGCATCACCACCAGGATCCGTTGGCGCATGAACAGATCTTTCACGAACACGCCGACGGCTACCGCCACGGAGACGACCACAAAGCCCCACCGCAACCCCGGGAGCAGCCATGAGCGCACGCCTGGAGGTCCGTGACCTGACCGTTCACGCCGGTCGGCCTGGACAAGCCCCGCCCATCCTCGATCGCGTCAGCCTGACCCTGGACCCCGGCGAGGTGCTGGCCCTGGTCGGTGAATCAGGGTCGGGCAAGAGCATGGCCGCCCACTCGATGCTGCGCATGCTGCCGACCGGGTTGCACATGCACGCCGAGGCGCTGCGGCTGGGCGACCTGGACCTGCTCGCCGCCTCCTCACGGGCGTTGGACGGCATCCGCGGCCAGCGCATCTCCATGCTCTACCAGCAGCCCAAGCGCATGCTCGACCCGACCGCGACGATCGGCAGCCAGGTCGCCGAGCCACTGCGCCGCCATCTCGGCATGAGCCGGCAGGCCGCCCGCCGCCGGGTCGTGGAGTTGCTCGCCGACGTCGGGATCCCCGATCCCGAACGCCGCGCCGGTGACCATCCGCACCAGATGTCCGGCGGCATGGCCCAGCGCGTCATGATCGCCATGGCGCTGGCCACCCATCCGGATGTCCTCATCGCCGACGAACCCACCACCGCCCTGGACGTCACCGTCCAAGCGCAGATTCTCCGTCTCATCGCCGCATTGCAGGCCGAGACCGGAATGTCGGTCCTGTTCATCTCCCACGACGTCACCACCGTCGCCTCCATCGCCGACCGCATCGCCGTCATGTACGCGGGCCGCATCGTCGAGGACGGACCGGCCGACGAGGTCATCACCGCCGCCGAGCACCCATATACCCAGGCCTTGTTGCGCTGCTCCACGCTGCAGACCGACGACACCGGTCATCTGCACGTCATCCCCGGCAACGCCACCTCGGCACGCGCCGCCGGTAACGGCTGCCGATTCCGCCCACGCTGCGCCGTCGCGGACGGCGACGCGAAACTGAGCTCCCACTGTGACAGCGAGGAACCCGACCTCACCTGCTGCGGCACCCATCGCAACTCGCGCTGCTGGGTCACCATCGACACCCGACGACAGGTTCCGGCATGAACGACCTCGCCCCGAACTCCGACATCGCCGTCCTCGACCATGTCAGCAAGCACTATCCGTTGTCGCGGACGGGTTTCGGCCGCCGGCCGCACGTGCACTCCGTCGACGACGTGTCCCTGCGCATCCGGGAGGGGGAGGTGCTGGGGCTGGTCGGTGAGTCCGGCTCGGGCAAGAGCACCCTGGCTCGGCTCTTGCTCGGCCTCGTACCAGCCGACGCCGGACTGATCGACGTCGATCGGCTGAGGGTCGGCAAGCTGCGCGGCGCCCGACTGCGGCAGCTGCGCCGGTCGGCGCAGCTGGTCTTCCAGGACCCGCACTCCGCGCTGGACCCGCGCATGACGCTGCGGGAATCGCTGCTCGCCCCCCTGCAACAACACCGCATCGGTACGCCGCCGGAGCGCCTGCGGCGAGTCGCCACCGCGCTGGCGGAGGTGGGCCTGGACGACAGTTTCCTGGAGCGCCGGCCGGGCGACTGCTCCGGTGGGCAGCTGCAGCGGGTGGTCATCGCCAGAGCTCTCCTGCTGGAACCCAAGCTGCTCGTCTGCGACGAGCCGGTGTCGGCCCTGGACGCCTCGGTGCAGGCGACCATCCTGAACCTGCTGGTCGATCTGCGTCGCTCGCGGGGGCTGAGCATGCTGTTCATCTCTCACGACCTGAAGGTGGTCAAGTTCCTCGCCGACCGGGTGGCGGTTCTGTATCTCGGGCAGGTCGTGGAGACGGCCACGCACGAAGGCATCTTCACCGACGCCCTGCACCCCTACACCCTGGCACTGCTGCATTCCGGTCGTGGACACCGCGTCAACGCCGGTGCGGCGGATCAGCTGAAGGGCGAACCACCCAGCCCCGTCTCCCCGCCTTCCGGCTGCCGCTTCAACACCCGCTGTCCGCTGGCCACCGACCAATGCCGCACCGAGCAACCCGATCTCGTCGACATCGGAGACGGCCACCAGGTCCGCTGTCACCGCTCGGCGGAGACCCGGAGTCGGCTGACAGTTGAGGAGCTCCCCGTATGAGCCTCATGACCGGACGCGCCGCCACGGCGGCCACTCGCTGGACCTTGCCCGGCAACGCGTACGCCGGTGGACGCTGGCGGGAAACGGAACGGCACACCACCATCACCGACCCCGAAACCGGCGAGTTCCTCGGCGAGGTCGCCGACAGCACCGCCGCGGAGGTACGCGAGGCCGTCGACGCGCTGGTGGACACCTTTCGGGCCGGCACCGCCGACCGTACCGACTGGCCGCTGTGGCAACGCCGGGAGGCCCTGCACCGCGCCGCCGAACTGCTGAGGCAGCACGCCGGGCGGTTCACCGCCATCGTGAGCTCCGAGGGATGCAAGACCATCAGAGATGCCCGCCGGGAGGTGGCCAGGGCAGCGGAGACCTTGCAGCTTTCCGCCGGTGCGGGACACGCCCTGCAGGGCACCAGCGTGCCGTTCGAGGACACCTCCCGTGGCGCGGACCGGCTCGGGTGGAGCAGCAGGGAACCGCTCGGGGTCGTCGCCGCCATCACCCCGTTCAACGACCCGCTGAACCTCGTGGCGCACAAGGTCGGCCCGGCACTGCTGGCCGGCAACGTCATCGCGGTCAAGCCGCACGAGGCGACGCCGCTGTCCGCGCTCGCCCTCGCCGAGTTGCTCCTTGAGGCCGGCGTTCCCGGTGACCGGATCGCCGTGCTGCCGGGCGGCCCGGCCGCCGGGCGGGAGCTGGTGTCGCATCCCGGCATCGACGTCGTCTCCTTCACCGGCGGGGTCCGCACCGCCGACGAGGTGGCCCGGCTGGCCGGCGCCCGGACCCTGCTGATGGAGCTGGGCGGATCCAACCCGGTCATCGTCGACCATGGCGTGGACCTGGCGGCAGCCGCGCGGGCCATAGCCGAAGGGGCGTTCGGGTGCGCGGGGCAGAACTGCCTGTCGGTGCAGCGGGTCTACGTGGTCGCCGAGCACTACGACGAACTGCTCAGCCACCTGACCCAGACGACCGCTCACCTGAGCGTCGGCAGCAAGCACGACGAGAGCACCGACATCGGCCCGCTGATCGACACGGCGGCCGCGCGACGTGTGGAGCGCCGGGTCGAGGAGGCCGTCGCCCGCGGCGCGGTCGTACGCGCGGGAGCGGTCCGTCAGGAAGCCACCTACCAGCCGACCATCCTCACCGACCTCGCCCCCGACGATCCCATCATCACCGACGAGATCTTCGGCCCCGTGGTCAGCGTGCTGCCCGTGGCCGATCTCGACGACGCCGTGACCCAGGCCAACCGCGCGGCCACCGGTCTGCAGGCCGGGGTCTTCACCCGCGACACCACCTCGGCCCTGCGTACGGCCCGCCTGCTACGAGCCGGCGCGGTAATGATCAACGACACGTCCGACTTCCGCATCGACGCCATGCCGTTCGGCGGCTTCCACCGCAGCGGTATCGGCCGGGAAGGCGTCACCAGCGCCGTCGTGGCGATGACCGCACCCAAGGTCATCGCGGCCCGGCTGACCTCCATCAGCTGAGTTCTCCTCACTGACAAATACCCATCGGCTCTGCCAGCCCGACCGGGACGAACAGCCCTCACCGGGTCATGTCGTGGTGCCCATTTCCCCTTGCTCTCCCCCAACGACGTTCCGGAGGAACACCAGCATGGCCCGCACCTTCAATACCCTCGCCGGATTGTCGACAGGCCTCGTCCTGCTCGCCGGCTGCTCGTTCGACTCAGGAAGCCCCGACGCCACCACGAGCGGCACCTCCAAGCTGGTGATCGCCGACCTGTGGGCGCCCGACTCCGGGTACGCCCTGGAGACCGACGACGCC
The DNA here is from genome assembly GCF_040648495.1 of Nonomuraea sp. NPDC049129. Classification (NCBI taxonomy): domain Bacteria; kingdom Bacillati; phylum Actinomycetota; class Actinomycetes; order Streptosporangiales; family Streptosporangiaceae; genus Nonomuraea; species Nonomuraea sp. NPDC049129. The sequence continues at coordinate 72,501 of NZ_JBEZDU010000003.1, read as the reverse complement.
TTCACTCTCACCCGCGCCGGCTGCCTGGAGACCTTGGTGGTCGTGGACAAGGACAACCAGGCCCAGCCCGCTCTGGCGACGGAATGGAAGCAGGCGGCGCCCACGTCCTGGACGTTCACCATCCGTGAGACCAAGTTCCAGAACGGCACCGCGCTCACCGCCAAGGTCGTCGCCGACGATCTCAACCGGCTGCTGAAGGCCACGGCACCGCCGCGCAGCTTCTCTCCCAGCGTCATCTCCGCGGTCACCGCCGTCGACGACCGGACCGTACGGATCGACACACCGGAAGAGGACCACTTCCTGCCGCTACGGGTCAGCGTGCCCAACACCGGGATCCTCGCCCCCGAGGCGTTCTCCGGCACCACCACCAACCCGGTCGGCACCTGCACCGGGCCGTTCAAGATCACCAGCACCGGAACGGGGCAGTCGCTGGCGCTGACCGCCAACGCCGACTACTGGGGCGGGGACGTCGCCCTCGGCAGCGCCGAAATCCGCTACGCCGAGAGCGGCCCCACCCGCGCCACACAGCTGCGTACCGGTGAGGTCTCGGTGGCCGCCAACCTCCCCGTCACCACCCTCACGACCCTGAAGGGCGACAACAAGATCACCCTTCAGCAGACTTCACTGCCCCGCACCACCGGCCTCTACCTCAACACCCGCAAAGCCCCCTTCGACAAGGTCGAGGCCCGCCGCGCGATCCAGAAGGCCATCGGACTCGACGCCATCGTCAAGGGGGTCTACGAGGGCACCGCCACCCCGGCGGCCGGACCGTTCACCCCCGACGAGCCCTGGACACCGGCCGAACTGAAGCCGGTGCAGGGAGACGCCGCGGCGGCCAAGGCCGCCATGGCCGCCGCCGGAATCGACCCCGGCTCCCTCGGCTTCGAGCTCATCGCCTACTCCGACCGGCCCGAGTTCGCCGACCTCGCCCAGGTGATCCAGGCGCAACTGGCCGAGGCCGGCATCACCGTGAAGATCCGCACCGGCGACTACGCCTCGGTCGAGGACGACCTCATGAGCGGCAAGTTCCAGGCGACCCTGCTGTCCCGCAACCACCTCATCGACATGCCCGAGCCCATCAGCATGCTGCGCTCGGACGAGACCTGCAAGGGCAGTTTCAACCTCGCCGGATACTGCAGCCCGAAGGTCGACGGGCTGGTCAAGGAGGCCGGGAGCACGGGCGACACGACCAAGCGCCACGCCCTCTACGGTCAGATCGCCACCCAGCTGGCCGGCGACGTGGCGTTCATCCCGCTCGTCCACGAGAGCCTGACCATGGGTGTGGCGGCCGCTGTCAAGGGCCTGCCGACCGACCCGATGGAGCGAACCCTGCTGACGAAGGACACGAAGCTGTCGTGACCACGACCACCCCCGAACACGCAGGCCCCGGGACGACACGGCGCTATGTCGTCGACGTAGTCCCGGGGGACGGCATAGGCACCGAGGTCGTTCCCGCCGCCGTCCGCTGCGTCGACCACCTGGCCGGAACCTTCGGGTTCACCATCGAGTGGCGCGACCGCGCGTGGGGCTGCGACCACCACCGGGCGCACGGGCGCATGATGCCCGTCGACGGCCTCGAACAACTGGCCTCCGCCGACGCCATCCTGCTGGGCGCCGTCGGAGCGCCGGACATCCCCGATGACATCACCCTGTGGGGTCTGCTCATCCCCATCCGCCGGGAGTTCGTGCAGTACGTCAATCTGCGGCCGGTCCGATCCCTGCCCGGAATCCGCACGCCGTTGCGGTCGAATGTCCCGATCGACCTGGTCGTCGTACGCGAGAACGTCGAAGGCGAGTACAGCGAGGTCGGCGGCCGGGTCAACCGCGGCCGGCCCGGCGAGTTCGCTGTCCAGGAGGCGGTGTTCACCCGGACCGGCATCGAGCGGGTCGCACGTTTCGCCGCCGACCTGGCCCGGCGACGCTCGGGCCGGCTGATCTCGGCGACGAAGTCGAACGGCATCATTCACACGATGCCGTTCTGGGACGAGGTGGTGGCCGAGGTGGCCGACGGCAGCGGGGTGGAGCTGGAGAAGGTCCTCATCGACGCCTTGGCCGCCCGCCTCGTGCTGCGGCCGGAGTCCGTCGACGTCATCGTCGCCTCCAATCTGTTCGGCGACATCCTGTCCGACCTCGCCGGTGCCCTGGCCGGGTCGATCGGGGTCGCGCCCAGCGCCAACCTCGACCCCACCAAGACGTACCCGTCGATGTTCGAGCCAGTGCACGGATCGGCACCCGACATCGCCGGCATGGGCATCGCCAATCCGGTCGGCACTCTCTGGGCGGCGGCCATGATGCTGGACCATCTCGGCGAAGCCGCGGCCGCGGCCAGGCTCGTGTCCGCCTTCGAGCACGTCCTCCGTGCGGGGACCGCCACACCCGATCTCGGCGGCACGGCGAGCACCGAGCAGTTCACGACCGCCGTCGTCCACGCCATCGCCGGGGGAACGCGGTGAACACGCGCCCGCGAGCCGAGGCCAGGCCGGATCCGCTGGACGCGATCGCCGTCCGGCGTCATCTGCACCGGCGGCCCGAGATCGGCTTCCTCGAGATCGAGACCGCGGACCTGGCCTGGAACATCCTCTCCGATCTGGGCTGGCGGCTACGCGGCGGCGGCGACCTCGTCGACGTACACGATCACCCTGGTCTGCCGAGCCGCGACGAGCTCGACGCCGCCGCCCAGCGGGCCACCACGCAGGGTGTGCCGGAGTCATCGGTGCAGCGCTTCAGTGACGGAAACACCGCCTTCGTCGCGGAGTTGCGGGGCGCCCGCCCGGGTCCGCTGATCGCCCTGCGGGTGGACATGGACGCCCTGCCGATCCAGGAGAGCCGCCACCGCGGCCACGACCCGGCGGCCCAGGGTTTCGACTCGACCATCGACGGTGCCATGCACGCCTGCGGACACGACGGGCACGTGGCCATCGCGTTGCGGGCCGCGGCCCTGCTGTCCGACAGGCGGTTCGCCGGCATCGTACGGCTGCTGTTCCAGCCCGCCGAGGAGGGTGTCCGCGGCGCCGCTCCCATGGTGGCCGCCGGGCTGGTCGACGACGTCGACGTCCTGCTGGCCGTCCACCTCGGTTTCGGCACCCCGGACGGGTGCGTCGCGGCGGCGACCGAGCTGTACGGGACCTCGAAGCTGCGCGCGGAGTTCACCGGGGTCGCCGCCCACGCCAGCGGAGCGCCCGAACAGGGCCGCAGTGCGTTGGTGGCGGCGGCGTCCGCCGTTCTGGGCCTGCACGCTCTGCCCCGCTACGCGACGGCGACGACCCGCGTCAACGTCGGGGCGCTGCACGCACCCGGTGCGGCGAACATCGTCAACGCCCATGCCGTCCTCGACGCCGAGGTCCGGGCAGACGCCGCCGCCGAACACGACGACCTGGAGCGGCGTGCCCGCGCCGTCCTCCACGGCGCGGCCGCCATGCACGGTGTCACCGTGGACATCACCAGAACCGGCTGGGCGACCAGCGCGACCACCGACGGCGCGATCCTCGCCAGGGTCGAAACCCTCGCCCCGAACTGCGGTCTGCGTCTTCTGCCGCCGCGTCCCTTGCGCGCGAGCGACGACGCGACGCTGTTCATGCGGCACGTCCAGGAACGTGACGGGCTTGCCGGATACCTGCTCATGGGTGCCGGAACATACGGACCGCATCACTCGCCGACCTTCGACCTGGACGAGGCCGTGCTGACCCCAGCCGCTGACCTCCTGGCCACGCTCATCCGATCCCTGGAGGATCATTAAGGGAAAGATCCTTAAGGGATGTCAGGCGCGGGGAAGGGGCCCGCGTCGGTCAGGGTTCGCTGTTCGGCGGATCAGGCAGGTCCTGGAGGAAGTCGGCGCTCGGGACGAAGAAGAGCGTGCCGGTCACGGCCGTCGAGAAGTCGAGGATCCGGTCGTGGCCGGCCGGCGGGGCGCCGAGGAACATCCTTTCGAGCATCCGCTCGGTGACCGTGGGGGTGCGGGCGTAGCCGATGAAGTACGTGCCGAACTCGCCACGCCCCACGGCGCCGAAGGGCATGTTGTCGCGCAGGATCTGCCGCTCGGTACCGTCGGCGTCGACGATCGTGGTCAGGGCGACATGCGAGTCGGCCGGTTTGCTGTCGTCGTCCAGTTCGATGTCGGTCAGCTTCCTGCGGCCTATCACTTTCTCCTGCGCCTCGACCGTCAGCGCGTTCCACGCTCGCAGGTCGTGCAGGTACTTCTGCACGATGACGTAGCTCCCGCCGGCGAACGCGGGATCCTCGTCGCCGATCAGGACCGCTTTGTGCGCATCGGCACCGATGGGGTTCTCCGTTCCGTCGACGAAGCCGAGCAGGTCACGTACGTCGAAGTACTTGAACCCGTGCACCTCGTCGCGGACGGTCACCGCGCCGTAGAGCCGGTCCATGATCTCCGATGCCAGCGCGAAGCACAGGTCGAGGCGCTGCGCCCGGATGTGGAACAGCAGGTCACCGGGTGTGGACACGGCACGATGCCGGCTTCCGGCAAGTTCGCGGAAGGGGTGGAGCTCGGCGGGGCGAGGCCCGGCGAACAGCCGGTCCCAGGCGTGCGAGCCGATGGCGGCGACGCAGCTGAGTGTGCTGTCCGGCGCCCGGAAGCCGATGGCCCGCTGCAGCGCGTCCAGGTCGGAGAGGAGGTCTCGGACCGCCGGTCCGCCACCCGGATCGATCGTCGCCACGATGAAGATCGCCGCTCTGGTCAGTGGGCTCAGCACCTGTTGGGGGAGCGCGTCCGTGGGTTCCGCCATGCCGCTCCTCCTCAAGCGTTCGCGTTCATCGTAGCCCTGCTCAGCACCGACGACTGTGACCTGGGCAGGGCTTTCCGGCGTCGTGGCGGCGGCCGTGCACACGATCTGCTCGAGTGCGTCCGGTTGTACCCCTATTGGGGGCCCAGCGCGGTGGCGATCTCGTCGAGACGGGCCTGGAGCTGCGTGCGGCAGGACGGTGTGAGGCGGCCTTCGCGTTCGCGGTCGGCCAGCTTGCGCCTCAGCTTCGCCATGCCGGGCTCGATGGGGCCGGGGGTGTCGAGCACGCCCTGCAGGACCTGCTGGAGGTCCAGCGTGACGTCGTGATCGATGGCCCCGCACGCCGCGGCGCCTGACAGCGTTCCGTGGAACCCGGCCACCGCCTGCCGGGCCGTACGCTCCTGGCCGGGCGACCGCTGGACGGTGTGGGTGGACGGCCCCTCGGTGACAGCCGGTCCTGTGGTGCGAGCCGGGTCCGCGGTGGCCGACGGCAACGCGGCAGGGCTCGCGGACGGCCCGGCCGTGACGGCGCCATCGCCGGATGCGCGCGGTACGGCCGTATCGCCGGGCGCTCGCGTGCCGGGGATGGTGTCGGACGCGCGCGGCGGGGTGGTGGCGCCAGGGGTCTCGCTGGACGCTCGGGGCGTGGCCGTGGTGCCGGCGGGGGGCGAGGGCGAGATGGGGAGGTGGTCGACCGGGCGGTTGAGCCACAGCGCCGAGGACAGCATCATCACACCCGTCCCGGCGACGGCCAGGCCATGCCGTACCCGCCGGCCGAGAGCGGCCCCCCTGAGTGTGGCGGCCAGCGAGTCCGCGATCTCCGCCGCCGTGGGGCGCCGCGCGGGGTCGTGCGCGAGGCAGTTCCGGCACAGTGAGGCGATGCCGTGCGGCACGCCGGTCACCCGGGGCGGCGGCGAGGTGCGGTGGGCGGCCTCGATCTGCTCCCAGGTGGTCTCCGGATAGGGCGTACGGCCGGTGAGCATGGCGAACAGGAGCACCCCGAGCGCGTACACGTCGACCGCCGGATGGGTGGGGGCGCCGGCCAGCCGTTCGGGTGCGACGTAGGGAGGGGTGCCCCGGTCGTCGTCGGGATCACCGGAGGCGGCCGCGATCCCGAAGTCGAGCAGCTTCGGGCCGGACGCGGTGAGCAGCACGTTGTCGGCGGTGACGTCCCGATGGACCACGCCGCGGGCGTGCCCGTCGCGCAGCGCCCGCGCCAGCCGCAGAGCGATGGCCGCGGCCTCGGTCCAGGGCAGCGGCCCCTCGGCGATGCGCTCGCCAAGGGTGGAGCCGTCGAGCAGCGGCATCACCACGTAGGCCGCCACCTCGCCGTCCTCCGTCACGGTTTCGCCATAGTCGTAGATGTCGATCACGTCCGGGTGGAGGAACCGGGCGGCGGCGCGGGCCTCGCTGCGTACGCGGACGCGCTCGCCGAGCCCGGCCTGGAGCGAGGCGGTCAGCACCTTGACCGCGACCAGCCGGTGCAGTGACTGGTCGAAGGCCCGCCAGATCATCGACATGCCGCCGCGGGCGAGGGGATCCAGCAGCAGGTATCTGCGGGCCAGGACGTCACCCGGGTCAAGCCGACTCACGGATGACCAGTTCCGTGGGGAGGACTGGGTCGATGCCGGTCGTACCGGCGAGCAGTAATCGGGTGGCGACCATCGCGAGCTCCTCGACCGGCTGCCGGATCGTGGTCAGCGCCGGGACGGTACGCCGGGCGACGGGTGCGTCATCGAAGCCGATCACCGCGACGTCCGCGGGGACCCGGCGACCGGCGCGGCGCAGGGCCTGGACCGCGCCGGCGGCCATCAGGTCGGAGGCGGCGAAGACCGCGTCGAGCCCGGGGGCGTGCCGCAGCAGCCACTGCATGGCGTGCGTGCCGGAGGCGGCCGTGAAGTCGCCGTAGGCGACGGGCACCTCCGTCGCTCCGGCGGTGCGCAGCGTACGCACCAGCCCGTCGAGCCGGTCTCGCGCCCCTGGCAGGGACGGCGGGCCGCCGATGGCGGCGATCGTCCGGCGGCCCGACAGCAGCAGGTGCTCGGCGGCCTGCCGGCCGCCGTCGTGGTTGTCCACGTCCACGTACGGGAGTTTGAGGTCGTGCGGGGGGCGGCCGACGTTCCGCACGGGCACGCCCGATGTGCAGAGCTTGATGGCCAGGGGATGGCGTTCGCGGGCGCCGATGAGGAGCACCGCGCCGCCTAACTCGGGAAGCACTGAGGCGGTCGGGGTCACCGTCGTCACCATGAGCTGCGTGCCGTGCTCGGCCAGTACGGCACCGGCGGCCGACAGCAGCCTGGCGTAGTAGGGCTCGGAGAATAATCGGGGCAGATGGTCACAGACCACCGCCGTCACCCCGGCGGCCGGTCCTTTGGCCCCCGTTCCCCTGGGCGCGCGATGACGTACGTATCCCATGCGGGACACCGCGTCGTAGACCTGCCGGCGGGTCGAGGTGCTGACCCGTACGGAGCCGGTGAGGACCCTGGAGGCGGTCGCGGGCGAGACCCCCGCTTCGGCCGCTACCTGTGCCAGTGTGGGCTGCTCAGACATGGGAGCACCTCGCGGAAAAAGATCCTGGGAGCGCTCCCACGTTACCAATGTTTCGCCGCTGTTAACAGGGCGATTTGACAGTGTTGTCAGCACGAGACCCGCGAGCACGCCGTGCTCGCGGGTCTCGGAACGCTGGACCGGCTGGTCGGTCTCGGAACGCGGGACGCTGGACCGGCTAGTGGGGGAGCGTGTTGTCGATGATGGGTTCGTCGTCGTTGGGGCCCGTGTCGTTCTTCTCGTCGTCGCTCGGCGTCCGTACGGGAGCACAGCCCTGGCCGCAGCCGCCGAAGCGGGCGGAGTTGATCGGCGTGAACGAGGTGGGCTCGATGTCCTTCAGCGCCGCCAGCATGGTGTCCTTCCAGATCGGCCCCGGCACGCTCGCGCCGAACACTTCCGGGAAGTACTGGCCACCGATGGTGATGTTGTTGAGCTTGTATTTCTGGGAGCCCCGGATGTCGCCGATGCTCACCGCGCCGGCCAGGTCGGGTGTGAACCCGGCGAACCAGGCGGTGGCCTGGTTGTCGGTGGTGCCGGTCTTGCCCGCGGCGTCCCGGCCGATGCCGCCGACCTTTGACATCGTGCCCTTGGTGAACACCCCGCTCAGGACGTTCGCCGCAGCGTCCGCGACCTCGGGGTCGAGGCCGGCCGCCTGGTGGCAGTTGGGGTTGTACTTGGTGACCTTGCCGTCGCGGTCGGTGATCTGGGTGATGGCCATTGGCGTGCAGTACTTGCCGCGCGCCGCGATGGCGGCGTAGGCGTTGGCGACCGTGATCGGGTCCATCTCGTTGATGCCGAGCGTGAAGGTCTCGTACTCCTGCAGCCTGCCGCCGTCGGCCCGCTTGATGCCGAGCGACTGGGCGGTCTTGACGGTGTCGCAGAGGCCGACGCGCTGCTCCAGCGTCAGGAAGAAGGTGTTGACCGAGCCCCAGGTGCCGGTCTGCAGCGACTTGAAGCCGCCACCGCCCTCGTCGTTGCTGACGGCGTGTGTCGGGTCACCGATGTTCTCGCCCTTGCAGTTCTTGAAGGAGGAGAAGTAAGGGGCTGTATAGGTGCTGCCCACGGTGAAGCCGTCGTTGATCTTCATGCCCTCCTTGAGGGCGGTGATCAGCGTGAACGTCTTGAAGGTCGAGCCGGGCTGGAAGCCGGTGCCGCCGCCGTGGGCCGCGTCGGCCGCCACGTTGAGCGACAGTTGGTGCTTCCGCTTGGACGTGCCGTATGGCCTGCTGACCGCCATCGCCTTGATCGCCCCGGTGCCCGGCTGGATCAGGGCCTCGCTGGCGATCGGGTTGTCGGTGACGAAGACGTGCTTCTTGATGGCTTTGTCGGCCGCCGCCTGCATCTTGGGGTCGAGCGTGGTCTTGACCTTCAGGCCGCCCCGGCTGAGCAGCGCGGCGCGGATCTTCGGCGTCTTGCCGAAGAGTTTGCTCTTGGTGATCTCGTTGCGTACGTACACGCAGAAGTATGGGTATTTGCTGGACTCGCAGCCGCCGGGCAGCGGGGTGCCCTTGTAGCCGAGCTTCTTGGCCTTGGCCGCCGCGGCCTCCGCCGGGGTGATCTTGCCGAGTTCGGCCATCCGGTTGAGTACGGTGTCGCGGCGGGTCACCAGGCGCTCCCGGAACTTCCTGCCGAGATTGGGGTCGGTCGCGTTGGGGTCCTGCACCGCGCCCGCCAGAGTGGCCGCCTGCGCCAGGCTGAGCTCGGAGGCGTGTACGCCGAAGAACCGCAGGGCCGCGGCCTCCACCCCGTAGGCACTCGCGCCGAAGTAGGCGATGTTCAGATATTTCTCGAGGATCTGGTCCTTGGTGTACTTCTCCTCGACGGCCATCGCATAACGCAGCTCGTTGAGCTTGCGCGCGTAGGTGGCCTCCAGCGCCTTGTTCTTGTCCTCTTCGGTGGTGGCGTTGTTGAGCAGCACCTGCTTGACGTACTGCTGGGTGATGCTGGAGCCGCCCTGCGCCACCCGGCCCGTCCCCAGGTTCTTCGCCAGCGCGCGGACCGTGCCCTCGATGTCGATCGGGCCGTGCTCGTAGAACCGGTAGTCCTCGATCGAGATGATCGCTTTCTTCATGAGGTCGCCCATGTCGGCCAACGGGATGACCTTGCGGTACTGCTCGTAGAACTGCGCGATCTGGTTGCCCTTGGCGTCGAGGATCGCGGTCATCTCGGCCGGCGGCTCCTCGGGGAGATCTGTCGCCTTGAGATTCAGCTCGGCGGAAGCGGTCTTGAACAGCGCCCCCGCGCCGCCCACGGCAGGCAGGGCGATAGCGGCCACCAGCACACCCGCAGCCGCTCCCGCTCCGGCAAGACGCGCGATACTCCTGGTGATCACGTCAGTCCCCCCTATTGGTATTAGGATTAATCCTATAGCCGTTAGGGTTGCGGGGCGGACGATGCGTAAGAGACTAACGCGGCAGACGACGATAGATGGGGCGATCGCCTATGCCGATGAGCACGGCATCGACGCCCTGTCCATCAGCGCGCTGGCCCGCCATCTGGGTGTGGCCGCGCCCAGCCTGTACGTCCACCTGCCCGGCGGGCTGCGTGACCTTCGCATCGCCCTGTCCGTCAAGGGACATCGCGACCTCGCCGACCACTGCCGCCGCGCCGCCACCGGCCGCTCGGGAGCCGACGCCTTAAGAGCGCTGGCCCACGCCCAGCGAGCATACGCGCGCGAGCATCCTGCCCTGTACGCGGCCACGCACTTCGCGGTGGACGGCTTCGACGACGAGGAAGTACGCAGTGCCGCGGACGAGGCGGCGGCCGTCACCGTCGACGTCCTGGCCGTCGGCTCGCTGACCGGAGCCGCCCTGGCGCACGCCGCCCGCGGCATCCGCAGCGCGGTCCAGGGGTTCTGCGCGCTGGAGTCGGCCGGGGTGTTCGCGCTGTGCGTCTCGCTGGACGACAGCTTCGCCTGGCTGGTGGACGCGCTGGTGACCAAGGCGATGGGGGCCACCGCGCTGTCCACGGGGGCCACCGCCGTTTGGGAGAGTGGGCCTCGGCCAACCTGATGGGAGCGGCGGTGACGCCCCTCGTCGCGCGCCCCCTGCCAGGAGAGTTTGGTGTGATCAGGGGGCCTTTGTCGAGCATTTCGAAGATTCTGAAAGCGCCCGCCACCCCGTGAGCCGGACCCAGGTCGGCGTGTGACAGCCGAGGCTCGATACTGGGGAGATGGTGATGGACGCGGCGCTCGTGGCCCGGCAGTTCGACGGGTCCATCGATCGCTGGGCGAATCTCCTGGAGAGTGCATCAACGTGAGCGACATCCTCTTCCCCGTCCGGCGCATCGGCCGCCGCGAGTTCGACTTCGCGCGCCAGGTGGCCATCATGGCGATCGTCAACAGGACGCCCAACTCCTTCCACGACAAGGGCCGGACGTTCGAGCTCCACAGGGCCGTCGAGGCGGCGCGGGCCGCCGTCGCGGCCGGCGCCGACTGGGTGGACGTCGGCGGGTTCGCCTTCAGCGCCGATCAGGACGGCATCAGCGTCGGTGAGGAGGTCGACCGGGTGGTCCCCGTCATCGCCGAGATCCGCAACGTGACGGACGCCGTCATCTCGGTCGACACCCACCGCGCCGACGTGGCGAAGGCGGCTCTGGCGGCCGGCGCCGACGTCATCAACGACACCAACGGCCTGCGCGAGCCCGGCATGGCCGCGGTCGCGGCGGAGAGCGGCGCGACCGTGATCGTGACCCACAGCCTCGCCGGCCCGGGGAAGGCGGTCGTCCGGCCGGTGTACGGCGACGTCGTGACAGAGGTCGCGGACTTCCTGCGCGAGCGGGTCCGGTTCGTGCTCGACTCCGGCATCCCCGCCGAGCGGATCATCATCGACCCCGGCCACGACCTGAACAAGAACACCTTCCACTCGCTGGAGCTCATGCGCAGGCTCGACGAGATCACCTCGATCGGCTACCCGACCCTGGTCGCCCTGTCGAACAAGGACTTCATCGGCGAGACCCTCGATCGCCCGCAGCGCGAGCGGACGGAAGGCACGATCGCCGCGAACGTGACCGCCGTCCTGAAGGGCGCCCGGATCCTCCGCGTGCACGACGTGCCCGCGACGGTCGCGGCCGTACGGATGACCGAAGCCATGCTCGGCTGGCGGGCCCCGATCGCGCCTCGGCATAATCTCGGGTGAGGAGAGGGGTCGAGGATGACAGAGCGCAAACCGGGTGGGATGAGCTTCGAGTCATGGATCGACCGGCAGATCCGTGAGGCGACGGAGCGCGGCGAGTTCGACAACCTGCCAGGTGCCGGCAAGCCGCTTCCCGACCTCGACAAGCCGTACGACGAGATGTGGTGGATCAAGCAGAAGGTGCGCAGCGAGGGCCTGTCGATGCCGCTGCCGCCGACACTCGCTCTGCGCAAGGACGCGGAGGAGGCGCGCGCCGAGGCCGTGGGTGCCAGATCGGAGACCGAGGCGCGGCGCGTCATCGAGGAGATCAACGCGCGCATCCGCGAGGCGATCAGGACCGGGCTGCAGGGCCCGCCGCTCAACCTGATGCCGTACGACGTCGAACGCGTCATCTCCGAATGGCGCGCCCGCCAGGGCCGCTAGCGGGTCCAATAGCTGTCGAGGATGGGCTCGCGGCTCAGCAGCTCCGCGAACAGGTCCTCCCACAGCGGCATCACCGAGTCGGCGTGGTAGTTGGCGGCCGTCCGCCTGGCCGCCGCCCCCATCCGCATCCGCAGCGCCTTGTCCGACATCAGCTGGTCGAGCGCGTCGGCCAGCCCGGCGACGTCCCCAGGCGGCACCAGCAGCCCGTCCTTGCCCGAAGTGAGCACGTCGGCGGGCCCGGTCGGGCAGTCGAACGCGGCGATCGGCAGCCCTTGCCCCATCGCCTCGATCATCACCATCGGCAGCCCCTCGAAGCGGGACGAGAGCGCATAGATCGATGCCCCGGCCAGCTTCTCCTCCAGGCGGTCCGTACGGCCCATCAACTGCACCCGGTCCTGCAGGCCGAGCTCGGCGATGAGCGCGGTGAGCTCGGCCTTCCTGGGGCCGCCGCCGTACACGCGCAGCCGCCAGTCCGGATGCCGCCGCGCCGCCTGCTGGAACGCCGGGATCAGCAGGTCGAAGCCCTTCTGCTTGACCAGCCGCCCGGCCGCCACCACGACCGGGTTCACCTGCTTGGAGACCGGCCCCGACCCGTGCAGCGCGTTGGGGATGCGCACGATGGGCGTGTCAGGCAGGAGGATGCGGTATTCGATCTGGTTCTTCGTGGTCAGCACGACGACCGCGTCGAAGCGGCCGTAGTAGCGGGCGATGTCCCGGGTGATCGTCTCGGGGTAGGCGCCCACGTTCATGTGGTCCTGGGCGACGCAGATGACGCTCTTGGGAGTACGGCGGGCGGCGATCAGGTTGAGCGCGGGCCGGGTCGTGACCAGGATGCCGCCTTCGAGGCGCGAGACATAGTCGATGACCGCCCTCTCCACCCGTTCGGTGAAGTAGTCGGCGGCGAACTCCCCGAAAGGCACGATCTTGCCGCGCATCCTGCGCCACAGCTTGCGGCCCAGCGAGTCGACCGGCACACCGGCGCGCTGGTCGGCCAGCGGAACCAGCGTCACGCGGGGATCGATGGGGAACTGGGGCTTGTCGCGCCGTCGTACGGCACTGGCGATCTCCACCTCGTGGCCGAGCGCGACCATCGCGTTGGCCTGGTTGATGACGGTACGGATCGTCCCGCCCTGCCCATAGGCATGCAGCAGCAGATATCGGATCTTCATGAGTATCCCCAGCTCCGGCACATGGCCCGGAGCGTCTCGGGCACCTCCTCAGGTGTGGGAAGTTCGCGGCCCGGCTGCACGCTGCCGGAGCGGATCTTGTCTCGCCAGTCGCCGAGCCCCTTGGTGAGCACGTCAGGCCGGCCGTACGCGAGCATCTCCCGCTCCCAGGGGACGCCCAGGAACTCGCAGACGGCTCTCGTCTCGCGCTCGGGGTCGGCGGTCAGGTCCTCGTAGCGCACGGTCAGGCCGGTGTGCGCCTTCCTCGCTCGCTGGACCGCCTTCATGTAGCGCAGCGCGTCGGCCGCGGCCGCTTCGCGGTCGCGCTTGTCCGGGGCGGCCTCGTGCCAGGAGGCGGCGATGGAGGCCGGGTGGCGCAGCAGGAAGATGAAGCGCGCGTCGGGCCAGCAGGTGGCGATGCGCTGGTGGGCGAAGGCGTTGGCCGGGGTCTTGTCGACGATGTGCCGCTTGCCGCTGCGGACCAGCTCGCGGTGGAGCACCCGGTCCCAGAGCAGGTGTTCCAGGTCGGCCCGGTTGTGGCCGAGCGCCGCCATCGACCGTTCCGCCAGTGACGTCCCGAACTCGACCCCGAGCCGGCGCACATGCAGCTCGTGCGGAGCGTGGACCAGGGAGTGGGCGTCGAGCATCGCGCGCAGCAGGGTGGAGCCCGATCTGACGGGCGACAGGATGAACACCGGCTCGCTCAACAGCCTGTCGGCGGGGTCGGCAGGGGGCCTTGCCGGGCTCTCCGGAGCCGCCTTGCTGACCCGCGAGAACTGGACGCCGGCATATTTGCCGAGCGCCTTGTTGATCTTGTGCTGCCAGGTCATGCGCTTGGAGGTTACCCAGCGTTCCTGGCAATTGGCTGGCAGCGGACAATCAGCGCGGGTCAGGTGAAGAGGGAGTTAACGCTGGTGCAGCAGCGGATGATCGCCTGCGGGCGGGCAGGTGAGCGGACCCGGCGACCGTGCGTACGCGCCATAAAGTCGCATCCGCAGGCGGACGAGGAGGAACCCGATGGCGCACGGCTACCCCACATCGGTGCCCTATCGGGCGGGCACCGACGGTTACCACACCTTCCGCATCCCGGCGGCGGTGGTGACCGGAGCCGGCACGATCCTGGCCTTCGCCGAGGGGCGGCACGGCTCGGCCGGCGACTCGGGCCACATCGACATCGTGCTCAAGAGGTCGACCGACGGCGGTGCCACGTGGGACGGACCGCGCGTGGTCGCCTCAGAACCGCGCAAGGGCACCACGGGCAACCCGGCCCCCATCGTGACCCGCGACGGCCGGATCGTCCTGGTGTACGTGCGCAACGGCCCCGCCGCCACCGAGGACAAGATCAGGCGCGGCCAGGTCGCCGCCGCCGACGGCCGCCGCGTGTACGTGCAGGCGAGCGACGACGACGGCGTCACCTGGTCGGCGCCCCGCGAGATCACCGCTAGCGCGAAGCGGCCCGAGTGGCGCTGGTACGCCACCGGCCCCGGCCACGCGGTCGAGCTGCGGCAGGGGCCGCACGCGGGTCGCCTCGTGGTCCCCGCCAACCACTCGGTGCCCCCGACCGGTCGCGACAACGGCACGGAGGGCAAGTACAACGGCGGCCACTGCCTGCTGAGCGACGACGGCGGCACCTCGTGGCGCATCGGGTACGTCGACGGCAACAACGACGGTTACCTCAACATCAACGAGTCCACGGCCACCGAGCTGCCGGACGGCCGCCTCTACGTCAACTCCCGCACCGACTCCACCGCTCCCGGCAACCGGGCCGACGCCTACTCGGCCGACGGCGGGCAGACGCTCGAAGCGCCGTTCCGCCCGCAGGCCGATCTGGTCTGCCCGGTCGTGGAGGGCAGCGTGCTGCAGTGCGAGGCGCCGGACGTCCTGCTGTTCTCCGCCCCGGGGGCGCCGGACGCCAGGGCGGTGATGACGGTACGGGCCAGCGCGGACGGCGGCGTCACGTGGCGGCCCGTGCACACGGTGTCGGGCCTGCCCGCGGCGTACTCGGACCTGGTCAGGGTGGACGCGGACACGGTCGGGCTGCTGTACGAGACGGGTGACACCAGCGCCTACTCGACCATCGCCTTCCGCCGCGTCCCCATCGCCGAGCTCACCTGATCCGGCTCTCCAGCCAGGGCCGCAGGATCGGCAGGACATTGGCCACCTGCATCGCCCGTATGTGGTCGAGGCCGTCGAGCACGCGCACCTCCCAGCCGAGCGCTTCGAGCTCGGCGCGCCGGTTGACCATCGGCCCGGCGATGTCCACGTCCACACCGCCCCACCGCTCGCCGTACTCGATCTTGTCGGCCGAGCCCGCGAAGCACAGGCGCGGGCAGCTCAGGCTCGCCTGCGCCGCCCGGTCGTCGAAATCCTGCAGACCCTCGTAGAGCGTGACGAACTGCCTGGTCTGGGCCTCCGTCATGGTGACCTCCGCGGAGTCCCAGTCGTACTCGTTCTCGGCCTTGGGCTCCGCCTCCTTCTTCGGGGCGGGGTCCTGGCCGGACATCTCGTAGGTGGTCATGGTCACGCTGAGCATCTCCGCGTACGGTCCGTCGAGCGGCGGGTAGCCGCCCATGACGAGCGCCGACAGCCGGTCGGTCCTGATCGCCAGCTGCAACCCACTGAGCGCGAGCCACGAGTAGCCGTAGTAGGCGAACCGGTCGGCGTCCACTGCGTCGGCGACGGCGAGCAGGTCGGCGGCGATGTTGGCCGGGGTCAGCGTGTCCGGCTTGGGGGTGGCCAGGACGTGGCCCTCGTAGTCGAAGGCGACGACCCTGAACGCGTCCGACAGCCCGTCGATGAGGTTGCGGCCGAGCGCCGGGTCGACGCCCCATTTACGCATGTCGTCGGCCTTGGTGCCGTCGATCGGCACCGGGTTGACCGGCAGCAGCACTGTCGGGCCCCGGCCGTGCACCTCCAGGTGGATCGTGCTTCCGTCGTGCAGTTTGGCCTCGGTCATCAAGGATCTCCTTCTAACTCCATACGCTGTAAACCAATCATCCACACAATAGCTTATGCCGTAAAGAGTTGAGGGTGGCGACTAGCCAAGTTTCCGCAATACGCGATAGCATTCCATTATTCGGAATACGCTAGGAGAATCCATGGCCGAGGCCCAGTCGCCGGTGGGCAGCGTCGACCGCGCCCTGCTGATCCTGCAGGAGATCGGCAAGCACAGCCGAGGGGTGACACTCGACGAGCTGGCCACCCGGCTCGGCCTGCCCAAGAGCTCGCTCCACCGGCTGCTCGGCGCGCTCAAGCATCGCGGTTTCGCCGCGCAGCCCGAACCCAGCGGGCCCTACTTCCTCGGCACCGAGATGCTCGCCACGGCCTTCAGATTCTACGAAACCATGGACCTGCGCACGCTGGTGCGCCCGTTGCTGCTGCGGCTGAGCGAGGAGTTCGCCGAGACCGTGCACATGGCCATGCTGGACGGCGGCGAGGTCGTCTACCTGGACAAGGTCGAGGCGGTGCGGTCCATCACGATGACCTCCGTGGTCGGCGGGCGCAACGCGGCCCACTGCACGGGCGTGGGCAAGGCGCTGCTGGCGTGGACCTACCCGACCGACGAGGCGATCAAGGCAT
This sequence comes from Nonomuraea sp. NPDC049129, assembly GCF_040648495.1. Lineage (NCBI taxonomy): Bacteria > Bacillati > Actinomycetota > Actinomycetes > Streptosporangiales > Streptosporangiaceae > Nonomuraea > Nonomuraea sp. NPDC049129. The sequence goes on along the minus strand of NZ_JBEZDU010000003.1, from coordinate 55,914 downwards.
GGGCCGACCGCTACGGCCCGCTCGCGACCAGGACCCGCAACACGATCACGAACCCGGCCAAGCTGGCCACCCACCTGGACCAGGTCCGGCAGCGCGGCTACGCGCTCGACATGGAGGAGAACGAACCCGGCGTGCGCTGCGTGTCCGCCCCGGTCTTCCTGGGGCGGACGGCTCCCGTCGCCGCGGTGAGCGTGACCGCGATCAAGGACAGGATGTCACCGGCCCGGATGGAAGAGGTGGGCCACACCCTGCGGCGGGCGGTCGCGGAGCAGGGCTGACCAGCGGCCACGATCTGCGGTGGGCGGTCGCGGCGGCAGGGCTGATCGGTTGACAGTGCGATCTTCCGGGTGATCTCCTGGCACTCTAACTGGAATGACGTTCTGACATACGGAACAAGGGGAGTGACGATGGAGGTCGTACCCGTACCGCACGCGCGGCTGGGTGAGGGGCCGTGCTGGGACGAGCGGACGGGGACGCTGCTCTGGGTGGACATCCCCGCGGGCCTGGTGCACCGGCTCGACCCCGCCGACGGCTCGCACGAGTCGATCGACGTGGGGCAGCCTGTGGGCGTGGCGGTTCCGCGTGCGTCCGGCGGGCTGGCGCTCGCCGTCAGGGACGGTTTCGCCGTACACGATGGAGAGCTGATCGATGGAGAGCTGACCGTCGTCGCGCCCGTGACGGCGGCCGAACCACCCGGAAACCGGATGAACGACGGCGCATGCGATCGCGCGGGCCGGTTCTTCGCCGGGACCATGGCGCAGGACGACACTCCTGGCGCGGGCTCGCTCTATCGCCTCGACCCCGACCGCCGTGTCGAGCGGATCCTCGACGGCGTCACGATCTCCAACGGCATCGGGTGGAGCCCCGACGAGCGGCTGCTCTACTACGTGGACACGCTCACGGACCGGGTCGACGTCTTCGACTACGACCCGGCGACCGGTCAGGTCGCGGATCGCCGGTTGTTCGCCGTGCTCCCGAGCCCCGACGGCCTCACGGTAGACGCGTCGGGGCATGTGTGGGTGGCGCTGTGGGGCGGCGGGAAGGTGGTCCGGCTGCGGCCGGACGGGCAGCCCGACCTGACGGTGGAGGTGCCCGCCACCAACGTGACGAGCTGCGCCTTCGGCGGCCCCGACCTCGACATCCTGTACGTCACCACCGCCTGGGACGGCCGGACCGGCGGCGAGCTGTGGCGGCGGCGCACCTCGTTCACCGGCCTGCCCGCCAACCCCTACCGCGACCTGAACCCGTGACCGTGACCTCAGCCCCCGCCCCGATCAGCCCTTGACCGCGCCGGTCAGCGCCTGGACGAACCGGCGCTGGCCGAACAGGAACACGCCCAGCACCGGCAGCGTCGTCAGCACCGTGCCCGCCATGATCGCCGGCCAGTCGGCCCGGTGCTGGCCCTGGAACGACGTCAACCCCACCTGCACGGTGTAGTTGGCGTCCGAGTTGATCGCCACCACCGGCCAGAACAGGTCGTTCCAGGCGGTGATGAACGTGATGACCGCCAGCGCGGCCAGCGCGGGCCGCGCCACCGGTAGCACCACCTTGAAGAACACCCCGTACCGCGAGCAGCCGTCGATCCGCGCGGCCTCCTCCAGCTCCCTCGGGAAGGACTGGAAGAACGAGGTCATCAGGAAGATGCCGACCGCCGAGCTGAGCTGCGGCACGATGAGCGCGCCGAGCGTGTCGGTCAGCCCGACCTTGTTGAAGATCAGGAAGGTCGGGATCACCGTGAGCTGGAAGGGGATCAGCGCGGTGGCGATGACCAGGACCAGCGTGATCCTGGAGCCGGTGAACCTGATCCTGGCGAACGCGTAGCCCGCCAGGCTGCAGAGCGCCAGCTGGGCCAGCACGATGGCGCCGGACACGATCACGCTGTTGAGGAACCAGCGGGGGAAGTTCGAGCCGTTGAGCACCGTACGGTAGCCGCCCAGGTCGATGCCCTCCGGCCAGAACGGCGGCGGGAACCGGTTGAGCTCGCCCTGGGTCATCACCGAGCTGAGGATCATCCAGACGAACGGCAGCACGGTCACCACCGACATCGGCAGCAGCACCAGATGCCACTTGCTGGGCAGGCGGAACCTCTTCACGCCATGCCTCTTCACGCCAAAGCTCCCTTCCTGCGCGCGATCAGGAAGCCGCCGATGATCAGCACAAGGGTGCCGACGAACAGGACGTACGCCACGGCCGCGCCGTAGCCGGCCGTGAAGTAGTTGAAGGCGAGCTGCCAGATGTAGTAGACGATCGTCACGGTCGCGTTGGCCGGGCCGCCCTTGGTCGTGGTCATGACCAGGTCGAAGAACTGCAGCGCGTCGATCACGCCCCAGACCGTGAGGAAGAGCGTCATCGGCCGTACGGACGGCACGATGATGTGCCGGAACGTGGTCCACCGGCCCGCCCCGTCGATCGAGGCGGCCTCCAGGATCTCCTTGTTGATCTCCTGGATCGCGGCCAGATAGATCACCACCGCGAACCCGAACCGGGTCCAGAAGAAGATCAGGGTGAGCACGAACATGGCCTGCGAAGGGCTGCTCAGCAACCCCTGCACCGGCAGCCCGAGCTTGACGAACAGCCCGTTCATCAGCCCGAAGTCCCGGTCGAAGATGTAGCCCATCAGCAGCCCGGCCGAGGTCGCCGAGGCGATGTAGGGCACCAGGAAGCAGGTCCGGTAGAACCCGATCCCGCGTACCTTCCTGTTCAGCAGCACCGCCACGAGCAGGCCCGCGATCAGCGACGCCGGGATGTAGAGCACGACGAGCAGCCCGGTGTTGCGCAGCGCCTGGAAGAAGACGGGGTCCTCCAGCAGCGCCCGGTAGTTGGCCAGCCCCACGTTCCGCCCCGGCGTCTGCAGGTCGGAGTCGGTGAAGGACAGCGCGAGCGCCCACACCATCGGGACCAGCGAGAAGCCGAGGATGATCAGCGAGGCGGGGCCGGCGAAGGTCCAGCCGGCGACGTTCTCGGCGAGTCTGCGGCGGTCGCGTGGCTGCCGGTGGCCGACGGCGGCCCGGTCCAGGGCCGGCGCGGTGCTGTTCACGATCCTGGTACGGCGAGCGCCGCGTCGGCCTTGGCGGCCGCCTCGTCCAGGGCCGTCTTGGGATCGGCCTTGCCGAGCAGGGTCTGCGCGATGGCCTCGGCCACGAACGCCGACACCCGCGGATATCGGGTCGTCGGCGGCCTGACCCGCTTGGCGTTGGTCAGGTTGGTGGAGATCACCTCGATGCCTGGATATTTCGTGAGGTAGTCCTGGTAGCCGGGCAGCTTGGTGATCGACTCGCGGATGGGCAGCGAGCCGGTGTCCTTCATCCACTCCAGCTGCTGTTCGGCCGCGGTCAGCCAGGTCAGGAACGTGGCGGCGGCCTTGACCCGCCGGTCGTCGTGCTTGAACACCACCCAGTTGTCGGGTCCGGAGACCGTCTCGTGGTTGCCGTTCGTACCGGGGAGCTGGGCGACGCCGTAGTCGACCTTGGCGGCCTGCAGGTCGGGCAGTACCCACGGCCCGGCCAGGAACATGCCGAGCCGGCCCGATTCGAAAAGCTTCTGGCCCTTCTCGGCCGGGCTGGAGTCCAGGTAGAGCGACTTGTCGTCGATGGCCATGCCACGCAGCAGGCCGAGCGCCTGCTGCCCGGCGGCGGAGTTGAAGACGGCCTTCTTGCGATCGGGGGAGAGCACGTCGCCGCCCGCCTGCCAGACCAGCGGCCACAGACCCCAGACGGCCTCTTCGCCACCGCTGATCGCCCAGGTGGTGCCGAAGGTGCCGGACCCGGCGTCGGTGGTCTTCTTGGCGATCGCCCGGAAGTCGTCCCAGGTCCAGTCGGGCTTCGGGGCCTCGATTCCCGCCTTGGCCAGCAGCTTCTTGTTGTACAGGACCACCATGTTGTCGACCACCGCCGGGAAGCCGATGACCTTGCCCTCGACGGTGGCCGCCTCCCGCTCGCTGGCCCAGAAGTCCGCCCAGCCGACGGCCGGATCCTTCGCGTACTGCGTGAGGTCGGCCGTCTTCGGGTTCCTGGCCAGGTTGGGCGCCCAGGACCCGTAGAGATAGGCGATGTCGGGATAGGCGTCGGAGGTGAGCGCGGCGGTGAGCTTGGGCAGCATGCCGTCGGCGGTCGCGGCCCCGGACTCGAGGCTCACCTTGATGTCCGGATGGGCTTGGTTGAACTGGGCCACCAGCTTCGCGATCGATTTGGCGGCGGCGTCCGACTGGCCGTCCCAGACGGTGATCCGCACCGGGCCGCCCGCCTGCTCACTCCCGGCCGCCGAGCCGCAGCCGGTGGCGAGCAGGGCGATGCCCGTGACGGTGGCCAGGGCGCGCCTCATCGGACGCCCTCGGGAAGGAGGTCGCCGTGGGCGGCGATCATCTCGTCCACGAGGTCGTGGATCTGCTGGAGGGTGAGCGTGGCGGCGGCGTTCGGGTCGAGCATGGCCGCGTGGTAGACGTGGTCGCGGCGGCCTTCGAGCGCCGCCCGTACCGTCAGGTCGCCGACGTTCAGGAACGTCTGGTTCAGCGCGGCGAGCTGGGGCGGCAGGTCGCCGATCCGGGTCGGGCGCATCCCCGACCGGTCGACCAGGCAGGGCACCTCGACGCAGGCGTCGGGCGGCAGGTTACCGATCAGCCCGTCGTTGCGTACGTTGCCGTGGACCACCCTGCGGGTGCCGGTCTCGATCGAGTGGATGACCTCGGAGGCCAGCTCCATCGCGGGCTCGATCTCCACGCCCTCGCCGGCCGCCAGGCGCCGCTTGGTCTCCGCGTAGGTGTCGAGGTTCTCCTCCGACCAGCGCAGGTAGATGTCCACCGGGATGCGGAAGTGCGCCACCTGGTCGTCGTGGTGCAGGAACCAGGGCAGGTATTCCGAGCCGTGCTCGCTCGACTCGGTGGGGAAGTAGCCGAAGCGGCGGTACATCTCCACCCGCACGGTCCTGCGCAGGTCGGGATCCCGGGCGATCACGTCGTCGAGCGCCGGGTACAGGTCCTGGCCACCGTGCTCGAACCGCAGCACGAACGCCTGGTGGTTGGCCCCGGCCGTGACGAAGGAGACCTCGTCCTCGGGTACGCCCACGAGCGAGGCGAGGCGCGCCTGCGTGTCGCGCACCGAGTGGCAGAGCCCGACGACCCGCTTGAAGGGGGTGCCCTGGTAGACGGCCCGGGGGATCATCGCCATCGGGTTGGTGTAGTTGAGCAGCAGTGCGTCCGGCGCCAGCTCGGCCAGGTCGTTCCCCAGCCCGACCATCACCGGGATCGTACGGAGCGCGCGGAAGATGCCGCCGATGCCGAGGGTGTCGGCGATCGTCTGGCGCAGGCCGTAGCGGCGCGGGATCTCGAAGTCGACGCGGGTCGCGGCGTGCCCGCCGACCGCGATCTCGTTGATGACGTAGTCGGCGCCGTCCACGGCGGCGCGGCGGTCGAGATGGGCCTCCACCTTGGCGCCGAGGCCGAGCGCGGCGACCATCCACTCGGCCATGGCCGCCGCGGTGGCGAGCCGCTCGGGGTTGATGTCATGGAGGACCAAGGTCGAGTCCCCCAGCTCGGGGAAGGTCAGGATGTCGGAGAGGACGTTTTTGGTGAATTCGACGCTGCCGGCGCCGATGAAGACGATGCGTGCCATCGGGCTCTTTCCCTCCACGGACCACGGCGGGCGTGAGGGCCCGCTGCGTGCGGCGAGTATAGCCATCCATCCACGATGCAGACTAGCATTCCGTTATGCGGAAAGCTCTGGGGAGAACCGCCTGGTGGGCGTTGCACGCCTTTTGTGAGGAATTCTCGACATCGAGACAAGATTGACAACGTATGATCTTGCCCTATTTCCTTGAGGCCGGAATAGCATTCCATCATTCGGAATAGAAGGTGTGAGTATGGTCAACCTCCGATCGTTCTTCACCCGGTCCGCCGTGGCCGCGGCGCTGGTCATCGCGCCGGTGGCGGTCCTCGGCGCAGCCGAATCGGCCGCCGCCGCCACGACCACTTCCACCGCCGACGCTCGTGCGGCGATCTGGAAGCCCCCGCTGCAGAGCCGCTGGCAGTACCAGCTCCAGGGCAACTCCGCCTACCCCGCCACCGGCGGCGTCAACGTCGACATCTGCCAGGTCCCGCAGACCGGGGGCGCCTGCGTGAAGCCGACGGTGTTCGACATCGACCTCTACGCGGACGCCGATGTGGTGGGCAACAACACCACGCTCAACACCGCCGCCGTCTCGGCCATCCACGCGAAGGGTGCCAAGGCGATCTGCTACGTCGACGCCGGCTCGATCGAGGAGTACCGGCCCGACTACCAGACGTTCGTCGACTGGGACAACAGCCACGGCAATTCCCTGCTGGGCAAGCCGTTCAGCGAGGAGTTCCCGAACGAGCGCTGGGCCAACATCAACAACGACAAGGGCCAGCGGAACTTCCTGCTGACGATGATGGCGGCCCGGGTCGACAAGTGCGCCCAGGCCGGGTTCGACGGCGTCGAGTTCGACGTGGTGAACGCGCACGAGGAGGGCAAGTCGGTCACCGGCTGGACGGTCACCCCGGCCACCCAGCTCATCTTCAACCGGGCCCTGGCCGCCCTGGGTCACGCCAAGGGCCTGTCGGTGGCGCTGAAGAACGACCTCTCCCAGGTGTCCGACCTGGTGGGCGACTTCGACTACGCGGTCAACGAGCAGTGCTTCGAGTTCGACGAGTGCGGGGAGCTGACGCCGTTCATCCGGGCGGGCAAGCCGGTGTTCCAGGTGGAGTATCTGACCTCGCCGTCCGGCTTCTGCAGCAAGGCGGCCACGCTCAACGTCAACGCCATCAAGAAGGCGACCGACTACTCCCTCAAGGATCTGCCCTACAAGCCCTGTAGGTAGCCGGGCGAGGTGGCCCCGTCGGGGGTGGGGCCACCTTTCCGTGAAACAGAACGCTGTTCCGGGCTACCTGCGGTTCATGAGCAGGCGCCAGGGGCTCGTGGAACCTGCGGACCTTTCCGAATAGCAGAATGCTCGTGCGCATAGCGGAACCAATGCTACGTTCGGAGCCGAGTCGCGACAGTGGAGGGCCTCATGCGTGGACTGGCAGGGAAGCGGGTGCTGATCAGTGGTGGCAGCAGCGGCATCGGCGCCGCCACCGCGCGCCGGTTCCTGGAGGAGGGCGCCCGGGTCGTCCTCGGCGGCCTCGACGAAGCCGAGGTGGACCAGGCGGTGACCGAGCTGGCTCCGCTGGGCGAGGTGCACGGGCTGGCGGGCGACATCAGCTCGGAGGGCGACGTCGCCCGGCTGGTGGACGGCGCGATCGCGACACTGGGCGGGATCGACGTCCTGATCAACAACGCGGGCATCGCCTGGCGCGAGCCCTTCCTGGAGATCACGCCCGACCACTGGGACCGGATCGTGTCGGTGAACCTGCGGGGGATGTTCCTGGTCGCCCAGGCCGTGGCCAGGCATCTGGTGGCGCGCGGCGCCGGCGGAGTGATCCTCAACATGTCGTCCACGAACGGGCTCGGCGGCGAGGCCGACTACGCGCATTACAACGCCTCCAAGGGTGGCGTGCTGCTGCTCTCCAAGACCATGGCCGTGGAGCTTGGAAAGCACGGCATTCGCGTCAATTCCCTTTGTCCCGGATATATCAAGACTCCATTGAATTCCACCATCTCAGCCGGGCTGGCGGACGATTTCGTATCGGCGTACGAGCGTGACCACATCCCGCTCGGCCGGGCCGGGCTGGCCGAGGAGGTCGCGGCCGGATACGCCTTCCTGGCCTCGGACGACGCGGCCTTCATCCACGGCACCGAGCTGGTCATCGACGGCGGGCAACTCGCCATCATGTGAGCACTTTTCTCGCTGATCGCGGCTGAATCGCCGTTAATAATTCGTGTGGACTTTCCGATGAATTCGCGATCTCATATCCCCGCCGGTGTCGCCGAGCGGGGAGAGATGAATGCGGAGAATAGTGGGCATCGCCGCGGCCGTCGCGGTCACGATCGGCCTCGCCGCCGTGCCCGCAGCCACGGCGGCGAGTGCCTCACCGCAGCCCGTCGAGATCACCCGTTTCCTCGGCGAACAGCGGCTGCCGTACAAGATGTCCTACGCCGGCACCACGGTCGGTGGCCTGTCCGGACTCGATCGCGACCCGCTCACCGGCACCTGGTACCTCATCTCCGACGACCGCGGGCGCTACGGCCCGGCCCGCTTCTACACCGGGCGACTCGCCTTCGACTGGAGGACCGGCGCGTTCACCGGCGTGCACCTCACCGGTGTCAACACCTTCCTGCGCCCCGACGGGAGCACCTACCCGCCGTACGGCGAGCCCGGGTCCGCCGATCCGGAGACCATCCGCTACGACCGGTGGACCGACCGGCTGCTGTGGGGTGACGAAGGTGACCGTCCGGACGCGGGGCACCCGGACATCCCGCCGTCCGGCCTGTACGTCCACCGGGCCGACGTCCAGGGACAGCAGATCGGCGAGCTGTCGATGCCCGCCAACCTGCGCATGACCGGCACGGACACCGGGCCCAGGCGCAACTTCGGCATCGAGGGCCTGGCCATCACCTCGCGCACGATCACGACCGCCACCGAAGGCCCGCGTTTCGAGGACGGGGAGCCGCCGACCGTCGAGCACGGCGCGGCGGCCCGCCTCACCGTATGGAGCCGCTTCAGGAGCAAGCCCAGCGCCCAGTACGTCTACCCTGTCGACCCCCTGCCCACCGCTCCTGTCCCGCCGACCGGGCAGTCCGACAGCGGGGTCTCGGAGCTCCTGGCGATCGACGAGCACCGGTTCCTGGCTCTGGAACGCACCTGGCTCGAAGGCGTCGGTTACCGGGTGAAGCTGTACGAGATCGACCTGCGTGGAGCCACGAACGTGCTGGCCAGGAACAGCCTGACGACCGGCGGGCCCTACCGGGCGGTCTCCAAGCGCCTGGTCACCGACCTCGATGACATCCGGACGCCGGTACAGAACCTGGAGAGCCTCGCCTGGGGACCACGGCTGCGCACGGGCGAGTGCACGCTGGTGATCGGGTCCGACGACAACTTCTCCGCCGAGGAGACGACGCAGTTCCTGGCGTTCGCCACCCGGAGCTGCTGAACCTGCTCGAACTCGCTTCGCAAAACGGTGAAGCGTCGCGGAGGGTCTGGTCGCCCGAACTAGCCTGACTTTTCATGACGTACCGGCCGCCGCAACAGCCACCGTATCCACCCCACCACCAGCAGCAGTTCAACGCCCCGTATCCCCCGCAGCAGCAACCCCCCGCCTTCGCCCCGCCTCCCGTGGTGATCGACGTCGGCGGGGACGCCAAGACGAAGGCGTTGATCGGCGGCTCCGTGGCCGGGGTCATCGGGCTCATCACGATCGTGTCGTCGCTCACCGGCCAGGTCAGGGGCGGCACCGGGACCACTGTCGTCGCCGTGCTGTTCGGGCTGCTGTTCCTGGCCATCGGGGCCCTCCCGATCATCACGTGGCGCAAGCTCAGCCGCCCTCGCCGGCTGGTCTTCGACGGTTATGGCGTGCGCTGGGACGATCCCCAGGGCAGGCCGTGGTCGGCGCCGTGGGCCGAGCTGTCGGGGGTGGGCATCTCGCGCACCCAGCAGCGCCGGGTCAAGCTCGCCGACTACATCATGCGCAAGGTGATGGTGCGCCTGGATCTCTTCCCGGCCGACCCCGGGTTTCGCGCTCGCCACCCGGAACTGGAGCACCTGTGGGAGTTCCACACGGTCAAGAACGGTTACCGGCTGCCCCTTGGCTCCAACCCCAAGTACATTCCGGTCATCGAGCGGGCGATGCGGCAATATCGTCCCGCGGCCTACCTGGGGATCCGCGACGAGGGGTTCATGGTCGGCCTGGTGTAGGGACCGCAATGTCTCTCTGGAGGGACCCCCTTTCGGGGAGGGGAGGAAGACGGTCCGTCGGGCTGGGGTCTCTGGACGGCCTCAGTGCGGGCGGGAGAGGCGGCGGGCGGCCAGGAGGAGGGAGAGCAGGCCGACCCCGGCGGTGACGGCGAGCTCCATGAGGACGGGTGAGTGGACGGCGGCGGGCTCCGGCCGCGCGAGGTAGGGGGCGATGGTCCGCCGGAGCAGGTCGATCACGTAAGTGAGCGGGTTGGCCATCATGAGAGCGGTCAACCAGCCCGGCAGGCCCGCGATCGGGAACAGCGCGCCCGACAGGAACACCAGCGGCGTCAGCACGCACCCCAGTGCCGCGTGGAAGGACGGTGTCGGGGAGATGACCACGGCCAGCAGAGCGACGAACGCGGTCATGGCGAACGCGATCAGCGCCATCTCGGCGACCAGGGCGAGCATCAGCTCAGGCGCGTACGGGATGTGCGCCACCCCCGCCAGACCCAGGACGAACACGCCCTGACAGGTGGCCACCGTGGCGGCGCCCGCGCACCGGCCCGCCAGCAGGCTCACCCGATGGACGGGCGCGACCAGCATCTCCCTGAGGAAGCCCGCCTCGCGGTCGACCGCGACGGAGGCGCCGATGGCGATGGCGGGCGCCTGGACGGTCATCAGCAGTACGCCGGGAAACAGGTAGGTGAGATAGCCGTCACCGCCCGGGAGCATGGCGCCGAGCCCGGTGCCGAGGACCAGCAGGTACACGACCGGCTGGACCAGGGTCATGATCAGACGGGCGGGGTTGCGGACATAGTGGAGCAGTTCGCGCTGCCAAACCACGTGGGCGGCCCGCGTCTCCCACCAGAGCCGGCGCAGGAGACGTGACCAGAGGGAGGGACGGGCGTCCACGGTCACGGCCACACCCCCGGACGTGCCGCGCCGTCCAAGGTCCGGCCGGTGTAGCGCAGGAACACCTCGTCGAGGCTGGGACGGCGTACCTCGATCGAGTGGACGGGCACCCGCAGCACGGTGCACACCCAGGGGATGGCGGTGGCCGCGTCGGTCACCTGGACGTACAGGCCGTCAGGTCCCCACGCGCTGGACAGGCCCAGATAGTCGGACAGCGTGGCGGCCGCGGCCTGGTCGTCGCCGGTGCGCAGATGGATGCGGTCGGTGCCGATCAGTCGCTTCAGTGCGGCCGGTGAGTCGTCGGCGACCACCCGGCCCCGGTCGACCATGGCGATGTGGTCGCAGTATTCGGCCTCCTCCAGGTGGTGGGTGGTCAGGAACACGGTGATGGCCCGGCGATGGCGCAGCTCGCGCAGGTGCTCCCAGATCTCCGCGCGGGCCTGCGGGTCCAGGCCGACCGTGGGTTCGTCGAGGAACAGCACCCCCGGCTCGTGCAGCAGCCCGCGGGCGATCTCCAGCAGGCGTCTCATGCTGTCGGACAGGGTGCGTACCAGCGTGTCGCCGCGGCCGGTCAGGCCCACGAGGTCCGCGGCCTCGGCCACGCGGCGGCGCGCGTCGTGCTTGCCCAGGCCGTAGAGGGTGGCGTGGAAGGCGAGGTTCTCGCGGACGGTCAGGTCGGCGTCGACGGTCGGCTCCTGGAAGACCAGCCCGATGCGCCGGCGTACTTCCTTCGGGTCGTCGCGCACGTCTATGCCCGCGACGAGGGCCCGGCCGCCGCTGGGCCGCAGCAGCGTCGACAGCATCGAGATCATGGTGGACTTGCCGGCCCCGTTGGGCCCGAGGAAGCCGAACATCTCCCCGGCCTCGACGTTCAGGCTGATCCCGCACACAGCGCGCATGCCCTGGTAGGACTTGCGCAGCGAGCGGGTGTGGATCGCCCCCGGCCTCATGGGGCGGTCGGGGGGGCCGCGACGGTCATGATCGGCCGGTAGTAGCCGGCCGGGTAGGGCTCGCCGACGGGCTGCCCGTTCACCTGTACCCAGGCGTGCGCGCGGAACGGCTCCACGCGCACCCCCGCGCACCAGGTGGGCCAGGTGCCCCGGAGCCGGCACAGGATGGCCGTCGCCAGCGAGCGCTGCAGGCAGGCGGGCCCGGCGCAGCGCGCGCTCACGGCGACCACGTCGTCCCTGGCGGCCAGGGCCTGCGCGGCGGTGGCGGCGACGGCGCCGCGCCGGATCACCCCCAGGACGCGCCGGATGCGGTACGGCCTGAGCCCGGCCAGTGGCCGGGCCGCGGCGACGGCAAGGAGCGCCGCCGATGTCCTGGCCGGCGAAACCCGAGCGCGTGACTCGGAGGTCATCGGGTGGCTCACGGCATCACCAGTCCGGCTCGGCGCAGGGCCGCCAGCAGGTCGGCGACGTCGCGGTCCGCCTGCTCGACGGACAGCCCCGGGTGGTTGCCGGTCAGCCTCTTGGACACCTCGCCCGGAGAGGCGCCGCAGAGCAGGGCGCGCAGGACCAGCGTGGCGGTGGCGTTGAGCTGCCAGTAGCGGCCGGTGTGCTCGTCGAGCAGCACCATGCCGTCGATGGAGTGCGCGGCGGACACGCCGCCGCGCAGGCTGAAGGGCATCAGGAGTCTCCCGTGGTCATGGCCGGCATCCGGTGTGGGGTCAGTGAGCGCAGCCATATCTCGCAGGCGAGCGTCTGCGACAGGGGTTCCATGACGTGCGGCCGCGGGTGCACGCCGAGCAGGGCGGCACGCAGGGCGCCGGTGTCGATCAGCCCGAGCCGGCCGAGCTCCGACGCCTCGAACAGCTCCAGCACGCTGTCACGATGGCGCCGCCAGCCGGCGTAGAAGTCGGCGCCGTACTCGCCCTTGGTCGAGCGCTCGAGCATCTCGGCCGGCACGACGCCGTCCATCGAGGCCGCCAGCAGCGGCTTGTAACGGCCGAGGCCGGCGCGCTCCTCCGGGCGTACCGACAGGGCGGCCTCGATCACGGCGTCGTCCAGGTACGGCGCGGCGTACGGGAGACCCAGGCGGGAGGTGGCCTGGTCGATCTGGCGCAGCCCGGCCCCGCCGGTGCGCGCGTAGAGCAGGGTCTGGTGCTGGGCGCGTAGCGGCGACAGCGGCGCCGGGCGCGCGGCGGCGATTCCGGCCAGTACGTCGCGGGCCGCGTGCACGGCGCAGGCGGTGGCCCAGGGCGGCATGCGCAGCGGCGGTCCCCAGGCCATCGAGTAGGGGTCCGCGGCCGCGGGCGTGGTGCTCAAGTCGGTGACGCAGCGCTCCAGCCAGGCCGGGTGGTCGGTGCGGTCGGCCAGCGCCCGCAGCATCCGCCACCAGGAGCTGCGCCAGCGGGCCCGGCGGGCGCGCAGGTGCGCGGGCGCCGTGAACGGCCGGTCTCTGACCAGGTCGTGAAGATAGGGCGGAAGTGCCGAGAACAGCTCGTCGCCGCCGACCCCCATCAGGTGCAGCCGGGAACCGGCGGTGCTCAGCCGCCAGGCCAGGTCGGCCAGCCGTGCCGCGTCGCGTACCCAGCCGGAGGGTTCCTCCATCGACGGCTGGGGCTCGGTCAGCCCGGCGAACCACAGCGGGAGCTCGTCGCTGCCGATGACGTGGTGCGTCGCATCCGGCAGGCCGGTGGCCGCGCGGAAAGCCCAGGCCGGGTCGTCGTTGCCGGGGTCCATGCCCTCGCAGTGCACGGTGATCAGGCTTGCCCGGCCGCGGGCGGCCAGGAAGCAGAGGCTGGTGGAGTCGATGCCGCCGGACAGGTCGGCGCTGATGGTGCCGCCGTCGGCGGTGCACGCGTCCACGGCGCCGGTCAGCGCCTCGCGGAGCGCCGTCGCCCCCTCAGCCAGGGGCAGGGCCGGTTCGGGTGGGTGCCACCAGGTGCGGATGCCGGTCATGCCGGTGGGCTCGATCAGCAGCGTACGGTCGGGCGGCAGGCAGCTGACGTCGCGCCACACACCGAGGTCCTGCAACGGGCCGACCACCCCGCTCGGCAGCAGCCGCGTGGCCAGCACCCGCTCGTCGATCCGCCCGCCGGTCGCCCACGCGAGCACGTCGGAACGGCTGGCGGCCACGGTCACACCGCGTACGCGGGCATGGAACACGCGGCGGACGGCCGAGGCGGTGCCCCGCACCGCGACCCTGCCGTCGATCGAGGCGACCAGGTGGAAGCTGCCCGTCAGCCCCGCGACGACCTGCTCGATCCGCTCGACGTCGGGTATCCGGGCCAGCCGCAGGGCCAGGTCAGTGGCGGTGACCGGGCAGCGCCCGATCACCGCCACCCGTGCCGCTCCCGCCGCCGCCAGACGGATCTGGTGGCCGGGCCAGTCCCCGATCAACCACGGCCGCCCGGAGGCGTGGTCGATCACCTGACTGGCTCCAGGAAGCAGCACGCCTGCCGCGGCAAGACCGGCTTCACCGTCGGGGAGGACGGCGAACCACATCTCACCTAGCACCGATGCTCCCGCCCGTCAGCCGGAGAACCACTGGAACGGCTGGGGGGCCCAATCAAGGACGAAGCCTGACGGGAAACCACGCGTCAGGTCGGCGAAATCGCCGACTTCGGCCAGGGCCGGCGGCTCGTACGCGGCTGGTGTGTACATGACCTTCTCCTTTCAGAGATGATGTCGGTCACGCCCATGTCTATCTACCTGGCACTGTCACTGACAGTAGCTATTCGGTTACTAATAGCGATGACCATGGTCACGGTTTCTGTGCTGACCGGCTACTGGCCCCCAGATGGCTGGGGACGGGCACGCAGAGGGGTCAGTAGGGACGGGCACGCAGCGGGGGTTGGGGACGGGCGAGCAGCGGGTTGGGGACGGGCACGCAGCGCATCTCGCCGCCGTCGGCGCCGAGCCAGCGCAGCAGCAGGTTGGCCTTGGCGGGCACGTGGCCGGCGGCCAGCAGGGTGCGGACCTCTAGGTGGTCCGCCGCGTACCCAGCGAGCAGATCTCTGGCCCGCGCCCACAGCTCGCCGCCGAGGCCCGGGTGACGCTCCTCGATCGCGCCGACGATCTCCCAGAGATTGTTGGTCACCAGGCAGTAGACCAGCCGCTCCCAGCCGTAGGCCGCGCTGACGCCCGGTGTCGTGTCCGGGTGCCGGTCAGCGACCAGCTTGACACCCTCGTGGTCACGGAAGATCACCTGCGCCGGGGCGCCGGTGGCGTCCACGCCGATCAGTACGTTCTGCAGGTGGCACTCCAGGACCACACCGTGACGCAGGTACGCGTGCAGGACCGGTGGTACGACGTGCTCCAGGTAGCCCTGCCACCAGGCGAGCGCCCGGTCCTCGTCGAGGCCGTCGAGCGGGTTGCCGGGAAAGCCCTCGCTGACCCCCGCCGCCAGCAGCGCCGTCAGGCCGGGCCGCAGGTGCGCCCCCAGGCCGTCGCGCACGACCACCGCCAGCGCCTCGCCGCCGTCGCCATCGCCGAGGTCCACGGTGCGGTAGCCCCGGTCGGAGAGTACGGACGGTCTCGGCAGGTGGGCGGGCAGGTCGTCGAAGACCTCCCGCAGCCGGCGGTCGACCGAGGTGAGTTGGCGCAGGTCGCGGGCCCAGAGGCGGCGGACGTCGTTCGTGATCCGGACGTCGAGACTGAACTTGCAGAACAGGTCCACGTCGGGCAGGTACACGGTGCGCAGCGAAGAGGTGGGCACGGCCATGGCGGTGGTTTCGCCGAGATAGCGCAGTCGGCCGTCCCGAACGGCGGCGGTCTCGCCCAGGTTCTGCAGCCGCCCGTCCCGCAGGGCGGCGTGGCCGCCCAGCAGCTCCAGTTGCCAGGGATGGGCGGGCAGCAGGAGGCCGCCATCGGGCGGCTGCGGTCCAAGGACGTCCAGCGCGGTGGCGTCGCCCTCCTCCAGCACGATCTCGGGCGCCAGCCCGAGCAGGATCAGCGGGAAGCGGGCGCGGGCCTCGGGCGCGTAGGGGAGCCAGGCGTCCGGACCGAGGCCGCCACGGGCCTTGGGAGCCGGGTGGTAGCGGTGCCCGGCGACCAGGGCCTGCTCGGACCGCAGGAACAGCTCGGTGGGCTCGATGAACGGTCGGGTGTTCGACGTGGGGGTGCGCCGGGTGGACAGCAGAGTGGCGACGACGTCCCTGCTGTGGCGGATCTCGCCCGCGAGGGTGTCGTTGGACACGCCGGTGTACGCGGTCAGCTCCTCGGCGGTCAGCGCCACCAGGCGGTCCAGGGACAGGGGGAGCCAGCCACCGGGCGTGTACAGGGCGGGGTGGCCGGGGTAGCGTCCGGCGCGCACGCGCAGCAGGTGTCCGGTCGTGGGCAGACGGTAGGTCCGGTGGCCGTCGTTCTGGCCGCACTCGGGGCTGACCACTTCGCGGACCAGGCAGTTGAGGAGAGCCGTCATCGTGAGAGCGTCGGCGACGGTCACCTGTGCCGGGTCCGGCCCCTCGGGATGGTGCGCCATCGCGGATCCCTCACCACTCGTATCGGTGGTCATACACGGGGTAACTACCCGTTATGAGTATTGAATTGGAGGATCCCCCTCAAGGTCGGGCAGAAGCGGAATTTGCCGCAAAGCTGGCACAGGTCCGTCCCGGTCTGGCCGCCGCCTACGCCGAGGCGCTGCCGGGGGCACGGACCACCATCCTGGGCCTGCTCTGGCGGGGGCTGCTGTACGAGCCGGTGCCCGGGTTGGCCGGGCGGGAGGGCCCAGACGGGCGCGAGGGCGCGGTCAGGCAGGACGGCGTGGCCAGGCACGATGGCGGAGCCTGGCGTGAGAGCGCGGCCGGGCGGGTCCGGTTGGCCGATGGGCGTCTGCTCACCGGGCCCAGCCGTATGGCGTACGACCTGGGGGCGGGGGAGGACTCGGCGGTGCTGCTGGACGGGCAGGCTTACCCGCGGCCGGGCGAACTGCTGGCCGCGCTCGGGCTGCCGGGATCGGAGCGCTTCGGCGCCGATCTGGACCGCAGCGTCGCCTCCCTGGCGCTCGCGCGTGCCGGAGCCAGGCTGGGGCTGGGGACCGGGGCGGAGGAGGGGTCGCTGGAGTGGTTCGAGCAGAGTGTGGTGGACGGGCATCCGTACCATCCGTCCTGTCGTAACCGGCCCGGGGTGTCGCTGGCGGAGCAACTGGCGTACATGCCCGAGCACCGGCCCATCGTCGATCTGGATCTGGTGGCGGTGCCGGCGTCGCGGTGCGTGGTCATCGGGGCCTGGCCCGACTGGCTGCGCGACGGTGACCGGCTGCTGCTGCCCGCCCATCCGTGGCAGAGCAGGCATGTGCTGCCGGAGCTGGGGTTCCGGCCTTTCGTGGCCGGCGGGATAGCGGCCCGGCCGCTGATCTGCGTACGTACGCTCGCGCCCGTCGGCGGCGGGCCGCATTTCAAGACGGCGTTCTCCACGCGGCTGACGTCCAACGTACGGGACATCTCGCCGGGCTCGATCCGTGACAGCGCGCCGCTCTCGGCCATGCTGGTGCATCTGGCCCGGCGGCTGGGCGGGCCGCTGCGGATCACCCGCAACCTGGCCGCCGCCTGCGCGGTGGTGGATGGCGAGCCCAGTGCCGACCTGGCGGTCCTGGTGCGTGAGTCGCCGACTGAGTACGCGGGCGCGGGCGAGACGGTGCTTCCCGTGGCGGCCCTCATCGTCCGGCCCACGTCCGGCGGCCCGCCCTTGATCCACGGCGTCGTCCAGTCTCCGTCCGGCGGTCCACGCCTGGGTGCGGCCGTGGAGTGGCTGGGGGAGTTCGCGCGGCAGGCGTTGGAGGCGGCGCTGGGGCTGCTGGCGTACGGCGTGACGCTGGAGGCGCATGGGCAGAACCTCCTGGTCGTCCTGGACCGTCACGGTCGCCCGATCCGCCTGGTCTACCGGGACCTGGCCGACATACGGGTCAGCCCCGCGCGCCTGCGCCGCAACGGCCTTACGCCGCCCCCGCTCAGCGCTCGCCTCATCACCGACGATCCGGACGAGCTGCACGCCAAGCTGTTCGGCTCGCTCGTCGGCACCACCTTCAGCAGTCTCGTCTCGGCTCTCGGGCAGGGCGACCGGGAGGCGGAGGAGCGGCTGTGGGCGGTGGTGGCGGCGGTGGCCGGTCAGGTGTTCGACGACCTGCCCGCCACCGCCGACACCCGTGCTGACCGGGCAGCGCTGTTCGGCCCGGAGCTCCCTGTCAAGGCGCACACGGTGATGCAGTTCGAAGGCGGCCCCACCGGCGACCGCTGGGCCCGGCTGCCCAACCCGCTGTCGCGGACCTGACCCACGCGCCCCTCAGACGTCGAAGCCCACCGGCACCCGGGCCCCCGTGCGGGCCGACTCCAGGGCGGCCGTCACCATGGCCAGGCTTCGGATGTTGTCGTGGCACTCACCTTGCGGCGGCCGCCCAGTACGCAGCCCGGCCAGGAACTCCTCCAGCCCTTCCGCCAGCCCGCTGAACCGGGCCCGCCCCGGGTACCGATCCGGTTCGGGTGGATGTCTGCGTACCTTGTGCCCATTGGCCCCTTCCACCGTCGGCCGCCGTTCGCCGTCCCAGCGCGCCGTGCCGTGCGTGCCGGCGGCCCGCCAGCTGCCGGTCCAGGACGTCGCCTGGCCGGGCGCGGACCAGCTCCCCGTGAAGGTGTAGCGGAGCCCGCCGGTCATCTCGAAGATCGCCGTGGCGGAGCAGGCACCGGGATACCAGGTCCACGCCGGCCGGAACGACTCGCAGTAGACGCTGACCGGATCGGCCCCCGACACCGCGCGGGCCGCGTCGAACAGGTGGATCGCCATGTCCTGTAACAGCGGGTGCTCCAGCGTGTCCAGGAACGGCGGCCCCTTGTACGGCATGAAGAACTCCGAGGTCAGCAGCCCGAGCGGCCCGAGCTCGGCCACCGTCCTGCGGAAGGCCACCAGGTTCGGCAGGAAGCGGCGGTTCTGGTTGACCGCGAACAGCCGCCGCGCCCGGTCCGCCGCACTCACCATGCTCCGTGCCTCGTCGAGCGTGATCGACATGGGCTTCTCGCTGAGCACCGACACGCCGCGCTCCAGGGCGGTGACGGTGACCTCGCGATGAGCCCCGGGGACGGTGCAGTTGACGATGAAGTCGGGCTCCTCGCCGTCGAGCACGGCGGTGAGGGAGGCGCTGACGGGCAGCCCGTCCAGGCCCAGGGCGGCGGCGGAGGCGCGGGCGCGCTCCTCGGCCACGTCCACCCAGCCGACCAGTTCGGTGCCGGGATGGGCGAGCAGTTCGGGTGCCCATTGGCCGCCGATGTACCCGGCGCCGACGACCACGGCCCGCAGCGGACGGTCCTCATCGAGGGTTATGAAGGTCATGCGGCTCCTACCAGGTGATGGGGGTGTGGGCGTTCCGCAGAGGGTCGCCGACGCCGGACGCGGGGGCGGCCCACAGCACCGCGTTGGCCAGCACGCGCCGTACGTCGGGGTGGTGGTAGACCGGGTGCCCCTGGTCGCCGGGGCTGAAGTAGAAGACCCGGCCCAGGCCCCGGCGGTAGCAGCAGCCGCTGCGGAAGACCTCGCCGCCGCTGAAATTGCTGACGAAGACCAGCTCGTCGGGCTCCGGGATGCCGAACGGCTCGCCGTACGTCTCCTGCTCACCGATGACCAGCGGCCGCGGTACGCCCTCGGCGATGGGGTGGCCGGGGGCGACTGTCCAGACCAGCTCGCGCTCGGCCGCGTCGCGCCAGGTGAGCGAGCAGGTGGTGCCCATCAGTTTGCGGAAGATCTTCGAGTAGTGGCCCGAGTGCAGCACCAGCAGGCCCATCCCGCCGAGCACGCGCTGATGCACCCGCTCCACGACCTCGTCGGACACCTCCTCGTGGGCCATGTGCCCCCACCAGGTGAGCACGTCGGTCTCGGCGAGAACCTTCTCCGACAGCCCGTGCTCCGGTTCCTCCAGGATCGCGGTGCGCACCTGTACGCGGTCGCCGAGCCGCTCGGTCAGGCCGGCGGCGATCGCGCCGTGAATGCCCTCCGGGTAGCGCAGGCGTACGTCCTCCTCGCGTGGCTCGTGGTAGTTCTCGCTCCAGACGGTGACCTTGATCGGCATCCGTGTGCCTCCCCGAGGGGCCCTGCGGCCCTCTGAACGTCGTGGACCCTTTGTTGGATGGTTCTCGCCGCTATCGGGGGCGTTGAAGCCGGTTTCGGGGGAGAGGATGACCCCGATGTGCCTTTCGTGGCGATTCAACGGCCAGGTGACTCCGCTGGCCGTAAAGCACGGCCACATCCGGCCGGTGGCGGGGTCATCTGCGCTGATCCTCTTTCGCGGATGATGAGCTGAAGGTCGCAAAGCCGCATGTTGCCCAGGAGCGCCCATGTCCACGATTGAGACGCCGGAATCCCAGCAACGCCCCGCCGAGCCGCCGGTCATCGAAGAGCCGGGCCGCCGCAGGTGGGTGACCGCGGGGATCGGCTCGGCCGTCGCGCTGGTCGCCCTGGCCGCGGCCGGGTACGGCATCTTCCAGACCGTCTCGGCCAAGCCCGCCCAGCCGTACGGCGGGACGCCGCCCTGGTCCATCCCGGACGACCCGGCCCCCGGGATGAAGGCCGCCGGTCTCACCGCCGGGCCGATGGGCACCGCCGAGCACTACCACGCCCATCTGAGCCTCTTCGTGGACGGCAGGGAGGTGGCGGTCCCGGCCAACATCGGGATCGAGGGGGAGGACATGACCCCCGTACACACCCATGACGGCCGCGGCGTGATCCACGTCGAGTCCCGCGCCAAGGGCGAGGTCTACACCCTCGGCCAGATCTTCAAGCAGTGGGGCGTCACCCTCTCGGCGAACCAGATCGGCGCGCTGCGGACCGGCAACGGCAAGGTGCTCACCACTCAGGTCGACGGCAAGCCGTTCACCGGCGACCCGGCGAGCATCGTGATCAAGGCGCACGAGCAGATCTCGCTCGTGTACGGCGTGCCGGACCCGTCCTTCAGCCCGCCGACCAGCTTCACGTTCAAGGCAGATGAGTAGGAGTACTCACGCCGATCGCTGCGTCAGCCGGTAGCGCGACGGCGGGATCCCGTAGCGGTCCACGAACGCCTGCCGCAGCGTCTCGGCCGTGCCGAAGCCGCAGCGGGCCGCCACGCCGGCCATGGGCAGGGTGGTCGAGGCCAGCAGGTGGGCGGCCGCCTCCGTACGGGCCTGCCGGACGAACCGGCCGGGCGTCTGGCCCAGGTCCTTGATGAACAGCCGGGTCAGGTGCCGCTCGCTCACCCCGGCCTCGGCCGCCAGCGTGGCGGTGGTCAGGTCGGCGGCCAGGTGGCTGGTGACGTACTCGGTCACCTGCCTGACCAGCTTGTCCTCGCCCGCCGGCGCGCCGGTGAAGATGCTCATCTGCGCCTGGTTGCCGGGCCGTTGCAGGTAGGTCACCAGGGTGCGGGCGACCTTCCTGGCCAGGTCAGCGCCGTGGTCGTCCTCGATGAAGGCCAGCGTGAGGTCGAGAGCGCTGGTGACGCCGGCCGCCGTGATGACGTTGCCGTCGCGGATGAAGATGGGGTCGGGGTCGAAGGTCACCGAGGGGTGCCGGACCGCGAGGTCGCGCGCCCACTCCCAGTGCGTGGTCACGCGCCGGCCGTCCAGCAGGCCCGTCGCGGCCAGGATGCCGGCTCCCGTGCACACCGACGCGACGCGGCGGCTCTCGCGGGCGAGGCGTCGCAGGTGCGACAGGATCGGCCGGTTCTCCGCCGCCTCCTGGTGGCCGATGCCGCCGACGACGACGACCGTGTCAAGGGGGCCGGTGACGCGTTCGAGGACTTCCTGGGCCTGCAGCGTCAGTCCGGTGCCACAGGTGATGGGGTTGCCGCCGAGGGTGGCGAGCCGCACTTCGTACAGGGGGCGGCGGGCGTGGTGGTTGGCCGTCACCAGGGAGCTGGTGATGCAGGCGATGTCGAGCAGCTCCGCCGCCGCGTATCCGATGACGATGATCCGCCGTACGGTCATGGCCAGACCCTACGTCGGAAGGACCGGGACCCCAAGTTTCCGGACCTGTCGATTTGCCCGCCTTTTGGCGGGGAGACGCGGGGTGGGACAGTCGGCGCATGACACAGAGATCATGGGGCCGATTCGCCTGGCATTACGTGGAGATGGTCATCGCGATGTTCGTCGGGATGTTCGTGCTCGGCTTCCTGTTCGACGCCGTCGGGCTCGGGCTGTCGTACGACCGGGATCCCGAGCTGGCCTACCTGCTCATGGCGTTCGACATGTCCGTCGGCATGGCCGTCTGGATGCGCTTCCGGGGTCACGGGTGGGCCGGCACGCTGGAGATGTGCGCCGCCATGTTCGTGCCGGTCGTGGCGCTGTTCCCGCTGCTGTGGCTGGGGGTCGTCGACGGGATGGGGCTGATGATGGCCGCGCACGTGGCGATGTTCCCGCTCATGCTGCTGGTGATGCTGCGCCGGCGCGACGAGTACGCCCACGCGCACTGAACCGGCTGGCATTTGTAGCAAGCGTTTGGTTGGATCGCCGTATGGACGACCGCGAGATCGCCGACCGCCTCCAGATCGCCGAGGTGCTGGCCCGCTACGCCTACGCCATCGACTCGGGGGACTGGGACCTGCTCGACGAGGTGTTCACCCCTGACGCGGTGATCGACTACCAGACGGCGGGCGGCATCCGCGGCACGCGGGCCGAGGCCAAGATCTGGCTCGCCGACGTCCTGGCCAACTGGCCCGGACGGCTGCACCTGATCGGCGCCACGAGGATCGCCTTCGAGGCCGGCGAGGCCCGCGTGAGCGCGGCGTTCGCCGACACTCTCGCTCCCTCGCGCGAACTGGTCTCCGCCGACAGCAAGGGGCTGATCCAGGGCGGGGGCTGGTATCACCATCGGATGCTGCGCACCGCCGACGGCTGGCGGAGCCGCGAACTCGTCGAGGAGCAGTCCTGGCGCACCATCCAATGAGTCAACGCTGGTCGATCAGCACGGCGCCGGTGCTGCCGCGCGGAGTCAGCCTGGCCGCCTGGTCCTCGAACGGGGGGACGGTCTCGCCCGCGATCAGGGCCAGCAGCCGCTGGGCGGCGTGCGCTCCGTACGCCGGGATGTCCCGGGTCAGCGCGGTGAGCGGCGGGCGGACCACCTGCGCGAGCGGGGAGTCGTCCCAGGCGACGATCGACAGGTCACGCGGCACGTCGAGCCGCATCTCCTGGGCGACCGACAGGCCCGCCACCGCCATGATGTCGTTGTCGTAGACGATCGCGGTGGGCCGCGCCGCCGAGCTGAGCAGCCGCCTGGTCGCCCTGGCGCCCTCCTCGCCCGTGTAGTCGGTGTGCACCGTCACGTGCTCGGCCGCGCCCGCGCACGACTCCGCGAATGCCCGATCGCGTACGGCCGTGTGGACCAGGTCAGACAGTCCGGCGACGCGGGCGATGCGGCGGTGCCCGAGCGCGACGAGATAGGCGATGGTCTCGCGGATCGCCTCGCCATCGTCGGACCAGACCGCCGGCAGCGGGCCCGACTCGGCGGGATGGCCGATCACCACGACCGGCATGCCCAGCTGCTCCATGGCGGGCACCCGGGCGTCGGAATAACGCAGGTCGACGAGGAAGGCGCCGTCCGTGCGGCTCTCGCCCCACCAGCGCCGGTAGACCTCTATCTCCTGCTCATGGTCGGCGACCACCTGGAGCATCAGGGCGTACGAGTGGTCCGCGAGCTCGCCCTCGATGCCGCTGATGAGCTCCATGAAGAACGGCTCGACGCCCAGGAAGCGCGCGGGACGGCACAGCGCGAGCCCCACGGTGTGGGCCCTGGCGCCGTTCAGCGCGCGGGCGGCGCTGTTGGGCCGCCAGCCGATCTCCTCGGCGATGGCGACGATCCTCGCCCGGGTGGCCTCCGACACCCCCGGCTGACCGTTGAGCGCGTAGGAGACCGCCACCTTGGAGACTCCCGCCCGGCTGGCGATGTCGGCGATCGTCGGTCTCTTCACGAAACCCTCCTGTGAACCGGTTATCTTCCCAAACTCTAGGTCACCTACTCCAATTGTCAGTGGCCCCGTCAAAAACGCTTATCCGGTTCAGTCAGAAATAGTTACTCGGCAGAGGCATAGCGCGGCAGGCTCCCCGGCGTCTGAGGGCTGATATCAACCCTTTGGAGGTGATCGTGGACGCTGCGGACGAGCAAGGCTTCCGCGAGTTCGTCTCTGCGCGCTCTCCCGCCCTGATGCGGCTCGGCTTCCTGCTCACCGGTGGTGACCAGCACGGCGCCGAGGACTTGGTCCAGACCGCACTGACGAAGCTGGCGGCGAAATGGCAGCGGGTCGAGGCGCCCGAGGCGTACGCCAGGCAGATCATGTACCGCCAGCAGGTGAGCTGGTGGCGCGCGGCCAACCGGCGCGGCGAGATCGTCCAGGCGGCCCCGCCAGACCTGCCGGGAGCGGACCGCACGCACCAGAGCGAGCTGCGCATGGTGCTGCGCGGCGCTCTGGCCAAGCTCACCCCGAAGCAGCGCACGATACTCGTGCTCCGCTACTTCGAGGACCTGCCCGACCACCAGGTCGCCCGCGAGCTGGGGTGCTCGGTCGGCACGGTCAGAAGCACCACGCACCGATCACTTGCCCGGCTCCGGCTGATCGCCCCCGAGCTGGCCATGGAACTGGAGGCCGCGACATGAGCCGACTGCTTCGCGACACCCTGGAGGAGTGGGCCTCGGAGGCGCGGGTCCCGCACGTCCTGGCGGACCGGGCGCTACGGAGGCGCGCCTGGCTGCCCATCGGCGCGACGGTGCTGGCGGTCGGGCTGGCGGTGGCCGTCGCCGTGTTCGCCTTCGGCCTGCGGGGCGACAACACGACCGTGCGCCCGGCGACCGACGGCGTGAGTGTCCCGGTCAGGCCGACGGTGACCTCGACCGACGTACGCGGCGACGAGGAGAACGCGCCGCCGCGGAAGCTGGTCGCGGCCGGGAACGTGGCCTTGTCCGCGTACTACGTCACCAAGACCGAGAAGCTGGAGGGCAACTGGGTACGGGACCGGCGCGTCTGGTCGCTCTACGACCCGCGCGATGACACCTATGAGCAGACCCCCTGGGCCTGGGTGGACGTGGCGCCGGGACTCCAGCTCGCCGCGGTGGTCGGAGGCGACCTGATCGGCAAGCAGGTGGGCATCCTCGACATGAACACCCGGCAGGTAAAGGCCTGGATCGGGCTGGAGCACGCCGTCGGGTCCGTGGTCTGGTCGCCCGACGGCACCAAGGTCCTGGCCACGGCCTACTCCGAGTACCCGGAGCGGTGGCAGGTCTTTGGGAAGGACGCCAGGACGATGACGATGCCCAAGTCCACGCGGATCGGCTATTACGTCATCGACGTCGCCACGGGTAAGGCCGACTACCACGCGCGCGAGCCGTTGGATGACAACGCGTCTCCGGGCAACATTGGCGCGCGCCAGGACCTCGGCTGGAGCCTGGACGGGTCGATGCTCTGGGAGCCCACCGACACCATGCCGGACAAGCTCTGGCTCGACCTCGACGGCGAGCGGCGGGAGGCGCCGGCCGATCGGTACGTCGATTACACGGGCTGGTCGAAGGTCTCGCCCAACGGCAAACTGGTTCTCGGCCCCAACGGCCTGCCGACCCGCATCACCGACCAGTCCGGAGCGGTCGTCGGCGAACAGAAGGTGCTCCAGCTGCTCGCCTGGGCCGACAACGACAACGTGGTCGCGCTCGGTTGCGCGAGGAAGTGCGGGAACGAGTTCGACAACGGTCTGGTGCTGGTCAGCGTCGACGGCTCCCGGGTGACCCGGCTCACCGGTAGCCATGACAGGAACAACGACCCCTGGAACTGGGTCCTCACGCCCAGAAACTAGCCATCTGGACGCCGGTCAGTCGATCTTGAACTCGTCGACGTTCTCCGTGGTCGCGACCTTCACCGGCACGGCCACGGTCTTTTCGATCTTCTCGCCCTTGGCGGCCTTGACCGCGGCGGCCACCGCCTGCTGGCCGAGCAGCGCGGGCTGCTGGGCGACGCTGGCGTTCATCGTGCCCGCCTTGACCGCCTTCAGGCCGTCGGGGGTGCCGTCGAAGCCGACGACCTTGACCTCCTTGCCCGCCTTGGCGCCGAGGGCCTTGATCGCGCCCAGCGCCATCTCGTCGTTCTCGGCGAACACGCCGTTGATGCCGGGGTTCGACTGGAGCAGGTTCGTCATGACGTCGAGGCCCTTGGTCCGGTCGAAGTCGGCCGGCTGCTGGGCCACGACCTTGATGTTCGGGAACGCCTTGATCCCCTCGGTGAAGCCCTGCCCGCGGTCGCGCGCGGCCGAGGTCCCGGCCACGCCCTGCAGCACGACGACCTGGCCCTTGTGGCCGAGCAGCTCGGCCAGTTCCTGGGCGGCCAGTTTGCCGCCCGTCACGTTGTCGGAGGCTACGGTCTGCGTCACCTCGGCGCCGTTGACGCCGCGGTCGGCCGCGATGACCGGGATGTTGGCGCGTTGCGCCGCCTTCGCCGCGGGCGCCGCCGCGTCGGAGTCGACCGGGTTCAGGATGATCGCCTTCATGGCCTGGCTGGCGAAGTTCTGGACCTGGTTGACCTGCTGGGAGGCGTCGTTCTGGGCGTCGGTGACGGTGAGCGTGGCGCCGACTCTCTGGGCCTCGGCCTGCGCGCCGTCGCGGAGCTGGACGAAGTACGGGTTGTTCAGCGTCGACACGGTCATGCCGATCTTGACGTTGGCTCCGCCCGGTGAGGCGGAGCTGTTCGAGCCTGACGGGCCGGCGGAGCCACAGGCGGTGAGGCCGAGCGCGAGAGCGGCGCCGGCTATGACGAGCGCGGGAATCCGCATGATCTATCCCTTTCCTATGACATCCCCCTGCGCCGCAGGGTGTCGACGAGGACCGCGAGCGCGATGACCACGCCGATCACGACCTGCTGCCAGAAGGCCGAGACGGAGAGCAGGTTCAGGCCGTTGCGCAGGACGGCCAGGATGAGCGCGCCGACGAACGTGCCGAGCGCCCGGCCCTTGCCGCCGGACAGGCTGGCGCCGCCGATGACCACGGCCGCGATGGCGTCGAGCTCGTAGCCGGCGGCGGCCTGCGGCTGGGCCGAGGCAAGTCGGCTGGCCAGGACGATCCCGGCGACCGCCGCGAATGCGCCGGACAGCGCGTACGTGATGAGCTTCTGCCGGGAGACCTTGATGCCCGACAGCCGGGCGGCCTCCTCGTTTCCGCCGATGGCGTACATCGCGCGGCCCACATAGGTGCGGTTGAGTATCACGGCCGCGAGGGCGCCCATGACCAGCATCACGAGGACGGGGACCGGTAGGTAGCCGCCGATGGTGTCGCCCAGGTGGGAGACCGCGTCCGGCATCGGGATGGGGCTGCCCTGGGAGATGACCAGGGCCAGGCCGCGGGCGATGCCGAGCATGGCCAGCGTGGCGATGAACGGCGGCAGCTTGCCGTACGCGATGAGAGCGGCGTTGACCAGGCCGCACGCGACGCCGACCACCAGGGAGACCACGGTGGCCAGCGGCCAGGGCAGGCCGGGGACGGTGGCCGTCCACGCCAGGACGATCGCGGAGAGCGCGGCGACGGACCCCACCGACAGGTCGATGCCGCCGGTGACGATGACGAACGTCCCGCCGAAGGCGAGGATCGCGGTGACGGCCGCCTGTACGCCCACGTTGAGCAGGTTCGTCACGCTGAGGAAGTCGGACGACAGCAGCGACAGCGCCACGACCAGCACGACCAGCGCCACGAGCGCGCCGTTCTCGGCCAGCCAGGACCGCCGGAGGAAGACGTTACTGACCACGGGGACCCGCCACCTCGGCGACCGCCAGCGCCATCACGCCGTCCTGGGTGGCCTCGGCCGCGGACAGCTCGCCGACCAGCCGCCCGCGCGCCATCACCAGGATCCGGTCGCTCATCCCGAGCACCTCGGGCAGGTCGCTGGAGATCATGAGCACCGCGTGCCCCGACGCGGTGAGCTGGTTGATCAGCTGGTAGATCTCCACCTTCGCGCCCACGTCGATGCCGCGGGTCGGCTCGTCGAGGATCAGCACCCCCGCGTCGGCCTCCAGCCACTTGCCGATGACGACCTTCTGCTGGTTGCCGCCAGAGAGCGTGCGTACCTCCTGGGCCAGGCCGGTCATCCGGATGCCGAGCTGTTCCGCGACCTCCGCGGCGGCCCGGCGCTGCCCGCCGCGGTCGACGAATCCGGCGCGGGTGGCCTCGCGCATGGTGACCAGCCCCAGGTTCTCGCCGATGTCCGCGCCCAGGACCAGCCCTTGGCCCTTCCGATCCTCGGGGACCAGCCCCAGGCCGGCCTCCATGGCCGCGACCACGTCCCCCGGCGCGGGCCGCCGGCCGCGCACGGTGACCTCGCCGGTGTCGTAGCGGTCGGCGCCGAACACCGCCCTGGCCACCTCGGTACGGCCGGCGCCCACCAGCCCGGCCAGACCGACCACCTCACCCGCGCGCACCTCGAAGGAGACGTCCTCGAAGACGCCCTTGCGGCCGAGCCCGGTGACCTTGAGCAGCGGCTCGCCCGCCTGGCCGCGCCGGCGCGGGAACTGCTGGTCGATCGGCCGGCCCACCATGAGGCGGACCAGCTCGTCCTGGGGCGTGTCTGCGGGCACCTCGCCGACCGATCGGCCGTCGCGCAGCACGGTCACGCGGTCGCCGATCTCGGCGATCTCCTCCAGGTGGT
This sequence comes from Nonomuraea sp. NPDC049129, assembly GCF_040648495.1. NCBI lineage: Bacteria > Bacillati > Actinomycetota > Actinomycetes > Streptosporangiales > Streptosporangiaceae > Nonomuraea > Nonomuraea sp. NPDC049129. Next base: position 27,648 of record NZ_JBEZDU010000003.1, on the reverse strand, counting down.
GGGTGATGAACACGATCGCCACCCCGTCCTCACGGAGCCGGCGGACGATCGAGAACAGCTTCTCGACCTCGCCGGTGGTGAGCACCGCCGTCGGCTCGTCCATGATCAGGACGCGGGCGTCCAGGGCGAGCGCCTTGGCGATCTCCACCATCTGCATGCGCGCGATGCCCAGCCGGGCGACCGGCGTACGCGGATCGACGTCCACGCCCACCCGCGCCAGCAGCTCCACGGCCCGCTCGTGCATCTTCTTGGTGTCGACGAAGCCGAAACTGCGCGGTGGCCGGCCCAGCGACAGGTTCTCGGCCACGCTGAGCTCGGGGACCAGGTTGAACTCCTGGTAGATGGTGGCGATGCCGAGCCGTTGCGCGTCGCCGGCCGTACGGATGTGCACGACTCGCCCGTCGAGCAGCACGCGGCCCTCGTCCGGGTGGTAGGCGCCGGAGAGCATCTTGATGAGCGTGCTCTTGCCCGCGCCGTTCTCACCCAGCAGGACGTGCACCTCACCGGCGCGTACGGTCAGGTCGACGCCGTCGAGCGCCAGCACACCCGGGAAGCGTTTACGCAGGCCCTCGGCCCTGAGAAGCTCCACTCCACGATGGTGTCCGCCACCGCGCCGACCATTCCGCGAACGCGCAGGTAAAAGGCAGGTTTTTACGAGGAAAGTACCCGTCTGGCACGGTGGCCGCTCATGTCAGCCTCGGTACGAGCCGACGCGCGGCCGTCGAGGTTGACCATGCCGTGGACCGCGACCCGGAGCCGGGACACCGGCGGGTAGCGGGACAACGGCGGGTCGGCTGGGCACATGGTTGCCACCTCTCAGGGGATCAGGAGGGCCTTGACCGGGGTGGTGTGGCCGTTCATCAGAGTGGTGAAGATGTCGGCGCCCTGGTCGAGGGGGTAGGTGTCGGTCCAGCTGAGGTCCCATCCGCCGACCAGGTCGATGGCGGCGGTGAAGTCGCCGTTGCCGTAGGCGAAGGAGCCGAGGACGCGTTTCTCGGTGCGTACGAGGTCGGTGGCGTCGAAGCCGGGGTCGTCGGCGGCCAGGCCGAGCCATACCGTCACGCCGCCGGGGCGCAGGTGGGTGAGGGACTGCTCGTGCGTGGCGGCGGCGCCGACGGCGTCGAAAATGACGTCGTACTCGCCGGTCAGCTCGGGGCCGGTGGTGGCGCCGAGCCGGGCGGCGATGGCCAGGCGTTCGGGTGCGCGGTCGGCGACATGGACGGACGCGGCCTTGCCGGCGAGGGCGGTGTGGAGGCAGGTGAGCCCGATGGCGCCGGCGCCGATGACGCCGACGCGGGCTCCGGCGGGGTGGCCGGCCAGGCGCCAGGCGTGCACGGCGTTGGCGGCGGGCTCGACGAGGGCGGCGGCGGTGCGGCCGACGCCGTCAGGCAGGGGGATGACGGCGGCGGTGGGTACGGCGACGCGTTCGGCGAAGCCGCCGGGCCGGTGAATGCCGAGGATCTTCCGGTTCCGGCAGATGTTGGGCTGCCCTTGGGCGCACAGGTCGCAGGTGCCGCAGGCCAGGATGGGGTTGACGATGACGGCCTGTCCGTCGTCGGTGTGGCCGGTGAACTCGTGTCCCATGATGAGGGGCGGCACCCGGAAGCCCGGTGTCCTGACGCCGTGCAACTCGCTGCCGCAGATGCCGGACGCGGCCACGTGGACGAGCACCTCGCCGGCGCCGACCACGGGCTCGGGCACCTCGCGCAGCTCCACGACGCTCGGACCGGTGAACACCAGGGCCTTCACGCGCACCCCTCTCTTTTCCGTATTTCGTCTATTCCGTATTACGGAATGCCATTCCGAATCAGCGCTAGCAGACCATTGCCGGGAAGGAGGTGTCAAGTGCCCGTTCGCGTGTCCACACTGCGGTCAGCGATCCACACCTGCGCGACCTGCCTGTTAGCGTTATCGCGGAGGTGGTGATCCGCATGGCTGGGGGATCGGACGGCAAACCGCGCACCAGGCCCGCCGTGCTCGGCGATGTGGCCGCGCTGGCCGGCGTCTCGGCGATGACGGTCTCGCGGGTGCTCAACGCGCCCGACCGGGTCCGCGCCGAGACCAGGGAGCGCGTGCTGGCCGCCGTGCGCGAGCTGGACTACTGGCCCAACTCGGCTGCGCGCCAGCTGGTCACGGGCCGCTCCGGCGTGCTCGGCGTGGTCAGCATCGATACCACCCTGTACGGCCCGGCCTCGACCCTCTACTGCATCGAGCAGGCGGCCCGGCTGAGCGGCTACACCGTGAGCATCGCCAGCCTGAGCCTGCTCAACCGCAAGTCGATCGAGGAGGGCGTGCACCGCCTCCGGTCCCAGTCCGTCGACGGCGTGGTCATCGTCGCGCCCCACGAGTCGGCGGTCGACGGGCTGCGCTACCTGCCGCCCGATCTGCCGGTGGTCGCCGTCGACGCGGGCAAGGAGGTCCCGGTGCCGGTGGTCATGGTCGACCAGCGGGCGGGCGCCGCGCGGGCGACCCGCCACCTGCTGAGTCTCGGCCACGAGACCGTCTGGCACCTGAGCGGGCCGGTCGACTGGATCGACGCCAGCGGCCGGATCGAGGGCTGGCGAGGAGCCCTGGAGGCCGAGGGCCGGCCGGTGCCCGAGCTGTTACGCGGCGACTGGAGCTCCCGCTCGGGCTACCAGCACGGCAGGCGGCTGGCCGCCGACCCCTCGGTCACGGCCGTCTTCGCCGGCAACGACCAGATGGCGCTGGGCGTCCTCAGGGCGATGCGCGAGGCCGGGCGTCGGGTGCCGGAGGAGGTGAGCGTGGTCGGCTTCGACGACATCCCCGAAGCGGCCTACTTCTGGCCTCCGCTGACCACGGTCCGGCAGGACTTCGGCGAGGTCGGTCGCAACGCCTTCCACCTGCTGCTCGACCAGATGGCCGGCACGAAGCGGGAAACCCAGCGGCTGGTGGAGCCCGAGCTCGTGGTCAGGGAGAGCACGGGCGCCAGCCGTACGAGGTGATCAGCCAAGAGTGATCAGCCGAGGCGGATCACGTTCCAGGAGACAGGGGGCAGCAGCACGCGCAGGGGATCGTGCTGGACGTCCGGGTTGGTCCGAGGGGCGACCGTGTCCGGCGCCTCGGCCGTGTTGCGCGCGTAGACGTCGGGGCCCGACAGCGTGGTGGCCTCGACGACGCGGACGTCGCCCAGCGACCGCGCGTCGATCTCCAGGGAGAGCGGCTCGTCGGTCGAGCGGTTGACGGCGAAGATCACGGTCTCGTCGCCGGAGTGCGTGGCGACGGCGTGCAGCAGCGGCACCTCGCCGTACTCCTTGGTGTCGTGGCTCGGAGAGGTCGCCTCGACGCGGAGCACGTCGCCGGCGGCCAGGCGGGACGCCTGCGCGAAGGGGTGGAAGGTGGTCTGCTTCCACGCCGATCCGCCGGGCGAGGTCATGATCGGCGCGATCACGTTGACCAGCTGGGCCAGCGAGGCGGAGGTCACCCGGTCGCTGTTGCGCAGCAGGGTGATCAGCAGGCCGCCGAAGGCCACCGCGTCCGCCAGGTGGTAGTGGTCCTCCAGCAGCGGCGGCGCGACCGGCCAGTCCCGTGGCGGCTCGGCGGCCTGGAAGCGGGACAGGTACCAGACGTTCCACTCGTCGAACGAGAGGTTGATCTTCTTGCGCGACTTCAGCCGGGCTCCGACGCTGTCGGCCGTGGACACGACCGACTGGATGAAGTACTCCATGTCGGTCGAGCAGGCCAGGAAGCTCGCCAGATCGCCGTCCTTCTCCTCGTAGTAGGCGTGGCAGGAGACGTAGTCGACCACGTCATAGGTCTCCTCCAGCACCGTGGCCTCCCACGCGCCGAAGGTCGGCATCGACGAGGCCGAGCTGCCGCAGGCGACCAGCTCCAGATCGCCGTCCACCATGCGCATGGCGCGGGCGGTCTCGGCGGCCAGCCGGCCGTACTCGCGGGCGGTCTTGTGGCCGGTCTGCCACGTGCCGTCCATCTCGTTGCCCAGGCACCACATCCGGATGCCGTGCGGCTCCTTGGCGCCGTTGGCGATCCGCAGGTCCGACAGTGTGGTGCCGGACGGGTGGTTGCAGTATTCGAGCAGGTCAAGGGCCTCGGCGATGCCGCGCGTGCCGAGGTTGAGCGCCATCATCGGCTCCACCCCGGCCTTGCGGCACCAGCGGACGAACTCATCCACCCCGACCTCGTTGGTCTCGGTGCTGTGCCAGGCCAGGTCCAGCCGCCGGGGCCGCTCGGCGACCGGCCCGATGCCGTCCTCCCAGCGGTAGCCGGAGACGAAGTTGCCGCCCGGATAGCGGACCGTGGACACGCCCAGCTCGCGGGTCAGGTCGAGCACGTCCCGGCGGAAGCCGTCCTCGTCGGCCGTCGGGTGGCCCGGCTCGTAGATGCCGGTGTAGACGCACCGGCCCAGGTGCTCGACGAACGTGCCGAAGGTGCGGCGGCGTACCGGGGCCACGCGGAAGGCGGGGTCGATCGTGAGATGTGCTTCGTGCACTGTGCAGACTCCTCGGAAGTGATGCCTAGATTGTTAGCGCTCTCATAGACCTGGTCAAGGCTCTTGACAGCTCACGTGTTACCGCAAACACTCGGGTAACCCGAAAAGAGGCCGCTCATGGAAGGTCCCTCGTCCGTCTCCCGCCGCCACCTCCTCGGTGGCGGCCTCGCTCTTCTCGGTGCCGGCGCGGCCGGCTGTGCGATCCCCGTCGGCCTGGGCTCGGCCCAGCGGCGGGTCCGCTACTGGCACTTCCTCGGCGCGAGCGACGGCATCATCATGAACCGGATGGTCGGCGCGTTCGCCAAGGCCAACCCCGACGTCTTCGTCGAGGAGAACGTGCTCGCGTGGGGCGAGCCGTACTACACGAAGGTCGCGATGGCCGGAGCGGGCGGGCGCTCGCCCGACCTGGCCACGTTCCACCTGGCCCGCCTGTCCGGGATCGGCGCCGGCCGGATACTCGACCCGATCAACGTCGACCTGCTCGCCAAGAACGGCCTGCGGGCCGCCGACTTCAGCCCGCCCATCTGGGAACGCGCCCACGTCAACGGCGAGCTGTACGCTGTGCCGTTCGACGCCCATCCCATGGTCCAGTACTACAACACCGACCTCTCCCGCCGGGCCGGCCTGCTCGGCGACGACGGCAAGCTGAAGCCGACCACCGGGACCGACGAACTGCTGGCCATGCTGCGCAAGGCCAAGGACGCGCTCGGCGGCAAGCCGCCGCTGGTCTTCGACGCGCTCGGCCTCGGCACGGTGGGCCCGTGGCGGGTGTGGGAGTCGCTGTACGCGCAGAGCGGCGGCACGCTGGTGTCGGACGACGGCACCCGGATCACCCTCGACGACACCAAGGCACTGACCGCGCTGCGGTTCATGCGCCAACTCGGCCAGGAGGGGCTCTGCAACCCCAAGACCGACTACGGCGCGTCCGTGGCCGCCTTCACCAACGGCCTGGCGGCCTTCCTATGGAACGGCGACTGGGAGACGACCGGGCTCAAGGAACGCAAGACGCCGTTCAGCATGGCCCGCTTCCCCAGTGTCTTCGGCAGCGGCGCGGCCCAGGCCGACTGCCACTCGTTCGTGCTGCCGCACCAGCGCAACCGGGACCCGGAGACCGAGGCGGCGACCTACCGGTTCATCGCCTACCTGGTCAAGCACAGTGCCGACTGGGCGGTGGCCGGGCACGTGCCCGCCTACCTGCCCGCGCTTGAGGAGCCCGCCTACCTGGCGCTGCAGCCGCAGTCGGAGTACCGCTCAGTGATCACCGAGGTCGCCCTGGACCCGAAGGTGTGGTTCGCCGGGTCCGCGTCGCGGCTGTGGATCGAGTTCGGCGGCGCGTTCTCGCCGGTCATCAGCGGGGCGCGGACGCCCGAGCAGGGCCTGGAGACGGCCAAGCAGGCGCTGCGCCGGCTCATGTCAGCCCCGAACCCCTTCCCCGCCAAGGAGGGATGATGGCCGCCACTGCCGCCGCTCCCGTCACCACCACTCCCGTCGCCCACGTCCAGGTACGGCGCCGCTGGACCCAGCACGGACTGCTGTTCGTCGCGCCCTTCCTGGTGATCTATGCCGCCTTCCTGGTGTGGCCGACCGTGCTCGGCCTCCGCATGAGCCTGTCGAGCGTCAACATCGCGGGCGGCAACAACGAATTCGTCGGGTTCGCCAACTACGCCGAGGCGTTCGGCGACCCCAGAATGTGGCACTCACTGTGGAACACCGTGGTGTTCACCGTGCTGAGCACGATCCCGCTGGTGCTGCTCGGCCTGGGATTCGCCCTGCTGGTGCACAACCTGCGCTTCCTGCAGTGGCTGTGGCGGCTGTCGTTCTTCGGGCCGTTCCTGCTGCCGTCGGCCGTGGTCGCGGTGCTCTGGCTGCAGATGATCTATCCGCCCGAGTACGGCCTGCTCAACGGCACTCTGGGCACCGACGTCCTCTGGCTGGGCGACCCGGGCGTGGCGATGTGGTCGATGGTGCTGACCACCGTCTGGTGGACGGTCGGCTTCAACTTCCTGCTCTACCTCGCCGCCCTGCAGTCGATCCCCCAGCACCTGTACGACGCCGCCGCGATCGACGGCGCGACGGCGTGGACCAAGCTGCGCTCGATCACGCTGCCGCTGCTCGGCCGGACGACCGGGCTCATCGTGATCCTGCAGCTCCTCGCGTCACTGAAGGTCTTCGACCAGATCTACCTGATGACGAACGGCGGCCCCGAGGAGGCCACCCGGCCGATCATCGAGTACGCCTACGAGGTCGGCTTCTCCGGCTACCGCATCGGCTACGCGTCGGCCATCACCTACATCCTCTTCGTCCTGATCGTCATCGTGTCGCTGGGGCAGCTCCGGCTGCTCCGCAAGCGCGAGGAGGCCCTGTCATGACCAAGCGGTTCAGCCCCTCCCAGATCATCCTGCTGGTCGTCGCGGCGGCGCTCGCCATCGTCTGGCTCGCGCCCCTCGCCTGGGCCGTCGCCACCTCGCTGAAGCCCGAGAGCGAGACCACCAAGCTGCCGCTCCAGTGGTTCGGCAGCGAGCTCACCCTGGACGCCTACCGGCTGGTGCTGGCGACCGGCGGCATCGTCAAGTGGGCGATCAACTCGACGGTCACCGCGGTCGTCGTCACCTTCATGACCGTGCTGTTCTCGGCGATGGCCGCGTACGGGTTCGCGCGCACGCAGTTCCGCGGCCAGCGGGTGCTCCTGGCGGTCATCCTGGCCGGGATCATGGTGCCGCCGCAGGTGCTCATGGCGCCGCTGTTCGCCGAGATGGTCTCGCTCGGGCTGGTCGACACCTGGTGGTCGATCATCCTGCCGCAGGTGGCGGCGCCGCTGATCGTGTACATCCTCTACAAGTTCTTCCAGGACGTGCCGCTGGAGCTGGAGCAGGCGGCCTTCGTGGACGGGGCCGGGCGCTGGCGGGTGTTCTTCACGATCGTCCTGCCGCTGTCGCGCCCGGTGCTCGCGGCCGTGTCGATCTTCACGTTCATCACGACGTGGAACAACTTCCTCTGGCCGTTCTTGGTCTCGACGGACCCCAACACGATGACGCTCCCGGTCGGCTTGGCCAACGTGGTGCAGGGCACGTTCGGGCTCCGGTACGCGCAGATCATGGCCAGCGTGGTGTTGGCCGGGCTGCCGCTGCTGGTGGTCTTCGTCCTCTTCCAGCGCCAGATCATCCGAGGAGTCGCCCACACCGGCCTGGCCGGTCAGTGACACCGGGTATCCCTCCGGGGCAGCTTCTTCCGCTCCCGGAGGGACCTCAGCCGCGACGTACCGGTTTCTTCCGCTCCCCCGGAGGGGGTATTGATCAGAGCAGCTTGTCGAGCGTGATCGGCAGGTCGCGGACGCGCTTGCCGGTGGCGTGGTGGACGGCGCTGGCGATGGCCCCGGCGACGCCCGTGATGCTCACCTCGCCGATGCCGATCAGGCCCAGGGGCATGGTCGGGTCCGGCTCGTCCAGATAGAGGATGTCGATCGGCGGGACGTCGGCGTGCACCGGGATGTGGTAGTCGCCCAGTCCCGGGTTCATGACGCGCCCGTTGCGCGGGTCGACGAGCGTCTCCTCCGACAGCGCCATGCCGATCCCCATCACGATGCCGCCACGGAGCTGGCTGGCCGCCGTCTTCGCGTTGATCACCCGGCCCACGTCGAACACGCCGAGCCAGCGTGACAGCCGTACCTCGCCGGTGTCCGGATCGACGCGTACCTCGCAGAACTGGGCGCCGCTCGCGGCCTTGACCCAGCGCCGCCGGTCGTTGACGAACTTCGCCATGAACCTGACCTGCCCGGCCAGCGCGCCGAGGCCCGATTCGGAGCCGATCGCCGCCTCGACGGACGGCCGGCCCGCCCTGGACAGGATGGCCTCGTAGCTCTCGCCGGCGTCCGGCCGGTCGCGCCGGTAGAGCCCGCCGTCCCTGGCCTCGACCGCGGCCAGCCGCTGTCCGCGCAACGGCGAGTCGCCGGAGCGCCGGGCCAGAGCCAGCACCGACCCCTTCAGCTTCTCGCAGGCCGACAGCAGGCTGGCCGCGACGCTCGCGGTCTGCGCGGAGCCGCCCGCCATGGGCCCGGTCGGCAGGTCGGAGTCGCCGTACTCCACCCGGACCGCCTCGAACGGCACGCCCAGCTCGTCGGCGGCGATCTGCGCCTGCACTGTCGCGCCGCCCATGCCCATCTCGTGGAAGCCGCAGCGCACCACGACCGTGCCATCGGCCGAGAGCCGCACGGTGACGTTGGCCGTGAACTGCACCGACGAGTGGTAGGCCGTGGCCACCCCCATGCCGACGAGCCACCTGCCGTCGCGCATCGAGCCGGGCTCCGGCGTGCGCTCGGCCCAGCCGAACCGCTCGGCGCCCAGCGCGTACGCCTCACGCAGCTTCCGGTGCGCGAAGCGCTTGCCGTCGAGCGGGTTGCGCTCCGGCTCGTTGCGCATCCGCAGCTCGATCGGGTCGACGCCGAGCTCGCCGGCCAGCTCGTCGATCGCCGCCTCCAGCGCGAACGTGCCGATGGACACGCCGGGCGCGCGCATGAACGTGTTGGGGAGCAGGTCCATCTCGACGAGTTTCTGCTGAACGAGGATGTTCTCGGCGTCGTAGAGATGATGGGACGCCTCGGTCACCGACTCGGAATTGCCGCCCGCCTTTCCGGTCCTGGTGACGCTGGTGTGGATCAGCGCGGTCAGCCTGCCGTCCTGGCCGGCGCCGAGCGCGACGCGCTGGGTCGAGGGCGTGCGCCCGCCGACCGTGCGGTAGACGCCCTCCCTGGTCAGCATCATCCGCACCGCTCTGCCGGTCGCCCGGGCGGCCAGCGCGGTCAGGATCGTGCCCGGCCAGATCGAGCCCTTGCCGCCGAAGCCGCCGCCGACGTACGGGGAGGTCATGCGTACATTCCGCTCGGGGATGCCGAACCTGACCGCGAGGTGCTTGCGCATCCAGGAGATGGCCTGGCTGCCCTCGTGCACGGTCAGCCGGTCGCCGTCCCACACGGCGGTGGTCGCGTGCGGCTCGATCGCGTTGTGGTTGTGGGGCGGGGTGGTGAAGCGCAGGTCCACCGAGACCGGCGCCACCGCCAGGGCCGCCTCCGCGTCACCCTTCTTGGCGCTGCCCGGCCCCATGATGCTGTTCGGCTGCGGCTTGGCGTTCGCCTCCTCCGCGGCGAAGTCCACCACGGCCGGGAACTCCTGGTAGGTCACCTCGACCAGGCTCGCGCCGTGCCGCGCCGCCTCCAGGCTCTCCGCGACGACGACCGCCACCGGCTGGCCGTCCCAATGCACCTCGTCGGTGTTGAGGTAATTGACCGAGGTGCCGGAGACCATCGTGCTCAGGTCGAGCATGCTCCGCGCGGGCGCCGGCTTCAGCACGGGCGCGTTCAGATGGGTGAGCACCGACAGGACGCCCGTCACCGCCTCGGCCGCCTTGACGTCGATGCCGGTGATCCGGCCGCGGGCGACCGTCGCGTGCACCAGGGCGGCGTAGGCGAGGTCCGGGTACGGGAACTCGGCCGCGAACCGGGCCTTGCCCGTCGTCTTCTCCGGGCCGTCGACCCGGTCGATGCCCCGGCCCACGGCCCGCTCGCGCGGCGGGCTCTGCTTCTCGGTGGTGGTGGTCATGCCAGGCTCCCGTCGCTGAGCCGCCGCAGCGTCGCCACGATCGTCCGTTGGGCCAGCTCGATCTTGAAGGTGTTGTCCGGCCGGCCGACCGCCGGCTCCAGCTCCGCCTCGGCCGCCCGGCGGAACGACTCCTCCGTGGCCGGGGCGCCGAGCAGGGCCGCCTCGGCCTGGTGGGCCCGCCACGGCTTGGCCGCCACGCCGCCGAGCGCCAGCCGTACCTCCGACACGACCCCGTCCGTGACCTCCAGCGCCGCGGCGACCGACACCAGGGCGAACGCGTACGAGGCCCGGTCGCGCACCTTGCGATAGCAGGAGGGCGCCGTCAGCGCCGGCACCTCGACCGCGGTGATCAGCTCGTCGGGCTCCAGCGCCGTCTCCAGGTGCGGCGTGCCGCCGGGCAGCCGGTGGAAGTCGGCCATCGGCACGCGACGCAGGCCGCGTACGCTCTCCACCTCCACAGTGGCGTCGAGCGCGGCGAGCGCGACGCACATGTCCGAGGGGTGCGTGGCGATGCAGTCGTCGCTCGTGCCGAGGATCGCGTGGTTGCGGTTGAAGCCGCCGATCGCGTCGCAGCCGCTGCCGGGCACGCGCTTGTTGCAGGCCGACGCGCCGTCGTAGAAGTAGGGGCAGCGGGTGCGCTGCAGCAGGTTGCCGCCCACCGTGGCCATGTTGCGCAGCTGCGCCGACGCGCCCGCGAGCAGCGCCTGCGACAGCAGCGGATAGCGGGTCCTGATCAGCCGGTGGGCGGCCAGGTGGCTGTTGCGCACCAGCGCCCCGACGCGCACGCCGCCGCCGGGCAGCTCCTCGATCTCGGTCAGCGGCAGCCGGGTAATGTCGACCACCGTGTCGGGCCGCTCGATGTCCTCGCGCATCAGGTCGACGAGGTTCGTCCCGCCGCCGAGGAACTTCGCGTTGGGCTCCGTCGCGATCGCGCGGACGGCCGTCGCCACGTCGGGCGCGCTGACGTACGCGAACGGCTTCATCGTGCGACCTCCTTGATGGCGTCGACGATCCCGTTGTACGCGCCGCAGCGGCACAGGTTGCCGCTCATGCGCTCCCTGATCTCGGCCTCCGACAGCCCGGTGGCGCCGGGCTCGGTGACCGCGCTGGGCATCCCCGCCCCGTGCTCGGCCAGCATGCCGATCGCCGAGCAGATCTGGCCGGAGGTGCAGTAACCGCACTGGAAGCCGTCGTGCTCGATGAACGCCCGCTGGATCGGGTGCGTGATCCCCTCGATGGTGGTGATGTCGCGGTCCTCGTACTGCACCGCGAGGGCCAGGCAGGAGTTGATCCGCTCGCCGTCGACCAGCACCGTGCAGGCGCCGCAGGCGCCCTGGTCGCAGCCCTTCTTCGTGCCGGTCAGGCCGAGGTGCTCGCGTAGCGCGTCGAGCAGGCTGACCCATGGTTCGAGCTCGAGCGAACGGGTTACGCCGTTCACCCGCATCCGCAGCGTGACCACATTGCCCTCCGAATGATGCGCGTCAGTTGAGGGCGACGTTAACAGGACGGTGTAATCTTAACAAGAGGACGACGTTTCCTTATCTTGCTCGTATGCTTGGCTCAACCATGACGCGATCGGCGTTTCTCCGGGCCAGGCGCCCGGAGCACAAGCAGCAGCGGCGCGAGGAGATCCTCGCCGCCGCTCGTCGGCTTGCCACTGAATCAGGGGTTCGCAACGTCAGCTTGGGCGGGGTCGCGGCGGCGGTCGGACTGGCGAAGTCCAACGTGGTGCGATATTTCGGGACCCGGGAGGAGATCTACCTCGAACTCACCGTCGAGGAGTGGATCGGCTGGGCGGACGAGGTCGCCGCCCGGCTCGCCACGGCCGCCGGTCCGGACGACGTGGTTGCCGCGCTGACCGACACGCTGGCCGAGCGAACGCTCTTCTGCGACCTGCTGGGCCACGTCTCGATCACGTTGGAGCACAACATCTCGGTCCCGGCGGCTCGTGCCTTCAAGCGGGCCGTGCACAGCGCGATCGACGACCTGGGAGCGCGCGTCGCTCTGGCCTACCCCGGCCTGACCACCGGTGAGGGGGTCGAGCTGGCCGGGGCGGCCGCCGCGCTGGCGGGCACGCTCTTCCCGATGTCGAACCCGCCGCCCGCCCTGCGTGAGCTCTACGCCCAGGACCCCGACATCGCCGCCCGCTGCCTGCCGTTCCAGCCGACGATGAAGCGCATGCTCGCCGCCCTCGCTGCCGGACTGCCCGCACAGCGCTGACCCGCACAGCGCTGACCCGCCGGGTTGACCGCGCCGGGTTGACCGCGCCGGGTTGACCGCGCCGAGCGGGCCGCCGTCTGGTTGGCGGTGCTGGGCGGGTCAGGGCGGCGCGGGTCAGGGTGGGCAGGTCAGGGTGTGGCGAGTGCCTCGGTCGGGGAGAGGCGGGAGGCGCGGATCGCCGGGTACAGTCCGGCGACGGCGCCGATGGCCAGGGTGGCCGCGAGCCCGCCGGCCGTCGCCCACGCGGGGATCACCGCGGGCCACCCCTGGTACAGCGCGTACCCCATGGTGACGCCGGTGCCGAGGAGCACCCCGCCCGCCCCGCCGAGCGCCGAGAGCAGCAGCGACTCGGCGAGGAACTGCGTACGGATCTGCCCGCGCGTCGCGCCGAGCGAGCGGCGCAGGCCGATCTCGGAGCGCCGTTCGAGCACCGAGATGACCATGGTGTTGGCCACCCCGACCCCACCGACCAGCAGCGCCACCGCGCCGACGCCCAGCAGCAGCCCGGTGAACGCCTGGCTGGTCGCCTGCTTGGCGGCCAGCGCGTCGGACGGCCGCGAGACGTCGACCTCGTTGGGCGCCTCTGGATTGGCCGTGCCCGCCAGCACCGAGCGTACGTTCTCCAGCTTCGACTCCTCCGCGCGGGTGTAGAGGGTCGTCGGGTACCCGTCGAAGTCCAGCTCCGCCTCCGCGACGGGCCAGCCGACCAGCACCGCGGTGTCCAGCTCGTCGGCGAGCGGCACCGGGTCGAGTACGCCGACGACCGTGAACCGCTTGCCGCCCACGACCACCTGCGTGTCCGGCCCCGCCGCGCCCACGCCGAGCCGCTGGGCCGCGCTCGACCCGAGCACCGCGGCCGGGTAGCGCTGGGTGGCCGCGTTGAGCCAGGTGCCGCTGCGCAGCGTCGCGCCCACCGTGGCCGGCAGGTCGAGCCGGGCGGCGTAGGTGTTGATGCCGTTGGTCTGCGCCTTGGGCACCTCCTCCGACCGGTAGACCTTGGCCGCGCTGACCTTCCCGGCCGCCGAGACGGCCTGGACCGGCCCGATCCGCTCGATCATCGCCTCCGCCTCGACCGGCATCTTGGCCGGCTCGCCCATCAGCGTCTGCCCGGAGGAGACGGTGAGTAGGTTGGTGCCGAGAGCCGAGAGCGTGCGGTCGAGTTCGGCTCCCGACGAGGATGAGATGCCGACCACGCCGATCATGGCCGCGATGCCGATGGCGATGCCGAGCGCGGACAGGAAGGCCCGCAGCGGGCGGGTCCGCAGGCCGACGGCGCCGACCCGCAGCACATCGCCCGAGCGCATCCTGGCCGGGGTGAGCTTCGGCAGTCCCGCGTGCTCGACGACGGCCGCCATCAGGCCACTCTCTCTTCGGCCGCGGAGTCGGCGACGATCTGGCCGTCGCGCATCCGTACCTGCCGGGGCAGGCTCGCGGCGATCTCCCGGTCGTGCGTGATGATCACGATGGTGGTGCCGGCCGCGTTCAGGTCGTGCAGCAGGTCCATCACCCCGGCGCCCGAGACGGAGTCCAGGGCGCCGGTCGGCTCGTCGGCCAGGAGGAGCGGGGGATCACCCGCCACGGCCCTGGCGATGGCCACGCGCTGCCGCTCGCCGCCGGACAGCTCGTGCGGCTCGTGATCGAGGCGGTGACCGAGCCCGACCCGCTCCAGCGCGGTCGCGGCCCGCCGCCGTCGCTCGGCGCGCCCGATGCCGGTGTAGACGAGGCCGTCGGCCACGTTGTCGATCGCCGGGACCTTGGCGGCGAGGTGGAAGTGCTGGAAGACGAAGCCGATGCGGGTGGCCCGCAGTGCGGAGAGCCGGCCGTCCGACAGTTTCGCCACGTCGTAGCCGTCGATGCGGACGGTTCCCGAGGACGGGCGGTCGAGGGTGCCGACGACGTTGAGCATCGTCGACTTGCCCGAGCCCGACGCGCCGACGATCGCGACGAGCTCGCCGCGCTCGATCTCCAGGGACACCTTGTCCAGCGCGGTGACGCCGCCGGGATAGGAGCGGGTGACGTCAGTCAGGGAGATCATCGGAAATGAGGTCGGTGAAAAGGCCATCATCGGGGCATCCCGACGCTCATGCCCTCGGTGAGGCCGTCGCCGGAGATCTCGACCCGGCCGCCAGAGAACAGACCTGTCTTCACACCGACATATCGGGACTTGCCGCCTTCGACGACCTCCACGCCGTACCCGCCTTCCTGGAGCGCCACGAGCGCGGCGATCGGCACGGTCAGCACGTTCTTGCGCTTCGACGCCGTGAAGGTCACGTCCACCGCGGCCTGGTCGAGTCCCTTGGCGGCCCGCTGCTTACCGAGGGAGACCAGCGCCTCCACCCGCGTCTCGGGCTCCGCGCCCTGCCCGTCGCCCGGTTCGATGACGGTGGCGACCTCGGTGACCTTGCCGGACACGGTCTTGCCGTCGGGCAGCGTGACCGATGCCTTGGCGCCCTTCTTCGCCACCCGCTGGTCCTCCGTCTCCAGCTTGACGGTGATCACCTTGTCGGTGCCGGTGTAGGAGAGCACCTTCTGGCCCGGCGCGGTGGGCTGGCCGGCCTGGGCCTCCAGGCTGTCCACGCGTACCTTGCCGGCGGCGAAGACGACCCGGCCGAGCTCGACGACGCCGGTCTCGTCGAGGTTGCGGTCCTCCTGCCATTCTCTGACCGCGTCGGCCGTGGAGTCGGTGTACTCGTCGTCGACGGTGAAGCCGTCGTAGCCGAGGGCCTTGAGGTTGCGTTCGAGCTGCTCGACGTCCTTGCCCTCGGTGCCGATCCGCAGGTCGCGGTAGGCGGGCGTGGTGCCGTACATCAGCACCACCGGCTTGGCGTCGAGCCGGTACAGGGACTTGCCCCTGCCGACCGTGTCACCGCTGTCCGGCAGCCAGGTGACCGTGCCCGGCTTCCTGCTCACCGCCGTGGTGGTCGGTCCGTAACCGAGGTCGCCGTCGGCCTCTCGCGTGTCGAGCAGCGTCTGCCTGGTCACCGTGGTGGTGGCGGGCGGCAGGGCGCCGGCCGTCTTGCCCGCCGCCCGGTCGCCGCCCAGGAGGCCCATGCCGTTCACGGCCGCGCCGGCCGTACCGATGACGGCGAGCGCGAGGAGCAGGCCCGCGACCCGCCTGCCGCGCCCGCGGCGGCGGCGCGGGCGATCCCCGCCCGCCGCCGCCTTGTCGTCGAGGGTGGCTGTGGACATCAGGAGCCGCCCTGGCCCATCTGGGGCAGGAACTCCTTCGAGCACTTCTCCTGCGCGGCCTTGAAGTCCGGGTCGTCGCCGGCCTCACCGGTCATGCGCAGCGCGCCGCCGTCAGGGTCGGGGAAGGCCTCGACGCCGTTGTCCCGCATGCATTGGGAGAACTTGCGCATCTGCTCGGCCATCTTGGGGTCCACCTTCCCGCCCGGGCCACTGCCGTTCGGCGCGTACTCCTTGCAGGCCTCCTGCGCCTTCCGCGCCGTCTCCGGGGAGATGCTCTTGTCCATCTTGAGCAGGACTCCCTTGCCGGGCTCGGGGTCGTCCATGGGGACGCCGTTCTCGCGCATGCACTGGGCGAACTTGAGCCCCATCCCCGCCCGGTCCACGCTGGCCGAGGCGCTGGGGGCGGCGGCAGGTTTGCCGCTGCTCACCGATGCCACGTCGGAGCCCGCCGGGTCGTTCGCGCCGCAGCCCGCCAGGGCCAGCGTCAGTGCGAGCGGGATCGCGGCCAGGATGCCTCGTCGTCTCATGGTCTTCTCTTTCTGCTTTGGCAGATCGGCTGTACGAGACGGAAGCCAACAGCGCACGCCGTTTCCCCGGCGTTTCCATGGGTGCTAACGCCGAACAAACAGCGCAACCGGCACGATCGCCCCAGTACATGACCGAAGGGGACGAGGGCGCGATGCGGGTGCTGGTGGTCGAGGACGAGCGCATGCTCGCCGACGCGATAGCCGAGTGGCTGCGCGAGGAGACGCACGCGGTCGACACCGCGCACGACGGGGAGGCGGCGTTGGAGCGCATCGCGGTCAACGACTACGACGTGGTCGTCCTGGACCGTGATCTGCCGCTCGTCCATGGTGACGACGTCTGCCGGGAGCTGGTGGAGTCCGCGTCGACCGCGCGGGTGCTGATGCTCACCGCCGCCGCCGAGATCGGCGACCGGGTGACCGGGCTCTCCCTCGGCGCCGACGACTACCTGGCCAAGCCGTTCGCGTTCCCCGAGCTCGCGGCCCGCGTCCTGGCGCTCGGGCGGCGCTCGCGTCCGGCCGCGCCGCCGGTGCTGCGGCGCGCGGGGATCACCCTCGATCCCGCTCGCCGGGAGGTGTTCAGGAACGGCAGGTACGTGCCGCTGTCGAAGAAGGAGTTCGCCGTGCTGGCCGAGCTGCTGCTCGCCGACGGGGCCGTGGTGCCCGCCGAACACCTGCTGGAGAAGGCGTGGGACGAGCACGCCGACCCGTTCACCAGCGCGGTCCGCCTGACCATCCTCAAGCTGCGCCGCAAGCTCGGCGAGCCGCCGGTCGTGGAGACCGTGTCGGGAGTGGGGTACCAGATTCCATGACCACTCCCACGCTCCGCAGCAGGCTCACCCTTGTGTACAGCACGCTGTTCTTCGTCGCGGGACTGACGCTGCTCGGCGTCACGTACTTGCTGTTCAACCAGCAGCTCGAGCAAAAGACGGTATCCATCATCGTCAGAGGCGGAGGTCCCGGCTCGCTGGACACCAACACGGGCTCGCTGGACGGCGACAAGGCCATGAACTGGATGAAGCAGCAGCAGAGCCTGCTACGCGGCGCCGCGACCACCTCGCTGCTCACCCAGGGCGCGATCGCGCTGGTCGTGGTCGGCGGCGCGGCCTCGGGTGTGGGGTGGCTGGTCGCCGGACGGGTGCTCACGCCGCTCCGCCAGGTGACCGAGACCGCGCGGCGGATCGCGGCCGCGCCGGTCGCCGAGCGCGGCCTGCACGAGCGGATCGCGCTGAACGGCCCGGCCGACGAGGTGAAGGAGCTGGCCGACACCTTCGACACCATGGTCGAACGGCTCGACCACTCCTTCGACGGGCAGCGCAGGTTCGTCGCCAACGCCTCGCACGAGCTGCGCACCCCGCTGACGCTGAACCGCGCGCTGGTGGAGCTGGCCATGCACCGCCGTACGGCCTCGGCCGACGTCAAGCAGCTCGGCGAGAGCCTGCTGGAGATCAACGCCAGGCATGAGCGGCTCATCTCCGGGCTGCTGCTCCTGGCCCGCGCCGAGCACGAGATCGGCGATCGGTCACCCGTGGATCTGGCCGACGTGGTGAGCCACGTGATCGCGCAGGCCACCGCCGAGGCCACGGAGTCGAAGATCACCCTGCACGAGGCGGCCGGCCCCGCGCCGACCAGCGGGGACGCGCTCCTACTCGAACGGCTGGTGCACAACCTGGTCGAGAACGGGATCCGGCACAACATCGACGACGGCACCGGCTGGGTGCGGGCCGCCAGCCGCATCGCGTATGACGGGCGCGTCGAGGTGGAGGTCAGCAACACCGGGCCCGCCGTGCCGCCGTACGAGATCCCGACGCTGTTCAAGCCCTTCCGCCGGCTCGGCCCCGAACGCGTGGTCACGGCCAAGAGCGCGGGGCTGGGGTTGTCCATCGTGCGCTCGATCGCGCTCGCGCACGGCGGCGAGGTCTCGGCCCGTCCCCGCGAAGGCGGCGGCCTGATCGTGACGGCCACCCTGCCACGCCAGAGCCCGGCCCACCACTAGACCCGTGCCCGCTCACTGGGCACTGCCCGGAGCAGTAGGCAATGCTCCACGCATCTGGGCCGATGCGCCGGAGATCATCGACCGCCGGCGACGTGAAGACGACGTCGGACACCTGTCACATCACTCGTCGTCCGGGAGGGCGGCCAGCGACTCGCGAGTATGCCCGAAAGCGGCGATTACCTCATCGAGCGAGACTCGCTCTCCCGTATCCGTGACCGACCGGGCAAGTACAAGCGCCAAATCACGCAGATCGGCCCCCGCCTCCTCCAACTCGTTGAGTCGGCGCATGCTCACCACGGCCGCCATCGACGCGACCGTCCGCTCACCCTCCAGCACCATGCGAATGGCTTCTTCCTTGAACTCCGGCGAGAACTGCCTACGACGCCTCGTCACGTACCCACCTCTTCCAGACTTCTGTCAGCTTGTAGCCGACTGTCCGGAATCTGCTGGGCATCTCACGGTTGCTGCCGTCACTCACTTTGTCGCCCGGCAATCCAGCTGATCAACCAGCCCAGACCAACTCGTAGATGGTGATCAGCTCAGCTTTTTCATCGACGTGGAAGTGAAGCAGGCCGTAATCACCAAAGGTGGCCTGCCGGTAATCCGTACGTCCGGGATACAGCACCTGCGCATCCCACGGCTCCTCCAGCAGATCGGCCGTCCGCTCAACCAGAGCCGTCAGGGCAGCATCGGGGAAGTCCTTCATCCTCGCCACCGCCGAAGAAGACAGAACCGGGCGAAAGCTCACGTACGCCGCGCCCGAGCCAGGCGCTCTTCCCAGTCGGGAATCGCCTCCTCAAACGCCATGACCTCGCCTGCGCCCCGGGCCGCCTCCTCAGCACGCTGATCGTAGGTGGGATCGGAGAAGGCGATCGAGTTCAGCCACCACAGGTTGAGGACCTCGGGCAGGCGATGGTATTCACCCGGCTCACGAGCTGCCTCCCACGCCTCGTGATACTGGGCCAGGAACACCGGACGCCACTTCTCCGGCAGCGCCCGAAGAATCGCTTCCGGGTCGTACCGAGGATCATGGACAGGCTGCGCGCTCATCCCCCCACGTTACCCGTCGGCTCCCCTCGCGCCCCAGAATCCGCACCATCTGAGAGGTCACTCCACTACAGGGGGCAGACGCCTTGTCGATCAGCTCCCGGGATTCATGAGGAGCAAGCTCATTCCGCCACCGCCGCCTTCCGTGAGGACTGTGCCCCCATAGCCAGGCCTTGCGCTCCGGAGGTCGGGTTGCCATCGAATCACCGGCTTACTGCAGCTTGACGCGACTCTGGAGCCTGCTCTCGGCCTGAAGGTTTCCGGTCAGTTCCTCCAAGGTCGCCCCGCAACGGACATTCGACAGCCCGCTGTCTCTGGGCACGAGGTTTTCGCGGATCGCGACCCAGCCGTCGGCCATGCCGATGATCTGCCATCCGGGGAACCTGCTGAGCACTTGCTGCAAGGCGCGCTTCCGGTTCGGCTCCCAGCCCGTACGCCACCAGAACCCGTCATGGTGACACCAGACGACGAGCCCGACCCACACGGAGACGAGCGCGATCCCGTAGCCGTCGTGTACGTCGCCAGGGACGTTCAGGTGGATTAACTCCCGCTGCAACTGCTCAGCCGCGTCCAGCGACGTAATGACCTCAGGGCCGGGCCGCGCGTGCTGTGGGTACATCCACCTACCTCCAGTGACTTCGGTGCCAGTACGCCAAGTGAAGCCAGGCCGACGGGACCTTTGAACTTCGCCGCAGCCCGTTGTCGGGACGTGTTGAGCCACCGAGAAACGTCCCAAGACGGCCTTGAAACGTCCCGGACGTTCGCGTCCAATGGAATGCGTGAACGAGCGGCTACGCACAGCAATGCTTCGCCACGGGGTGGCCCTGGAGGGCCTGGCCGAGACGTGTGGCGTCGAACCCAAGACGGTCGAACGCTGGATCAACACAGGCCGGGTTCCACACCGTCGGCACAGGTGGGCGGCGGCGAAACTGCTGACCGCTGACGAGACGTACCTGTGGCCTGACGTGCTGGAAAGCAGCGAGGCGCGCCGGGGCAGGGCGAACCGGTCGGAACTCGTAGAGGTCTTCCCCGACCGCGCCAGCGTGCCTCGTGAGCTGTGGCTACGGCTCCTCACCGACGCTCAGGAGCGGGTGGACGTCCTGGTCTTCTCAGGGACGTTCTACGCTCAGACACAACCCAAGATCGCCCGATTGCTGATTGAGATCGCGCGGTGTGGTGTTGCCGTCAGGTTGTGCTTCGGCGACCCCAGCGCACAGTCTGTGGAGACGCGAGATCGCGAGGAAGGACTCGGCGGAACGCTGGCCGCCAAGATCCGCTCATCCCTGACGTACTACCGGGCGCTGCCCGACCTGGATGGCTGCGAGATACGGCTTCACTCCACGACACTGTATGCCTCGCTGTTCCGCTACGACGATGACATCCTGGTCAACCCGCACGCGTACGGCGAACCGGCGTCGGCAAACCCGACCTTTCACTTCCGCCGCCTCGACGGCGGGACGATAGCCGACCACTACATGTCATCGTTCGAGCGAGTCTGGGCCGGAGCCGTTCCGTGGTCCGGCGCGGAGATCTGAAAGGCATCCCACATGGGACGAGTCGAGTACTGGAACGACCCGAACGCCCCGAAGGCGAACAGCCTGGTGCCGGCCTGCGGGACGGTCACTGTGGACGACGCGGGCCGCATCCTCATGCAGTGCCGGCGGGACACCGGTCAGTGGGCGTTGCCGATGGGCAAGATGGAGATCGGCGAGACGCCCTCGCAGTGCGCCGTGCGGGAGACCGAGGAGGAGACCGGCGTTCGTGTCGAGCCGGTCGGCATCCTCGGAATCTACTCCGACCCCGGCCACATCGTGGCCTACACGGATGGGGAGGTCCGCCAGGAGTACGAGGTCATGCTGATCGCCCGTCCGGTCGGCGGCCGGCCCGAGGCCAATGATGAGGCGAGCGACGTGCGGTGGGTCGAGCCGGGCGAGTTGCGCATGCTGGACATTCATCCGACTCAGTGGCGGCAGCTCAACGACTACCTGGAGCAGAGGCATTCCCACGTCGATTGAGCTAAGCCAGCTCGGAACGGTCGTGTCCCGTACGACGTTAGGGGCGCGGTCCGAAGCCCTGGTCGGCGAGCCAGGTGGCGCAGAGGCTTGGCCAGGTGGACGCGGCCAGGTCGCTCTGGGCGAGCCCGAGCCTGTGCTTGCCCTCGGGAAAGACATGCAGCTCGTACGGCCTGCCCGCGCGACCGAGCGCGTCGGCGAAAGAAGCTAATAGCTATAACCGATATAGAGAGACTCTCAAGGAACCGACATGGCGCTGATGAGCCCTTGATGACGAGCAGGATCAAGGACGTCCACGAGCATCCAAAGCGAACAGATCAACTTCGGCTCCAGCGAGGTCAGCCGGCCCAGAGGAGGTCGATGATGCGCAAGGCCCGGGTCTCCTCATCGAGGATGAACGTCATCATGCCTTGGCCGTTATCTCCGAAGAAGGCGTGCCTCACCGCGGACTGACCAGGACGCTCCGCGACCGCGTCCCACGGATCGCGGAGGAGTTCAAGAAGACGCTCCAGCAGCGGGCCGTCACGGACCTCCTCGGGAAGACCGTTCAGCTCGTAGAGGGCGCGTCCGTGGAAACCGTCGAACTTGTAGCTCACACCCGGCCTTCCCACTCCGGCGGGGTGTAGCGCGTGAACATCTCTGTACGGTTCTGGAGAGCGTCCTGGACGGCTTCCTCGTAGCCCGGACGGGCGTAGGCGATCGCACGCAGGCGCCACTGACGCAACAGCGTCTGCACCTGCTTGAAGCGGGCCAAGTCGTGCGCGGCCTCCAAAGCCTCGTCGTACTCCGCCCGGAACAGGGCACGGTGCGACGGCGGAAGCGCCTCGAAGATCGCGGCCGGATCCTCACCTGGATCACGACGCGCAACGGGCTCCACAGGCTGAGCGGTCATACCGACCAACCTATCTTCCCGAGCATGAAAGCGCGCCCATCATGCTCTCGCTCAGTCACCCCCAGTCGCGCCTGTCGCTGTAGCTTTTGTGAAGTACGGTTGAGTCAACTATAGTTCGGTCAACTATACTTCGACTCATGCGGAAGCCTCAGCATGTGTTCGGCCGTGAGCGAGAGTGGGCGGGCCTGGTCTCGTTCGCTTCGGAAGCGGGCCCGGGAGCTCGGCTCGGTGTGGTGAGCGGCCGCCGCCGCCAAGGGAAGAGTTATCTCCTGCAGGCCTTGGCGAGCAGCATGGGCGGCATCTACTTCCCCGCGCTCGAGGTGACGGAGGCGGTGGCGTTGCGCCTCTTCGCGGACGAACTGATCAGATTCACCGGCGCGCCTGTTCCGGCCTTCCGCGATTGGATCGACGCCATCCCCTACCTCTTCGGGGTCGTGCGCGATCGGGCGGTGCCTGTCGTTTTTGATGAGTTTCCGTATCTTGTCAAGGCATCCCCAGAGCTTCCCTCGATCATCCAGCGGGAGTTGGGTCCTGGCGGCTCCGGAGCCGCCAGCACGGCCAGGGTGCTGCTCTGCGGTTCAGCGATGTCGGTGATGGGCGGTTTGTTGTCCGGTACGGCTCCGCTACGCGGACGCGCGGGACTGGAAATGGTCATCAGGCCCTTCGACTACCGCCAGGCCGCCCGCTTTTGGGGGATCAGCGACCCGCGTCTGGCGGCCCAGGTACACGCGGTGGTGGGTGGGACACCGGCCTACCGGAAGGAGTTCGTCCGTGGTGATGTCCCGGCTGGGCCGGCGGATTTCGACGACTGGGTGATCAGATCCGTGTTGAACGCCGAGGTCCCGTTGTTCAGGGAGGCCCGCTACCTGTTGGCGGAAGAGACGGAGATCCGCGACCCGTCGCTCTACCACTCCGTCCTTGCCGCCGTCGCCGACGGCAACACGACGTCAGGGGGAATCGCCGGCTACGTGGGGCGGAAGTCCAACGAGATCGCGCATCCGCTCCGCGTCCTGGAAGACAGCCATCTCCTGGTCAAAGAGCGCGATCTCTTCCGGCCGAACCGCAGCTACTACCGGGTGGCCGAACCGCTCATCACGTTCTATCAGGCGATCATGGTCAGGGAGTGGGCGCGGTTGGAGCGCGGGGACGCGGCGACGGTGTGGCGGGGCAGCAGGGCACGCTTCCTGTCGCAGGTCGTCGGCCCCCATGTCGAGATGCTCTGCCGCGAGTACGCCCTGCATGCCGATACCGCGGCCGGTGAGGTGGGGAGTGGAGTCGTACCCGATCCCGCCAATCGCACGCAGATCCAGGTCGATGTCGCTGTTCTGGCGCCCGCGGATCACGGACGCCCGCGACGGGTTCTCTCACTGGGCGAGGTCAAGTGGGACATGGTCATGGGAGCCGAGCATGTGGCCCGGCTCCGGCGCGCGCGCGATCTGCTCACGGCAAAGGGGTACGACACCCGCGACACGGTGCTCACGTGTTATTCGGGCGCCGGGTTCACCCGGGACCTCGGCGCCGAACCAGGGAGCGACGTGCGCCTGATCACACTTGACGACCTCTACGGTTGATCGCCAGCTTGCAACGGTCGTGTCCTGTGCGGCGCTTTAGCCTCTAACGCGCAGGTCAGCGTACGGATTCGCCGATAGAAGCCAGGTGGTTACGCCCTGGTTATGGCGAATCGATCACAGTCGTCGGTCAGAAACCCTTCGACGACGGGACGCTATGCGAAGATCACTCCTGCCGGCTCTCGCACTGACCTTGCTCGCGGTCCTCCTGATGCCCACCGCGCCGGCCGCCGCGCGGACATCGGGGATCGATTGGCAGCCGTGCGATCAGGACGCCACCGCCGAGTGCGGCACCCTGACCGTGCCCATCGACTGGGCCACGCCCGGGAGCGGCACCATTGACCTGGCATTGGCCAGGCGCAAGGCCACCGACGCCACGAAGCGGATCGGCTCGCTGGTGGTCAACCCCGGTGGCCCGGGCGTCTCGGGCGTGGATTTCGCCCTCTTCTCGGATCGTTTCCTGAGCGCCGAGCTCACGAAAAGCTTTGACATCGTCGGTTTCGACCCGCGCGGGGTGGGACGCAGCCATCCCGTCGTGTGCTCCAGCGCCCTGCTGCGCGCGATGCCGGACACTCTCATGAGGAGCCAGGCCGACTTCGAGGCCCGCATCGCCTACAACAAGCGGCTCCGCGAGGACTGCGAGGCCAGGACCGGGCCGCTGTTCGACCATGTCAGCACGGTGAGCGTGGTGCGTGATCTGGAGGCCATCCGCGCCGCGCTGGATGAGGAGCGGGTGACGTTCTACGGGGTCTCGTACGGAACGCTGATCGGCCAGCAGTACGCCGAGCGATATCCCGGCAGAGTGCGGGCACTGGTCCTCGACAGCAACTTCGACCACAGCCTGGGCACCGGCGCCTACCTCGACACCGCCGCCATCAACGCGGAGAGCGCCTTCGACGAGTTCGCCGACTGGTGCGCCAAGAACGCGACGTGCCCGCTGCACGGCAAGGACGTGCGCGCCTTCTGGGCGAAACTCCTGGCCCGCGCCGACCGCGGCGAACTACACCAGCCAGGACAGCCGGATATTCCACTCACCAGCTGGGATTTGATCGACCAGGCCTTCGGCGCCTTCTACGGGCCGTACTGGACGGAACTGGCCGAGTCCCTGCTGGCCACGGACACCGCGGCTGCGGCGAAGACGCCGTCGGGCGAGGCAAGCCAGGCCGAGGAGCTGTCGCCGTTCCCGCGGGCGGTCTTCTGCCAGGACTTCTCCTTTCCCGTCCGTGACTACCGCGAGTACGCCGCGCGCCTGGATCGCCAGCGCGCCCTTGCGCCGGACATGCGTTACAACCCCGCCGCGTTGTACGCGATCGCCGCATGCCTGGACTGGCCCACGCCGATCCCTAACCCTCAACACCGCTTGAACGTTGACGGCACACCGCCCATCCTGGTGGCCAACGCGCTCTACGATCCCGCCACCAGCTACCTGTGGGCGGCCGGTGTGGCGGGCCAGATAGGGCGCGAGGCGGCGCTGCTCACCTACGAGGGCTGGGGGCACGGCGTCTATGGCCGTAGCGACTGCGTCACAGGCGCGATGGACCGCTACCTGATCTCGCTGACCGTGCCCACCGCCGCGGGAAGCCGCTGCCCCGCGATCCCCCCGCCCGCCGTCGGGCTGAACCGATCGCCATCAGGTGTACAGCAGTTCCTGGTCGAGTAGCAAGGGCCTCGCCGTCGCGCACGGCCACGCCGCCCTCGACCATCGCCGGCTGCTGAAGATCGGTAGGGTCCCCGGTGGTCGCTCGCCCTGCCGCGTCACGCTCACAGGAGCAGGCCGAACAGCCGGGTCATGCGCTCCCAGTGCTCGCTGGAGGGGTTCTTGAGATCGGGTTCGACGATCTTGAACGCCTGGGCGAGCGCCATGGACAGCCCGCCCGCCACGGCCGGCAGCCGGGCCTCGGCGTCCACGCTGAGCGACAGGTCGAGCGGCGGCAGCGCGGTGAGCTGCTCCAAAATCGGCGTCAGCTCCAGCTCCTCGTCGAGGTCGCGGAAGCCGTGCATGTTCTCCTGCAGGCCCTTGGTGATGGGCAGGTCCCATGGCTGGATGATGTCGCGCCTGTTCTCCTTGGCCGCGGCTTCGGCGACGACGAGCATGTCGTACAGCTTGCTATTGACGAAGTCGTTGAAGCGCTTGAGGTCGTTCTTGTCCACGTTGAGTCCTGCGGCGGCGCGGAAGAAGCGCTCGAACCTGGAGTGTGCCATGACCGGCATGTGGATCACCGTCTCCTCTGTCGATTTTCTGTGGTGGTGAACCGTTCGTACACCAGGCGTACGGCCATGGCGCCCTCCCCTACCGCGGAGGCGACCCGCTTGACCGATCCGCTGCGGACGTCGCCCACGGCGAAGACGCCCAGGTGGTCGGTCTCCAGGGGAAGCAGTGCGTTCCAGGTGGTGCGCTGTCCCGTGATGACGAAGCCGCGGTCGTCGAGCGGCACGGCGCCCTCCAGCCACTTGGTGTGTGGGTCGGCGCCGATGAAGACGAACATCGCCCTGGTGGCGATCTCCAGGGACTTCCCCGTGCGCCGGTTGTGGACGCGGACGCCGGTCAGCGTGCCGTCGCCGATGAGCTGGCGTACCTCGGTGTTGAGCATGATCTCGATGCCGGGCGTGCGGTCGAGCTCGTCGGCGAGGTAGTGGGACATGCTGGCGCGCACGTCGTCGCCGCGTACGAGCACCCGCACCGACGAGGCGTTCCTGGCCAGGTAGAGTGCCGCCTGACCGGCGGAGTTGCCGCCTCCGACGATGACCACCGGCGAGTCGCTGCACATGCGCAGCTCGAAGGGCGTCGCCGCGTAGTAGACGCCGGATCCCTCGTACTTCTCCAGCTCGGGGACGTCGAGCTTCCGGTAGCGGGCGCCGGTGGCGATGATCACGGCGTGGCCCTTGATGGTGTTGCCGTCCTCGACGAGGACGCTGTAGAAGCAGTCGTCCGGCTGCAGGCCGGTCGCCTCGGCCGGGACGGTCAGCGCCGCGCCGAACTTCCGCGCCTGGATGACGGCGCGCTCGGCGAGCTCGGCGCCCGAGATGCCGGAGGGGAAGCCGAGGTAGTTCTCGATGCGGGAGGAGGTGCTGGCCTGCCCGCCCGTGGCCACGGCGTCGAGTACGACGGTCGTCAGCCCTTCCGAGGCCCCGTACACGGCGGCGGCCAGACCGGCCGGGCCGGCGCCCACGATGACCAGGTCGCAGACGCCGTCGCCGGGCACCGGGGCGGGCAGGCCGATCGCCTTCGCCAGCTCGGCGACGGTCGGGCTGCGCAGGACCTTGTCGCCGCGCCAGATCACCACTGGGGTGTCCGCGGCCGGGATGCGTAGCTCGCGCAGCAGCGCGTTCGCCTCCTCGTCTTCCTCCAGGTCGATCCACCGGTGCGGCACCCTGTTGCGGGCGGCGAACTCGCGCAGCCGCTTGCAGTCCGCCGAATAGCGGGAGCCGATGATGCGGAAGCCGGTGCCCAGCCCGATCAGCAGGGACCGCCGGGTCAGGTAGGCCCGCAGGATGAGGTCGCCGAGCGCCTGGTCGTGCGCCACGAGCGCGCGCACCTCCTCGGCCGGGACGGCCAGCACCTCGCCTGGCTCCTGGACGACGGCGGTCAGGAATGCCGCCTGGCCGGTGAGCAGGCTGAGCTCGCCGAGGAAGCGGCCCGGGCCTTGGACGGCGATCGTCTTCTCGTCCGGGCCGGAGCCGTGCCCCTCGACCATGGCCACCTTGCCGCTCAGCACGACGATGAACTCCGTGGTGGGCTCCCCCTCCCTGAACAGGACGTCGCCGAGCGAGACGGCCCGGCGCTCGCCGTGGGGCGAGAGCTCGGCGAGCTGCGCCTCGCTCAGCCGGGGGAAGGCGCCGTATAGATCCGGCGTCTCGGGGACCGGCGTCATGTGCGCGTCCTGACCGCGTCCTCGACCCATCGGCGCAGCTCGTGGGCGGGCGAGGCCCCCGCCCGCTGGGCGACGACCTCGCCGCGGACCATCATCATGAGCATCGGAATGTGCTTGATCGTGAAGCGCTCGGACAGGCGGGGCGACCGGTCCACGTCGACTTTGACGAGTTTGACGCGGCCGGCCAGGTCCTGGGAGATCTGTTCGAGTGCGGGCGTGACCATCCGGCACGGCCCGCACCAGTCCGCCCAGAAGTCGACGATGACCGG